>JACPUE010000068.1 GCA_016192425.1 Burkholderiales bacterium
CCCGAAGGGAAAGCCAGCCAGGCCGCGCATTGCGTCGTTGCCCTTCGCTTGTGCAGCGGGGCTGCACGGCACTCAGGGCGCCTAGCACTGCACGGCCTGGCTGGCTTTCGCGTGGGGGAATTGAATGATGACACGCCCTAATCTGGTTCGATACTTCAGGGCTTGACCGGAATCGGCAGGCTGCGCTCCACCGGCACGGCGGTGACGCTGTTTTGCGGCGAGCCGTCGATGAGCTTGTCGGAGTAGGTCAGGTACACCAGCACGTTGCGTTTGGTATCCACCATGCGCACGATGCGCAGGCGCTTGAACAGGATGGACATGCGTTCGCTGAACACTTCTTCCTGTTTTTTGAGCGGTTCGGCAAAGCTGATCGGGCCGACCTGCCGGCAGGCGATGGATGCCTCGGCGCGGTCTTCCGCCAGGCCCAGCGTGCCCTTGAGGCCGCCTTTGCGGGCACGCGAGACGTAGCAGGTCACGCCCTGCACGGCAGGGTCGTCGTAAGCCTCGACCAGGATGTCGTGATCCCGCCCTATCCACTGGAAGGCGGTGTCCACGGTGCCGATTCTTTCACCCGAGGCCGCCTGTGCCGCCAGGGCCAGCAGCAGGGCGGGGAGGGCCAGGGCGCTGCGCATCATGCGCCCAGCCGGGGTTCTGCGCAGCGCTGTGCGAGGTGTGCCAGGGCTTCTTCCACCTGATCGACCAGTACCAGGCACAGGTCGCCGGGTTGCAGGTGCGCCAGGGCGGTGTCTATGGCCAGGAATTCGCCCCGGATTTCCTCCACATGCTGGGTGCGTGTGGCGCCCGCCAGGCCTTCGCGCAGCAGGCCGATGACTTCGCCATCGGCACGGCCGCGCTGGGCGGCGTCCTGGTACAGGATCACGTCGTCGAACGCGGCGCCCAGGATCACGGTTTGCACGCGGATGTCCTCGTCGCGCCGGTCGCCCGCACCGCTGATGACCACGCTGCGGCGCTGGCCGGGCAGGGCATTCACGGCCTGCACCAGGGCGCGCATGGCGTCGGGGTTGTGGCCGTAGTCGGCAATCACGGTGGCGCCGTGGTAGTCCATCAGGTTGAAGCGGCCGGGGGCGTTGTCGCTGTCGTTGACAAAGCCCGACAGCCCGCGGCGGATGGTCTGCCAGGGCAGGCCTGCGCCCCAGGCGGCAGCCACGGCGGCCATGACGTTCTCGACCTGGAACAGGATTTTTCCGCCTCGCGTGATCGGCACGTCGCGCAGGTGGATGGTTTCGCGCCAGGAGCCTTCGGCGGCCACGATGGAGTCGCCATCGACATACACCGTGCGGTGCCCCTGGGCCCGGTGGGTGACCATGACCGGGTGCAGCCGGTCGCTGGCAAAGTAGATGACCTTGCCCGGACACACGCTGGCCATGGCCGCGACGATGGGATCCATGGCGTTGAGCACGGCGTAGCCCGTAGGGGCCACGTTCTGCACGATCACGCGCTTGAGCACGGCCAGGTCGTCCACCGTGGTGATGTAGTTCAGGCCCAGGTGGTCGCCTTCGCCAATGTTGGTGACCACGGCCACCTGGCAGCGGTCAAAGCCCAGGCCTTCGCGCAGGATGCCGCCGCGCGCCGTTTCAAACACGGCGGCGTCCACCTCGGGGTGCAGCAGCACGTTGCGCGCGCTCTTGGGGCCGCTGCAGTCGCCGCTGTCGATCTGGCGGCCGTTGACGTATACGCCGTCGGTGTTGGTCATGCCCACGCGCAGGCCCTGGGCCGAGAACAGGTGGGCGATCAGGCGCGCCGTGGTCGTCTTGCCGTTGGTGCCGGTGACGGCGACCACGGGAATGCGGCCGTCCTGCCCATGGGCGTAGAGCCGATCCACGATGGCCTGGCCGATGGCGCGGGGCTTGCCGTAGCTGGGCGCCAGGTGCATGCGCAGGCCGGGGGCGGCGTTCACCTCGACAAAGCCGCCGCCTTGTTCTTCGAGCGGGCGCAGCACGGTCTCGGCCACCATGTCCACGCCGCAGATGTGCAGGCCCACCATCTGGGCGGCGGCTACGGCGCGCGCAGCCACTTCGGGGTGCACGTCATCGGTCACGTCGGTGGCGGTGCCGCCGGTGGACAGGTTGGCGTTGTTGCGCAGCACCACACGGCGGCCCTTCTCGGGCACGGCGTCGGGCGTGAGGTTTTGCAGCGCCAGGCGGGCAATGGCGATGTCGTCCAGGCGGATCTTGGTCAGCGCCGTGCCGTGGCCTGCACCGCGGCGCGGATCCTGGTTGACGATGTCCACCAGCTCGCGCACCGTGTGTTCGCCGTCGCCCAGCACCTGGGGCGGCTCGCGCCGTGCGGCGGCCACGAGCTGGTCGCCCACCACGAGCAGGCGGAAGTCCTGGCCGGGCAGGAAGCGCTCGACCATCACGGTGCCGTAGTCGGCGGCGTTCTTGTAGGCTTCTTCGAGCTGGGCGCGGTCGGTGATGTTGACCGTCACGCCCTTGCCCTGGTTGCCGTCCTGGGGTTTGACGACCACGGGCAGGCCCACCTTCTGGGCCACGGCCCAGGCCTCGTCCACGGTCTCAACGGGCTGGCCCAGCGGCACGGGCACACCGGCGGCGTGCAGCAGGCGCTTGGTCAGGTCCTTGTCCTGGCCGATGGATTCGGCCACGGCGCTGGTGGAGTCGATCTCGGCGGCCTGGATGCGCCGCTGCTTGGAGCCCCAGCCCAGCTGCACCAGGCTGCCCTGGGTCAGGCGGCGGTAGGGGATGCCCCGGTCCACGGCAGCCTGGACGATGGCACCCGTGCTGGGGCCCAGGCGCACGTCCTCGTCCAGGTCGCGCAGGTGGGTGATGGCGGCTTCGGCGTCGAAGGGGCTGCCATCAAGTGCCGCCTGCACCAGTTGCCGTGCGTACTGGAAGGCCTGGCGGCCGACTTCTTCTTCGGTGTATTCCACGACAACGAGGAACACCCCTGCGTCCACGGTGGGCGTGGTGCGCGCAAAGCTCACCGGGCAGCCCGCCTGGGCCTGCAGCGCCAGGGTGGCGGTCTGCAGCACATGGGCGAGCGAAAGATCGGTTTCACCGCCCTGGGGCTGCAGCACGCCAATGGCGGGAAACAGCGCACGCAGCCGGGCCTCGAAGCCGTTGATGCGCGACATGGTGCATTCCTGCGTGGTGCAGGAAACCACGGCCTCGATGGCCAGGTGGCGGCTCCAGAGATTGGGCCCGCGCAGGGCCCTGATGCGGGTGACATCCATGGGGTACTTCCTTGTTCTGCCGAGGGTTGGGGAGCGTGCGCTTCAAAGCGCCTGGGCGGCAGCGTGATCGGGTTCGAAGGTCTTGATGCCTGCGACGATGAGGTCCGGGGCAATGTCCAGTGCCCAGGCAGCGCCAATGGCGGCCAGCAGGGCATCGGTGTCGGGCGGTGTGGCGCTGCGGGCAAAGCACAGTGCGCTCAAGGGGGCGATGGCCTGTTCGCTGCCACCCGTGGCCAGCACCACGCGGCCGCCCTTGATGAACACGGCGCGGCCCTGTTCCTGGGCGCGGTGCTGGGCAATGGCGTCCAGCCCGGCGTCCTGCGCGTACAGCACCACGGCACCGTCGCACAGCGGGGCCAGTTCGGCCACCTGGGCATGGGCCGCATGCAGCACGGCGGCGCCGCTGGGCAGCACCACATCGACCTGGGTGCGCAGCACCTTGGTCATTTGTTCCTGCTCGTGCACGTCGAATTCGGCCAGGCCTTCCACACCCAGCATGTCGGTGACCACGCCCACCTGGCAGCGGTCGTAGGCCAGGCCGTCGCGCAGGATCACGCGGGCGTCGTTCTCGATCACGGCGGCCTGCACCATCTTGTTCATCAGCAGGCGGTGTGCGGGTTCCCAGTGTGCGCTGTCGGCAGCGTCCACGCGGCGGCGGTCCAGGAACAGGCCTTCGCGGCAGGCCAGCCCGGTGTGTTTGCCGCTCAGGTGCAGCAGCCAGGCCACCAGGCGCGCAATCAGGGGGGTGTTCTGCGTGCCCGCCACGCCCACCACGGGGATGCGGCCGACGGGCTGGTCGGCATCGTCATGTTCTTCGGCGGGGAACAGGTGCTCCACGATGGCCTGCCCCACGGGGCGCGGCGCGCCGACGGCGGGCTTGAGGTGCATCAGCAGGCCGGGGCCGGCATTCACCTCGACAATGGCACCTCCCTGCGCCTGCAGGGGCTTGCTGATGTCCTGGGCCACCAGGTCGATGCCTGCAATGTCCAGTCCTACCACCTTGGCTGCCAATGCTGCCATGTGTGCCACCTCGGGGTGCACGTCATCGGTGCAGTCCACGGCCATGTTGCCATTGCGCTGCACCACCACCACACGGCCCGCAGCGGGCACCGACTGGGCGCCCAGATCCTGGCGCTTGAGTTCGAGCTGTACCTTGGCGTCGGTCGCTACGTCGATGAGGTCCAGGGGGTATTCCTCTTCGTAGCCGCGGCGTGGGTCGGAGTTGAGCTGGGTGGCGATCAGTTCGGCCACCGTGGCGTGGCCGTTGCCGGTGATGCAGACCAGTTCCCCGCGCGCGGCAGCCACGAGCTTGCCGTCCACCACCAGCAGGCGGTGTTCGTCGCCGGGAATGTAGCGCTCGACCATCACATCGCTGCCCTCGGGGTAGGCCACGTGGTAGGCCGCCTCGATGTCTTCCTGCTTGCGCAGATCCAGGCTCACGCCCCGGCCATGGTTGCCGTCCGAGGGTTTGACCACCACGGGCAGGCCGATGTCCTGCGCGGCCTCCCAGGCCTGGGCGGGGCTGTCGACGATCTGACCCTCAGGAATCGGTACGCCGCAGGACTTGAGCAGGCTCTTGGTCAGATCCTTGTCCGAGGCAATGCCCTCGGCGATGGCGCTGGTGCGTTCCGTTTCGGCCGTCCAGATGCGGCGCTGCGCTGCGCCATAGCCCAACTGCACCAGGTTGCCGTCGTTCAGGCGGATGTGCGGAATGCCCCGGTCGGTGGCGGCGGTGACAATGCAGGCCGTGCTGGGGCCAAGGTAGCGGTCGTCCACCTCGGTGCGCACGCGCGCCACGGCGGCCTGCACGTCGAAGGGCTCGTCGTTGATGGCGGCCATGATCAGGCGGTGGCCTTGCGCCAGTGCCATGCGGGCCACCTGCTCGTCGCGTGCGCGGAACACCATGCGGTACACACCGCGTGCCGAGGTGCTGCGTGTTTGCCCAAAGCCTGTGGGCATGCCAGCGAGGTTCAGCAGCTCGATGACGATGTGCTCCAGCACATGGCCGCACCAGGTGCCCTCCTGCAGGCGCTGCAGGAAGCCGCCGCGTTCGCCCACGCCGCAGTGGTGCTCGATCAGCGCGGGCAGCCAGGTGGTCAGGCGCTCGTTGAAGCCGGGAATCTGGTGGGAGGGGTGGTCTTCGAGCGTGCCGAGATCCAGCCAGACTTCGAGCACCGGACGGTAAGTCCACAGGTTGGGGCCGCGCAGGTAGTTGATGCGCAGCAGTTGGATGTCGTTGAATTTCGCCATGGAGTGCAGCGGTGGTTTGCCGGACGGGGGATTTCACACCCAGGGTGGTGATGTTCCTGGATTGTGCGTCAGATTGCCGTGGGTGCAGGACATGTCAGCCACGGCAGGGGGTGGGACGTTAGCGGGAGATGCCGGGGGAGTCTGGTGGCCCGAACGGGGCGCATCGGGGAAAATTGCCAAATTGCTGGGCGCTCACACAGGCAGGTGCCAGGGGCGCAAGTACAGAACCACAATGCAACATCACCATCCATTGGACACATCGGGTGTCTTTCAAGGCCCCTTCGGGGCGGGTTTGCGGGCCATGCTCGCTTCTGACGAGAACGTGCGGGCCGCACTGGCGGTTGACCTTGACAGCGCGCTGCGCTTTGGCGCGGGCCTGGTCGTCGTGACCACGCGCCGCCTGCTGGCGCTGGCCCCTGGGCAGAGCGAATGGCAGGCCTGGAACATTGCTCCCCAGCTTTCGCTGCGCATGGGCGACCACGCGGGCGTCGGCACCCTGGAGCTGCACGACGCGCAGCAGCGCCTGGCGCTGTGGCGCTTCACGCTGGGGGCGCAGGCCCAGGCGCTGCTGCTGGTGCAGCGCTTCGAGCAGGCGGCCCAGAGCGCCGCAGGCACGCAGAGTGCTGCGCCGGAGGAAGCGCGCTGCCCCGTCTGCCAAGCCGAACTGCCCCCCGACAGCGAAGAATGCCCCGCTTGTGCGCGTGCGCAGGCCCCGCAGCCCTCCACCTGGGTGCTGCTGCGCCTGTGGCGGTTTGCGCACCCCTACCGGGGGCAGCTGGCGGCGGGGTTTGGGCTCACGTTGGCATCTACGGCGGCCACGCTGGTGCCGCCGTACCTGACGATTCCGCTGATGGACGAAATCCTGATCCCGTTCCAGAACGGCCAGAAGATCGACCCCATGCTGGTGCTGCTGTACCTCTCGGGCCTGCTGGCTTCGGCGCTGGTGGCCTGGGGGCTGGGTTGGGCGCGCACCTACATCCTGGCGCTGGTGTCCGAGCGCATCGGCGCCGACCTGCGCACCACCACCTACGAGCACCTGCTGCGCCTGTCGCTGGACTACTTTGGCGGCAAGCGCACGGGCGACCTGATGGCGCGCATCGGCTCGGAGACCGACCGCATCAACGTCTTCCTGTCGCTGCATGCGCTCGACTTCCTGACCGACGTGCTCATGATCGCCATGACGGCGGCCATCCTGTTTTCCATCAATCCCGCGCTGGCGCTGGTCACGCTGGTGCCGCTGCCCTTCATCGGCTGGCTGATCCACACGGTGCGCGACCGCCTGCGCACCGGCTTTGAAAAGATCGACCGCGTCTGGAGCGAGGTGACCAACGTGCTGGCCGACACCATTCCCGGCATCCGCGTGGTCAAGGCCTTTGCCCAGGAGAGCCGCGAGGCGCAGCGCTTTCGCGATGCCAACCAGCACAACCTGGAGGTGAACGACAAGCTCAACCGCACCTGGTCGCTGTTTTCGCCCACGGTGTCCCTGCTCACCGAAATTGGCCTGCTGGTGGTCTGGGCCTTCGGCATCTGGCTGGTCTCGCGCAGCCAGATCACGGTGGGTGTGCTCACGGCCTTCATTGCCTACATCGGGCGCTTTTACGGGCGGCTCGATTCGATGAGCCGCATCGTCTCGGTCACGCAGAAGGCGGCGGCCGGGGCCAAGCGCATTTTTGACATCCTGGACCATGTGAGCAACGTGCCCGACCCGGCGCAACCGGTGAGGCTGGCCAAGGTGCAGGGTGCCATTGCCATGCGCGGTGTGGGCTTCCGCTATGGCAGCCGTGCGGTCATCCGCAACCTGGAGCTGGACATCCGCCCTGGCGAGATGATCGGCCTGGTGGGCCACAGCGGCTCGGGCAAGAGCACCCTGGTCAACCTGATCTGCCGCTTTTACGA
This sequence comes from Burkholderiales bacterium, assembly GCA_016192425.1. Lineage (GTDB taxonomy): Bacteria > Pseudomonadota > Gammaproteobacteria > Burkholderiales > Burkholderiaceae_C > Simplicispira. The sequence goes on from JACPUE010000068.1 coordinate 7,358, forward strand.
CGTGAGCGAGGGCTCGATCCAGGTCGATGGGGTCGATCTGCGCCGCTTTGCCGTGGCCGACTACCGGCGCCACATCGGCCTGGTGCTGCAGGAGCCCTTCCTGTTCTTTGGCACCATTGCCGAGAACATTGCCTACGGCAAGCCCGACGCCACGCGCGAAGAAATCATCGCCGCCGCACGCGCAGCGCACGCGCACGAGTTCATCCTGCGCCTGCCGCACGGCTACGACTCGCTGGTGGGCGAACGCGGCCAGGGCCTCTCGGGCGGTGAGCGCCAGCGCATCAGCATTGCCCGGGCCCTGCTGATCGACCCGCGCATCCTCATCCTGGACGAAGCCACCTCGGCCGTGGATACCGAGACCGAGAAGGAAATCCAGAAGGCGCTGGACAACCTGGTGCAAGGCCGCACCACCATTGCCATTGCGCACCGCCTGTCCACCCTGCGCAAGGCCGACCGCCTGGTGGTGATGGATCGGGGCGAGGTTGTCGAGGTGGGCCCGCACGACGCCCTTATGGAGCAGCAAGGCGCCTACTGGCGGCTGTACCAGGCCCAGGTGCGCCGCGCTGAAGAAGACGCGCAGGCCGCCGGTGTGGTCATCGACAGCAGCCTGCAGCACAGCGCCCACCCGGCAGGACAATGAAGGACATCCCCATGGAACATTCCAGCGCCCCTTGCGCCGCCCCCCTGCAACTGCACCGCAACGCCCATGGCCATCTGGTGCTGACCCTGCCCGACGGCACTGCGCACAGCGGTGTGGTGCCGGTGCGCGCTTTCCCGCTGGCAGCACCGCAGGAAGGACTCTCGCTTGTCGGCTCAGATGGGCACGAACTGCTCTGGCTCGACCGCTTCGATGCGCTGCCCGATGCGGCACGTGCGCTGGTGCAAGAAGAACTGGCGGTGCGCGAGTTTGTGCCCACTATCGTAAAAATCAGCGCAGTATCAAGCTTCTCTACACCCAGTACCTGGTCGGTGGAGACCGACCGCGGCCCCACGCGCTTCATCCTCAAGGGCGAGGAAGACATCCGCCGCCTGCGCGGGCGCACCAAGCTGCTGATCGCCAGCGCCGAAGGGGTTCAGTACGCCGTCCCCGACACCACGGCATTGGACAAGGCCTCGCGCAAGCTGCTGGAGCGGTTTTTATAGGGCTGCATGCCGGGATGGTGTGGAATTGCGGGTTAATTGTGTCTAATTGTAAAAAGACCTCAATTTCCCCTTCTTTTCGTCGAAATGAAGGTGCGAGACGGGATTAGAGCCCTGTCGAGCATTTTTTCTGAGGGGCCTTACCATGCAACTGCCACCTGTCGACCGATCTCCGATCTGGCGTCCCCAGGGCGCAGATCTGTATTCCACCGGAGCTTCCGGGGCGGTGCCGGTGCGCCCCATCCACAACCCCAACCCAGTGGAGTCCATGGACCGGCTGGGCGAAGGTGCGGTGGTCAAGGCGCCCGAGAAGCCCTCGGATCCCGACACCACTAACCGCGACTGGACCATCGTCAAGGAAAAGAAAGCCGTGGAGGAGCCCCCCGAGCCCCCCAAGGAACCCATTTACAAGCAACTGCTGGAGCATCTGCAGTCGCTCTGGCGCGCCAGCGGCAGCGCCATTGAACTGGCGCAGGAGGTCAACAAGACCACGCTGCAGGAGCGCATGGCTCCCCAGGCCAAGAACGAGCCGCTGACCTACTCCGACCCCAAGGTCAAGCGCACGGGCAGCCTGTAGTGTTGCTATAAAAATAATAGCGACTGGTGTCCATCTGACGGACGTCAGGCGTTATTTTTTATTGTGAAATTAGGCTGCTGGATTGGTGATGCCGCTGCTCACATGCCCGGCGGGCACATGCTGTGCGGCCGAGCGCACATGGCCGGTCTGGTCGTCGAAGAAGAAATCGGGCTCGAATTCACGCAGGAATTCGCCCTTGGGCAGCCCGCCCAGGAACATCGCTTCATCCACCGCGATGTTCCAACTCATCAAGGTCTGGATGGCGCGCTCGTGCGCCGGGGCGCTGCGTGCCGTGACCAGTGCGGTACGGATGCGCATGTCCCCCGCACCGCTGCGCTGCAGGCGGTGCAGGGCGGATAAAAAGGGCTTGAACGGGCCCGGTGGCAGCGGCAGGTGGGCTTTTTCCTGCTCGTGCGCCTGAAAGGCGTCCAGCCCGGCAGACTGGAACACGCGCTCGGCCTCGTCGGAAAACAGCACCGCATCGCCGTCGAAGGCAATGCGCACCTCGTGCGGGTGCGCGGCGCTGGCCTGGGCTGACTGAGTGGCCACCTGGGCGGCCGGGTAGCCCATGGCCAGAGCCTGGGCCACATCGGCCCCGTTGGCCGACAGGAACAGGTGCGCGCCCAACGGGCGCAGGTAGCGAAAGGGCGCTGCCCCTTGCGTGAACACACCGCGCTGCACGCTGGCCAGGCCGTGCGCACGGGCCGAGCGGAACACGCGCATGCCGCTGGTGGGGTCGTTGCGCGAGAGCACCACCACTTCCACCCGCTGCAGATCCGGCGTATTGAACGCCAGCAGCTTGCGCACCAGCGAAAAGGCCACGCCCGGCGCGGCAGGCGCCTCCAGCCGCTCCCGCTGCAACTGCATGTAGGCCTGGGCGTCGCCCTGGTCGAACAGGCGGTTCTCCTCTTCAAAGTCGAACAGGGCACGCGAGGAAATCGCCACCACCAGCTTGTCGTCCAGCGTCTGCGCCATGGCCGGGCCTACTTCATGAATTGGTTGAGTTCGATGATGGGCTGCAGCACCGCCAGCACGATCAGCAGCACCACCAGGCCCATGGTCACAATGAGCAGCGGCTCCAGCAAGGTGGCCAGCTGCATGGAGCGGCGCTGCACCTCGGTGGAAAACTGGTTGGCGGCACGCTGCAGCATCACCGGCAACTGGCCTGTCTGCTCGCCCAGGCGGGCAAACATGGGCAGCAGGCTGGGGAAACGCTTCTTTTGCGCCAGGGCCGAGGCCAGGGGTGCGCCTTCGCGCACCATCACCAGGGCGTCGAGTGCGTCGGCCCGCAGGGCGCGGTTGTTCAGCGTTTCGGCGGCAGCCTGCAAGGCCTTGAGGATGGGCACCCCCGCACCTGCCAGCATGGCCAGCGTGCCGGCAAAGCGCGCTGCGTTGTAGCCCCGGGCCAGGCGGCCCAGCAGCGGCAGGCGCAGCACGGCAGCGTCGAACCGGGTGCGCACGCTCTGCGCACGCAAGGCCCAGCGCCCGCCCAGCAGGCCCAGCGCCAGCAGCGCGCCCATCCACAGCCCATGGTTGCGCACAAAGGCGCTGATGGCCAGCATGGCCACCGTCAGCATGGGAAGCTGGCGCTTGGTGCCTGCAAACACGCCCGCCACCTGCGGCACCACGTAGGTGACGAGGAACAGCACGATGACGATGGCCACCACCGTGACGATGGCGGGGTACAGCGCCGCGCCCAGCAGCTTGGCCTGCAGCGCCTGGCGCTCCTCCAGGTCGTCGGCCAGGCGCTCCAGCACCTGGGCCAGGTGGCCGCTGTGTTCACCCGCGCTGATGACGGCACAGTAAATGTCGGAAAACTCGCGTGGGTGCTGCTGCAGCGCGCGCGCAAAGGTGGAGCCCGCGTTCACCTCCGCTCGCAGCCCCGCCACCAGGTTGCGCTGGGCCTCGTGTTCGGCCTCGTCGGCCAGCGCGGTGAGGGCGCGCTCCAGCGGCAGGCCCGAGGACACCAGCCCCGCAAGCTGGCGCGTCCAGATGGCCAGGGCCGTGGCGTTGAACACCGGGCGCGCAAACCAGCTGCTGTGCGCCGTACCGCTGGTGCTGCCTTCGCCCACCGCCTGTACCGCCAGCGGCACCAGCGCCTGGGCGCGCAACTGGCTGCGCGCGGCCTTGGCGGTGTCCGCTTCGAGCACACCCTTGCGGGTCTGGCCCTGGTCGTCCAGGGCTTCAAAGGAAAAAGCAGGCATGGGTTCGTTGGCCGCAGGCAGCCAGAGGAAAACGGCGATGGTAGCCGCTGATTGTGCCTGTGTGGTGCGGGGCCTGGGTGTGCTGGCACCAAGGTCGGCATGATGGCGTGTGGCATGCATGCCCACAGGCCAGGGGCCGGGGAAGCTGCAAGCTTGGAAAGCAGGGAAATCCCCTAGCCAAAGCGCCTGCGGTGCCACAGAATGTTCCATGGCCACCGGGATTGAGGGCTTTGCGCGCAGGAGCGCGCCCCCGGAATCCACCAGCACAAGAGGTTCGCATGGGATTTTTCAGCCGCTTTTTCAAGTTCAAGGAGCAGGACTCGTCCAGCCCCGAGACCACCTGGGCCTACGAGGACAATGCCAGCGAGCTGGTGCTGGATCCAGAGTACGCCGCCACCTTGATGACGGAGTTCGACATCGATGCCGCCATTGCCAGCCATGAGGCCTGGAAGGATCGTTTGCGCCAGGTGGTGGAGGGCACGTCCACCGAAGTGATGGATCCCCAGCAGGTGGGCGACGCCGATTGCTGCAGCCTGGGGCAGTGGCTGCAGGGTTCGGGCAAGGACATCCTGGGCCAGTACCCGGCCTTTGACATGCTGGTGGCGCGGCACCGCTACTTCCACGCGCAGGCGGCGGCTGTGGTGTCGCTGAGCCAGGCGGGAGAGCAGGAGAAGGCCCTGCAACTCTTCCAGGGTGGCTACCGGCATGCTTCCAACCAGGTCACGTTGCTGCTCAAGGAACTGCGCCGTGGCCTGGGCAAGTAGCACGGGCTCCGCGTGCGAGTTGCTGGCGGTATGCACGGGTGCGGTGCAAGCCTATGCCAGGGGCAGCCGCAGCGGCATTGACAAGCGCCCGGTGAGCGGCCGGGTGCGGGCCACGGCATTGGGGCTGGTGGGGGACGCGCAGGGCGATCTGCGCGTGCATGGCGGGCCGGACAAGGCCCTGCACCACTACCCGCAGGAACACGGCGCCCATTGGCAGGCCGTGCTGGGCGCACACCCTTTGCTGCAAGGGCCAGGAGCCTTTGGCGAAAACCTGTATACGCGCGGCCTGACCGAAGCCGACGTCTGCCTGGGCGACCGCTGGCGTGTGGGTGATGCGCTACTGGAAGTGAGCCAGGCACGCCAGCCCTGCTGGAAGCTCAACGAACGTTTTGCCCGTGCCGACATGGCGCGCCAGGTGCAGGCCAGCCGCCGCACGGGCTGGTACTACCGTGTGTTGCAGGAGGGCGATCTGTGGGCCGGCGCCCCCATGGTGCTGCAGGCGCGACCGCACCCGCAATGGTCCATGGCGCGCCTCCTGGACACCTTGTACGCGCCCGAACTGGACCCTGAGCGCTTGCGCCAGGTGCTGGCACTGCCCTTGCCTGCTTCGTGGCAGCGGCTTGCGCAGAGGCGCCTCGACAGCGGCGTGGTGGAAGACATGGCGCCCCGGCTGGACGGCCCGCCGACGGCCTGAATACTGCTGCCTTATTGCGACAGCACCTCGCGCACGGCTGCCACCTGCCTGCGTGAGACGGCCAGCAGTTCGGCCAGGCCATGCAGGCGCACGGCCCAGCCTTCGCCCTCTTCGGGGTCGTGGTGCCGTTCCAGGGCGCGCAGTGCGCGCCGTGCCACCAGTGCATTGCGGTGAATGCGCAGGAAGCGGCCCGGAAAGCGCGACTCCAGCTCGCTGAGCGAGCCGTCCAGCACATAGCTGCGTGCCGTGGTGCGCACCGTGACGTACTTTTGCTCGGCCTTGAAGTACATCACTTCGGTCAGCGGAATGCGCTCGGTGCGCCCCCGGTCCTGGATGAGCAGCGCCTCGCCCGCATCTTCGTTGCTGGGCGCGGGGGGGATCGCCGCCGCCAGCGCAGGGCGCTGCGTGCGCTGCACCTTGGCCAGGGCCTGCTGCAGGCGTTCCAGGCGCACGGGCTTGGTCAGGTAGTCGATGGCGTCCAGCTCGAAGGCGCTGACCGCATGGTCGGCGTGGGCGGTCACGAACACCACGGCAGGCGGGTGGCTCAGTGCGCGCAGGTTCTGCGCCAGGCACAGGCCGTCCTGCCCCGGCATGTGGATGTCCAGCAGCAGCAGGTCAAAGGCCTGCCCGCCGCTGGGCGACAGCAGGTTCAAGGCTTCCTTGGCGCTGGCTGCTTCGCGCACCATGTGGGGCGGCTGGGCCGCGCAGTCTGCCAGCAGGGTGCGCAGGCGGCTGCGCGCCAGGGTTTCGTCATCGACGACCAGGATGTTCATGGCGTTTCTTGCGAGAAGGGCGGGGGGCCGTGGCAGCTTGCTGCGCATCGGGCGGTGCTGGCAGGCTCAGGCGTACCTGGTACAGGCCGTCCTGCACACCGGCGCTGAAGTCGGCCTGCACATCGTGCAGCAGCGACAGGCGGGCGCGCACGTTGGCCAGCGCAATGCCGTGGCCGCGGGACACATCGCCCTTGCTGGCGCGCTCGTCGGGCAGGGTGTTGGTGATGCGCACCACCACCCGGCTGCCGCGCAGCTCGGTCAGCACGCGCAGCTTGCCGCCCAGGGTGCTGGGCTCCACCCCGTGCTTGACGGCGTTTTCCACCAGCGGCTGCAGCAGCAGCGGCGGCAGCAACGCGGCGTCCGCGCGCGGGTCGAGCTGCCACTGCACGCGCAGGCGCTCGCCGAAGCGCACCTGCTCGATGGCGAGGTAGCGACGCGCGAGCCGGATTTCGTCGGCCAGGGTCACGGCTTCGCCTTGTTCGACCAGGGCGGAGCGGAACAGGTCGCTCAGGTCTTCGAGCAGAGACTCGGCCTTGGCGGGTTCATCGCGCACCAGTGCGATGGCGCTGTTGAGCGAGTTGAACAAAAAATGCGGGCGGATACGCGACTGCAGTTCGGTGAGCCGCGCCGTGGTGGCCGCCGGGGTGCGCCCGCGTGCGCGCAGCACCAGTGCTGCCACCAGCAGCGCCGCCAGCAAGGCGCCGCTGGCGGCGCTGGCGATCCAGGGCGCGCGCTCGGTGTTGGCCACCATCTGCGTGATGGCGCAGGCCCCCAGCCCCGCCAGGGCGCCCAGTACCACGCCTGCGGTGTACTGGCCATGCGTGCTCAGGCGTTCGAGCCACTGCTTGAGGCTGCAGGCCGCCACCAGCCAGGCCAGTGTGGCAGGCAGTGCCACGCCGGTGAGCAGTGCCAGCCGTGCCAGCCAGTCAGGCGGTGAATCGGCCCCGTAGAGTGCGCCAACACCAATCACGGCCTCGACGAACAGCACCGCGCGCAGCACCACACCGGCATGGCAGGCATCGAACACCAGTGCGCGCCCAGCCGCCAGCGTGGGGCGCGCAGCTGCAGGGGTGTCGGGCAGGATCGATAAAATTTGCGTTTCTTGCATCGCGGCATCCGGGCGCACCGGGTGTCTGTTCCACCGGATTATTGCCCTCCCATGCCCACCAGCCAACCCACCCAGCCTTCCCACAACCAGCTCGACACCAAGGCGCAGGCATGGTCGGCGCTGTTTTCCGAGCCCATGAGCGAGCTGGTCAAACGCTACACCTCCAGCGTGTTCTTCGACAAGCGCCTGTGGCAGGCCGACATCGCGGGTAGCCTGGCGCATGCCGAAATGCTGGCGGCGCAGGGCATCATCGGCCAGGACGACCACGCCGCCATCCAGCGCGGCATGGCCCAGATCGGCGCCGAGATCGAGTCCGGCCGGTTCGAGTGGAAGCTCGACCTGGAGGACGTGCACCTGAACATCGAGGCACGCCTGACGCAACTGGTGGGAGACGCTGGCAAGCGCCTGCACACCGGCCGCAGCCGCAACGACCAGGTGGCCACCGACGTGCGCCTGTGGCTGCGCGGCGAGATCGACCTGATCGGCGGCCTGCTGACCGACCTGCAGAAGGCGCTGGTGGAAGTGGCGCAAAAGAACGTGGAGGTGATCCTGCCCGGCTTCACCCACCTGCAGGTGGCGCAGCCCGTGAGCTTTGCGCACCACCTGCTGGCCTATGTGGAGATGTTTGCGCGCGATGCCGAGCGTATGCACGACGTGCGCCGCCGCACCAACGTGCTGCCGCTGGGCAGCGCAGCGCTGGCGGGCACCACCTACCCGCTGGACCGTGAGCGCGTGGCAAAAACCCTGGGCATGGACGGCGTGTGCCAGAACAGCCTGGACGCTGTGAGCGACCGCGACTTCGCCATCGAGTTCACGGCGGCCGCCAGCCTGTGCATGGTGCATGTGAGCCGCTTGAGTGAAGAGCTCATCATCTGGATGAGCCAGAACTTCGGCTTCATCAAGATCGCCGACCGCTTCACCACGGGCAGCTCGATCATGCCGCAGAAGAAGAACCCCGACGTGCCCGAACTGGCGCGCGGCAAGACCGGCCGTGTGGTCGGCCACCTCATGGGCCTGATCACCCTGATGAAGGGCCAGCCGCTGGCCTACAACAAGGACAACCAGGAAGACAAGGAACCGCTGTTCGATACCGTGGACACGCTCAAGGACACGCTGCGCATCTTCGCCGAGATGGTGGGCGGCCAGGTGAACCCGGCCACCGGGGCCAAGGAAGGCGGCATCACCGTCAACGCCCAGGCCATGGAGGCCGCCGCCCAGAAGGGCTACGCCACCGCCACCGACCTGGCCGACTACCTGGTCAAAAAAGGCCTGCCCTTCCGCGATGCGCACGAAACCGTGGCCCACGCTGTCAAGGCCGCGCAGTCGCACGGATGCGATCTGTCCGAGCTGCCGCTGGCCGTGCTGCAGGGCTTCCACGCCAGCATCGACAAGGATGTGTACGAGTGCCTGAGCCTGCGCGGCTCGCTGGGTGCGCGCAACACCCTGGGCGGCACGGCCCCGGCGCAGGTGCGTGCGCAGATCGCACGCCACCAGAAGCGGCTGGCCGTCTGAGCGTTCAGATGCCGTCCCCGGCCACTGCGAAGAACCCCACTTGGCAGGCGTCGGCATAGGCCTCCAGGTCTGAGGAGGGCAGGGGTCGGCTGAAGAAATAGCCCTGGTAGGCATGGCAGCCGTGGCGCGCCAGAAAATCGCGCTGCTCTGCTGTTTCCACGCCTTCTGCAATGACCTCCAGCCCCAGGCTCTCGGACAGGGCGATGACCATGCAGGCGATGGCGGCGTCGTTCGCCTCGGTCAGCACATGGCGGACAAAGCCCTGGTCGATCTTGAGCTGATCCAGCGGCAGGCGCTTGAGGTAGGCCAGCGAGGAATAGCCGGTTCCAAAGTCGTCGAGCGAAAAACACACGCCCCGCGCCTTGAGCGCCCCCATCTTGGAGACCACATCCTCCATGTTGGTGACCAGGAGGCTCTCGGTCAGTTCCAGCTTGAGCCGCCGGGCCGGGGCGCCGGTCTGCTCCAGCACACCGAGCACCTGCTCCACAAAGCCCGCGTGGTGGAACTGCCGCGCGCTCACGTTCACCGCCATGGTCAGGTACCGGCGGTCCGGGCGCTGGGCCCAGGCAGCCAGTTGGCGGCAGGCGGTTTCCAGCACCCAGCGGCCCAGCGGCAGGATCAGTCCTGTGTCCTCGGCCAGCGGGATGAAGTCGGCCGGTGGCACCATGCCGCGCTGCGGGTGTTGCCAGCGCACCAGGGCCTCCACGCCCACCATGGCGGCGCTGGCATCCACCTGGGGCTGGTAGTGCAGCACGAAGTCCTGGCGCTCCAGCGCCGTGCGCAGCTCTTTTTCCAGCGCCACGCGCTCGGCCAGCACCGACTGCATCTGCGGATCGAAGAAGCACAGCGCGTTGCGCCCCGAGGCCTTGGCGCGGTACATGGCCAGATCGGCCTGCTTGAGCAGGTCTTCCACCGTTCCCTGGGGCTCGCCAAACAGCGCCACGCCAATGCTGGGCGTGTTGTGGTGTACCGTGCCTTGCAGCGCATAGGGTTCATTCAGGGCCTGCAGGATTTTTGCGCCCACGGCCTCGGCCTGCTTGAGGGCCTGCAGTGCGTCCGGGCCCAGGCCTTCGAGCATGACGACAAATTCGTCGCCACCGAGCCGGGCCACGGTGTCGCCCTCGCTCACGCAGGCCACCAGGCGCTTGCCCACCTGCTGCAGCAGCAGGTCGCCGATGTAGTGGCCGCGGGTGTCGTTGAGGCCCTTGAAGTCGTCCAGGTCGATGAAGAACAGCGCGCCGCGCTGCTGGTTGCGCGCGCTCACGATCAGGGCGTGCTCCAGGCGGTCGAGCAGCAGCCTGCGGTTGGGCAGGCCCGTCAGCGGGTCAGAAAACGCCAGCAGCTGGATGCGTTCCTCGTTCTGCTTCTGGTGCGTGATGTCCGAGAACGTGGCGACATAGTGGGTGGTTTCGCCCTGGGCATTGCGCACCGAGGTGATGGACAGCCACTGCGGATACACCTCGCCGTTCTTGCGCCGGTTCCACACTTCACCCTGCCAGCGGCCATGCTGGCCAATGGTTTCCCACATGTTGCTGTAGAAGCGGCGGTCGTGCCGCCCCGACTGGAGCATGCGCGGGGTCTGGCCGATCACCTCGTCGCGCTCGTAGCCGGTGATGGTGCAGAAGGCGCGGTTCACGCCGATGATGGTGCCGTTCTTTTCGGCAATGATCACGCCCTCGGCGCTGTTGTCGAATACCGTGGCTGCCTGGCGCAGGTCGTCTTCCATGCGCTTGCGCTCGGTGATGTCCAGCATCACGCCCACCAGCCCGCCCACGCTGCCGTCGGGGTGGGTGAAGGTGGCCTTGTGGAACATCACATCGTGCAGTTGCCCGTCTGCGTGGCGTACCTGGGTTTCGTAGATCTGCTTGCCGGGCTTGTCCAGAATTTCGCGGTCCGCTGCCAGGTAGCGGTCTGCAAGTGTCTTGGGCGCTATGTCGTGGGGCGTCTTGCCAATGATGTTGGATGCGGGCGTGCCGATAAAGGCTTCGAAGGCACTGTTGCAGCCCAGGTAGCGCGCCTGCGCGTCCTTGTAGAACAGCGGGCTGGGGATGGCTTCGATCAACTGGTGCAGGAAGTTCAGTTGGCGCGACAGCTCCTCGGTGCGCTCGTGCACGCGCTGCTCCATTTGCGCATAGGCCTGCTGCAGCGCGCTGCTGCGTTCCTCCAGCAGCCGTTGGTCGCGCTTGCGCCCGGTCACGTCCTGCAGGGTTTCGATGGCGCCGGTCAGTTCGCCACGCGCATTGCGCAGCGGTGCGGCGGTGATGTGGAGCCAGCGCTCCTTGCGCCCATGCCCGTTGCCAGGCAAATGGATTTCGGCCTCCAGTGCGCCTTCAATCACGGCAGAGTGCGCAAAGTTCGGATAGCGGCTGGCCAGCGTGTCGCTGCTGGCCTGGTCCACCAGCAGGTCGGCCAGCGTGGGCCGCTGGCTGGAGTACAGGGCGCGCCAGATAGCGTCCCGGCCAATCATGGAGGCGGCATCTGCGCCTGTCAGTGCGGCGCAGGCGCGGTTCCAGTGGGTGGCGCGGTGCTGCGCGTCGATCACGCAGGTGGCCAGCGGTGTGCCGTCCACGATTTGCGCCAATTGGCGCTCGCGCTCGTGAATGGCCAACTCGGCCCGGCGCAGCTCCGTCAGGTTGCTGCCCATGCCGTGGTAGCCCACGAAGCGGCCCTGGTCGTCAAAGCGTGGGGCGCCGCTGACCGAAAAATACTGGATGCTCCCGTCGGCCGCCGTGATTTCGTACTCGAAGCGGCGGAATGGCTCGTGCCGCTCGTGGCAGGCAATGTGCTCGGCCAGTTGTTCGGCTGTTACGCCCTGGATCGGCATGTCCCAGCGCCGCTTGCCCTCGAAGTCCTTGGGGTCGCGGCGCAGCTTTTCCGTGGAATGGCCGAAAAAGCGTGTGAAGCGAAACTCCGCGTCCTGCTCCCAGAACCAGTCGGAAGACAGGTTGACAAAGTCGGTCATCTGGCGCGTGCGTTCCTGCACCAGGCGTTCGGCGTTGGCGTAGGCCTCGCGCAGGGCAGCATCGGCACGGTGCTTTTCGGTGATGTCGGTGTAGGTGGACACCACGCTGCCATCGGCCAGCGGCCTGTCCATGACGGCCAGCACCGTCCCTGCCGGGCTGGCGTACTCGAAGTGGTTGGTCTGGCCTTCGCGTACCCGCTCCACGCGGCGGGCCACCAGGGCCTGCAGCGCCTCGTCGTCCGCAGCCTGGCCGCTGTGCTGCGCGTAGCTGCGCAGCAAGGCCGCCATGGGCTGGCCCAGGCATGGGGCACCCTGCGGCCAGCCGATCAGATCCAGAAACCGCTGGTTCCACACCACCAGCCGCAGTTGCGGGTCGAACAGGGTGATGCCCTGGTCGATGTGGTTGACCGCTTCGTGCAGCCGGGCCAGGCTGTTTTCCACAGTCTGGCTCGCCTGGCTCAGCAGCGCAGTCAGATCGCCAGATCCCTGGCTTGCCTGCGAGGCCAGGGCGGTGGGCTCTTCCTGCCGGATCTGCAGCAGCGAGGTCACGCAAAACCGCACGATCCTTGCCAGCGGCTGCACCACCCCCAGCGGCCCGGCAATGGCAAAGCAGGCCAGGCGCTGGCCCGCCAGGTCGATACCCATGTTGATGCCCTCGCGCACGGTGGCGGACTGCCGCGCTTCCTCTGCACTCACGCGGTACTCGTCCATCTCGCCGCGCGCAATGCGCTGGGCAATGGGGTGGATGCTGCCCAGGCGCTGGCGCTCGCTGGACGCCACGATACGCCCTTGCGCATCCATGAAGCTGCACACCAGGCCCAGCTCTGCGTGCAACAGGTCGCAAAGCTCTTGGGCAAAAGGGGTGTCAAGCGGCATGGGCGGAGCAGAAAATCCTTGCCGCAGGATGGCATAGCCGTGCAGCGCTTGCAAGCCAGGCGGCGGGCAAAAATGGCGGGGTTTTCACTGCCCGCCAGGTGCCGCTGCTGGGCGGCGCGCAATCTTTGGGTTACTTGAAGAAATCGCTCTGCTTCATGCCGCTGTCGCCCAGCATGACCACCCGGGTGGTGGTGTCTGAGCGCACCATCTTGGCCTGGCCCCATTCACGCTCGATGTCTTCGGTGAAGCGGGTGTTGAACTCCATGATGGCCCCGCCCATTTTCAGCGTCTTGGTGCCTGTGACGCGGGCGCTCTTGCGGTTGGGGGCAATCTCGATGCTGTCGATCTGCTGGACGTATTCCATGGTCAGCATGCCGCCCATCTTGTCACCGACCTTCTCGAACGACTCGAAGGCATGGCGTTGGCTTTCACAGGTTTGCTCGCGGTTGGCAGTGGACTGCTGGCTGGTACCCATCATCGTCATGCGTTCGGTGCCGACATATTTGCTGCTGATCAGCTTGCAAATGGCTTCGGGATCCCGCGAGTAGAACGCGTGCGACTCCTGGCGGTAAAAATCGCGCACCTGGCTTTCATTGATCTGCCGCCCGCCCACCTGCGAGTACCAACCGGCAGCAACCACTGCCACGACAATGGCAACCTTCTTGAGCATCCGCTTCCCTCTCTTGTGTAGTGTTGGGGCGGATTCTATGCAGGCGCCATGACGGGGGCGCAGGACGTGGTTGGAACAATGTGTAAGCACATGCAACGGCCACATGCCTGCCCAGTGCATTGGGTACGCTTGCGGGTTCTGTTTGTGCGAGGGGGCACCGTGAAATCCATCCCAAAAAGTCTCTGGCTGCTCGGCCTGCTGGCCGCCAGCAGCGCCCAGGCTTTGCAGATCACCCAGTTCTCGCCGCAGGGCGAGGTGGCGCGGGTGCGCCAGGTGGTGGCCAAGTTCGACAGTGCCGCCGTGCAGTTTGGCGACCCCAAGGCCCCGGCGCCGCTGGAGCTGCGCTGCAGCGACGCGCAGGCCAGCAAGGGCACGGGCCGCTGGACCAGCGAGCGCGAATGGGTGTATGACTTCGAGCGCGACCTGCCGCCCGGTGTGCGCTGCACGGCGCACATCAAATCAGACTTCAAATCGGCCTCTGGTGCCCTGCTGAAGGGCGCTACCAGCTATCAATTCAATAGCGGTGGCCCTTTCGTGCAGAACCTGCGGCCCGGCACCTATGAGCCCATCGACGAGGAGCAGTACTTCGTGCTGCAGCTCAACGGCCCGGCCACCCACGAGAGTGTGCTGGCCCATGCGTGGTGCCAGCTCGATGGCGTGGGCGAGCGTGTGCCGCTGCGCCTGGTGGACGGCAAGGAGCGCGCCGACCTGCTCAAGGCCCAGGGCCTGGAGCGCCGCGCGGCGCAGGAGCCGCTGGCGGTGCAGACCCTGGCGTGCACCCGGCGCTTCACGTCTTCGGCCAAGGTGCAACTGGTGTGGGGCAAGGGTGTGGCCACGCCCAGCGGCGTGCCCAATACGGTGGAAAAACGCTATACCTACCAGGTGCGCGCGCCGTTCACCGCCGAATTCACCTGCGAGCGCGAAAACGCCCAGGCCGCCTGCCTGCCCATCCGCCCGCTCATGGTCACGTTCAACGCGCCGGTGCCGCGCAAGCTGGCGGCAGGCCTGCGGCTCAAGTCGGCGCAAGAGGTGGTCAAGCCCCAACTGCAGGAAGAAGAGGGGGGTGGGGCGCCTGCGCAGCAGGCCGATGAGCTGGTCACCAGCGTGCAGTTCGGGCCTCCACTGACCGAGAATGCCACCTACGCGCTGGAGCTGCCCAAGGGCCTGAAGGACGCCTCGGGCCGTCCCCTGGCCAATGCGCAGAGCTTCCCGCTCAAAGTGGCCACCAGCGGGCTGCCGCCGCTGGCCAAGTTTGCGGCTTCGCCCTTCGGCATCGTCGAGCGCTTTGCCGAAGGCCCGCAGGGCCCGGCGCTGTTCCCGGTCACGCTGCGCAACGTGGAGCCCGGCCTGCGCGTGCAAGGCCTGCAGGCGGGCACTGATACGCAACCGTCCCGCGGCAAGGTCAGCACGCTGCGGCCCACGCAGGATGCGGACATCATCGCCTGGTTCCACAAGGTGCAGCGCTACGACCGTTTTCTCATCGACCGCAGCCAGGCGCGGCGCGACGTGAAAGGCACCCTGCCCAAGGTGCTGGAGCAGGAAGACAAGGACTCCGTGCAGACGCGCATGGTCTCGCTGCTGGGCGGCCAGCAGGGCGTGCGTGCGCTGGATCTGCCCCGCCCCGACAAGGGCGACAAACGGCCTTTCGAGGTGGTGGGCATCCCGCTGGCGCCGGGCTTCCATGTGGTCGAGATTGCTTCACCCATGCTGGGCGCGTCGCTGCTGGACGAGCGCCATGGCAGTCCGCGCACCATGTACGTGCGCAGCATGGCCCTGGTCACCAACCTGGGGGTGCACTTCAAGCTGGGGCGCGAGAATGCGCTCGTGTGGGTGACTTCGCTGGACCGCGGCCTGCCCGTGGCGGGTGCGCAGGTGCGCGTGTCCGACTGCCACGGCAAGGAGCTGGCCACCGGCACCACCGATGCCCAGGGCCTGGCGCCGATCGAAGGGCTGTCGCCCGAGGCACCGTACTGCGAGAACGGCGGTGAAGGCGGTGCGGGCTACTTTGTCAGCGCGCGCCTGCGCGGCACCGACGGCGTGGAAGACATGGCCTTTGCCTGGAGCGAGTGGCAGCGCGGCATCGAACCCTGGCGCTTCAACCTGCCCACCAACAACGCCCCGCAGCCCGACGCGCGTGCCCATACCGTGTTCGACCGCATGCTGCTGCGTGCCGGGGAAACCGTTTCCATGAAGCACGTACTGCGCACTGAAACGCGCAAGGGCTTCGGCCTGCCCGAGCGCCGCCCGGACACGCTGGTCATCACCCACGTGGGCAGCGGGCAGCAGTACACGCAGCCGCTGCAGTGGCGCAAGACCGCCACGGGCGGCCTGAGCGCGCAGAGCGAATTTGCCGTGCCCCCGGCTGCCAAGCTGGGGCTGTACGAGGTGGAGCTGCGCGGCACCGAAAACGACGTGGCGCTGTCCTCAGGGCGCTTCCGTGTCGAGGAATTCCGCCTGCCGGTGCTCGAAGGACGTGTGGGTCCGGCCGACAAGGGGCCGCTGGTCAACGTGCGCACCGTGCCGGCCAGTGTGCAGGTCAACTACGTGGCGGGCGGCGCGGCGGCCCAGTTGCCGGTGCGCGTGTCGGCGCTGGTGCGCTCCAAGCCGCTGCAGTTCGGCGACTACGAGGACTTCAGCTTCCGGCCTCCGCGCAACCGCCAGGCGGCTGCAGCAGGTGATGGTGAAGAAGAAGAGGCCGCCAGCCAGGATGCGCGCGTGATTGCCGACAAGCTCCCGCTCACGCTGGACCGCAACGGCGCAGGCCGCGTGGTGCTGGAGAACGTGCCGCGCGCCAGCGCCGCGCAGGACCTGTTGATCGAAGCCACCTACGCCGACCCCAACGGCGAAGTGCAAACCCTGCGCAGCACCCACACGCTGTGGCCTGCGGGCGTGCTGGCGGGCATCAAGACCGAGGGCTGGGCGTCCACCAGCCAGAAGCTGCGCTTCCAGGCGCTGGCGCTGACCCCCGACGGCAAACCCGCTGCCGGTGTGCCGCTGCAGGTGCAGGCCATTGCGCGCATCACCACCAGCAGCCGCAAGCGCATGGTGGGGGGCTTTTACAGCTACGACCATCGTGTCGAAACCAAGGACCTGGGCACCGTCTGCACCGGCCAGAGCGACGCCCGCGGCCTGCTGCTGTGCGAGGCCAAGCTCGACCAGAGCGGCGAGGTGGAACTGGTGGCCACGGCGCGCGACAAGGCCGGCAACACCGTGGACGCAGCGTCGTCCGTGTGGATCACGCACCAGGGCGAGCTGTGGTTTGGCGGTGAGAACCACGACCGCATCGACCTGCTGCCCGAGAAAAAGAGCTACCAGCCCGGTGAGACCGCGCGCCTGCAGGTGCGCATGCCCTTCCGCTATGCCACCGCGCTGGTGGCGGTGGAGCGCGAAGGCATCATCGCCACCCAGGTGGTCGAGCTGACCGGCAAGGACCCTACCGTCCACCTCAAGATCGAGGACGGCTGGGGCCCCAACGTGTACGTCAGCGTGCTGGCGCTGCGCGGGCGCCTGCGCGACGTGCCCTGGTACAGCTTCTTCACCTGGGGCTTCAAGGCGCCGCGCGAGTGGTGGACCGCCTACTGGTACGAGGGCAAGGAATACCAGGCCCCCACGGCGCTGGTGGACCTGTCCAAGCCCGCCTTCCGCCTGGGCGCTGCAGAACTGAAAGTGGGCACCAAAGGCCACCAGATCGAGGTCAAGGTGAGTGCCGACAAGGAGAGCTACCCCGTGCGCGGCAAGGCGCAGGTCACCATCACGGCCACCTTGCCCAACGGCAAACCCGCAGCCCACGCCGAAGTGGCGCTGGCCGCGGTGGACCAGGCGCTGCTCGAACTCATGCCCAACACCAGTTGGAATCTGCTGGACGCCATGCTGCAGCGCCGCAGCTGGGGCGTGCAGACTTCCACCGCGCAGATGGAAATCATCGGCAGGCGCCACTACGGCCGCAAGGCCGTGCCTGCGGGCGGCGGCGGCGGGCGCGCCCCCACGCGCGAGCTGCTCGATACCCTGCTGCTATGGGAGCCCGCCCTCAAGCTCGACGCCAATGGTCAGGCCCAGGTGACGGTGCCGCTCAACGACGCGCTCACCACCTTCAAGGTCGTGGCCGTGGCCGACGCCGCCACCGGCCTGTTCGGCACGGGCGCGACCAGCATCCGCGCCACGCAGGACCTGCAGATCATCAGCGGCCTGCCGCCGCTGGTGCGCGAGGGCGACCAGTTCCGCGCCCAGTTCACGCTGCGCAACACCACCAAGGCGGCCATGAAGGTCGAGGTGACGCCGCGCGCCACGCTGCTTGAACTCAAGCCCCAGACCGTGGACATCCCCGCAGGCGAGGCGCGCGAGCTGGCCTGGATGGTGACCGCACCCGAGCAACTGGGCCAGACCCGCGCCCAGGCCCTGCTGTGGGAGGTGGAGGCCAAGGCCCAGGGCGGCGGGGCACGCGACGCCCTCAAGGTCAGCCAGCGCATCATTCCCGCCGTGCCGCTGACGGTGCAGCAGGCCACGCTGGTGCAGGTCGATGGCAGCTATGCCCTGCCGGTGCAGCCGCCTGCCGACGCACTGCCTGAAAGCGGCGCCAAGCGCGGCGGCCTCAAGCTCGCGCTACAGCCTAAACTGGCCGAGGGCCTGCCCGGCGTGCGCGACTGGTGGGCGCGCTATCCCTTCGCCTGCCTGGAGCAAAAGACCAGCAAATCCATCGGCCTGCGCGATGCCAAGCTGTGGCAAACCGTGGTGGCGCAACTGCCCACCTACCTGGACGGCGACGGCCTGGCCCACTACTTCCCGCCGCGCGACGGCGACACGAACCGTGGCAGCGACACGCTCACGGCCTATGTGCTGGCCGCCACGCACGAGGCCGCAGCACTCAACCCCGCCTTTGCCTTGCCCGACGACGTGCGTGCGCCCATGGAGCGCGGGCTCACCGCCTTCATCGAAGGGCGCATCGAGCGCAGCTTCTGGAGCCCGCGCAAGGACCTGGACATGCGCAAGCTCGCCGCCATCGAGGCGCTGTCGCGCTACGGCAAGGCCCAGGGCCGCATGGTGGGCAGCATCACCGTGGCACCCAACCAGTGGCCCACGCACAGCGTGATCGACTGGCTCAACATCCTCAAGCGCGTGCAGGACGTGCCCCAGCGCGAACAGCGCCTGCAGGAGGCCCAGCAAATCCTCAAGGCCCGCCTGTCGTACCAGGGTACCAAGCTCCTGTTCAGCACCGAGCAGGACGACTACTGGTGGTGGCTCATGCAGAACGGCGACG
Organism: Burkholderiales bacterium; assembly: GCA_016192425.1. Lineage (GTDB taxonomy): Bacteria > Pseudomonadota > Gammaproteobacteria > Burkholderiales > Burkholderiaceae_C > Simplicispira. The sequence continues at coordinate 25,892 of JACPUE010000068.1, forward strand.
TCAACACCGCGCGCCTGATCCTGGCTGTGATGGACGACCCCGCCTGGAAGGACGACATGGGCCGCCTGGCCAACGGCTTCATCAGCCGCCAACAGGGCGGCGCCTGGCACACCACCACCGCCAACCTGTGGGGCGGCCTGGCGCTGGAGAAATTCAGCGCCAAATTCGAGGCCACCCCGGTGTCTGGCACCACCAAGGCCGCCCTGGGCAGCAGCACGGCCAGCGTGGACTGGAGCAAGGTTGAACGCATCAAGCCCAGCGACGCCAGCGGCGCCGCGCACCAGACCACCTGGTTCGGTGCACCGGCAGCCCCCGGCATGCTGCGCGGCAACGGCATGTTCCTGTCTTGGGGGGCGGGCAAGGAAGCGCTCTCCGTCACGCACCAGGGGCCGGGCAAGCCCTGGCTCACCGTGCAATCGGTGGCGGCCATCGCGCTCAAGGCACCCTTCAGCGCGGGCTACCGCATCGCCAAGACGGTGACCCCCATCGAACAGGCCAACAAAGCCCTGCCGCCGGGCCAGTACACGCGCGGCGACGTGTTGCGCGTGACGTTGGAGGTCACCAGCCAGGCAGACATGACCTGGGTCGCCATCACCGACCCCATCCCCGCAGGCGCCACCATCCTGGGCAGCGGCCTGGGCCGCGACTCCGAGATCGCCACCCAGGGCGAGCGGCGCAGCGGCGCAGGCTGGCCCGCCTTCGAGGAGCGCAGCTTCGAGGCCTTCCGCAGCTACTACGAATACCTGCCCAAGGGCACGGTGAAGATGGAGTACACCGTGCGGCTGAACAACGTGGGCGACTTCGCGCTGCCCCCCAGCCGCGCCGAGGCCCTGTACGCCCCCGAGATGTTTGGCGAGGTGCCGAATGGGCGGGTGAAGGTGCAGCCGCAGTGATGGTGGCGGTCCAGGCAACCTGCAGGGCCTGTGCTGCCCACGCGGGCGAGGCAGTCCACGGCTCTATTTTCAGGGCTATGTGATACTTTGGCCCCTGCGGGCAAGTCCTGATTTGCCATGGGGGGCGCGTGTCAACTGCTGCACGGATGCAGGCGACGCAGCCGAGGATTGCAGGCTCCCCCAGGGGGAGCATGCGGCCTTGTGGCTTCGCTTGCGGCCATCCTGCCCCCTTGATCGGATAGCGGGGTGAACCTCCCATCCGTTGGCCGTACCGCATCTTCACGTCCAATACACGTCCATGAACCTGTTCCTTCGTTCGACTGCAGCACTGCTGTCTGCTCTTTTTCTTGCTGGTGCTGCCGTGGCCAAGCCGCAGGTGGCCACCCTCATCGTCATGCCGCAGGATTTGCGCCAGAACCCGCAAATCATCAGTGACCTGGCTGCCAGGGGCATCAACCACGCCACGGTGTACCTCAGTTGGTCCGACGTCGAGGCACAGCCAGGCAGCTTCGATTTCTCGGCCTACGATTCGTACTTTGACCAGCTCACCCAGGGCGGGCTGTCGTTGATCGTCGTGCTCGATATGGGGGGGCGCACTTACTTTGATGCGGGTGGCAAGAGGTACCCTGACCGCACCACCGTGCCTGACTGGCTGTACAAGCAGATGCTCGGCGGCATCATGAAGAACTTCTCGGGCCAGTACACGCCGCAGCCTGATTTCATGAACCCCACGGTGCGCGATCTCTCGGCCAGGTTCGTGCGCAATGCCGTGGCGCATATGCAGCAGCGTTACCCTGGCAAGATACTCGCCTACCCGATTGGTCTGCAGGAAGAGCACGAAATCAAATACGGCCAGACCGGCTACCAGTGGCGCGACTATGCCGACGGCGCGCAGGCGGCTTTCCGTGCACAGACTGGCAAGTCGCAGCCTGTTATCAACTACACCAGCGACATTGCCGCGGGGATGCCCCGCGCAGAGCCGCTGCTCAACACACACAAGCAATTCCGCGAAGCGCGCCTGAAGGAGACCACCTGCTTCTACGCCGATGCCATCCGCAGTCAGGGTGGCCGTGCGATGAGCTACTTCGGCGAACTCTTCACCGCACACGACGCCATCTATGCCACCAGCGTGGCAGAGCAATTGGCCGACTGTCTGGATGTCGCCGTCATCGACTACAACTTCTACGACGGCTACAGCCTGTCCGCCGATGCGCGCGTGCTGCCCATGCTGGCCAACTACATGGCCTCGGTGGGCTACCAGCAGATCATGGTGGGTGCCTATGCCGAGCAGTGGGAGCGTGTGAAGAAATCCGCTGAGCTTCTGCCCGTCATCAACCGTAGCTTGTCCACGGCGCTGGCGCAGCCAAAGGTGATTGGCTATGAGGTGGGCGGCCTGCAGCGCCAGCTGGACGCACAGCTGGCCGGCACGATCGATCTGGAAAAGCTCCAGTCCCTGCGGGTGCAGCCCGAGGTGCCCGCTTCTGCCAGCCTAGTGCCCAGGCTTGCCATCGGCATCCTCGCTTCCACCACCAATTACTATGTGTGGCACGGCGACCGCAGCGGTGGTGTCAACGCGCACCGCGAGGCCCTGCTTGCCGCCTACGAGGTTCTGAGTGCTCAGCCAGACCTTGCCGTCCATGTCATCGGCGAGAAGAACCTGCGTGAAGACGACCCGTTGCTGCAACGCCTGGACGCCATCCTGGTGCCGCACCAGGCTGCGCTGCCCGCGTCCGTCAAGCAACAGCTCAAGGCGTACTGGAAGAATGGCGGAACGCTGGTGCAGGACATGCGCCTGGGTGAATTCGATGAAAACGGCAAGCTGGTCTACGACTGGATGCACGAGGTCTTTGGCATCGAGTCCCTGCACTGGAATCCGCGTGGCGGGATCTTCACCACGGGCGACGGCCAGTTTCTTCGCTTGAAGCCATCGCGCAAGCTCTACACCGGCTATGCGGCCATGGTTCCCCGCCCTGGCTACCGCCTGCTGGCGGCCGATATCCTGAGGAAGCGCCAGGGCATCATGGTGCGCGGCCCTCGCACACTGGTGTTTGGCTTTACGCCGCAAATGGTGGACGGCGTGTCACAGGACATGTGGAAAAAAATCTTTGTGCGCGAGATATTGAATACCGTGCCTTGCGTTGCTGCCGCCAACTGCAAGGCGTCCGTGCAAAGCCGCTGATTCTGTCTCCATATCTTTCGTGGTGCGTTGGTCAATAGCCGGAATTGGGGCGTGTCTCCTGGCAGCCTTGCCAGCCCACGCCCTGCCCGCCTTCGACGAAGTGCGCCGGGCGCACCAGCCCTCCGATGTGCTGGTGCTCTCGCGCGAGGGCGAGGTGCTGCAGCGGCTGCGCACCGATGCGTCGGTGCGCCGGGGGCAGTGGGTGGCCTTGCCAGATATTTCGGCAGCGCTGCGCCGGGCCTTGCTGCTCAGCGAGGATCGGCGCTTTTACGAGCACAGCGGCGTGGACTGGCGTGCCGTGTCGGCGGCGGCCTGGGGCAACCTGTGGAACACGCGCACACGCGGTGCCAGTACGCTGACCATGCAACTGGCGGGTTTGCTCGACGAGGACTGGCGCCAGGGTTCCGGCGGGCGCAGCGTGGCGCAAAAGCTGGGGCAGACGGTGGCGGCGCAGGTGCTGGAGCGGCGCTGGCGCAAGGACCAGATCCTGGAGGCCTACATCAACCTGGTGCCCTTTCGTGGCGAGGTCGTGGGCATAGACGCTCTGGCGCGTACCCTGTTTGGCAAGGCCGCGCACGGGCTGGATGAGCACGAGGCCGCGCTGGCGGTTGCCTTGGTGCGTGCGCCCAATGCACGTGCGGCGCAGGTGGCGCAGCGCGCCTGCGGCGTGTGGCGCGAGATGCAGGCTGCGCAGGCGCCGGCCACGGCTGCTGGTGCAAGGAAGGCTGCCAAGGCGCCAATGCCAACGCCCGCGCAGGCCGATTGCACTGCGCTGGATCTGCTGGCCCATGCCGCGCTGCAGCGCCGCGCCTGGCCCGCCAGCGAAGGCGTGGCCCCGCACGCCGCACGCCGCGCACTGGCGCAGGCCCAACAGGGCGGGGATGGGATGGTGGCACAGGTGCGCACCACGCTCAGCGCGCCGCTGCAGCGTTTTGCGGTGCAGGCGCTGACCCAGCATCTGCGCGAACTGCAGGGCCGCCAGGTGGAAGACGGTGCCGTGCTGGTGCTGGACAACGCCAGCGGCGAGGTGCTGGCCTGGGTGGGTTCGTCAGGCGCCCTGAGCGGCGCGGCCGAGGTCGATGGTGTGCTGGCGCTGCGCCAGCCGGGCTCCACGCTCAAGCCTTTTTTGTACGCGCAGGCGCTGGCCGAGCGGCGGCTCACTGCGGCGTCGCTGGTGGAAGACTCGCCCGCCCAGATTGCCACGCCGGGCGGGCTGTACATCCCGCAGAACTACGACCGCCAGTTCAAGGGCTGGGTGTCGGTGCGCACGGCGCTGGCCGCGTCGCTTAATGTGCCTGCGGTGCGCACGCTGCTCATGGTGTCGCCCGATGCGTTCTACCGGCAACTGCAGGCGCTGGGCCTGCCGCTGCGCGAGAGTGCGGGCTACTACGGCTACAGCCTGGCGCTGGGCAGCAGCGAAACGCCGCTCTTGCAACTGACCAACGCCTACCGCGCGCTGGCCAACGGCGGGCGCCACAGCCCGGTGGCGCCGCTGCTGCGCGCCGAGCGGCCCGCGCGCCCTGCGTTCACCAGGGCGGTGGACGAGGGCGCCGCCTGGGTCGTGGGCGACATCCTGGCCGATCCCCTGGCCCGTGCGCGCACCTTCGGCACCGACAGCGTGCTCGCCACCCGCACCTGGTCGGCCGTGAAGACCGGCACCAGCAAGGACATGCGCGACAACTGGGCCATCGGCTGGTCCAGCCGCTACACCGTGGGCGTGTGGGTGGGCAACGCCAGCGGCGCGCCCATGCACGAGGTCAGCGGCACCAGCGGGGCGGCGCCCGTCTGGGCCGCACTCATGGCGCAGCTGCACGCCCGCAGCCCCAGCCGCGCCCCGGCGGCGCCCGCAGCGCTGGTGCGCCAGCCGGTGCGCTTTGGCCCAGGGCCGGGCACGGGGGCGCCGCTGGAGGCCGCGCGCACCGAGTGGTTTGTGGCGGGTACGCAGCAAGCCTTGTTTGCTATTAATAATATAGCTGATGGCGCTTATCTGTTGGGCGCTGGAGGCGGTTTTGACTTGAATTCCGACACGCCGTCCGCGCCCTCGGCCGTGCGCATTGCGGCGCCTGCGCCGGGCAGCATTGTGGCGCTGGATCCCGACATTCCGCCGCAGAACCAGCGCGTGCACTTCATCGCCGCGCCGCACGCTGCGCCGGGCCTGCGCTGGCGCATGGATGGCAAACCCCTGGGCCGGGGTGCGCAGGTGGCCTGGTTGCCCTGGCCGGGCCGCCATGTGGTGCAACTGACCGATGCACGCGGGCGGGTGCTGGACGAGGTGCGCATCGAGGTGCGGGGTGCTGGCGTCAGGGCGCGTGCGCCATGAGCAGGTGTGCGCCTGCTACAAATGCTGACATTCCGCTCCTACAATGCCTTCAAGCCATTGTATTTTTGCTGTGCCGTCAAACCGTCTCTACCGCCTGGTTGCGTTGTCGCTGCTGCTCACCCTGGGCATTGGCGCCTTGTTTGCCCGCGTGGTCTGGCAGATGCAGGACGAAAGATGGGCCGCCACTCGGCGCGTCAACGCCAGCTTGGCCCAGGTGCTGGCGCACAGCCTGGGCCGCGGGTTAGATGCCTACGATCTGTCGCTCAAGGGCTTGATCCAGGGCTTGGACGATCAGGCCATCATGGGCCTGCCTGCCGCACAGCGCCAACGTGCCTTGTTCGACCAGTCCATGGGCTTGACGGACACGGCGGGCATGTTGGTGCTCGACAGCCATGGCGATGTAGTGCTCGACTCCACCAGTGTGGAGCCACGCCGCGCCAACCTGGCCGACAGGGACTATTTCCAGGTTTTTGCGCAAGGCCGCCACCAGGGGCTGTACTTCGGGGCGCCGGTGCTTTCGCGCCTGACCGGCAGATACCTGCTACCCATGGCGCGTGCGCGCCACCACGCCGATGGCCGCTTTGCTGGCGTGGTGGTCGGTGGCCTGCGCCTGGAGTATTTCAACAATCTGTTTTCCGTGGTCGATCTGGGGCCGCAGAGCGGCATCACGCTCTTCCTGGCCGATGGGACGGTGGTCTCGCGCTATCCCTCCCAGGATGCCGAGATCGGCAAGTCCATCGCAGGGTCTGAGGATCTGCGCCGCATCCAGGCCGAGCGTAGTGGCAGCTTCATCAGCGCCGATGCCATTGACAAGGTGGAGCGCTTTGACACCTTTCGCCATGTGGGCGCCTACCCGCTGATTCTGAGCGTGGCGCAATCCAAGGACTCGGTCACACAGGCATGGCAGCGCAGCGCCTGGGTGCTGGGGGGCTTTGCGGCGCTTCTCATGCTGGCCGCCTTGGCGCTTGCCGCGCTGTTCGTGCGCGAACTGCAACGGCGCCAGCATGTGGCGCAGCAGTTGCAGCAGGCCGAGCACGATGTGCGCACCATCCTGGACAACCTGCCCTCGCTCGTGAGCTACTGGGACGCCAGCCTGCACAACCGCTTTGCCAACAAGGCCGCCAGCGCGGCCTTCGGCCTCACTCCCAAGGGCATGCAGGGCAAGGAAGCCAGTGAACTGCTGGGCGCATTGGACTATGCCTTGGTCGAACCCTACGTGCAGCACGCCCTGGGCGGCGAGCCCCAGGTGTTCGAGCGCACCATGCGCAGCCCTGCCACCGGCCAGGTGCGGCACAACCACATCGTCTATGCGCCCGACCGCCCCGATTCCCAGGGCCCGGTGCTGGGCATCTTTGCGCAGGTGACGGACATCACCGACCGCAAGCGCATGGAAGACGCCCTGTTCGACGAGAAGGAGCGCATGCGGCTCACGCTGCAGTCCATTGGCGATGCGGTGGTCTGTACCGACGCGCAGGGCCGCGTCACCTACATCAACCCTGTGGCCCAGCGCATGACGGGCTGGCAGGCCTTTGACGCCGCCGACCAGAACGTGGACAACGTGGCCCCCCTGCACCGCACCAATGGCGAGTGCGTGAACCCCAGCCCCGTGCGCCAGGCGCTGCAAACGGGCAAGCCCTGCGGCCCCACGCGCGGCGTGGTGCTGCACCGCCGCGACGGGCACCGCTACGTGGTCGAGGAAACGGCCAGCCCCATCACCGACCGCCATGGCCAGCTTACCGGCGCGGTGATGGTGCTGCACGACGTGACCGAAACCATGGCCCTGGCCGAGCGCATGGCGCACCTGGCCCAGTACGACGCGCTGACCGACCTGCCCAACCGCGTGCTGTTGCAAGACCGCGCGCGCCAGGCCCTGGCACTGGCGCGGCGCGACGGCAAGACCCTGGCCGTGATGTACATCGACCTGGACGGGTTCAAGCAGGTCAACGACACCCTGGGCCACGACCTGGGCGACCAGTTGCTGGTGCAGTTTGCGCGCCGCCTGCAGGCGGCAGTGCGCCAGTCCGACACCGTGTGCCGCCAGGGGGGCGACGAATTCGTGGTGCTGCTGCCGGGGCTGGAGGGGCCCCAGCAGTCCGCCGTGGTGGCGCGCAAGGTGCTGGCCGTGTGCCAGGCGCCTTTCGATCTGCAGGGCCGCGAGGCCCGTGTGGGCCTGAGCGCGGGCATGGCCTTGTTTCCCCAGCATGGCAGCAGCTTTGAAGAACTGGCGCGCCATGCCGACACTGCCATGTACGCCGCCAAGCGCTCGGGCCGCATGCAGGTGCGCTGCTACACAGGCGCAGGCCAGGAACCCACGCTGCTGGCCCGGGAGCATGCCGCCGAACCCGATGCGGCCTGAATGCTATAAAAACAATAGCTGTTAGCGCGCTTCGGTATTGCCTTACGGGCCGATTTGGTTTTGAATGCAAATTTGATCCAAGGCGCACAAATATTTTTGATGGCCTGCCAGACCGCCGCGCCCTACCATTGCGGCCAGCCTGAACCACACACCCAAGGAGATCCGCGTGCCTGACCTGTCCACCATCACCTGCATCGAAGACCTGCGCCGCATCGCCAAGCGCCGCGTGCCCCGCATGTTCTACGACTACTGCGATTCGGGCTCGTGGACCGAGAGCACCTACCGTTCCAACGAGGAAGACTTCCAGAAGATCAAGCTGCGCCAGCGCGTGGCCGTCAACATGACCGGGCGCACCACGCGCACCACCATGGTGGGCCAGGACGTGGCCATGCCCGTGGCCCTGGCGCCCACGGGCCTGACCGGCATGCAGCACGCCGATGGCGAAATCCTTGCCGCGCGTGCGGCCAAGGCCTTCGGCGTGCCCTTCACGCTCTCGACCATGAGCATCTGCTCCATCGAGGATGTGGCCCAGCATGCAGGCCCCGGCTTCTGGTTCCAGCTCTATGTGATGCGCGACCGCGACTACATCGAGCGCCTGATCGACCGTGCCAAGGCTGCAGGCTGTTCGGCCCTGCAGCTCACGCTGGACCTGCAGATCCTGGGCCAGCGCCACAAGGACATCAAGAACGGCCTGTCCTCGCCCCCCAAACCCACCATCGCCAACCTCATCAACCTGGCCACCAAGCCGCGCTGGTGCCTGGGGATGCTGGGCACCCGCCGCCGCAGCTTCGGCAACATCGTGGGCCATGCCAAGGGCGTGGGCGACATGTCCTCGCTCTCATCCTGGACGGTGGAGCAGTTCGACCCCGAACTCAACTGGGGCGATGTGGAATGGATCAAGAAACGCTGGGGCGGCAAGCTCATCCTCAAGGGCATCATGGAGGCCGAAGACGCCCGCCTGGCCGTGGACAGCGGCGCCGACGCGCTCATCGTCAGCAACCACGGCGGGCGCCAGCTCGACGGCGCGCCGTCCTCCATTGCAGCGCTGCCCGCCATTGCCCAGGCCGTGGGCAAGAACATCGAGGTGTGGATGGACGGCGGCATCCGCAGCGGCCAGGACGTGCTCAAGGCCCGCGCGCTGGGAGCGCAGGGCACCATGATCGGCCGCGCCTTCCTCTACGGCCTGGGCGCCTACGGCGAACTGGGCGTCACGCGCGTGCTGGAGATCATCCGCAAGGAACTGGATCTGACCATGGCCTTCTGCGGCCGCACGGACATCAACACCGTCGACTCTTCCATTCTGCTGCCCGGCACCTATCCCACACCCTGAGGTGAAACAATGGCGGCCGTGACTGCCGCCAATACCGCCAATAGCCCCCTGCCGCGCCGCATTGCCCATCTGGACATGGATGCCTTCTATGCCAGCGTGGAGCTTCTGCGCTACCCACAACTCCAGGGCCTGCCCGTGGTCATTGGCGGAGGGCGGCGCGACTGCGACCAGCGCATCACCACCGAGGGCTCGGGCCTGCCGCTGCACGAGATACCGCTGGCAGACTTCCCGCGGCTGCAGGACTACACCGGGCGCGGCGTCATCACCACCGCCACCTATGCGGCGCGCGCTTTTGGCGTGGGCTCGGCCATGGGGTTGATGAAGGCGGCGCGCCTGTGCCCGCAGGCCATTTTGCTGCCGGTGGACTTTGATGAGTACCGGCGCTATTCGCGCCGTTTCAAGCAGGTCATCACCGACATCGCCCCCGTGATGGAAGACCGGGGCGTGGACGAGGTGTACATCGACTTCACGCAGGTGGCAGGCGGCCAGCGCGAGGGCGGGCGCGTGCTCGCGCGGCTGATCCAGAAATCCATCTTCGATGCCACGGGCCTGACCTGCTCCATCGGCGTGGCGCCCAACAAGCTGCTGGCCAAGATGGCGAGCGAGTTCCGCAAGCCCAACGGCATCTCCATCGTGCACGAGGCCGACCTGCAGCCGTTGATCTGGCCGCTGGCGTGCCGCAAGATCAACGGCATCGGCCCCAAGGCCGACGCCAGGCTGGCAGCCCACGGCATCCACACCATTGGCGAGCTGGCGGCACGCCCGCGCGACTGGCTGGTGCAGCATTTCGGCAAGGCCACGGGCGCCTGGCTGCACGCCGCCGCCTGGGGGCGCGACGAACGGCCCGTGGTGACCGAGAGCGAGCCCGTGAGCATCAGCCGCGAGACCACCTTCGAGCGCGACCTGCACGCCGTGCACGACCGCGCCGAGCTGGGCCGTATCTTCACTGCGCTGTGCGAGCAGGTGGCGCAAGACCTGCAGCGCAAGGGCTATGCGGGCCGCACCATAGGCATCAAGCTGCGCTATGCGGACTTTCGCGGCGCCACGCGCGACCAGACCATTGCCCAGGCCACGCAGGACGCCGCCGTGCTGCGCCGTGTGGCCGGTCAGTGCCTCAAGCGCGTGCCGCTGCAGCAGCGCCTGCGCCTGCTGGGGGTGCGCGTGGCCTCGCTGGTGCCCGTCGTGGCGGGCGCTGGCGCACAGCAGGCGCCAGCGTGCAGCACTGAGCCGGTGCAAGGAGGCATGCTGGAACTTTTCTGACTATTCGGGTTTTTACGTAAATTTTTGTGTCAGCAAACAGCGGCACAATGGTTCGAACCGCTTTACTGCGGAATTCTTCGGCAGAGATCACCTATGCGCGTCAACCTTCCCGTCACCAACAACGAATACGACTTCCCGGCCGACGAACTGCTGATGTCCACCACCGATACCAAAGGGGTGTTGACGCACTGCAACGCGCCCTTTGCCCGTGTGAGCGGTTTCACCATGGAAGAACTCATGGGCCAGCCGCACAACATGATCCGCCACCCGGACATGCCGCCTGAGGCCTACAAGGACATGTGGTCCACCATCGGGCGCGGGCGCAGCTGGACGGGCATCGTCAAGAACCGCCGCAAGAACGGCGATTTTTATTGGGTGCAGGCCCATGTCACGCCCATCATGCGGCAGGGCAAGCCGCAGGCATACATATCTGTGCGCACCAAGCCCACGCGCGAGCAGATCAAGGCGGCCGAGGCCTTGTATGCGCGCGTCAAGCAGGAGCGCGAGTCCGGGCGCCAGACCATCAGGATCCATGCTGGTGGCGTGCGCAGCACCAGCGTGTGGGACAACCTGCGCAAGCGCTACCGCTCGGGCCCCACGCTGCGCCTGGCGGCCCTGCTGCTGCCGCTGATGCTGGTGTCGCTGGTGCCGGGCTGGATGGGCTGGACCGATGGCATGGCCCTGGCCTTGCAAACCCTGGCCTGGCTGGTCACCGCCGGACTGGTGCTGGCGCGCTACCACGTGAGCGTGACCCTGCCGATCCGCAGCCTGCGGCGCCTGCTCAACAACATGGCGGCTGGCGACCTGACGCACCGCGAGCCCGATCTGCCCTTGACCCATGTGCTGGGCAAGGTGATGTCGCGCGTGCAGCGCTTGCAGCTCAACATCCGTGCCGTGGTGGGCGATGCCTTGGAAGAGATGGAGCGGTTCAGCTCGATTTCGGCTGAAATCGCCCAGAGTGCGCAGGATTTGTCCGGGCGCGCCGAATCCCAGGCCAGCAGCCTGGAGCAATCTGCCGCAGCCATGGAGCAAATGTCCAGCACGGTGGAAAACTCCAACGAGGCCGCGCAGAAAGTGGTGCGCGAGAGCCACCACAGTGCCGATCTGGCGCGCAAGGGAGGGGAGGCCGTCGCGGAGGTCAGCCAAGTGGTCAACGCCATCGCGCAGTCCTCGCGCAAGATGGGACAGATCATCTCGACCATCGAGGGCATTGCCTTCCAGACCAACATCCTGGCGCTCAACGCGGCCGTCGAGGCTGCGCGTGCGGGTGAGCAGGGCCGGGGTTTTGCCGTGGTGGCGGGCGAGGTGCGCAGCCTGGCGCAGCGTTCCTCCGAGGCTGCCAAGGAAATCCAGGCCCTCATCAACGACTCGGCAACCAACATCGAGCGCGGCGCAGGCCTGATGCAGTCGGCCAGCCAGACCATTGACGAGGTGGTGCAGTCGGTGGCGGACGTGAATTCCCTCATGGCCCAAATGGGCGTGGCGGCGCACGAGCAGGCCGAGGGCATTTCCCAGGTCAACGAGGCGGTCACGCTGCTGGACCGGGACACGCAGCAGAACGCCGCATTGGCTGAGCAGTCGGCCGCGTCGGCCCGCGTCATGAGCGACAGCGCGGCCGTGCTCGGGCGTACGCTGGAAGTGTTCCGCGTGCGTTGACGCACTGCGTACAGCGTTCTGAAAGGAATCAGCCGGTAAAATCGAGGGTTTCTACCTAGTCTTGACGAAAGCTTACACCAGTCTTACACTGGAGTGCCCGTCGTGCCGGGAGACTCCAATGACCCTCGAAGAGCTTCAACGCATCAAGCAATGGCATGTGGCCAACAAGGCCGAGCACCCCCTGGAGTATCACTTGTGGGACGCCGTGCTGACGCTCTGGCTCATGGGCTGGGTGGGCTGGTTCCCCATCTATCTTTTCGACGACTGGTGGGGGGTGCCCCTGTGCTGCGTGGGCATGCTGTTCCCCAGCCTTTACGTTGCCTGGCGCAGCAGCGCGCACAGGCGCCGCAAGCTGCGCTGCGACTGGCTCGATTTCCGCCGTTCCTGACAGCGCAACAAACCCTTACTGCCGCGCGGTGCGGACGTTCTTCGGCATCGCCTGCGGATGGCTGGTGCGCCAGGGGTTGATGTCCAGCCCGCCGCGGCGCGTGTAGCGCGCATACACCTCCAGCTTGATGGGCTTGCAGCGCGTCCACAGATCCATGTAGATGCGCTCCACGCATTGCTCGTGGAACTCGTTGTGGTTGCGAAAGCTCACCAGGTACTGCAGCAGCCGCTCCTGGTCGATCTGCGGGCCGGTATAGGCAATGCGCACGCTGCCCCAGTCGGGCTGGCCGGTGACCAGGCAGTTGCTCTTGAGCAGGCGGCTCACCAGCACCTCGCTGACCGGCGCTTCGTCCATGGCGGCGCGCAACAGCTCGGGCGCGGGCTGGTAGGTGCGGCACTCGATGTCCAGGCGGTCCAGGTTCAGGCCGTCCAGCTCGTGCACGGGTTCCTGGTCAAACTGCTCGGGCAGCAGCAGGCGCACGCCCACGGTGCCGGGATGTTGGGCGCCGCGCCACACGGCTTCGCTGATGTCGGCGCGCAGGCGGGCCTGCACGTCCTGCGCCGTGGCAAAGCGCGTGTTGTTGAGGCTGTTGAGGTAGAGCTTGAACGACTTGCTCTCCACGATGTTGGGCGTCTCGCAGGGCACGGTGAAGTGCGCAAGGGCCACCTGCGGCTTGCCGCGCTCGTTGAGCCAGGACAGCTCGAACGCCGTCCACAGGTCGGCCCCCACAAAGGGCACGCTGCCGGTAATGCCGATCTCTGAGCGCTTGGGCGCGCGCGCGATGGGAAACAGCAGCCCGGGGTCGTACTGGTCGGCGTACGGCGAAGCCTTGCCCAGCGGGGATTGGTCTGGCGAGTGCATGGTTTGACAATAAAAATGCTATAAAAACAATAGCTGCTTGCGCTTATTTGACGGGCGTTAGCAGCTATTTTTGCTTGCGCCTGAACACCAGCCGGCCGGGCGTGGAGGCCGCTGCATCGTGGCCCCAGCCTTCGGCGCCAAAGCCCAGCAGATCCTGCGGCTTGCGCGCGCGTTGCGTGATGGCATGCCGGGCCATCAGCCCGCGTGCGCGCTTGGCGTGGAAGCTGATGACTTTCCAGGCGCCGCCCTTCCAGTCCTCGAACACGCATTCCACCACGCGCGGGCGCAGCGCCTTGCGGTCCACGGCCTTGAAGTATTCCTGCGAGGCCAGGTTCAGCAGCACGGGTGCGGGGTCGTCGGCCAGCCGCTGGTTCAGGTGCTCGGCCAGCCGGTCGCCCCAGAACTGGTACAGGTTGGCGCCTGCGGATGTGGCCAGGCGCGTGCCCATTTCCAGGCGGTAGGGCTGCATCCAGTCCAGCGGGCGCAGCACGCCGTACAGGCCGCTGAGGATGGCCAGGTGCTCCTGCGCCCAGTCCAGGTCGCTGCGCTCCAGGCTGCGTGCGTCCAGGCCTTCGTACACGTCGCCGTTGAAGGTCAGCAGGGCGGGGCGCGCATTCTTTGCGGTAAAGCGCGGCGACCAGGCCGCGTAGCGCGCCACGTTGAGTGCGGCCAGCGCGTCGCTCAGGTGCATCAGCGTGGCCACCTGCTGCGGCGGCAGCGGCCGCAGCACCTCGATGAGCTGCGCGGCATCCTGGCGGAACTGCGGCAGGGTGTGCGGCAGGCCGGGGGGCAGCGGGGTGTCCAGGTCGAGCGACTTGGCGGGCGAAAGCAGGATCAGCATGGCAGAGATGGGCTGCGGTGGCGGTAGCAAAAGCTCAGCATAGCGCCATCGGCCCACCCCAGTGCGGGGGTGGGCGCAAAGCCACAGGGTGGCCAAGGACGGTGGGGGGCCTGCGCCCTTGCTGATTCCGAACCCCGAGGTTCAGGCCGTGGGGCGCTGTTCCTGCTCGAATGGAAGTTGCAGCTCACGCAGGTCGCGGCGGGTTTCCACCAGCACCAGCGGGCCTTCGTCCAGCACGACGGCAGGGGGCCGCTCGCGCGGCACGTGGATGGGGCGCGGCTCGGCAGCGATGGCGGCTTGCACGGCAGCCACCTTGTCCGCGTCGGACAGCACCCATTGCAGGCCGCTGTTCTGCGCGATCTGCTGCATTTCCTGCACCGGCAACTGGTACGGGGTGACGCGTGGCAGGCCCGTGCCTTGCGGCGCGGGCTGGAGGGCGGCCACGGCTGCTGCTCCAGGGGCTGCCGCGGGGGCCGCAGCAGGTGCGGCTTGCGGCGCAGCGTCCGGCGTGCTGGCCTGCACGGGGGCGGTCTGTGCGCTGTGGGCTGGAGCTGGCTGCGCTGCGGGGGTGGCGGCAGCAAAGTAGCTGCGGCGCGGCGGCTCGCTGGTGGCGGGCTCGGCTGCGGGGGCGCCGCCGCCGGTCAGGTCGATGTCCAGCAGGTTGGCGCTGTCGGTGCCGGCCTCGGCAGCGGGGCTGCCCGGCTGCTCGCTGCGCTCGCCACGCTCGCGCCGGTTGCGGCCATAGCGGTCGCGGGAGCGGCGCTGGCGGGGCTCACCGCCTTCGGCGGACGTGCCGACCGGCAGGGTTTCATTGCCCGTCAGATCCAGGTCGGGCAGCAGCTCTTGCGGCGCCGTGTCGGGGAAGCCGCTGTCGTTGGTGCTGGCCTCGGGGGCCGGGCGGGGTTGGCGCTCGCGCCCTTCGCCACGCGGGCTGCGCTCGCGGCGGCCGTTGCCGTTGCGTGGAGCGCGTTCGTTCGCGCCTGCGTCCGCTGCGGCGGCCTGCGGTGCCTCGGCGGTGTTCAGGCTGGTGTCGTGGGCCTGCGGGGTGCGGGTTTCGGCATCGCGGCGTGGGCGGTTGCCCTCGCGGCCTTCGCGGGGTGGGCGGCCTTCGCTGGTGCGTGGATCGCCGCTGCGGGGTTCGCGCTCGGTGTTGCGTTCGCCACGGCGGCCGCGTCCTTCGCCATTGCCTTCGCGGCTGGCGCTTTCACGCGGGCCGTTGCGCTCGCCCTGGCGTTCGCCGTTGCGTTCGCCTCGGCGTCCGCGCCCGTCGCGCCGGGGTTCGCGGGCGCCGGGTTCTGCAGCGGGTGCGGGGCTGGCCGGTACCACCGGGGCGGGGGTTGCAGGGGCCGAGGGGCCGAAGCCGAACAGGCTCTTGAACCAGGAGACGAGGCCTTGCTCCTGTGCCGGGGGCGTTTGCACCGGTGCGCTGGCGGGCTTGGCGGCCGCTGCCTGGGGGGCCGCGCTTGCACCCTGCGGTGCGTTGCGTGCAGGGCGCGGCGCAGGCTCGGGGCGCGGCTCGGCCACCGGGGCGGGCGCGTCGGGCAGCACGCCCTTGATCAGCGGCGTCTGCTTGTTGGTGGGTTCCTGCGAGCGGCGCGTGACGGCGGTGGGGTCTTCGAATTCCTCGGCCAGTTTGTAGCTGGCGTCGATCTGGTCCAGGCGCGGGTCGTCGTGCTTGAGGCGTTCGAGCCTGTAGTTGGGCGTTTCCAGCGTCTTGTTGGGCACCATGAGCACGGCCACGCGCTGCTTGAGTTCGATCTTGGCGATCTCGGTGCGCTTTTCATTCAGCAGGAAGGAGGCCACTTCCACGGGCACCTGGCAGTGCACGGCAGCGGTGTTGTCCTTCATGGACTCTTCCTGGATGATGCGCAGGATCTGCAGGGCGGAGCTTTCCGTGTCGCGGATGTGGCCGGCGCCGCCGCAGCGCGGGCAGGGGATGGACGAGCCTTCGCTCAGGGCAGGCTTGAGGCGCTGGCGGCTCATTTCCATGAGGCCGAACTTGCTGATGGTGCCGAACTGCACGCGGGCGCGGTCCTGGCGCAGCGCGTCGCGCAGGCGGTTTTCGACTTCGCGGCGGTTCTTGCTCTCCTCCATGTCGATGAAGTCGATCACGATCAGGCCGCCCAGGTCGCGCAGGCGCATCTGGCGCGCCACTTCGTCGGCGGCCTCCAGGTTGGTGCGGGTGGCGGTTTCCTCGATGTCGCCGCCCTTGATGGCGCGGGCCGAGTTCACGTCCACGGACACCAGCGCTTCGGTGTGGTCGATCACGATAGCGCCGCCGCTGGGCAGTTGCACGGTGCGGGCGTAGGCCGATTCGATCTGGTGCTCGAGCTGGAAGCGCGAGAACAGCGCGGCGTCGTCGCGGTAGCGCTTCACACGGGCGGCGTGCTCGGGCATCACGTGCGACATGAACTGGTGTGCCTGATCGTAGATGTCGTCCGTGTCGATGAGGATGTCACCGATGTCGCTGTTGAAGTAGTCGCGGATGGCGCGGATCACCAGGCTTGATTCCTGGTAGATCAGGAAGGCGCCCTTGCCGCCCTTGGCCGCGCCGTCGATGGCGTTCCAGAGCTTGAGCAGGTAGTTCAGGTCCCACTGCAGTTCGGCGGCGGTGCGGCCAATGCCTGCGGTGCGCGCGATGATGCTCATCCCGTTGGGGTATTCGAGCTGGTCCATCGCCTCCTTCAGCTCGGCGCGGTCCTCGCCCTCGATGCGGCGCGAGACACCGCCGCCGCGCGGGTTGTTGGGCATGAGCACCACGTAGCGCCCGGCCAGGCTGACAAAGGTGGTCAGTGCCGCGCCCTTGTTGCCGCGCTCTTCCTTCTCGACCTGGACCAGCAGTTCCTGGCCTTCCTTGATGACGTCGTTGATGCGCGCCTGGGAGGGCGAGACGCCTTCCTTGAAGTACATGCGCGAGATTTCCTTGAAGGGCAGGAAACCGTGGCGGTCTTCGCCGTAATCGACGAAGCAGGCTTCCAGGCTGGGCTCCACGCGGGTGACCACGGCCTTGTAGATGTTGCCCTTGCGCTGTTCGCGCCCTTCGATCTCGATTTCGTAGTCGAGGAGCTTTTGTCCGTCGACGATGGCCAGGCGCCGTTCTTCGGGCTGCGTGGCGTTGATGAGCATCCGCTTCATGATGCGCGTTCCTTCTTCTTGCGGCGGTGCACAGCTCTGGCGGTTTGCTGCCAATGCGCTGCGCATCCGTGATCCAAACTAACAACAGGCTCTTGGCGAGCCAACAATGCCTGGACTGACGCTCTGGAACGAAGGGAATTGCCAAGGATGCCGAAACACCCCGCACAGCTGCTAGCTCTGCGGGGGCGGCAAGGGCGCGTGGATGGGGGCGAAAAGCCTGAAAGTGCGCTCAAATGCTACAAAATTTGTAGCTGCTTGCGCAGGCTGGACGGGCGTTGGAGCATGATTTAATGCACATGCCGCAGGCAGGCGCCCGCGCCACAGTGCTTGAACCATCATGACCAGTGCCCACATGTTCGCTTCGATCCTCCGGCAGGCCGGGCCCGGGTGGGGTGGCCTGCCAGATGGGGTATTCCGTATCGGTGTTCCAATGTGTCAGCCACCCGTGCGCCACACCGGCCATGGCAGGCAATGGGCCTGTCATCTGCTGGTGCGACACCCGCCGGCATCGACCTGCCTGCGCATGGGGAAATGGCCGTGTGGACTAAACTCCAGACGAATCAACCACTTACAAAACACTGCGCAGGTGAAACACATTATAGGGGCCAAACCGGTGCCGCGGGCTGAGACCCGCTTGCAAACCCCAGGTGCGGCTATGCCATTGGCGGCACGCACCGTGGAGGTCGATGCCGAATCGGACGGGCAGCGGCTGGACAATTTTTTGCTGCGCCAGCTCAAGGGCGTGCCCAAGACCCATGTCTACCGCATCATCCGCAGCGGCGAGGTGCGCATCAACAAAGGCCGCGCCAGCGCCGATACGCGGGTGAGTGCGGGCGACCAGGTGCGCCTGCCGCCGCTGCGTGTGTCCGACAAGCTGGCCGACAAGGCCGAGCGCCCCGCGCCCGCGCGCGAATTCCCGCTGCTGCTGGAGGACGAGCACCTCATCGCCATCGACAAACCCGCAGGCACGGCCGTGCATGGCGGCAGCGGCGTGAGCTTTGGCGTGATCGAGCAACTGCGCCAGGCGCGGCCCCAGGCCCGCTTTCTGGAACTGGTGCACCGGCTGGACCGCGAGACCTCGGGCATTTTGCTGGTGGCCAAGAAGCGCAGCGCCCTCACGCACCTGCAGGACCAGTTCCGCCAGCGCGAAACCGGCAAGACCTACCTGGCGCTGGTGATCGGCGCCTGGCCTGCGAACAAGAAGGTCATCGACACCCCGCTGCACAAATACCTGCAGGAGGGCGGCGAGCGCCGCGTGCGCGTGACCACGCCCGACGACCCCGATGCCATGCGAGCCGTCACCCTGGTCAAGGTGCGCCGCGCCGTGCCCGAGCAGCCCGGTGCGGGCCTGCCCGCCTTCACGCTGCTGGAAGTCACCATCAAGACCGGGCGCACGCACCAGATCCGCGTGCACCTGGCCAGCCAGGGCCACCCCATTGCCGGGGATGAAAAATACGGCGACTTTGAGCTTAACCGCCAGTTGCAGCGCCAGGGCCTCAAGCGCATGTTCCTGCACGCCTGGCGGCTGCAGTTCGACCACCCTGCCAGCGGCGCGCGCACCGAGCTGCAGGCACCGCTGCCCCCCGATCTGGCCACTTTTGTCCCCGAAACACCATGAACTCCATTGCCCGAGCGCGCCGCTTCGACCTGATCGCCTTCGACTGGGACGGCACGCTGTTCGACTCCACCGCCATCATCGTGCGCAGCATCCAGGCCGCCGTGCGCGACGTGGGCGGCGCCACCCCCAGTGTGCAGGCGGCGTCCTACGTCATCGGCATGGCGCTGCCGCAGGCGCTGGCCCACGCCGCGCCCGATGTGCCGCCCGAGCGTTACCCCGAACTGGGCCAGCGCTACCGCTACCACTACATGCAGCACCAGGAGGAACTGAGCCTGTTCGACGGCGTGCTGCCCCTGCTGGAGCGGTTGCGCGAACGTGGCCACCTGCTGGCCGTGGCCACCGGCAAAAGCCGCCGCGGGCTGGACGAAGCGCTGCGCAGCGTGAGCCTGCGCGGCGTGTTCGATGGCTCGCGTACTGCCGACGAGACGGCCGGCAAGCCCCACCCGCTGATGCTGCAGGAACTGATGGCCGAATTCGATGTGCCGCCCGAGCGGCTGCTCATGGTGGGCGACACCACGCACGACCTGCAGATGGCCCTGAACGCGGGCTGTGCCAGCGTGGGCGTGAGCTACGGCGCCCACGAGCCCGAGGCCTTCGCGGCGCTGAACCCGCTGCATGTGGCGCATTCGGTGGGCGACCTGCACGCCTGGCTGGACAGGGAAGCATGAGATGAAACGACAACCCCCTGAGCCGCTTCGCGGCTTCCCCCTTCTCTCACGCTGCGCGTGGGAAGGGGGACGCAGCCTTCGCTGCGGGGCGGCCCTTGCTCGGCTGCCCTGGCCTGGGGTGCGCCAGTTTCATGGGCTACCAGTGGTGCGAGCCACCGTGGATCACTGAAATGAGTGAACACCCCGATCCACAAGCCTTGCCCCTGTGCCCCAGCGCCGACCTGCAGGAGGGCGGCCTGGCCGTGCCCTTCGACGTGGTGTACCAGGGGCAGCACTGCCGCGCCTTTGCCATCCGCTTCGAGGGGCGGGTGCACGCCTATCTCAACCGCTGCGTCCATGTGCCGATGGAGATGGACTACCAGGAGAACCGCTTCTTCGACGACAGCGGGCGCTGGCTGATGTGCGCCACCCACGGCGCCACCTATGCCCCCGACACCGGTGCCTGCGTGGCCGGCCCCTGCCGCGGCGCCCTGGTCAAGATCGCCCTGACCGAAAGCGAGGGCATGGTGCACTGGCATACTGCGCATTCTTTGAAACCCGTGGATTTCTGATATGACCGACCCCCAAGCGCCTGCAAGTGCTGGATCTGAGCAAAAACCATTGCCAGCGCCCGATCCATGGGTGCAAAGTGCTATTGATTCTGTAGCAAAGGAAGCCGCTCCCGGCGCTCCGGGCTGGGAGCGCAGCGTTCTGGAAAAGCTGGCCTTCTCGGCCCTGGCCGAGCAGCGCGCGGCACGGCGCTGGCGCATTTTCTTCCGCCTGTCCTGGCTGCTGCTGGGTGCGGCGCTGGTCTGGGCTGTGGCCTCCAACGAAATGGCCAGCAACGCCAGCAAGTCGGCGCCGCACACGGCGGTGGTCAACATCAAGGGCGAAATTGCCGACGGCGCCGAAGCCAGTGCGGAGAACGTGCTGTCCGCGCTGCGCAGCGCCTTCGAGGACGATGGATCGCAGGCCGTGGTGCTGCTCATCAACTCGCCCGGCGGCAGCCCGGTGCAGGCCGGCATCATCAACGATGAGCTGGTGCGGCTCAAGCAAAAGCACGGCAAGCCGCTGTATGCCGTGGTCGAGGAAACCTGCGCGTCTGCCGCCTACTACATTGCCGCCGCAGCCGACGACATCTATGTGGACAAGGCCAGCATCGTGGGCAGCATCGGCGTGCTGATGGACGGCTTTGGCTTCACCGGCACCATGGAAAAGCTCGGCGTCGAACGCCGTTTGCTCACCGCAGGCGAGAACAAGGGTTTTATGGATCCCTTCAGCCCGATGTCGGACAAGCAGCGCCAATTTGCGCTGTCCATGCTCGGCCAGATCCACCAGCAGTTCATCGCGGTGGTCAAGGCCGGCCGGGGCGACAGGCTCAAGCCCACCGACGAAACCTTCAGCGGCCTGTTCTGGACGGGCCAGCAGGCCATCGAGCTGGGCCTGGCCGATCACCTGGGCAGCCTGGACTACGTGGCGCGCGAGGTGGTCAAGGCCGAGGACATCATCGACTACACGCGCCGTGAAAACGTGGCCGAGCGCCTGGTCAAGCGCTTTGGCATGACTCTGGGCGCAGGCGCCGTGCAGGCCATGCGCTCCTGGGCGCCGCAATGGCGCTGAGCGCAACAGGTTTTGAGGACAATGCCGACATGAACTGGCTGGACGAAGTGAAATGGGACGCACAGGGCCTGGTGCCCGTGATTGCGCAGGAAAAAGACACGGGCGATGTGCTGATGTTCGCCTGGATGAACCGCGAGGCCCTGGCCAAGACAGCCGAGCTGGGCCGGGCGGTGTACTTCAGCCGCTCGCGCGGCAAGCTCTGGTTCAAGGGCGAGGAGTCTGGCCACGTGCAGACCGTGCACGAGATCCGCACCGATTGCGACAGCGACGTGGTGCTGCTCAAGGTCACCCAGCTGGGGCACGAACCCGGCATCGCCTGCCACACCGGCCGGCACAGCTGCTTCTTCAACGTGCTGCAGGGCAATGCCTGGCAGGCCGCAGACCCGGTGCTCAAAGACCCGGAATCGATCTACAAGTGACATCCCACCGCATGACCCGCAGCGACACCCTGGCCCGCGTGGCCGCCACCATCGAAAGCCGCAAGCCCGCTCTGGGCGCCGACCCCGAGACCAGCTACGTGGCCCGCCTGCTGGCCAAGGGGCCGGACGCGTTCCTGAAGAAAATCGGCGAGGAAGCCACCGAAGTCGTGCTGGCGGCCAAGGACGTGGACCACGGCGCCGACAAGGCCAAGCTCGTGTACGAGGTGGCCGACCTGTGGTTCCACAGCCTGGTGGCGCTGGCCCACTACGGGCTGCACCCCAACGACGTGCTGGCCGAGCTGGAGCGCCGCGAAGGCACCAGCGGCATTGCCGAAAAGGCCGCGCGCAACCGCACCTGAAACCCGCATCCCCCAGGAGGGCTGTGCCATGAGCGACATCACCGATGTGGACGACCAACGTGCCGAAGGCCTCAAGGCCTGGGGATGGGTCAGCTACCTGCTGCACCTGATCGTGGCCGTGGGCGCCGTGATCCCTGGCGCGCAGCCCGGCGCCGCGCTGCTCCTCATCGCGCTGGTCATCGACCTGGTGAAGAAGGGCGACGCCCAGGGCACCTGGCAGGCCAGCCACTACGCCTGGCGCATCCGCACTGTGCTCTGGGCCGGGGTGTTGTACGTACTGACGGCGCCGCTGTGGGCGCTGTTTCTGCTGCCCGGCTGGATCGCCTGGGGGCTGATCTCCATCTGGTTCCTCTACCGTATCGTGCTGGGCATGGTCACCATGAACCAGAGCCGTGCGATCAATGCTTGAGTCCGATCGTGTGCCCCCCAAGCGCCTGAACCTGGCCCTGCAAGGCGGGGGCTCGCATGGCGCGTTCACCTGGGGCGTGCTCGATGCGCTGCTGGAAGACGGGCAATGGAGCCTTGAAGGCATCAGCGGCACCAGCGCCGGGGCCATGAATGCCGTGGCCCTGGCCCATGGTTTTGCCCAGGCTGCGCGCGAGCACACCGACCCGCAGGATGCCCGCCTGGCGGGCGCCGAGCTGGCGCGCGCCGCATTGCGCCGCCTGTGGGATGGCGTGGGCGCCCTGGGCAACATGGCCTGGGGGCTCCCCCAGCCCCAGGGTTTTGCCGGGCTGCCGATGATGGCCACGCCCTGGCTGGCGCCCGCGCAGATCAACCCCTTCGGCATCAACCCGCTGCGCAGCCTGCTGGTGCGGGAGGTGGATTTCGAACTGCTGGCAGCGCAGCGCAATGGCGTGCCAGCCGTGTTTGTGTGCGCCACCAACGTGCGCACGGGGCGCGGGGAAATTTTCTCGGGCCCCCGGCTGTCGGCCGATGCGGTCATGGCCTCGGCCTGCCTGCCCTTGCTGTTCAGTGCCGTGCAGATCGGGGGCGAGCGATATTGGGACGGCGGCTACTCGGGCAACCCGGCGCTGTACCCGCTGATCTACCAGACCGATTGCAGCGATATCCTGCTGGTGCAGATCAACCCGATCGAACACCTGGGGGTGCCCGACACCATGCCGGAAATCATGGACCGCATGAACGAAATCACCTTCAACGCCAGCCTGCTGGCCGAGCTGCGTGCCATCGAGTTCGTGCGCCGCCTGCTGGCCGAGGGCAAGCTCGATCCGCGCCGCTACAAGAACGTGCGCATGCACCGCATCGACGGCGGAACACCGCTGCAAGGCCAGGGCTTTGCCAGCAAGGTACGCGCGGACGCGGCCTTTCTGCACAAACTCTTCGACCTGGGCCGGGAGGCCGGGCAGCAGTGGCTGCTGGCGCACCGCGCCGATGTGGGCGTGCGCGCCACGCTGGATCTGGCGCAGCATGCGTGATAAGGAACACCCCCCTGCGGCGCTGCGCGCCTTCCCCCAGCTCTTGCAGCGCTGCGCGCTGCGGGCAGGGGGACGCTCCCAGCGCGGCGGGGCGGCCCTTGCGCGGGAGCCCTGGCATAGCTTGCGCTCGCTTCCTGCGGTGTGGGAGGAATGCGGCGCCACACCTCTTTCTACCTTGATGTTTGAACCATGACCATAGCGACTTTGCACGACCACGACCCCAACTGCCTCTTCTGCAAGATCATTGCGGGCCAGATTCCTTCCCGCAAGGTGTATGAGGATGAGGAAATCTTTGCCTTCCACGACATCCACCCCTGGGCGCCGGTGCATTTCCTGATGGCGCCCAAGCTGCACCTGCCCTCTATGGCCCAGGTGCAGCCCGAGCATGCGGGCCTGCTGGGCCGCATGATGGCGCTGGCGCCGCGCCTGGCGCTGGAGCAGGGTTGCCGCCCCTATCCTGAGGGGGGATTCCGCATCGTGGTCAACACGGGGCTTGAAGGTGGGCAGGAAGTCCACCACCTGCATGTGCATGTCATGGGCGGGCCGCGCCCCTGGCTCAAGGGGTGACGGCGGCGGAGGAACTTGCAAGGGTACTGACAGCCCCGGCACGTACCCCGACTAAAATGATCCGCATTCGTTAGGAGAATTTCCATGGGTAGTTTTTCCATCTGGCATTGGCTGGTCGTGCTGCTGATCGTCGTGCTGGTCTTTGGCACCAAGAAGCTCAAGAACATCGGCTCCGACCTGGGCGGCGCCGTCAAGGGCTTCAAGGACGGCATGAGGGATGGCGCGTCCAGTGACGCAGCTGCGCCGGTCACGCCGCCTGCTGGCCAGGTCACCGGCAATGCGCCGGCCGACAAGACCACCATCGACGTCGAAGCCAAGCAAAAAAACTGATGCACGAATGCAAGAGGCGTGAGCGCGCATGATTGACATCGGCCTGTCCAAGATGGCGCTGGTTGGCGTGGTGGCGCTCATCGTCATCGGGCCCGAGAAGCTGCCGCGCGTGGCGCGCACCGTGGGCACCTTGCTGGGCAAGGCGCAGCGCTACGTGGCCGATGTCAAGGCCGAGGTCAACCGTTCCATGGAGCTCGACGAGCTCAAGAAAATGAAGGAAACGGTGGAAACGGCTGCCCGTGACGTGGAGCAGTCCATCCACACCACGGCCAACGAGTTCGAGAAGGACTGGGCCGAGGCCACGGGCCAGGCCGACGCAGCGCTGGAGGGCAGTTCCTCAGTGGAGCTTGCGGCTCCCGTGTACCGCCATCCGGGCAAGAATTGGCGCCTCAAGCGTGGCGCGGTGCCGCAGTGGTACAAGTCGCGCCACGGCGTGCGTACCAAGGCGCAGTCGGGCGCGGCGCGCGTGGCGCGTTACCGGCCTCCCAAAACCTAAAGCGCGCTTGCGAGCGACGCCAGCGCAGGCCCTGGGCCTGCAGGCTACCAACATGTCCGACCAACCATCCAAAGACGACGAACTCGCGGGCACCGAGCAGCCCTTTGTCGAGCACCTCGTCGAGCTGCGCGACCGCCTGGTCAAGGCCCTGCTTGCCGTGGGCGTGGCTGCAGCGGTGCTCTTTTTCTATCCCGGCCCTGGGCCGCTCTACGACCTGCTGGCCGCGCCGCTGGTGGCGCACCTGCCCAAAGGGGCCACGCTGATCGCCACCTCGGTGATCTCGCCTTTCATGGTGCCGCTCAAGATCTTGCTGGTGACGGCTTTCCTGCTGGCCTTGCCGGTCGTGCTGTGGCAGGTCTGGGCCTTTATTGCGCCGGGCCTGTACGCGCATGAAAAGCGCCTGGTCTTGCCGCTGGTCATCTCCAGCACGATGTTGTTCCTGGTGGGCGTGGGCTTTTGCTACTTTTTTGTTTTTGGGCAGGTGTTCAGCTTCATCCAGAGCTTTGCGCCCAAGAGCATCACGGCTGCGCCGGACATCGAGGCCTATCTCAGCTTTGTGCTGACCATGTTCATTGCCTTTGGCCTGGCGTTTGAGGTGCCCATCGTGGTCATCGTGCTGGCACGCCTGGGGCTGGTGAGCGTGGACAAGCTCAAGTCGTTCCGTGGCTACTTCATCGTGCTGGCGTTCATCATTGCCGCCATCGTCACACCGCCCGATGTGGTGTCGCAGCTGGCCTTGGCGGTGCCCATGTGCCTGCTGTACGAGTTGGGCATCTGGTCTGCGCAGATCTTCATCCGGCACACGCGTGCGCCGGACGATTCGCAGGAGACCACGGCGTCCTGAGCTTCAGCGCTGGCGCGTGCGCCGGGTCTGGGGCCGCAGGCCAGGGGTTAGCTCCAGGTCGATCACGCGGTTGCCGCGCTGCACCTGGAACTTGGCAGCCTCGCCGGGGCGCAGGGCTGCCACCGAGGACAGCAGCCCTGGCACATTGGTCACGGGTTTGCCTGCCACCTGAACGATCACATCGCCGGGGCGGATGCCGCCCTGGGCGGCGGGGCCGTCCTGCAGCACGCCGGTGATGATGACGCCCTCGGTGGCTTTCACGCCAAAGGTCTCGGCCAGTTCGGGCGAGAGTTCGTTGGGCTCCACGCCGATCCAGCCGCGCGTGACCTTGCCCTCGCGCACGATGCCGTCGAGCACCATGCGCGCCGTGGACACCGGAATGGCAAAGCCAATGCCCAGGCTGCCGCCCGAGCGCGAGTAAATGGCCGTGTTGATGCCCAGGAGGTTGCCGTTCACATCCACCAGGGCGCCGCCCGAATTGCCGGGGTTGATGGCGGCGTCGGTCTGGATAAAGTTCTCGAACGTGTTGATGCCCAGCTGGCTGCGTCCCAGTGCGCTGACGATGCCGCTCGTCACCGTCTGCCCCACGCCAAAGGGGTTGCCAATGGCGAGCACGATGTCGCCCACCGACAGTCCGTCGGAGTTGCCCAGCACGATCACGGGCAGCTTGTCCAGTTCGATCTTCAGGATCGCCAGGTCGGTGTCCGGGTCGGTGCCCACCACGCGCGCGCGCCCCCGGCGGCTGTCCGACAGGGTGACGTCGATCTCGTCGGCCCCCTCGACCACATGGTTGTTGGTAAGGATGTAGCCATCGGGGCTCACGATCACCCCGCTGCCCAGGCCGGCCTGGGGTTCGCTGCCCATGTCGCCGAAAAAGAAGCGGAACCACGGGTCGCTGCTGCGCGGGTCGCGCGCCGGGGCCGTGCTGGTGTTGATGCTGACCACCGCAGGCGCAGCCTTGCGCGCCGCGCCGCTCAGGCTGCCAGGGGGCACGTAGCCGCTGGCCGGGGGAGGGGCCTCCATCAGCGCAATGCCTGCGCCAGACCGGATGGCGCCCTTGCGGATCCAGTCCGGCTGCAAGGTGGCAACAACAAAATAGGCCGCGACGAGAACCGTCACGGTTTGCGAGAACAGCAGCCAGATGCGTTTCATGAACGGTGAGCGAGAAGAGTGCCCTAAGAAGTGACTATTGTGGCCCAAGCGCCCACCTCTGCGCCGCACGACAATACGCCCATGGCTATTCACCGAGACACCCTGCTGCAGGCGCTGGATGCGCTCTTGCAGCCCGAACGCTTCAAGGACTACGGCCCCAACGGCCTGCAGGTCGAGGGCAAGGCGCAGATTGCGCGCATCGTCAGCGGCGTGACGGCCAGCCGCGCGCTGATCGATGCCGCCATAGCGCAGCAGGCCGACGCCATCTTCGTGCACCACGGCCTGTTCTGGCGCGGGCAGGACGGGCGCATCACCGGCTGGATGAAGCAGCGCCTGCAGCGCCTGCTGGCGCACGACGTCAACCTCTATGCCTACCACCTGCCCCTGGACGCGCACCCTGAACTGGGCAACAACGCCCGCCTGGGCGCGCTGCTGGGCTGGCAGGCCGAAACGCGCTTCGGCGAGCAGGACCTGGGCTGTGTGGCCAGCGTGGACTATGGCAACGCCCAGGCGCTGGCGCAGCATGTGCAGCAGGTGCTGGGGCGCAGCACCACGCTGGTGGCGCCCGAGGGCGTGCGGCCCATCCGCCGCGTGGCCTGGTGCAGCGGTGGGGCGCAGGGCTACTTCGAGTCCGCCATGGCTGCCGGTGCCGATGCCTTCATCACCGGCGAAATCTCCGAACCCCAGGCCCATCTGGCACGCGAGAGCGGTGTGGCCTTCATCGCCGCCGGGCACCACGCGACCGAGCGCTACGGCGCACCGGCGGTGGCAGCCCATGTGGCGGCGCAGCTGGGGCTGGAGCACCAGTTCATAGATATCGACAACCCTGCGTAGGATGCTATAAAAATAATAGCTGCTTACGCAATGAATACGGGCGTCAAGGCCATTTTCTTATGAATACCCCATCCTCCCTGCGCCCCCTGGCCATCACCCAGGGCGACCCCGCAGGCATCGGCCCCGAGATCGTCGCCAAGGCGTTCCGCGACGCCCCCGGGCTGCTGCGCGGCTGTTTCGCCGTGGGCGACCTGGCCACGCTGCGCCGAGCGGCCCAGTGCCTGGTGCGGCCGGGCCAGCCGGAGCTGCCCGTGGCGCAGATCGATGCGCCCGCGCAGGCGCTGGACATGCCCCCGCGCTGCCTGCCCGTGCTGCCCCTGCCGGGGCTGCCCGGCCCGGTGCCCTGGGGGCAGGTGTCGGCGCAGGCGGGAAGTGCTGCGGCGCAGTGCGTGGTGTGGGCTGCACGCGCCGCCCTGCGCGGCGAGGTGGCCGGCCTGGTGACCGCGCCCTTGCACAAGGAATCCTTGCACGCCGCCGGGGTGGACTACCCCGGCCACACCGAGTTGCTGCAGGCGCAGGCGGCTGCCCATGCAGGCGTCTCGCTGGCGGACATGCCCGTGCGCATGATGCTGGCCAGCGACGAACTGTGCACCGTGCTGGTCAGCATCCATGTGTCCTTGCGCGATGCGCTGGCCGCTGTCACCCAGGACAACCTGCTGCAAACCCTGCAGATCACGCACGAAGCGCTCTCGCGCAGCCTGGGGCGCGCGCCGCGCATCGCCGTGGCGGGCCTGAACCCGCATGCGGGCGAAGGTGGGTTGTTCGGGCGCGAGGAAATCGAGGTGATTGCCCCCGCCATTGCTGAGGGGCGCCGCCGGGGCTGGGAGGTGGCGGGGCCCTTGCCGCCGGACACGGTGTTCATGCGCGCGCGCAATGCGCCGGGCCATCCGGGCGAGTTTGACGTGGTGCTGGCCATGTACCACGACCAGGGGCTGATCCCCATGAAATACCTGGGCGTGGACAAGGGTGTGAATGTGACCCTGGGCCTGCCGCTGGTGCGCACCAGCCCGGACCATGGCACCGCCTTCGGCATTGCGGGCCAGGGCGTGGCCGATGCCTCCAGCCTCATCGAGGCGGTGCGCATGGCGCGCCGCCTGGCGGGGTGAAAATCAGCGCTTGAGGCTGTCGCGGATCTCGCGCAGCAGCACGATGTCCTCGGGCGTGGGGGCCGGTGCGGCGGGCGCTTCAGGGGCTGCAGGCGCCTCGCGCTTGAGCCGGTTGATCTGCTTGACCATCATGAAGATGATGAACGCCAGGATCAGGAAGTTGACCGCCACGGTGATGAAGTTGCCGTAGGCAAACACCGGCACGCCCGCTTTCTTGAGCGCATCGAGCGTCGTGGCCGTGCCTGCGGGCACGGTGCCCAGCACGACAAACAGGTTGGAAAAATCCAGCTTGCCGAACACCAGGCCCACCACCGGCATGATCAGGTCGGCGACGACCGAATCGACGATCTTGCCGAAAGCTCCGCCAATGATCACGCCCACGGCCAAATCGACGACGTTGCCCTTGATGGCGAACTCGCGGAATTCCTGCACCATTCCCATGGATCTGCTCCTTCGAAGGTTCCAAAAACCACAGTATCCCGCAAGAAGCTGCATATTTCCCCGGTTCGACCCAGGTCAAATCTGTGCCAGATTGTCAAAAGAGGCACTTTGCACTCCGCTACAATTTACGGTTGACCCAACCCTAGCGATGATCATCGAGGACCCCCATGAGTGACACTCCAATCGACTCCAGCAAACGGACGTGGCTGATCGCGACCGGCTGCGCGGGCGCTGTGGGCGGCGTGGCAACCGCCGTTCCTTTCGTGAGTACCTTCCAGCCATCGGAAAAGGCCAAGGCCGCCGGTGCTGCGGTTGAAGTGGACATCTCTCAGCTCAAGCCCGGTGAGCGCGCCATCGTCGAATGGCGCGGCAAGCCGGTCTGGATCATCAAGCGCACGCCCGAACAGCTGGCCGACCTGCCCAAGAACGACGCCCAGCTTGCAGACCCCAAGTCCGAGCGCAAGCCCGACGAGTTCACGCCGCCCTACGCGCGCAACGAGCACCGCTCCATCAAGCCCGAAATCCTCGTGGCCGTGGGCATCTGCCCGCACCTGGGCTGCTCGCCCTCTGAAAAATACGTACCGGGTCCTCAACCTTCGCTGCCCGACGACTGGAAGGGCGGCTTCCTGTGCCCCTGCCACGGCTCGACCTTCGACATGGCCGGCCGCGTGTTCAAGAACAAGCCTTCGCCTGACAACCTCGAAATCCCGCCGCACATGTATCTGTCGGATACGCGCCTGCTCATCGGTGACGACAAGAAAGCCTAATCGAGGACCCCACCATGGCCGAATTCAAGGAAATCTCCCCCAACGCCTCGGCGGGCGCCAAGCTCACCAACTGGTTTGAGAACCGCTTCCCGACGATGTTCGACGCCTACCGCGTCCACATGTCGGAGTACTACGCACCCAAGAACTTCAACTTCTGGTACATCTTCGGCTCGCTGGCCCTGCTGGTGCTGGTGATCCAGATCGTCACCGGCATCTTCCTGGTGATGCACTACAAGCCCGACGCCGCCAAGGCCTTCGAGTCGGTCGAGTACATCATGCGCGACGTGCCCTGGGGCTGGCTGATCCGCTACATGCACTCCACCGGTGCCTCGGCGTTCTTCATCGTCGTCTACCTGCACATGTTCCGCGGCCTGCTCTATGGCAGCTACCGCAAGCCACGCGAACTGGTCTGGATCTTCGGCTGCGCCATCTTCCTGGCGCTCATGGGCGAAGCCTTCATGGGCTACCTGCTGCCCTGGGGGCAGATGTCCTACTGGGGCGCCCAGGTGATCGTGAACCTGTTCTCCGCCATCCCCTTCATCGGCCCCGATCTGGCGCTGCTGATCCGTGGCGACTACGTGGTGGGCGACGCCACCCTCAACCGCTTCTTCAGCTTCCACGTCATCGCCGTGCCCCTGGTGCTGCTGGGTCTGGTGGTGGCCCACTTGCTGGCCCTGCACGACGTGGGTTCCAACAACCCCGACGGCATCGAAATCAAGAAGGGCCCCAAGGGCAACCGCTGGTCGCCCACGGCCCCTGCGGACGGCATCCCCTTCCACCCCTACTACTCGGTGCACGACATCTTTGGTGTCTGCGTGTTCCTGATCGTGTTCACGGCCGTGATCTTCTTCGCGCCCGAAGCCGGCGGCTACTTCCTGGAGTACAACAACTTCATCCCTGCCGACCCCATGGTCACGCCTGCGCACATCGCACCGGTGTGGTACTTCACACCCTACTACTCCATGCTGCGCGCCATCACCACCCAAATGGTGTACGTGCTGGCCACCTGCGTGGTGCTGGGGGCTGCCTTCGGGGTGTTCAAGGCGCGCATTCCTGCCATCTTCAAGGGCATCATCGCCGTGGGCGCTGCCGTGGTGGTGGCACTCATGTTCGCCATCGACGCCAAGTTCTGGGGTGTCGTGATCATGGGCGGTGCCGTGGTCATCATGTTCTTCCTGCCCTGGCTCGACTGCAGCCCTGCACGCTCCATCCGCTACCGCCCCACCTGGCACAAGTATGTGTATGCCGTGTTCGTGGTCAACTTCGTGATCCTGGCCTACCTGGGCGTGCAGCCTCCGTCCCCCGTGGGCGAGCGCGTCTCGCAGCTCGGCACGCTGATCTACTTTGGCTTCTTCCTGCTGATGCCCTGGTGGAGCGCCAAGGGTGAACCCAAGCCCGTGCCCGACCGTGTTACGTACACAGCACATTGAGCCGGAGTTACCCACCATGAAAAAAATCATCCTCTCGTTCATTGCGGCCCTCGGCCTGGCAGCCGGTGCGGCGCATGCCTCCAGCGGCGCGACCATTCCCTGGGACAAGGCGCCCAACAAGCTCAACGACCTGCCTGCCCTGCAGAACGGTGCCAAGCTGTTCGTGAACTACTGCGTGGGCTGCCACTCGGCGGCATTCATGCGCTACAACCGCCTCAAGGACATCGGCCTGACCGATCAGCAGATCAAGGACAACCTGCTGCTGACCACCGACAAGATCGGTGAAACCATGAAGGCCAACATCGATCCCAAGCAGGCCAAGGAATGGTTCGGCGCCAACCCGCCCGACCTGACCGTGATTGCGCG
Organism: Burkholderiales bacterium; assembly: GCA_016192425.1. Lineage (GTDB taxonomy): Bacteria > Pseudomonadota > Gammaproteobacteria > Burkholderiales > Burkholderiaceae_C > Simplicispira. Next base: position 57,546 of record JACPUE010000068.1, read on the forward strand.
CTCGCGCGCCGGCCACGGCGGCACCGGTGCAGACTACCTCTACACCTTCCTGCGTTCCTTCTACCGCGACGAAGCCAAGGCCACCGGCTGGAACAATGCCCTGTTCCCCAACGTGGCCATGCCGCACCCGCTGTGGCAGCTGCAGGGTGAGCGCCGCGCGGTGTTCGACGAAACCACCCACGCCTTCAAGGGTTACGAGCAGATCACGCCCGGTACCATGAGCCAGCAAGACTACGATACGGCCATTGCCGACCTCGTGGGCTACATGCAATGGATGGGCGAGCCCGCCCAAGGCACCCGCGTGCGCCTGGGCATCTGGGTGCTGGGTTTCCTGTTCGTCATGACGTTCCTCGCCTGGAAGCTCAACGCCGCTTTCTGGAAAGACGTCAAGTAAGGCACAGCCTTGCCCCCGCCGCGCCCGCCGGGCGCGGCCCAGTCCTTTGCGGAGTGGACGCTTGCACGCGTTCCACTCCTTTGGTTTTTAGGAGCTACTTGCCATGATGGTGCTTTATTCGGGAACCACCTGCCCCTTCTCCCACCGCTGCCGTTTCGTGCTGTTCGAAAAAGGCATGGATTTTGAAATCCGCGACGTGGACCTCTACAACAAGCCCGAGGACATCAGCGTCATGAACCCCTACGGCCAGGTGCCCATCCTGGTCGAGCGCGACCTCATCCTGTACGAATCCAACATCATCAACGAGTACATCGACGAGCGCTTCCCCCACCCCCAGCTCATGCCTGGCGACCCGGTGGACCGTGCCCGCGTGCGCCTGTTCCTTCTCAACTTCGAAAAGGAACTGTTCGTGCACGTCAGCACGCTCGAATCGCGCGCCACCAAGAGCAACGAAAAAGCCCTGGAAAAGGCCCGTGCCCATATCCGCGACCGCCTGACCCAGCTCGCCCCCGTGTTCCTGAAGAACAAGTACATGCTGGGCGAGAACTTCTCCATGCTCGACGTCGCCATCGCACCGCTGCTGTGGCGCCTGGACTACTACGGCATCGAGCTGTCCAAGAACGCGGCACCCCTGCTCAAATACGCCGAACGCATCTTCTCGCGCCCGGCCTACATCGAGGCGCTCACGCCCTCCGAAAAGGTCATGCGCAAGTAAGACGCGCTGCCGCCCAACCCTTGCAGGCCCCTTGCCCATGAACGCCCTGGAAACCACCTCCACGCGCCCCTACCTCATCCGCGCACTGCACGAATGGTGCACGGACAACGGCTTCACGCCCTACATCGCCGTGCGCGTGGACGAAACCGTGCAGGTGCCCATGGAGTACGTCAACAACGGCGAAATCGTGCTCAACGTCGGCTTCGACGCCACGGGCAGCCTGCAACTGGGCAACGACTACATCAGCTTCAAGGCCCGCTTCGGCGGCGTGGCGCGCGACATCATGGTGCCTGTGGGCCGCGTGATCGCCATCTATGCCCGCGAAAACGGCCAGGGCATGGCCTTTCCGCCCTCTGACGACATGGCGCCACCGCCCGCCAGCTTTGCAAGCCCTGGCGGTGCGGCCCCAAGTACAGACACCAGCCGCCTGGTGCAATTGGTGAGCAGCGAGCAGGGCGCGGAAGACACCGATCCCCCACCACCCGCACCGCCTTCCGGCTCTCCCACCCGTCCTGCGCTCAAGCGCGTGAAGTAGGCCTGGCGGATCGTTACAATACGCCTCTCGCCGATTTAGCTCAGTGGTAGAGCAACCGCCTTGTAAGCGGTAGGTCGTCAGTTCAATCCCGACAATCGGCACCATTTTTACCCGCATCGCCCGCCAGGGAGATGCGGGTTTCTCGTTTTTGTCCACGAAAAAGGCCGCACGTTCCTGGAACGGTGCGGCCTTGGATGTGGTCCCCTCGACAGGAATCGAACCTGTATCTAGCGCTTAGGAGGCACTCGTTCTATCCATTGAACTACGAGGAGCGGCCCCTGCGATTCTACCCGCTCCACTGTGGCGGCATGCGCTGGCAATCATCCGTTTTGGCCCTGTATCATTCGCCCGATGATACGAAGTGGTACACGTATCACTCAGCAAAGGGCGGCAAATGGCGAGCATCGTCAAGATTGGCAAGCGCTGGCGTGCGCTGGTGCGGCGCAAGGGGTTCCCATCATATTGCAAGACCTTCGGCAACAAGGCCGATGCGGAGGCGTGGGCGCGGCAGATCGAGAACGACATAGACCGGGGCCAGACGCCGCGCGCTGCGGCAGTCGTGGGGCGCGTGCTCACGGTGGGGGCGCTGATTGATGAGTACCGGCGCCTGCGCGATGGGTCGCGCCCGGTGCTGGACACGTCCAACGAACACTACGAGCTCAAGCGCCTGGCGCGCGAGCTGGGCGCGCTGGATGCCACGCGCCTGGCGCCCGATGACCTGGTGGGCTACGCGCGCAGCCGGGCAGAGGATGGCGCTGGGCCCTACACCGTCAACATGGAGATGAGCAAGCTGGGCACGGCCATGCGCTATGCGGCCATGGCGCTCAAGGTGCGCGTGCCCGATGTGGTTGCCGAGGCGCGGCCATTGCTGTCGCATCTTGGGCTGATTGGCGGGGGTGGCAAGCGCGAGCGGCGCCCTACCGAGGATGAGCTGCACCACCTGCTGGCCCGGCTGGAAAAGGACTTTGGGCCGCTGTATGCGGACGCTGCCCGTTTTGCCGTGGCCACGGCCATGCGCCGGGGCGAGATTGTGGCGCTACAGCATGCCGATGTGGATCGCATCAAGAAGCTGGTGCTGGTGCGCGACCGCAAAGACCCGCGTGCAAAAAAGGGGAATGACCAGTGGATCCCGCTGCTGGGCGATGCCCTGGCCATCATTGATCGCCAGCCGCGCACCGATGGTGAGGGCCGCATCTTCCCTGTGCACCCGCAGACCCTGAGCAAATACTTCAAGGCTGCGTGCGATGCGCTTGGCATTGCGGATCTGCACTTCCATGACCTGCGGCATGAGGGCACCAGTCGCCTGTTCGAGGATGGGTTTGCTGTGCAGGAAGTGGCCCTGGTGACGGGGCACAAAAGCTGGGCGCACCTCAAGCGGTACACGAACCTGCGGCCTGAGTCGCTGCACAGGCGCGCCGCAGGTGCGGCGGATGAGTAGAGCCGGGGCGGGCCATCATGCCGCCTGGCGCATGGCCTGGGCGCGGCAGTGGTCGATGTAGGCGGCGACGTCGCGGTAGTCTGCCCAGCGCTTGCCGCCGTCGATGTACGTGGGGATGCTGAATTTACCGTCGCTGATCTGATTCAGCACCGCGCCACGCGAGATGCCCAGCACCGTGGCGAGCTGGTCGGTGCCCAGGCGGGGGCCGTATTTCTCGGCCACCAGGACTTGTGTGAGCAAGCTTGCTTCGGTCATTTTTGTGGCTCCGGTCATGCTGCCTCCACGTCGATGCGCCGGAACTCCAGCACCCACACCCAGGGGTTGTCATCCCAGCTTCCGGGGCCGTTGATGGATTCCCATAGGTCTTGATACAGCTCCACGGGATCGGCATCGATGGTGTCGTATTCGCCGCATTGCTGCACCGGCAACCTGTCACGCACGGCCTGGGCAACGCCCTCCGCAAGCGCATCCGCCTCGCTGATGTCATGCAGGCGCTCCACGCGCACGCTGGTGATTTCGAGGGTGATGCGGCTGGCCCAGCGGGGCATGTGGATGCTCACGCGGGTTTTGCCAGGCTCGGCATCGCCTGCCATTTCAAAGCCTCGCCACTCGGTGTTGCGGTGCCCGTCTGCTTCATAGGTCAGTGGCGCCCACGGCTTTCTATACCCGGCATCTATGCACATTTCACCTATTGCATTCGGTGACTTGTTATCAAGCGACCTGGCTGTGCGCCAGGTCTCTTTCACCCAAAGCCGGTCGCCGGGCTTGCCGTAGGGGCAGCGCATCATCGCGCTGCCTGGCTCGGCATGCGCCCATGCCGGTGCGTCACCGAACGGCACGCCGCCGTCCACGCGGCGCGGCTGCGGCTTCACCACCCGCCGCGTCTGCGTCTTCGTGCCTGCCAGCAGCGCGCGCACCATGGGCCCGCTGAAAAGAATAGGGCGATCTGTCATGCCAAGCTCCCCAGCGTGAAATCGCCCAGTTGCACCATCACGTAGCCGTCGGGCGTCTCGTGGCTCACGGCTTCGCCCACCCAGCACAGGTGCTGGATGCAGTCGAGCGTGTGTTCGTCCACCTGGCACGATGGGATGCGGTAGGTGTCGGCCTCATCGATGCGCTCGCCTTCGCTCTCGATGAGTTCCTGGGCGGCGATGGTGGCGATGCGGTGGGCGCGCTCGTCGGCAAACTTCTCGGCCAGGGCGCGCATGACGATCTTGTCTGTTGTCTCGCTCATGATCCCCCTCACGCGGCCTGCAGGCCAAGGCTTTGCGCAGACGCGCGCACCAATGTGCCGCCGCTGGTTTGTGTTTGCGCGATCAGCTTGCGGGCGATGTCGTGGATTTCGCCCGCGCTCAGTTGCTGGATCTGGAATTCGTGCAGATCCAGCGCGGTGGTGATCGCGTCCAGCTCGTAGTGGTACAGCGCGGTCTGGCGCCAGGTGCCGGTGGCCAGGGCGCGGGTGCGGATGGCTGCAAGGGCCTGCTGCGCCGACGTGATGTGCTCATGCAGGCCGCGCACGATGCCGCGCTGCTCGATGGCCTGTGCGATGTGCATGGCGGTGGCCAGCACGGTATGCTGGTCTTCGGTGGCCACGCCTTCGCGCAGGCGGGCAAAACAGGCGCGGTAGGGGGCCATGGTTTCGGCCACTTCGGCACGGCTGAGGGCGCTGGCGCGTTTGAGGGCCTTGAACAGTGTGTTCACGCCGCCGGGCTTGAGGTGCTGGCGGGAGCGTGGGGGGGTGTAGCGAGGGAGGGGCATCACACCACCTCCAGGTGCGCAGCATTGAAGGACTCCACGGCCTCTTTCTTGCGTGCGGTGCCTGTGGGGAAGGCTACGCGCCAGGTGTCGCGGCGCTGGCCTACCAGGTAGCGCAGGGTGCCGGTTTGGCCGATGTAGGGGGCGTTCTTTGGGCCTGCGTCGTGGGGGCGCACGCGCACCGTTGCGCCCTCTTTCAGGGGCTTGGCTGCTTCCACTGCCGCCCCATCCTGCGCACCCGCACCGCCCAGGCCACCGGGCGCGGGCGCATCCCCGACCGAAGGATCGGGGGGCGCTTCGTTGCCTTGCGCCGCAGGCGCCTGGTTCTGGTCTTCTGCAGCGCGCAACGCTGCAGCGATGGCGGCTTGGGCTTGCGCGGGGGTGGTTTTGGGCGCGGCCTCTGCCTTGGCTTTTGGGGCTTTGCCCTTCCCGCGCGCTGGGTTGGCTTGCGCAGCGGGGTGTGGGGTAGAGGCGCCTTCCGGGGCGGCAGGTTTAGCGGGCTTGGGCAGGTATTGCTCGCGGGCCTGTGCCTGCAGCTCTTCGATCAGCGCATCCAGGTGGTCTTTGAACACGACGCCCGACACCAGCATCAGGCCCTCGTTCTTGGGGCGGTTGTGCGCGTAGTGGTTGGCGCTTGCATCGCGCTGCATGATGACCAGCAGCATCAAAAAGTCTGGCGATGCGGTGGCCTTGGCAAAGTCAATCAGCGCGCTGTGCGGGGCCACCTTGCCCAGGTCCAGAATGTCGGCCAGGGCTGCGGCGTCGTCGGCGCTGAGGCTGGCGATCTCGCGGAGCACGATGTAGCGGTGCACGTCCAGCGAAAACAGGGGCACGATGCACTCGGTGTTGATGGCCTTCCAGGCGCGGTCGATCAGGGCGTCGCGCCAGGCCTGCTCATACCTGGCCTTGGCCTTCTCCAGCGCCTTGGCCTCTTTGGTCTTGACCAGCTCCTTCACCTCTGCCGCCACGGCCTTGCTGGCCTTGGCCTGGCCCTCCACGGTCTTGAGCAGGCGCAGCGCCACCTCGTTGGGCAGGGCGGCCACCAGCTCGCCGCGCTTGCGGGGGTTCTCGATCAGCGTGGGCTTGATGCCTTCGGCCTCCATCTGCTTGCCGATGATTTTGCGCAAGGGCTGGCCGGTGGGGCTGTCTTCCGCGCTGTCCAGGCGCTTGTAGCCCTTGAGCTTGTGGTTGTAGGCGTCGTAGGCCAGTTCGGCGGCGTCCTGGCCTGCAATCACGGTCTGGCCCTTGGCCTGGGCCTCGGCCACCATCAGGGCGGTGTGGGCGTCTTCCTTTGCGCGGTAGCACTGCGGGTCGGTGCACACGTCTGCACTGTCCACGTCTTTGAACAGATCAGGGTTCGCGCCGGTGCGCTTGGGGCATGCTGCGCAGCTGCCTGCAGCGGGCAACAGGCTGGCATCGGCAATGGGGAAGCGGGCCTTGTCCAGGCGCAGCATGTATTCGTCTTGCACGTGGCGGGCGCATTCGCGGTAGCCGGGGGCATCGCCCTGCCAGTCGGTGCGGGTGCAAAACTGGAGCGCCTTGATCTGCATGCCTTCATCGGGGATGCGTGCGATCAGCAGACCCCGGCTGAAGTCGATCTTGCCTTCGCGCAGGGCCTCGCGGGCCTGCTGGCACAGGTCCAGCAGCTTGAGGCGGGCATACACATAGCTGCGGCTCTTGCCGATCTTTGCGGCCACCTGGTCGGCGTCGGCGTGGCCGTGCTTCATGAGGGCTTCGTAGCCCTCGGCTTCCTCCAGCGCGGTGACGTCTTCACGCTGCAGGTTCTCGATGACCTGGATCTCCAGCGCCTGTTCGTCGGTCAGCTCGCGGATCATGGCGGGCACTTCGGCCACCTTGGCAAGGCGGCAGGCGCGCAGGCGGCGGGCGCCTGCCACCAGTTCGTAGGCGGGCAGGGGGGCGCCCTGGCGGCGGAAGCCGAAGGTCTCGGCCAGGCGCGTGCCGGGCAGCGGCCGCAGCAGGATGGGCTGGTGCACGCCCGTGGCCTTGATGCTCTCGGCCAGCTCGGCCAGCTTGGCCTGGTCGAAGTGCTTGCGGGGGTTGGTGAGGCTCTCTTCAATGAGGGCTACTTCCACCATGCGCATTTGCGGGCCTGCGCCGGGGGTGGGCAGGGCCTGGGTTGCGGTGTCGTGTGCTTCGGTTGCCATGGGGGGTTCCTTCGAGTTCAAGGGCTTTCAAACAGGCCATCGGGGCGGGGCGTTTGGCCTGGCAGCATCAGCAGCGAGGGGTAGCCGAGGCTTCGGGTATGGGCGGCTGCACCAGACGCACCGCGCGCGGGCGCGGCCGTATCCGTTGTGTGCCTGTCGGTGGGCTTGTGGCCCAGCGGCGCGACCAGATTCACCGTGCGCACGGGCATGAGGGCCTTGACCGTCATACTGCTGGCGCCCTGTTCTTGGCGGACTTGAGCCACCCGCCGGCCTGCGCTCCGATGTTGCCCAGCAATTGCACGCCCTGCGCCCAGAGCTTGGGCGAAACGCGCTGGGCCTCAAAGCCCACGCGAAGCAACACCTCTACCGTGCGCTGGTGCTTGAGCAGCTCGCGCAGGTAATGCGCCCGCGTGTCCTGGGCGGCGTTGGCCAGGGCCATCAACTCCAGGATGTCTGTGCAGTGCTGAGCGATCTTCTCGCCCACGGTGCGCTTCATGCCGCGCGGCATCTGTTCTTGCACGCTGTGAGCGAGCGAGAGCAGCTCCAAGCCCGTGCGGTAGATGGGCAGTTGGGTATGCAGGGCCATGGGGTGGCTCAAGAATTAAAGGGTTTAAGGAATCAATCTGCGGACGGCAACTGCTGAGCCCTCACAGCTCTTGTGGCTGAAGTACTGGTCGCCGCTGATGAAGAGGCAAACCCAGGCGTAGGAGGCGTCTTCTTCGTCTTCCTGGCAGGACCAGTGCCAGCCCGGCTGCAGGTGCGGCTTGCAGTTGGCGAACAGCAGGGCCTGTTCTTGCCGGTCTGGCAGTTGTGCGCCGATGCCTTCGGCCCAGGCCATGGCGTCTTGCCAGCTCAGGCACCGTTCAGGCCGCGCGGGCAGCAGCACGAGGTGGTGCTTGATCTGGCCCGCTTCATCGAGCACGGGACCGGCGTAGCGCTCGCCCGGGTGCAGCTCGATGGTGGCTGCAGGCAGGTGGATGGTGGATGTAGTTGCTGTGGTCATGGTTTACCCAGAAAAAGGAAAAAAGGACTGAAGAACTCATGCGCTCGCGGGGGTGAGCGGAATCAAGCGGACGGCAACTGCTGAGCCCTCAAAGCTCTTGTGGTAGCCGTACTGGAGGCCGTCGTCGAAGTCGCAACCCCAGGCGTAGGAGGCGCCTTCGGTCTCCAGGCACCAGTGCCACCGGGGCGGCAGCAGGGGCTTCACGTTGGCGAACAGCAGCGCAGCGATGGGACGGGTTGGCAACTGGCCGCCGCGCTCTTGCGCCCAGGCAGCGGCGGCGGGGTGGTCGAGGTCTTCGCCGCGGTCGGGCAGCAGCACGACGGCGATGTGCTTGCCGTCGGGCATGGTGACGATGCCCGCGAAGGCGCCGCCTTCGATGGGTTCGGCCAGGGCCGGGAGTTGGCTGAGAGTGAGGCTGGATTCAGGCATGAAAGCTCCTGTGGGGTGGTGGGGAAAGGGTTGGTCAGGCGCTGGCCGGTTCGGTGGCAGTGCTGGGGTGCTGCGGCACCTCCACGCGCACACCGGGCAGACGCCACGCCAGTTCGGCAAATTCGCTGAGCACCAGGCCCTGCAGGTGGCGCAGGTCGTGGGCGTTGTTGATGACGGCGTCGGGCGCGAAGGCGCTGCCGTCCACCTCGCTGGTGTGCTGCTGGGCGGCGGGATCGCAGCCGGGGCGCTTGATCTGCCAGATAAAGCCGTTCAGCTGGTGGCGGATCATTTCTGCCTCGTTCTCGAAGCGCACGTCGCTTACCACCACCAGGCGGGCGCCGACGCCCGACATGAGCCACTGCACGTGGTTGCGGGTGCGGGTGGTCCAGTAGCCGGGGCTGTTGGTGCGGCGGTATTCGGTGCCCCACCACTGCATGATCTGGCGAGGGCTGCGGGGCGCGGCCAGGTCGAGCCGCTCGCCCTCGATGCCGCCCTGGGGTATGCCTGCCAGGTGGTGGGCCACCATGCGGTCCACGAACGCGGTATCCATGCAGCGGTTGAGGGCCAGGGCGCCCATGGGGTGCTCTTTGATTTCGCGGCGCGTGAGGAAGATGTGCTCGATGCAAAAGGCGTCGCAGATCTCGCCGCGCAGGGCGTCGGCAAAGGCCGTGACGTGCGCGCCGCAGTGCGTGTGCAGCAACTGCGCCACGGTGTCTTTGCCGGTGCTGGCGTGGCCGGTGAGGCCGATGACGATGGGGTAGGGGTGGGCGTGGTGGGTCATTCGAGGTCGGCGCGCTGCGCCGTGGGTTGGGGTGGAACGATGTGTTCGGCCTCGCACTCCAGCCGCTTGGCCTTGAAGCGCGGGTTGATGGCCTTGAGGTCGGCGTGCTGGCCGGCCATGCGGTTGGCGAGGGAGCGGGCGGCCACGCAGCTGGCGGTGCCCTTGTCGGGGTAGCGGTGGGTGATGCAGACCGTTTGCCCGGTGTGGCGGTCTTCAATCTCCAGCTCCACTACGGGCAGGCCGTGGCGCGTGTAGCGGCAGACGCTACGGGTTACCTGGCCGCTGATGTGCAGCGTGAAGGCGCCCGGTGTAGGTTGTGCGCACGTGTGCATGGCGGGGCTTGCGGGTTAGCGGATGCCGTAGGCCGGGGCAATCTCGGCCAAGACGGAAAGGCCCACCAGTAGGGCGACGGCCAGCCAGGCAGAGAGTGCGCGGGCCTTGGTGCAGCGGCGCAGGCGGTTGCGGCGGTAGGGGCCGTAGACCTGGATGGGGGCACTCATGGCAGCCTCCGGGCGCTGACTTTTTGCACGCCGTGCAGGGCCATGGCGGCCTCGATGGCCAGGCAGGCGCTGGGGGCCAGGGCGGTGTATTCCAGGCCGGCGCAGCGAATGCGGTAGGGGTGGAGGGGGGTGTTCATGCGGCCCCGCCTTCTTGCGTCATCACCAACAGTTGGCCGCTCTTCGTAAGACCGACCGTCTTGCCGGCATCTTCGAGGTCGTTGACGAGCTCCATGGCATCCATCCGCCACGATTCGGCCACATCCCATGCGCGGCGGGCTTCGGACTCCAGGGCGTCGATGCGCTCTTGCGCGGTCTCCAGCCGGTCTGCCTGTTCCTGCACGAGCTTGCGCAGGTGGTCCAGCTCCCAGCGGTCCAGGCGCTTGCGGATGTTGCTGACCTCGGCCTTGGTCAGGGCGGGGTGTGCGCACGCGTGTGCACTGGTGGGACTGCTGGCAAAAGAATTGAAGGATTCAAGGGGCAATCTGCGGACGGCAACTGCTGAGCCCTCAAAGCTCTTGTGGTTGTTGACCTGGTAGCCGTCGCCGAAGTGGCAACCCCAGGCGAAGGAGGCGTCTTCTTCGTCTTCCTGGCGTGACCAGCACCATTCTTCGGACAGGGCGTCGCGGCAGTTGGCGAACAGCAGGGCCTGTTCTTGCCGATCGGGCAGTTGGGCGCCGATGCCATCGGCCCAGGCCATGGCGTCATCCCAGTTCAGGTGCCGTTCAGGCCGCGCGGGCAGCAGCACCAGGTGGTGCTTGAGTTGGCCCGACTCATCGAGCACGGGGCCTGCGTAGTGCTCGCCTGGGTTCAGAGTGGGGGTGTTGATCGCCTTGGTTGCAGTGGCCTGTGCGGCGCCCGGCGCGGGTTGTGTGCACGCGTGTGCACTAGGGTTGGGGTGGTGCATTTTTGCCCTCGTTGGTGTGTCAACGGTGGCCAGAATACCAAAAGGTAAGATTTAATGCAATACCAAAAGGGAATGATCGAAGAAAAAGAAAAGCCCGCTTGTTGCGGGCTTGTCTGTGCGGGCCTTACACGGCCATTAAGACCTCTGTCCAGCGGCGCTCGGAGATGACCCTGATAGGGTGGCCACCCTGGCGTAGTTCCATGGCCTGCTCGATCTTGCGGCCATAGGAGGTGTGTGCCCATTTTTGCGAAACGTTGGTGCCCACCACCAGAAACGACACCTTGCGGGTCACCCCAGGCACGGGAATGGCGCCATGGGCGACGGACAGCCTTTCGCATGCGGCGCGTGTGCCGTAGATGAATTCCCCGGTCAGGCAAATGTGTCTGTCGCGCAAGTCCACATGATCTTCGTCCTGTAGGGGTAGGCCTGCGACTTGAGGGGCCGCGCAACCGGTTCCGGTGAAGTCGATAGCGGCCAGGGGCTGGAGTGTTGCGAGTAGGTGCGCGCGTTCTTCCTCGGTGATGATGCCGTCGGCCAGGACGTGCTCGATGCGTTGGGCGATGATGCTCCCAGGCCAGGCGCTGGCGGCGTATTCATTCTCTGCCAGCCATGCCCTGAGTAGCTTGATCTCCATGTCATGCAAGTGCCCGTCGGCCACGATGCCGGTGATCATGCCCAGCAGCAGTTCGATGGCCTTGTTGTTTTGGCGCTGGGCCATCGCCTGTGCGGCGCCGATGTTGTCCATGGCCATCATTCTTCTCCTGTGCTTTGGCCCAGTCGCTTGATGTCATCGGTGTAGATGACGGTGGTGCCGGTGCGCGCGCACTGGATGTGTACATCCTGGCCTTGTTCTATGTCCAGGTCTTCGCCGCGCAAGCCTTGCCAAGTGGCAAGGTAGTAGTGCGCTCCGATCTTTGACTTGGCTTTGATAGGCTTGTCCAGGCCACCTTTCCACCCCATGGCTGGAAGTTCCCCGGCGCGGGCCTTGGCGGCTAGGGCGAAGTCTGTTTGAGATCGTTCGATGCCGTTCAGCCAACAGCAGATCAGGCCCTTGTCAGGCCCTTCCCAGCGTTCTTCCCATGTGGGGCCGATGCTGGGCGGGTTGTTGATCGATGCGGTGATTCTCATGTCCGGCGGCTCAAGTGGTGAGGGAACGCAATGATTCGCGCTGTGTGGCGGTGCGGGTCAACTTTTTACTGCTAGTGCCTCGCGCTCCCACTTCATCACGGCAATGTCGAGGTACTTGTCAATATCGCTGATGGCCTCCTGGCCTTGCTTGTAGCCAAGGGTTTTTTGGAGTTCTGTGATCCTGCTGTAGCTCACTCGCTTGAACGGCCACGTCATGTTGTATTGCCGAGGGGCTTCCAGTCCTGGGTCTGAGGCTGGCATCAGGCGGATGGGGGCGTTTTGCGTTTGGCCTGGCAGGGCAGTGCCCATGGGCATGTCAAACCAGCCGCGCGGCAGGGCAAAGGCGGCTTCGATCACCCGCTGCATTTTGTCTGCAATGGGCTTTTCCTGGGACTTCCCGACAGGGTAGAGCATGCGCGAGACGTAGTTGTCACTGCGCGCAATGCGGCGTGCCAGCTCAGCGATCTTGCCTTCGCAGGTGTGATCCATGAGTTCGCGCAGCCTGTTTTTGCGGTGCTCTGCCAGTTCCATTGGCGCATTTTCGCGCCCCGTTACTCTTTGGTATATGCCCAAAAGGTTAGGGTATTGCATAAACATTACCTTTAGGTATGATGCTGGATATGGAAGAACTACGTGCATACCTCAACGGGCTGCCTGTCGCCGAGCAGGATGGCTTTGCCAAGCGCTGCGGCACCACGGTTGGGTACTTGCGCAAGCTGCTGGCGACCGGCGACAGGGTGCGCGAGAAGACTTGTGTGGCAATCGAGCGCGAGAGCGGCGGTGCTGTGTCTCGAATGGCCTTGCGGCCAGATTGGCGCGAAATCTGGCCTGAGCTTTCCGCAGCAAATCCGGTCCAGGAAGTTGCGAGTGCGTAGCGCTGTGTTTCCCCGCCACCCCGCCACTACCAGCAACGCCTGGCCGGGGGTTCCCTCCTTTCCCCACGCATTCGAGCAGGGCCGCAGCGCGCGGGCAGGTGCGCGGCGTTCCAGGCGTTGGGGCGGGGTGGCGGCTTTTGTTGGGCATGGGCGCACTTTCGCGGCCTGCCGTCATGTCGGTCTGTAGCGTTTTTGAGAGGTGGATGGGATGGACATTCTTGATTCTGTGCGGCGCGCTGTGCGCCATTACCCCGGCGGGGTGGATGCCGTGGCCGCGCGCTTGGGCAAAAGCCCCAGCACGCTGGAGAAGGAATTGCGCGCGGCGCCGCAGTACAAGCTGGGCGCTGTGGACGCTGCCGAGATTGCCGCCATGTGCGTTGAGCACGGCAGTGACTACGGCCTGGAGTACCCCACGCGCATTGCCGAGGCGGTGGGCGCCACGCTGCTGGTGTTGCCGCGCGGCACCGATGTGCCCGACGGCGTGACGGCCCAGGCGCTGGCCTGCCTGGTGCGCGAGTTTGCCGATGTGGTGACCTCTGCCACGCTGGCCGATGCCGATGGCGAGATTTCGCGCAACGAGCTGCTGGCCGTGGAGCGCCAGTGGGCCGAGCTGGTGGCCGCAGGCCAGGGGCTGATGCGCCACCTGGGCGCAAAGCACCAGGCCACCATGCGCAAGTGGGGGGCGCTATGAGGCCCGCCGGGGAGGTGCGCCAGGCCCTGCTGCGGGCCTGTGCCGAGCTGGCCGCGCCCGAGCGCGGCGCCACCCTGCGCGAGATGGCGCATCGCGCCTGCGTTGGCGTGGACGCCGCCCGCCGCACGGTGAGCGACATGCACCGCGCGCGCCAGATCATGGCTGTGGGCTGGCGCAAGGTGGACTACCGCAACCGCCCTGTGGCGGAGTACGCGCCCGCCGCCCCAGAGCAGAGCGCGGGCTTTGTGGACTTGGCCGATGTGATGGCCTCTTGGGGCGGCTGACGAAACCATGACGCTTGCCCAATATGCCGCCGGTGGTGGAGACGCCGGCATCTGTGGCTTTTTCTCCTGTGCGGGGGTGTTGACTTGGTAGCGCCCACACCCCTGCCTCCCATCCGATTCACCGACCTGGCTGCGGCGCTACTGCAGCATGCCGACACCCTGGTGCCCCAATGGTTGCCGGGGGGCGCCAAGCGAGGGCACGAATACGTGTGCGGCTCGCTGGCGGGCGGCAAGGGGTCGAGCTGCTCGGTGAACCTGACCAATGGCCGCTGGGCCGACTTTGCCAGCGACGAACAGGGCGGCGACTTGCTGAGCCTGTATGCCGCCATCCACGGCTTGAGCATGGCCAAGGCTGCCGTGCAGGTGGCACGCGATGAAGGGCTGGAGAGCGTGGCGGGCATCGTCACGCCTGCGCCCGGTGGCGCGCCCGTGCCCAAGGCGCCACCGCGCCCGGCGCCGCCGCCCAAGCCCCAGGCAGAGCCCGAGGGCTGGGCCACGGTGCGGCCGGTGCCTGCCCATGCGCCTGCGCCCACGTTCAAGCACTTTCACCGCCAGCCGGGCGACCTTGAGCACACGGCCACGTACCAGGTGGGCGGCGATTTGCACGGGTACGTGGTGCGTTTTCGCACCAGCGACGGCGGCAAGGACACGCTGCCCTACACCTGGTGCCAGAGTGCGCGCGACGGCGCGGCAAAGTGGCATTGGCGCCAGTTTGATGAGCCGCGGCCCTTGTTCTTGCCCGGTGGCGCTTTGCCCGGTGGCCGCACGGTGGTGCTGGTGGAAGGCGAGCGCAAGGCGGAATGCCTGCAGGCGCTGCTGGATGCAGGGGCGCCCGGTGTGTATTGCGTGGCCAGCTGGCCCGGCGGCAGCAAGGCATGGCAGAAGGCCGATTGGTCTTGGCTGCAGGGCTGCACGGTGCTGGCCTGGGCCGACTGCGATGCCAAGCGCGAGCCATTGACCGCTGCCGAGCGCAAGGCCACGCCCGACAAGGCAGCGCAACTGGTGCTGCAGCAGGCCAAGCCCTTGCTGCCCGCCCACAAGCAGCCGGGCATGGCCGCCATGCTGGGCATTGGCGCGCTGCTGCGGGATGCGCACGGCTGCACGGTGCAGTTGCTGCCCATCCCCGAGCCCGGTGCTGTGCCCGATGGCTGGGACTGCCGCGATGCCATCGAGACGGATGGATGGGACTTTGCCCGCGTGCAGGCCTTCTTTGCGCAGGCGCATGCACTGCCCGCCGATGGCTGGGACGCGGCGCCGGAAACCAAAAAAATCGATCGCCCCGTTGGCACTGAGGGCGGCCCCTTGGCCCTGGGCGAGTGCCCCGGCGCGCGCCTGGTGCCTGACTGGCTGGCCCCGTACTGGGACAAGGAAAAAAAGCGCTGGAACGCATCGCGCCGGATGGTGATCCTGATCCTGGAACGCGACCCGGTGCTGTGCGATGTGCTGGCCTTCAATGAGCTGAACAACAACGTGCAAGCGCGTACCGCCTGGCCCTGGCTGCATGGCAAGGCGGGCGACGTGACCGACGCGGTGGATTTGCTGTTGGGCGACTACCTGACCGACCAGTACGGGCTGCCCAGCATTTCGCGGGCGGCACTGAGCGAGGCGATCCAGACCGTGGCGCACAAGCGGCGTTTCCACCCTATTCGCGAATGGCTGCAGGGCTTGCAGTGGGATGGCACCAGCCGCATCGATAAGTGGCTGATTTTTGCGCTGGGGGAGTCGCCCGAGTCGCTCAAGCCCGCGATGCAGGAGTACCTGCAGATTGTGGGCCGGTGCTGGCTGCTGGGCATGGTCAACCGCGTGATGCACCCTGGCTGCAAGTTCGACTACTGCCCGGTGCTGGAGGGCGCGGGCGGTCTGCGCAAAAGCACGCTGGTGGAGGTGTTGGCCGGGGCAGACTACTTCAGCGACACACCTTTTCAGGTGGGCGCGGGCAAGGAAGGCCAGGAGCAGGTGCAAGGCCTGTGGCTCTATGAGATTGCCGAGCTGACGCACTTCAGCAAGTCGGAGGTGGGCGCCATCAAGGCGTTCATCAGCTCAAAGGCTGACCGCTACCGGGTTGCCTACGGCGCGGTGGTGCAAAAGTTTGACCGGCAGTGCGTGCTGGTGGGCACCACCAACGAATCCACCTACCTGCGCGACCGATCGGGCAACCGCCGGTTCTGGCCCATACCTGTGCGCCACCGCATCAACACCGAGTGGGTGGCGAAGTACCGCGAGCAGCTGTTTGCCGAGGCCTATGCGCTGTACCTGCAGGGCGCGGTGTATGCGCCTACGGAGGAGCAGGAGAAGCGCTTGTTCGAGCCCATGCAGGAAAGCCGCTTGCAGGAAACGGCGGTGCAGTCCGAGCTGCTGCATGTGCTGACGCGTGCGCCTGGGCCTGCGGGCATTGCCGCCGTGGTGAACGACCTGGCCACGTTTGTGACCATCTCGCAACTGGCTCTTGCGCTGGGCGTGGATGCCGCAAAGAGCACGCCGGGCCTGGAAGGCCAGATTCGCGCGTGGCTGGAGCACGAAGGCTGGCAGCGCGTGAAGCGCCAGGTGAACGGGGTGCGGGCCTGGGGATACCAGCGCCCGCCCAAGTGGCCGGGGGATGAGGCATCCACCGCGCTGGATGAGCCCCTGCCGCCGCCGCCCAATGGGCCGGTGGTGGATGTGCAGGGCAGTGCGCCGGATTATGGACAGGAGCCCGACGATGCGCCGTTTTGACCACAAGGTCACGGCGCAACAAACGCGCCGTGCTGCAAACGCTGGGGGAGGCGTGATTCGCGCCAGCGTGCCCGAAGGGCTGGAGGGCGCTATCCGCCCCCGTTGCGGTGCGGTGGCGGGGAAGTCGGCGCATGGGCCGATGACGTAGGTGTCCAAGTGTCCACGGTGTCCATGCGTTGGCATGGACGCCATCCATAGCCCCTCCCCCTGGTTTTTGGGGGTTGAAGCCGCTGCATTGTCTGCTGGCTTCAGGGCAGGTGTCCCGGCCCATGTTGCAAGGCGGGCGGGCGGGCGCAGGCAGGGGCGCGTGCGCGCACTCGTGCGCAAGCACACCACCCATACCCATAGGCTCTATCAGAAAGGTTGGACAGATGGACACTCAGGCAGACCCAAAGGCCGATGTGAGCGGCAAGGTGGCAGAGATCAAGGAGCACATGCCCGCTGTGTACAAGGCCATCCAGGCAAAGGCGGGTGAGGTGGGCAATGTGGCCTATGAGTGGGTGCGCAAGGCCCTGCGTGGCGAGCCGGGGTGCTTTTGGGCCATAGAGGGCGGGCGCGTGGTGGGCACGCCGTTTTATGGCCACCCGGTCATGGATGTGGTGGCCAAGGGCCTGGTGGAGTTTGGCTGTGCATACGTGTGCATCTGGCCAGACCAGCAGCCCGCAATGGGCCTGCAGCGCAACACGGGGGCGGCGCAGCATGGCCAGGCTTAAACACATCCAGCAGCGCCTGGACAACTGGGCCATCTGGACCACGCGCGGCGCCAGCGGTGGCCTGGGGTACGCCACGCGCTCGGTGCTGGCCAGCGAGGTGTGGAGCCGGGGCAGCTACAACCATGTGCCGATCCCGGTGTTCGATGAGGAGGCCGCAGAGACTGACCAGGCGGTGCGTGCGCTCAAGCTGTCGAAGTCGCATCTGTTCGTCACGCTGGAGTGCATTTACCTCAAAGACCTGGGCGTCAAGGCCACGGCCCGGCGCATGCACCGGGCAGAGTCCACCATCAAGGCGCAGCTGGAGCAGGCAGACCACGCCATTGCCGCCTGGCTGGATGCCAGGGCAGATGAGCGCGAGCGCAAGCGGGTGCAGGCGACGGTATCCGCCCGGCGCACCGATGCGCTATAGACGCGCGGGGGAGTTTTCCGACATAGACCTTTTGGGTACATTTCAGGCACTGTGTGTGTATTGCGCCTCCACCCGCGATGCACACGGTGGGAACCCCGGCATGTGAAAGCGTGTCGGGGTTTTTCTTTTCCAAGGCGGTTGGATATGGCTTTGAAGATGCTCAAGACCTCTGCCGTTCCTTTGCTGAATGCTGATCGCGTAAGGGTACTGGCCGCCAGTGCTGGTGCGACAGAGCGATGGCGTGGCAGTAAGTGGATGAAAGTGCGCCGTCGAATTCTTGGGCGAGATGCCGCCTGCGTTGACTGCGGAAGAGTGAGCCCAACAAACCAGATTGACCACGAGATACCGCGCAGCCTCGGCGGATCGAATGACGACTCGAACCTTCGTGTGCGCTGCGTGGATTGCCACAAGGAAAAGACGGCGCGCGAGGCGAGCGCCAGAGCGGGGAGGGGGGGGTAAATGTCTGAGGGCATTTCGTCTGGAAACCGCACGGTATCCCACGCAGAGATTTTTTAACCTGGGGAGATTTTGTTAATGGCTTTAACACTGAAGAAGCGAGCCTTCGTGGACGCGGTGTTGGCCGGCAAGTCCAACCGGGAGGCCGCTGTAATGGCTGGCTACAGCGCGAAGACCGCATCGGCGGCGGGCGCTCGCCTGGCGAAGTCGCCGGATGTGCTGGAAGTGCTCAACGCCCGCGTGAAGGAAATGGCGAAGGCCGATTCCGTTCCAGTGAAGCCGATGGACCCGGCCGATTTCGACCTTCGGCCCGATGCCCCCATCGTGTGGACCGATCCGATGTCGTTCCTTCGGGCTGTGATGAACCATAAGCATTCGGATCTGAAGTACCGCATCGATGCTGCCAAGGCCATGCTGCCCTACGAATACGCGAAGCCTGGCGAGATTGGCAAGAAGACGGAAGCTGAGCAAATGTCATTGGGATCCGAGCAGGGCACGAGCTGGGAAGGCCTACTGCAATGATGTGGGACACCTCGTGCAAGGACTGGGGTGATCGCATCCTGGCCGGAAGGTCGCTTTGCCCTTCCTTGCCGCTCTTTGAAAAGGAGGTGAGCAAGGCTGAACGAATCTTCACCCAGCTGCGCTTGCCCGACGTACCTGGAACGCCGACGCTGGCAGAGGCAGGTGGGGAATGGTTTTTGGATATCGTGCGCGTCCTGTTTGGGAGCTGGGACTCCGAGCAGTTGTTCCGTCATATCAGGGAACTGTTCATCCTCTGTCCGAAGAAGTCCAGCAAGACCACGTATGCGGCAGCGCTTTTGTTGACGGCCGTGATCATGTCGCCCCGGCCACGCAGCGAGTTTCTTTTCATCGGCCCAACGCAGGCGGTCGCTGAACTCGCGTTCCGCCAGGCGGCTGGCATGGTGGCCCTTGACCCGGTGCTGGCGAAGAAGTTCTTGATCCAGGAGCATCTCAAGACGCTCACTTTCCGTCGTACTGGGGCGAATCTGAAGGTCAAATCCTTCGATCCAAAGGTGCTCACAGGCGTGAAACCTTCGGGTGTGCTGGTTGATGAGCTGCACGTTATCGGCGAAATGAATAACGCGGATCGCGTGCTTGGCCAACTGCGCGGCGGCATCATTTCGCAGCCAGAAGCGTTCCTGATCAACATCACTACGCAGTCGGAACGCACGCCTGCTGGGGTGTTTCGTAGCGAATTGCTGAAGGCGCGAAAGGTGCGCGACGGCGAGACGCAGGCGCCCATTCTGCCGATCCTGTATGAGTATCCGCAGGGCATCGACTGGAGGAACCCTAGCAACTGGTGGATGGTCACCCCGAACCGGGGGAAGTCAATCACTGTGGAGCGCCTGGTCTCCGACTATGAGCAGGCCGAAGCGTCGGGCGAAGAAGAACTGCGCCGCTGGGCATCGCAGCACTTGAACGTCGAGATCGGGCTCGCGCTCATGTCCGACCGCTGGGCCGGGGCCGACTTCTGGGAGACGCAAGCGCGCAAGATCAGCCTGGAGAGCATCCTGGCCGAATGCGATGTCATCGACGTGGGAATCGACGGCGGTGGCCTGGACGACCTGCTGGGCCTTTCTGTGCTGGGTCGGCACAAGACCACGAAACAGTGGATGTTGTGGATTCACGCCTGGGCGCATCCCTCGGTGCTTGAGAGACGCAAGGCGGAAGCCGCGCGCTTTCGCGACTTCGCTGCAGACGGTGACTTGACCTTGGTGAAGACGGTTGGTGAAGACGTGGCCCAGCTCGCCGCGACGGTGGCCCGAATTGAGTATGCCGGCCTGCTGGACAAAGTGGGCGTGGACCCCTCGGGCATCGGCAGCGTGCTTGAAGCCCTGGACGCAGCAGGCGTACCGGCGGACAAGATCATCGGCATCAGCCAAGGCTGGAAGATGACGGGCGCAATCAAGACGGCTGAACGCAAGCTGGCCGAAGGAGCACTCGTGCACGGTGGTCAGCCGCTCATGACATGGTGCGTCGGCAATGCCAAGGTAGAACCGCGTGGCAACGCCGTGATCATCACAAAGCAGGCCGCAGGCGCCGCGAAGATCGACCCTCTCATGGCCACCTTCAATGCCGTGACGCTCATGAGCATGAACCCCGCCACCGAAAAGTCATTCTGGGAAACACTGTGAACTTCCTCACCCGCCTCTTCAGCCGAAAGAGCTACTCGGTCACCGACCTGGCGCAGGAGTTCGGCCTCTCGGCGCCGGTCAAGTCCGGCGTGCGAGTGGGCCGGCTGCAGGCCCTGCAGGTTGCCACCGTGTTCGGCTGCCTTCGCGTACTGGGGGAGGGCGTTGCCCAGGTGCCGCTCAAGCTCATGCAGGGCGAGGGCCGTGGCAAGCGCACGGCCGTGGAACACCCGCTGCACGAGCTGCTGCACGTCAAGCCCAACGACTGGATGAGCAGTTTCGAGCTGCGCGAGACCATGACCTGGCATGCTGGCCTGTGCGGCGCGGCCAAGGTGTTCGTGGTGCGCGACTCGCTGGGCAAGCCCATCGAGCTGATCCCACTGGAGCCCGGATCGGTCACCACCAAGCAGCAGAGCGACTATCGCCTGGTGCACCAGGTCACATCGCCCAATGGCGGCCAGCGCGAGTTCCCGCAAGAGGCAATCTGGATGCTGCGCGGCCCCAGCTGGAACGGGTTTGAAGGCTTGGACGTGCTGCGCATCGCGCGCGAAGCCATCGGCCTGAGCATCGCCGCCGAAGACCACCACAGCCGCATGCACCGCAACTCGGTGGCGCCTTCGGGCCTGTACAGCGTGGACGGCGCTCTGGGCGCAGACCAGTACAAGGCCCTGCGCTCATGGCTCGAAAAAGAGTACGGCGGCCTGGAAAACACCGGCCGCCCGATGATCCTCGACCGCAACGCCAAGTTCACGCCCTACGCCTTCAAGGGCGTGGACATGCAGCACCTGGAGACCCGCAAGCACCAGATCGAGGAGGTGTGCCGCTACTTCCGCGTCATGCCCATCATGATCGGCTACAGCGACAAGGCCGCCACCTACGCCAGCGCAGAGCAGATGTTCCTTGCGCACCTGGTGCACACCCTCATGCCGTGGTACGGGCGCTTCGAGCAGTCCATCACGGCCAACCTGCTGACCGCGAAAGACCGCAAAGAGGGGTACTACCCCAAGTTCACCGAGCGCGGCCTGCTGCGCGGCGCCATGAAGGATGAGGCCGAATACCTCAGCAAGCTGGTCGAGCGCGGCGTGCTCACCCGCAACGAGGCGCGCGAGCTCATGGACCGCAACCCCATCGATGGCCTGGACGAACCCCTGACCCCCATCAACCTGACCGCCGACCTGAACCCGGCACCAGCCCCGAAGGAAAAACACCATGCGTGACTATCTCGACATGCCGTTCAAGATCAAGGCCGTCTCTGAAGACGGCCTTTTTTCTGGCTACGGATCCGTGTTTGGCGTGGTGGACAGCTACAAGGAAGTCGTCGCTCCCGGCGCCTTTGCCGACTCGCTCACCAGCCGCATGCCTTCCCTGCTGTGGCAGCACCGCAGCGGCGAGCCCATCGGCGTGTACACCACCGTCAAGGAAGACAGCGTGGGCCTGTACGTCGAGGGCAAGCTGGCCCTCAAGACCGCGCGCGGCGCAGAAGCCTACGAGCTGCTCAAGATGGGCGCCGTCAGCGGCCTGTCCATCGGCTTCATCAGCCGCGAGGACAGCTACGACAAGGTCAGCGGCGTGCGCACCCTCAAGAAGCTCGACCTGTGGGAAGTCTCCCTGGTCACCTTCCCGGCCAACGACAGCGCCCGTGTCTCGGGCGTCAAGTCCATCGAGGCCATCACCACCCTTGCCGACGCTGAAGCCTACCTGCGCGATGCAGGCGGGCTCAGCAAACGCGAAGCCTGCGCCCTGGTGGCGCGGGTCAAGTCCCTGCACAGTCGGAGCGATTCCGATGGTCTGGGCGAACTGGCCGCGCTCATCCAGCGCAACACCTCCATGCTCAACAACTGAAAGACCATCACCATGCACACTACCCGCAAGCACCTGACCATCGGCTTCCTGGCCGTGGTCGCCATCATGGCCATCGCCACCCTGGCCGGCCATCCCATCCTGCCGCCCGACGCTCTGGCGGCCCTCGGCGTCCTGCCCTTCGCCATGACCGGCGAGCTGGACACCAAGGGCTTGAAAGAACTGCTGGAGAAGCAAGGCCAGGCCTTCGATGAGTTCAAGGCGACCAACGACGCCCTCATCAAGGCCAAGGCAGACGGCAAGGCAGTCTCCGACCTGGAAGCCAAGCTCACTACGCTGAACGCCGCATTCGACGACGCCCAGGCCCAGCTCAAGGCCCTGGAAAAGCGCCAGGGCCGCCCCGGCACCGGCGGCGACGTGGATCCCGCCAAGGCAGAGCACAAGGCAGCGTTCGGCGCATTCCTGCGCAAGGGTGACGACGGCAACCTTGCCGAGCTGCAGAAGAAGGCCTACAACATCACCACCGATGCCGATGGCGGCTTCGCCGTGCCCGAGGAGCTGGATCGCGACATCCTCAGCCTGATGGTGGACGTGTCCCCCATCCGCGAAATCGCCAACGTGCGCACCGTGGGCACCAGCGACTACAAGAAGCTGGTCAACACGCGCGGCACCGCATCGGGCTGGGTGGACGAAGACGACGCCCGCACCGCCACCGCTGGCTCCAGCCTGGCGCAGGTGACCCCCTTCATGGGCGAGATCTACGCCTACCCGCAGGCCACGCAGCAAATGCTGGATGACGTGTTCTTCAACGCCGAGCAGTTCATCATTGATGAGTGCTACACCGAGTTCGCCGCCAAGGAAGGCGCGGCATTCGTGTCGGGCGATGGCACCAAGAAGCCAAAGGGCTTCCTGGCCTACACCACTGCCGCCACGGCAGACGGTGCCCGCGCCTTTGGCACGCTCGAACACGTTGCCACGGGCGTTGCCGGCGACTGGGCAGCGTCCAACAAGACCGACGTGCTCATCACCCTGGTGCACCGCCTCAAGGCGGGCTTGCGTGCCAACGCTCGCTGGGTGATGAACAAAACGATCATGGGTGAAATCCGCACCTTCAAGGACGCGGAAGGCAACTACATCTGGCGTCCCGGCCTGGAGGCAGGCCAGCCCGCCACCCTGCTGGGCTACGGCATCACCGAGGCTGAAGACATGCCTGTCAAGGCCGCCAACAGCCTGAGCGTTGCCTTTGGTGACTTCAAGCGCGGCTACACCATCGTGGACCGCATCGGCACCCGCATCCTGCGCGACCCGTACACGAACAAGCCCTACGTCGGCTTCTACGTGACCAAGCGCGTGGGCGGCATGGTGGTGGACTCCCAGGCCATCAAGCTGCTGAAGTTCGCTGTGGCCTGATAAGTGGCGCAGGGCTGGCCTGGTGCCAGCCCTGCCATTGCAACCTGAAAGAGACACGCCATGAAACTCAAAGTCACCAAGCCATTCGACTTCGCGCACCGTGGCTGCGAAGTCAAGCGCTACGCCAAGGGCGAAGAAATCGACACCGACACCGCCGACCCCGAGCTGGTGAAGGTGGTCACCGACGAAGGCTGGGCCGCAAAGGCCCGCGCCAAGGCCGAAGGCCAGGGCGGCAAGGAACCTGCCGACCCGCTGCCCGGAGACCCGCCCGGCTCCGACGAACCCGACCCGGCGCCCCCGGAAGACCCCGCTCCACAGCCCTGATCCCCCTTCGCCATGCCTCCGCCCACACCGGCGGGCGCATGCCAAAGGCGGAACCCGCACCATGACCACCACCCGAATCACCGACGCCACTACCGAGCCCGTCACGCTCGACCAGGCCAAGGCCCACCTGCGCGTGGACGGCAGCGACGAAGACACGCTCATCACGGCCCTCATCACAGCCGCTCGCCACGACGCCGAAAACCGCCTGGGCCGCGCTCTGCTGCATAGCACCTGGCGCCTGACGCTCGACGGCTTCCCCACCAGGCCAGGCAGCGCCCTGGCCCTGCAAATGGCCCCCATCATCGCCATCACCAGCGTGCAGCACTACGACCCGGCCGGTGTGCTGCAAACCCTGGACCCCAGCGCCTACCGCCTGGCAGACCACAGCCTGGAGCCCACCGCCACCTGGCCAGCCACCCAGGCCCGGCTCGATGCGCTGCAGGTCACCTACACCGCAGGCTACGGCACTACGGCAGACAAGGTGCCCGCCCCTATCGTGCAATGGATGCTGCTGGCCATTGGCGACCTGTACGCCAACCGCGAACGCAGTGCTGAGCGCCCCGTGGTCGCCCAGGGCTTTGCTGACGCCCTGTTGGATCCCTACCGCGTGTGGGTGGTGTAGCCATGGTGCGGGCCGGTCAATTCAACACCCGCGTCACCGTGCAGCGCCAGACCGCAGCAGAGGACGCCTGGGGACAGCCCCTGCCAGCAGGTTGGGAGACACATGTCACTCTGTGGGCCAGCGTGCGCCACCTCTCTGGCGCTGAGGCCATCAAATCTGGCGCCGACGTGTCCATCGTAGCGGCATCCATCCGCATCCGCTGGCGCGAAGACATCACCGCAGGCATGCGCGCGGTGTGCGGCGCGCGCGTGTACGACATTGAAGCTGTGCTCCCCGGCCCCCGCCGGGAGTACGTGGACTTGACAACCAAACAGGTGCAATGATGGGCATGAAGATCCGCATGGACGTAGCGCGCTTCAAAGAGCAGCTGCAGGCCAGCGCAGACAAACTGCACGCCGCCACCCGCCCGGCGGCGCAGGCTGGCGCGCAAGTCCTGTATGAGCGTGCCCTGCAGCTCGCCCCCGTATCGCAGGCTGCGCACATGTTCCACGGCACGCACGGTGTGTACGGCCCCTACAGCCCCGGCAACTTGCGCGACTCCATCTATCAGGTCTACTCCAAAGACCGCAGCTTCGAGGACGTCAGCACCTACCACGTCAGCTGGAACGCCAGCAAGGCGCCCTATGGCGCCATGGTCGAATTTGGCACCAGCCACGCTCCGGCGCATTCCTTCATCGGCCGCGCCGTGGCCGAGACCCGTACCCAGGTGCGCGAGGCTGTGAAGACACGATTTTTGCAAGAGGCTCGCAGCAAATGAGCATGGAAGCCGACCTCGCCGTCGCCCTGAAGGCGCTGTGCACACGTGTGTACCCCGACACGGCACCCGCCGCTACACCAACGCCCTACATCACGTGGCAGGCCCTGGGCGGCGAGTCCATCTACACGTTGAGCAACGCGCCCATCGACAAGCGCCGCACCCTCATGCAGGTCAACGTGTGGGCCGCATCGCGCCTGCAGGCCACCACCCTGTCCCGCGACATTGAAGCCGCACTGGCAGGCACAGCCGCATTCGTAGCCACGCCTACAGGCGAACCCATGTCCGTGTACGAAACCGACACCAAGCTCTACGGCTCCATCCAGCGCTTTGACATCTGGTCTTCCAGGTAAGTCGCGCGCACCACCCCAGACAACAGAACCGCCCCGGGGCGGTTTTTTTGTGCCCGCACAGGGCTTACCGCACCCGCCGCTACCCATCGCGGCGGTCTTTGCCCGTTGCGGGCACCCACCACAAAGAAAGGCCCATTACCATGGCTTACTCTCTCCCAGAAGGCTCCAGCCAACAGTTTGCCAATACGTTTGCGTCGGCAAAAACCATCACCGCAGTCACCAACGCAAACCCTGCAGTCGCGACCTGCGCATCGCACGGCTACGCCACGGGTGACGAAATACTGCTCGCATCGGGCTGGGAAGACGCCACCGACTCCGTCTACAAGATCGAGACCGTGGATGCCAACAGCTTTAAGATTCTCGGTCTGGACACTTCCAGCACGAGCTTCTACCCTGCTGGCTCCGGCACCGGCACCTGCCAAAAAATCTCTGGCTGGACGGCCATCCCCCAGGTGCTGACCATCTCCGCATCCGGCGGCGATGCCCGCTTCACGGACGTCAACCCGCTGGCAAAGCGCAACGGCATCAAGATCCCCACCGGCTTCAACGCTACCAGCATCACGCTGTCGCTCGGGTTCGACGCCACCAACGCCAACTACAAAACCATGGTGGGCATCGCCCGAACGCTGTCCAAGGTGGCGTTCAAGCAAGTGCTGTCGGGCGGTTCCGTGCAATACGGCTACGGCTACATGAGCGTTAGCGAATTCCCCAAGCTCAACAACAATCAGGTCAACACCGTGGACGCCGCGCTGACGTTCCTCGGGCGCACCATGTCCTACGACTCCTGAGCGAGCCGCCCCCACCCCTGGCGCAAGCCACCCCCGGCACCGGCCCGGCCCCGTTCGTCCTTCGCAGGGCGGCGGGGCTGGGCACGGGCTTTTTCACCACTCTGCGAAAGATCATCATGGCAAAAATCATCCTGGGCAAGCGCCCCAGAAACTTCAAGCGCGTCGTCTCTTTTGACCTCCCCGAAGGCGGCAAAGGCTCCATCGAAGTTTCGTTCGTGTACCGCACGCGCAAAGAGTTCGGCCAGTTCGTTGACGAAGTCTTCTCCGCTGCGGGCGTGGCCCCCGCCAGCCAGGCAGACGACGACGTGAAGTTCTCGTTGGCCAAGGCGCTGGAGAAGACCGTTGACACCAATGCGGACTACATCATCAAGATCGTGGACGGCTGGAACCTCGACGCCGAATACAGCCGCGACGCCGTCCAGCAGATGTGCGACGAATACCCCGGCGCCGCACAGGCGGTGATCGAGTCCTACCGCCTCGCCATCACCGAAGGCCGCCTGGGAAACTGAAGGCCGCAGGCGCTGCGCGGTACGAGAAAGCAGCGCCTGAGCAGGACAAGGCAAACCCCTTCATCGCCGCCATCCTCAGCGCTGGCGGCGAACAGGTGGTCGAAGTGTGGCCCGAGAACTGGCCCGCCTTTGTCCTGTTCAACCGCCTGGGCACCCAGTGGAACGTGGGCTTTGGCGGCCCCGTGGGCCTGCGCTACGAAGCGCTCTACCCCCTGCTGGACAGATGCACCCCAGGCCCCGACGACTGGTCCGACATGTTTGAAGACGTGCGTGTTCTCGAATCCGCCGCCCTCGGGGCCATCAACAACAACGAATAGCCGCCCCATGGCGGCTTGATTTTTGGAGCCCCGCAATGTCTGACCTCAAGCTCCAGGGCGAAGTCTCCCTGTCCACAGAGAAGGTCGAAGCCGCGTTTGACCGCGTTGGGGACAAGGCAGAGCAAATGTCCAGCACAGTGGGCCGCGCGGCGGCCACTGCGGGCAAATCTGTGGACAACATCGGCGCCGGGGCCGAGCAAAACGCAGAGCGCTTCACGCGGGCCGAGAGCCGCATGCGCGATGCGATCCGGCGCTCCACGCAGGAACTGCAGCTTCTGGGCAAGACAGCCAGCGAGAAGCTGGAGTTCAATATTGCCGCCAAGGGCCTGGACGCCAGCAAGTTCGCCCCCTACATCGCCGAACTCAAGCAGGTCGAAGCCGCCCAGCGCGCCGCAACTGGCTCGCTCGACAAAATGGGC
This sequence comes from Burkholderiales bacterium, assembly GCA_016192425.1. Lineage (GTDB taxonomy): Bacteria > Pseudomonadota > Gammaproteobacteria > Burkholderiales > Burkholderiaceae_C > Simplicispira. The sequence goes on from JACPUE010000068.1 coordinate 84,882, forward strand.
GTGTCCGCCGCCCAAACCGCGGCCGCGTTGCGTGGTGTGCCAGCCCAGTTCACGGACATCGTCACCAGCCTACAAGGCGGGCAGCAGCCCCTCACCGTGCTGCTGCAGCAGGGCGGGCAGCTCAAGGACATGTTTGGCGGCGCCGGTGCCGCAGCGCGCGCCCTGGGCGGCTACATCGCGGGGCTGATTACCCCCTTCACCCTGACTGCCGCCGCCGTTGCTGGCGTGGCCGTCGCGTACGCCAAGGGCAGCGCCGAGGCCGACGGCTACCGCAAGGCCCTGGTGACCACCGGCAACGCCGCAGGCCTCACAGCCTCGCAAATGCAGCAAATGGCTGCCCGCATCTCTACCGTCGTCGGCACGCAGAGCGGTGCCGCCGACGTCCTTGCGCGAATGGCTGCGAGCACGCGCATCAGTGCGCGTGAAATGGATTACTTCGGTGAAGTCGCGCTCAAGGTTGAGAAGACCATAGGCACCTCCGTTGCCGACACCGTGAAGCAATTTTCCGAACTCGGCAAGGCACCGGTGGAGTCGTCGCGCAAGCTCAACGAAGAAGCCAACTACCTCACCGCATCCATCTACGAGCAAATCAAGGCGCTCAAGGAACAGGGCCGCGAGAGTGACGCCGCCGCGCTTGCGCAAAAGACCTACGCCGACGCGCTCAACGGCCGCACGGCGCAAATCACCCAGAACCTTGGCACTCTCGAAAGGGCTTGGCAGGGCATCACGGGGGCGGCCAAGGGTGCTTGGGACTCGATGCTGAATGTGGGTCGCGAAAGCTCGCTCAGCGACCGCATTGCCGAGGTGCGCAACAAGATCAACCAGGCCAACGGCAACGACCCAAACCGCCGGTTCAGCGTGCCGTTTTTTGACACGCCAAAGGCAGAGCTGGAGCAGCAGCTCGCCTACCTGACCGAAGAAGACCGCATGCTGCGCCGTGGGGCGGAAGCCCAGGCCCAGCGCGTGCAGGCAGAGAATGCAGCCATCACCGCTGCAGACGCGCTCCAAAAGGCCCAAGACAAGGGCCTGACAAAGCAGCAGCAGATGAACAAGGCGCTGGAGGAGTACCGCCAGCAACTGGCAGACTTGCGCGCAACAAACCCAAGTTCTGCTCTGCTATCCACCGAGGCAGTGGCGCGCGGAGAACAGTGGATTCGCGACCAGTTCAAGGAATCCGGCTCCAACGTCGGCCAAGGCGAAGTTGCGTCCATCAGGGCCCGCACCATCGAAATGCAGCGCTACCTGGAGCTGTTGCGCACACACGGTTCCGAGGCCGAGAAGATGACTGATGGCGAGAAGCTGGTCATCAAGATCCAGGAAGAACTGAAAACCTCCATCAGCGGCGTGGCGCGCGCAGAAAAAGAGAAAGCCCTGGTGGCAGCCCAGGCCCTGGCCGTGGTGGATCGTGAAGTGGCGTCTGAGTCGGCGCGCCAGAAAGCCATTAAAGACACCGAGGCTGCGATGGGCCGCCAGATCGACGCCATGCGCGGCCAGGCCGACTCCATCCGCGACCATGCCGCAGCCCAAGAAGCCGTCAACGCCAACCTCGGCAAAACAAAAACGGCAGTGGAGCAGGCCACACTCGCCCAGATCAAGCTGCAGCTTGCAGAAGCCGATTCGTCTGATCGATTTGCCCCGGCCTATGTCGCCGCCTTGGCAGCAAAGGCCGAGGCACAGCAGCGTTATGTCAAAGCACTGCAGGACGCAGAGTACCTGCAGCGCTCAGTCAAGCAAACGGAGGCCTCGCGCCTCGCCGCCGAAGAGTCTGACACCCTCGACCTGCAACTGTCGCTGCTGGGCCAATCGCAACAGGAGCGCGAAAAAATCATTGCCCAGCGCCAGATTGAGGTGCGCCTGGCAAAAGAGCTTGCGGAAATCGAAAAGCTCAACCTCGGCGAAGGCGTAGAGGCCGACGAAAAGCGCGCAACCCTGCGCGCCCAGGCGCAGGCAAACGCCATTGTGGAGGCGAACAACGCCGCCAAGAAATCTGTCGTTGACGAATGGCAGCGCACCTCCGACCAAATCAGTCAGAGTCTCACCGACGCCCTGATGCGCGGCTTCGAGTCCGGCAAGGACTTTGCCAAGAACCTGCGCGACACGGTAGTCAACATGTTCAAGACCATGGTGCTGCGGCCCGTGATTTCGGCCATCATCAACCCCGTGGCCGCGGCATTGTCCGGCGCGCTGGGCTTTGCTGGCACAGCGGCTGCCGCGCAGGGCGGGGCTGGCAATGGCGTGTCTACAGCCCTCGGAGGTGCATCGATGCTGGGCAACAGCGCGTTTGCCATGGGCCTGAACGGTGCCTGGGGCGCGGGTGGCGGGTTGCTCTCCACGCTGAATGCTGGTGCGTCGCTGCTGGGCTCTGGCTCCATCATGCAGGGCCTGGGAGTGCTCGCAGGCGCCCTTGGCCCCATCGCCATTGGCTTCTCGCTGCTCTCCAGCCTCATCAAAAAGAGCACCCCGCACATGGGTGCAGGCGTCACGTACAGCGCGGAACACGGGCTCACTGCCGGTGCAAGCCAGTACAACCGGGGCAACTACGGTTTTGGCGCCGCGAGCGAATACAGCAGTGCTGCAGAGTCCACCGTGTCCGCCGTGGCCCGCGGCATTGCCACCGCGCTGGATTCCACCGCCCGCACCTTTGGCCGCCAGGCGGGGTTTGAGATCAGTACCGCCTTTGCCGACGATGCCAGCAAAGATGGCGCCTGGGGCCAGTTTGCGATCCGGCGCAACGGCCAGACCATCCTTGACTGGCGCGATGGCCAGACTGATCGCTGGGCGCCGCGCGTGTTCTCGGACGGGGAGGCGGGCGTGCAGGAATACCAGCGCGCCGTGGCCCAGAGCATGCGCGAAGCACTGGACAAAATGGATCTGCCCGGCTGGGCCAGCGACATGCTTGACGCCCTTGGCGACTCGCCCAGTATCGAGAATCTGGGCAACACGCTCGATCAGATCAACGCGGCGCAGACTGCGTTCGAACAGCTGGGGCAGGGGATCAGCGCATTCAGCAACATCAGCAGCGAGGCCCTGGATGCCCTGGTGAAGGCTGCTGGCGGGCCGCAGGCGCTGATTGCCAGCGCCAATGCTTACTACCAGGCCTTCTACTCTGATGCAGAGCGCGCCGCTGCAGTCACTCGCCAGGTGGCCTCATCCATGGAAGCCCTGGGGCTGAGCATGCCGTCGTCTCGCGAGCAGTTCCGGGCGCTGGTCGAAGCGCAAGACCTCACCACGGAATCCGGGCGGGCCACGTACTACGCCCTGCTGCAGCTCTCGCCAGCATTTGCCAGCGTCACATCGGCAGTGGAAGACACGGCGACCGCCCTCGCTCAGCAGCGCACCGACGCCTATAGCGCGCTTGAGCATGCAGTGTCTGCGCAAAAGCGGGTGCTGCAGAGCCAGCTCCAGGCTGCACAAGATGTCGTGAACACTTTGAGCGGTCTGTTCCGCGTGTTGCACGATAACGTGCGCGACCTGTACGGCAGCGTGGAGTCCGCCAGCGCCCAGCAATCCGGCCAGGCTAGCCAGTACATCGCTGCTGCCCTGGCCACTGCGCGCGCATCCGGCTATCTTCCCGACGCCGACCAGATCGCCGAGGCCATCAGCGCAGCCCGCGCTGGGCTTGACGTCAGCAACTATGGTGGCAGCAGCGCCGAGCGGGACTATGCCGCGCTGGTGCTCGCCGGGCAGCTTAGCGGCCTGGAAGAAGTGGCAGGCAAGCAGCTCACGGATGCGCAGCGTACTGTGCAGGAACTGGAGCGGCAGACAGAGCAACTCGACCAGACGCTTGAATACTGGCGCCAGCAGATCGACATCGCCAGTGGAACCTACACCGGTGTGTTGAGTGTCGCGACTGCGGTGGATCGCTTGTCCGCGATCCTGTCGGGCAACTCTGCCAGCACGGGCCCAGCCAGCAGCAGTGGTGGTGGTGGCGAGATCATCGGCCCGGCCTATCGCGATCGCGGCACGGTTGCGCGCGTGGACTACGGTGCCGACGTCGCGCTCAGCAGCTTTGACAAATTCAAGGCCTGGTACCAGGGGTACGCCACCAACGCCAACACCGCAGCGATGCAGAGCAGCGGCTATAAGGTGCCGGACTGGATGCGCGTGTCCCACGCGCCCAGCAACGATGACGAGATGTTCGGCACCTACCTGTTCTTTCGGAACAACCCGCAGTACGCGGCCGATTTCGAGCAGGTCATGACTACGGGCCGCTCCAGCATGCCAACGGACGGCAGCACGTTGGTGCGCAGTGACTTGTCCAAAATGCCTGCGGATGCTGCAGAATTTTTTGCCCACGACCGCAACAGCCTGCTGAGCTATGAGGCTTTTGGCCTTGACCCCGTGCTTGCCTACCGCCTGTACAAAGACGGCCCCGGCCAATTTGGCCTGGACGGCAAGCGCGAGAACTTCACAGAGTGGCTGCGCACCCACAAGTGGACGGAAGGCGGCATCGTAGAGACCGACAACACGCTGACCTACGCAAACGCTCAGTACCAGGGGTACAAGCTGCCGCGCTGGGACACCTCCACGGGCAACATCGTTGACCTGGATGGCCGCATCTACTCGCCTGATGGGCGCTTCTTGGGCACCGCCAGCCGCGACATGATGTCCAACATCTACGGCTCTGCATTTGTGGACAGCTTGGGGGGCAACTACGGCAGTACCACCCACTCTGCGCTCTACAACAGCCATGTGACCGACAGCCAGTCCGAGGCCGCTTTCTACGCGGGCATCAAAGACAAGTTCGATGCCGCCATTGCGGGCGGGCAGTCTGCACAAGACCTGGCCGACGAGATTGCGCGCAGCGGGGTGTCCATGTCTGATGTGGCTGCGGCCTACGGCATATCGGTGGCCGTGCTGGAAGAAAACCTGCGCAACGGCGGGGCCACCAACATCCCCAAGTTTGCCGTGGGCACTAACTACGTGCCCCGCGACATGCTGGCCTACATCCATGAGGGCGAGGCCGTGGTGCCCAAGGCCTACAACCCGGCGCTCAACAACTTTGGCGCCGGGGATACGGGGCGGCTTGAGGCCCTGATCGAGAAGCTTACCGCAGAAGTTGCCGAACTCAAGGCCGCAGCCAACGCCACCGCCGACAACACCGGCAAATCGGCCGGCGTGCTGGTGGCAGTGCAGCGGGGCAACAGCTTGAGCCAAGTGGCAGAACCCACCTTCTGAAGACCATGTACTACATCGAACGCAACACCATCACCGACGCGATGTTCCTGGCCGGGAGCGTGGGCGAGCCTGCTACGGGGGAGTCTGCCTGGGCCGCGGGCACCTATGCGGTGGGGGCCGAGGTCATCCGCCCCACCACCCACCGCGTGTACCGCTGCGCCGTGGCGCGTGCGCCCACCGATACGCTGCCGCCCGAGCTGGACGCCACCGCCTGGGCCGACATGCGCCCCACCGCGCGCTACCTGCCCTTCGGGCCGCAGGTGCGCACGGACGGCAAGCTGGTCTATCAAAACTACCCGCTCAAAACCACCACTGCCAATATCGAGTATCGGCTGGCCCAGCGCTATGCCAACGCGGTGGCCATCTTTGGGGCCAAAGGCGCCACCTGGCGCGTGCAGGTGTACGACGCGCCTGGCGGCACGCTGGTGCACGAGCGTAGCGGGCGCATCAAGTCTGCCGCCCGCAGCTACTGGGACTACGCCTACGGCCAGCGCACCACCACAGACCGGGTGCTGGTCACCGGCCTGCCCATCTACCCCAACGCTGAGGTGCGCATCAGCATCGAGGGCGCTGGCGCGCAGTTGCGCGCCGTGAGCCAGATCGAGGTGGGGAAGTTGCGCTATTTGCCCGGTGTGGATCTGGGCGGCGTGCTCACCGGTGTGAGCCGCTCGCCCAAGGTTTTCACAAGCCGCAAGACCGACGACAACGGCTCCACCTCCGTGCTCATCTACGGCACCAGCTACGACATGAGCGGCACTGTGTGGCTTAGTGGACAGCAAGAAGACTCTGCGCTCATTCAGCTGCGCAGCCTACTGGGCCGGGGCGTTGCGTATGCGCCCACACTGGTGCCTGGTTTTCAGCAAAGCCTGGTGTTCGGCGTCCTCAAGTCGTCGGACGTGTCGCGCGACACCTTTGTTCAGTCGTCTGTCCAGTTCCAAATCGAAGGCCTTCCCACCTGACCATCATGCCAATCACCACACCCACACCCATTGCCGCGGGGCCTGCGATCCCCAATTCCAACGACCCGGAGACCACCTTCGACTCGCAGTTCGAGGCTTTTTTTGCATGGGAACGCAACGCGCTGGCCCCCGGCGTCAACGCGCAGTCCCAGGCCGCGTTCGACAACGCCAGCAGCGCCCAGGCCAGCGCTACTGCAGCACAGGCCGACGCGCTGGCGTCCGAGGCGTCTGCCCTGGCCTCGGCAGCCAGCTCCCACTTCAAGGGCGACTGGGCCGCACTGACCGGCGCCCTTGCCCGGCCCGCCAGCGTGGCACATGCAGGGCGCACCTGGCTGCTGCTGAGCGACCTTGCCGACGTGGCCGCTGCCGTGCCCGGCGTATCTGCCGCCTGGCGCGCATACGACGTGGTGCTGCCCCTGGTGCACGTCACCACGGCCAGCGCCGTGGCCGTTGCGGGCTACCACTACGCCATCGAGTATGCGGGCCAATGCACCCTGACCATGCCCGCCTACGTGGAGGGCTCCGCGCTCATGGTCGCCGTGTGCAATGGCCGGTACGACACGGTGCTGCAGCGCGCCGCGCCCACTGATTCGTTCATGGGCCAGGTCGATGACCTGACGCTGGTGCAGCCCACCACCTACAGCTTGCGCGCCATCAACAATTCCTGGAGGGGTCTATGATTTTTTCGTCTCAATTCGGCGGTGGCCTGGCGCTGGGCACCGTGGTGCAGGGCGTCGGCCTGGCCGCGCCCGAGTATGTGGCATGCGATGGCCGCATCTTGTCGCGGGCAAGCTATGCGCGCCTGGCCACGTTGTTCCCATTTGGCAAACTAACTGGCACCGTGCGCGCACTGGTTGAGTCGTCCACCAACTACTGCATCGCGGCCAGCCCCAATTACCTGGTGGCGGCGGCAGCGACGGCGGCCAGCGCTGTGCAGTATTCGACCGACGGCGCGTCCTGGTCAAAAACCGGGGTTGTGACGCCATCCATGGCGGTCAGCAGCCTGATCTTCGCGGGCTCGCGCTGGATTGCCACTGGCGGCGCCGGAACCGCCCCCGCCGTGACCACTGGTGACAACCCCAACTCCACCTGGGCAGCCCTCACCGGCGGCACGCCATCGGGCGTGGTGCGGTACGGGGTGGCGTACAGCGCGGCGCTGGGCCGTGCGGCATTGATCTCCGCTTCCGGCTCAACGATCCACACCCTCGAAAACGGCGCCACCGCACTGGTGGCCCGCACGGCCAGCTCGCAGGCCCGCTCGGGCATTTGTCACACGGGCACGCAGTTCATCACCCTCAACGGGGCCACAATCTCCACTTCTGCCGACGGCATCACCTGGGCCGATGCGCCGCTTCCCGAAGCGGCTTCAAGCACTGCAGGCATCGCCAGCAACGGCGCGGGGGGGGTTGTCATCTCTGGCGTCGGGTCTGGACTGCTGGTAAGCCAAGACCATGGCGCCAACTGGGCCGTGGCCGCCATCCCTGGGGTGCCAGCGGATTCGGCCTGGCAGGTGTACTACTCGGGCGACCGCTTTTTTGTGCCCACCACCCGTGGCGTTGCCATGTCGCTCGACGGGCGGGCGTGGTTCCTGGAGCCGCAGCCCATCCAGCTGCGCGCCACCGCCACCATGTTTGCAAAAAAAGGGGGCGCATTTTTGCAAACCCAGACGGGCTCTACCGTCGCCTATTCGTTCGCAGAGTCGGCCACGGAGTTCAACGCGCCGCTGCTGCAGGCCTACATGCCTGCCGCATCAGGCAACCCCATCCCCTTGCCCCCCAGCTACATCAAGGCGCTGTGATGACCACCCTGTACTACTACGACCTGTTCGGCTGGCTGACCACCACCCCCCTGGAAGGCCGCAGCACCCCCGTTGTGCCTCCGGCGCAAACACCCACCCACAAAGCCAACTGGGCGGGCAATGAATGGGTGCTGCGCGAATACACCGCGCCCCCCGCACTTGACCTTGCGGCGCCCCCCGCGCTGCGGCGCATCACCCGGCTGGCGTTCCTTTCGCGCTTCGCCGATGCGGAGGCCGTGGCCATCGACCTGGCCAGCATCGGCGCCACGCCGCAGGCCGCAGGCATGCGCCGGTACATGAGCAGAGTGAACGCCGCAACCTACATCGACCTGGACCGCGCAGACACCCGCGCGGGCGTGCAAGCGCTGGAGGCCGCTGGCGTGCTCGCTGCGGGCCGCGCGCTGCAGATCCTGGACGCACCGGTGCAGCCAGAGGAAGGATGGCGCGGATGAAGCTCGCCAGCTACCACGGCACACGCGCGGGCCTCATGGGCCTGGGCAATGTGCTCATTCGCCTGCGCCTGCGCGGGCGCTACAGCCACAGCGAAATCGTGTTCGAGCCCGGCGACGGGGTGGATCACCTCATGCCCGACGGCACCTGTGCGCCCGATGCCAGCGGTGCCCTGTGGTGCGTCAGCAGCACCGGCCTGGAGCACGTCCCCGCCTGGAGCGCGCGCAGGCCCGGCAAGCGTGGCGGCGTGCGCTTCAAGCGCATTGCCCTGGGCGAGAAGTGGACGCTGGACGCCACGCCCACATGCCCGCGCCAGGCCGCGCAGTGGGCGCGCGACAACCAGGGGCGCCTGTACGACTGGCAGCTCATCCTGGGTTTCCTGGCGTGGCTGATCCCCAACAAGCCCAGCCGCGTGATGTGCAGCGAGGCCTGCGCAGAGATGCTGGGCCTGCAGGATGCCTGGCGCTTTGACCCGTGCGCCCTGCGCGCCGTGGTGGCAATGCAAAAAGGAGGTGTGTGATGTGGTGGATTCTTGCCCTGGGCGCCCTGGTGCTGGCTTGGAACCTTGCCCCCGTGCTCATGCTGTGCACGCTGCCCATCCCCGCCCGGCACAAGCTGTGCGGCTCGCTGAGCCTGCTGCGCGCTGCCGGGCGCGGCCTGCTTGTGCTGCCTGCTGCACTGCTGGCCCCGCTGGTGGTGCCCATTGCACTGCTGCAAACGCCGCGCGCCGCCAACGCGCTGCCCCGCTGGGCGTGCTGGTGGGATAACGACGTGTCTATCAACGGCGACGGCTGGGCCGTGCTGCGCGCAGGCCAATGGGTGCGCGTACAAGGCGACGAGCTGCCCGGCGAAGTGGCCGTGCCCTACACAGACCCTGCCTACGCCGGGGACGCCTACTACGCCCCCGGTCACCACCCGCGCAGCTTCTATGCCCGTTGGGTGTGGCTGGGCCTGCGCAACCGCGCCAGTGCTCTTGCCGCGCGCCTGGGCTACGCAGTGCAGCCTGCTGACTTGCTGGATGCCAACACCTGGGGCACCGATACCACCGGGCGAAACCATGCGGGCTGGTGCGTGCGCCGCAACGGCCCGGTGTATCAGCTCAGCATCGTGCGCCCCATCGGCGCCGGGCTGTGCCTGCGCGTCAACACCGGCCACAAGCTCGATCTGGTGCGCCGCTGGGGCCGTGACGTGGCCCTGGTGGTAAATATCACGGCCAGCGTGCTGCGCTTCAAAGGGGAGGACGCCCATGGCTGACGTGCCGCCCACACTTGACCCGAGCCTGAGCAAAGTGCTTGCCGGTGTTGCGGGCGCTTTCGTGAGCCTGCGCTTCGTGCAAGGCAGCGCGCTGGAGCGCGGCAGCATGGCCGTGGGTGGCGCCGTGGTCAGCTACTACGCCACCACGCCTGCAGCGCTGTGGATGGGCATGCAAAACGCTGAGGGCCTGGTGGGCTTCCTCATCGGGCTGTTCGGCATGGCGATCATCGCCAAGGTGTACGAGGCTATCCACGCCGTGGACGCGCCCCGCATCGCTGCCGACACCTGGGACGCGATCCGGCGCCGCATCGGCGGGGGAGGGTGAGCCATGGCCACGATCTACACCCTTGCGCTGCTCATCATCGCGGCTGTTAGTGCGCTGGGGGTGTTGCACCCCCGGTATGAAGACACGCTGCTGCAGCGTGTGGGCATGGCCGTGGCCTGCTTGGGCGCCGTGGCTGAACTGGCTGCCCTGGCCAGCGGCTACGACCGCATCAACGCACACATCACAACTTCTACGGGCGCGGCCCTGTTCGCGCTGGGCACCATGCTCAAAAAGTGGCGCGGCCCCCGCATGGGGCGGCGCCGTACCGACAAACACGCAAGACAAGGGAGGCACCCATGCTGACCGTTGACACCCTGCGCGCGGCCACCGGCTGCACCGCAGCCCGCGCGCAAGACTGGCTGGCGCACATCCAGCGCGCGTGCGACTTGTTTGCCATCAACACCCCCGCGCGGCTGGCCGCTTTCTTGGCCCAAATCGGCCACGAATCGGGCCGCCTGGCCTACGTGCGCGAGATCTGGGGGCCCACCCCTGCGCAGCAGCGCTACGAGGGCCGCGCCGACCTGGGAAACACCCAGCCCGGCGACGGCAAGCGCTACCTGGGCCGGGGCCTGATCCAGACCACGGGCCGCGCCAACTACCGCGCCACGCGCGACGGCCTGGCGCAGTTTGTGCCCCACGTGCCCGACTTTGAGGCCGTTCCAGCGCTGCTGGAGCGCCCCGACCTGGCCGCCCTGAGCGCTGCGTGGTACTGGCGCAGCCGGGGCCTCAACGCCCTGGCCGATGCGGGCGACTTTGTGTCCATCACCCGCCGCATCAACGGCGGCACCAACGGCCTTGCAGACCGGCAGGCCCTGCACCACGCGGCCTGCCTGGCACTGGGTGCTGTGGGGGCGGCATGATCCCCGTCCTCTACACCCACGCCGCCGCCGCAGCCATCGCTGCAGCCCTGGCCTTTGGCGCTACGTGGCAAGTGCAAGCCTGGCGCTGGGCCGCAGCCGACGGCCAGCGCATCGAGCAAGAGCAAATCGCCCAGGCCGCGCGCGAAACCGACGCCCGCCAGCAACGCCACTTTGCCGACCACGCCGCCGCGCAGCACGCGCAGCAGCTCGCCACTATCAACACCCAACTCGGAGACGCCCATGCCCACATCGCGCAACTCTCTGGCCGCGCTTGCTTCGGCGCTGGCACTGTCCGCATGCTCAACGGTATCGGGGCCAGTGGTCTTGGGGTGCGAGCCCCTGCCGCAAACCCTGCGGGTGCGCCCCCAGCCCCTGCCGCCCCTGCGCCTGACGACGCCTACGCCAGCGAGCGCGACACCGCAGAGCACATCGCCCTCTGCCGCGCCAGCTATGCGGCCGTGAGCGACCAGCTCAATCGGATTCTCGACATCGAGGACGAGCGCGAGCGCCGCCGTGCAGCCACGTCACGTTGACCAACCCACGCGCCCAAAGCGCCTGGCCCAGCAGCAAAAACAGCGCCAACGCCGCGCCCAGCGCGAGCTGGAGCAGGCCCTGCGCGAGCGCGCAGAACAAGACGCAGCCCCACGCCGCGATGACGGTCTGATGCCGCGCATAGATTAGGGTTTGCCCCTGCAAAAAAGGCTTGCGAAGTTTCAAAATGAGACTACAATTCAACCCATGCACACGAAATCATGTGCACCGCCCCGGCGGCTCCGGGAATCCTCTGAAGGATCACATCATGGCAAATACCACCCTCGTCACCGTTTCTGGCGGCTTCCACAACGCCGGTGAAATCAAAATCCGCGCCAAGGTCGATCCGCGCGGTGGCATCAAGCTAAGCGAGGGCCAGGCCAAGCGCATTGGCAATCACATGTGCGGAATAAAGGGTTGCATCTGCGGAATGCACCACGGCTGGCTCGTGGAAGGCGTTTCGCACGGCGATTTGTCTGAGGCGCTGGCGGATGCCAACGCAGACCGCTACCTCAATTCCTCGCGCAACCGCTGATGCAGCAGACCGACGCCCTGATTCACCTGCGCGTCCCGGCTGCCACAAAGGCGCGCTGGGTGCGCGAAAGCCGGGCCGCTGGGATGCGGCTCACGGATTGGATAGTTACCCGCATTGACGGGCAAAAAGGAGAGAAGACCATGATCCAGTACACCATCCGCCCCTCCGTCCTGACCGTGGACACGCGCGCTGCCGCAGATGCCTGCAATCGTGAGCTGGCCTCTGCTGGCGACACATTTGACAGGAGCGCGGTCGAAAAGAAGTTGGCAGAATGCGCGCCCAGCCTGCGCGAGTGGCTGACCATCGATGCAGAAGAGATCGAGGTCGAGGAATGACATCTACTCCCATCGCCATCCCCGAGGGGGTGGCATTCGCCGACCTGCGCCTTGCGCGCGACGGGGCCACGGGTGATGTGTCATTTGACACCGCCGTGATTGAGCACATCGAGCGCGAGAGCGGCCTGCCTGCTGGTTTTTTCATGGGCCAGCATGAGGATGCCGTGGCATCCCTCATAACCACCTGGTACAGCGCCCACAGAGCCGCCGGTGGCGACCCCGACCCGGTGGCCGAAGACCTGCTTGCCGAGGTGCGATCCGAAGACGCAGCAGGTCAGCCCTACAGCCACAAGCCGGGCCGCGCATGACCCCCGCCGACCTTCGCGCCTGGCAGGCCCACATGGGCCTGACGTACGACACAGCGGCCCAGGCCCTGGGCGTGAGCCGGTCAACGTATGCCGAGTGGGTTGCAGGCAAAAGCCGCACCACCGGCAAGCCCGTTGCGCCGAGCCGCACTGTCGCGCTGGCCTGTGCTGCCCTGGCTGCTGGGCTTGAGCCGTGGGGGCATCATCCCATCGCGGCTGAGTGATACGCAAAGTGATACGACCGCCCCGCCCGCACTCTGCAGGCGACCCATTGAACTACGAGGAGCGGCAGCGCAGGATTGTACGCGTTCGAACGCTTCCATTTTGATAGCTGTTCACGCTTGATGGACAAGCGCTGCAGGCCAATTTGGCCTAAATTGAACCTTCAGTCGAAACGCCGGGTGTAGATCAGGTCCAGCGCGGCCTTTTCGCCTGTCTGGGCGCGCAGGGTGAGGTGGCGCGAGAGGTCGTAAAAGATGTACAGCGTGCCCAGTGCTCCCGAGAGACTGCGCTCGTAGCTCAGGTACAGGTCTTGCGACAGCCGCTTGCCCAGGGTGAGGGCGGCGGTGCTGGCGCCGTTGCTGTCTTCGGTGCTGCGGATGCCCAGTTCGTCCAGCCCCAGGCGGCTGGCCAGGGGGGCGGTGGGGGTGGCGCCATTGCTGCCCAGCAGCGCCAGCGCGGCCTGTTGCAGCAGCACGGCTTCGGCGCTGCCGCTGGAGGTGTTGCGGCCCAGCACGACCAGGGCCAGTTTTTCGGCGTCGGGCCGCTCGGGGTCGGCGTACAGGCGCACGCGCGGGGCCTGTGCCGTGCCTTGCACCTGTACGCCCGCCCGTGTGCTGAGGTGCGGGCGCATGGCCAGGATGTCCAGCGCCGGGTCGTCGTAGGGGCCGTTGAAGCGGATCAGCCCGTTTTCTACGTCCAGCATCTGGCCCCAGGCGCGGTAGCGGCCTTGTACGGTGCGCACTTCGCCGGTCACGCGCAGCGGGGCGCCTGCGGGGCCGCCACTGTTCAGTGCGATCTGCCCGGCAAGGCGTGTGGTGATGCCGTGGCCTTGCACGGCAAAGTCGTCGCCCAGGTCCAGGCGCAGGGCGACTTCGGGTGTGCGGGCCGGGGGGCGCGGGGGGGCTTCGGCGGTGCTGTGCGTTGGCTCGTTGGCGCGGTGTACGACCACGTCGCTGCCCAGGCGGGGGGCGTTTGCGTCGGGCAGCAGCAGGGCGGCGCGGTCGGCACGCAGTTGGCCCTGCAGGCGCACCTGGCCCTGGGCCAGGGTGGCGCGCACGCTGCCCGATACGCTGGCCTGGCGGTCGGCGCGGGCCAGCACCTGCAGGGTGTGGGCCTGGGCGGTCAGGTCCATGGCCAGGCCCTGGCCTGCGGCCCAGGTGATGTGGCCCTGGGCCTGCAGGTAGCCGCCCTCGCGCGGGGGCGGTGTGCGGTTGCCGCTGTAGCCGGGGATGTGGGCGCCGCCGCCGGGGCTGCCTTGCAGGCGCAGTTCGGTGATCTCGATGCGGTCGCCCTGCAGCGCTGCGCGCAGGCGGCCGTCGCGCAGGTCCAGGCCGTCCAGCACCGAGCGCAGCGCAAAGCCGTCTGCCGCCAGGCTGCCGTGCCAGCGCGGCTGGCTGCGCGTGCCCGAGAGGGTGGCCTGCGCATCCAGCGTGCCCTGCACGCGCCAGCCTGGCGGCGCCAGGGCTGACCACACCCCCAGTTGCGGCAGGCGGGCCTGCACCTGTGCGGCCACGGGGGCTTGCTCGGGCCAGCGCCAGCCTTGGCCTGTGGCTGCCAGTTGCGTGGATGCCTGCACCTCCAGCGTGCCAGCGCGGGCGCTGTCCCAGTGCAGGCGACCGCGCAGGGTGCCGCCTTCGGTATCCACCTGCAAGGCCAGCGTGCGCACACCGGCGGTGCCGGGGGCGGCGCCGGTGTCTGCCAGGGGCAAGGGCAGGTCGCCGCTTTCGCGTTGCAGGCTGGCGCTGGCGCGCGGGCGGGGGCCGCCCTCGGTGTCCCAGCGGCCTTGCAGCAGCAAGGGGGCGATGCCTTGCGCCGTGGCGGGCAATGGGGCGGCAGGTGAGGACGCCAGCGCTGCCAGCCAGGCCAGCGGCAGGCCGCCCAGCGTGCCACGGCTTTGCCACTGCCAGGGCTGCGTGGGGTGGGTGCGCAGGCGCTGCGGCTCCCAGCGCAGTAGCGTGTGGCCGGGCAAGGGGCCGCTGATGTGGGCCGAGCCCGCATCCGCCTGCAAGGCCAGCGTGGGGCCGGGTTCGGTGTGCAGCGCCAAGGCCAGGGGGTCTGCCAGGGCCAGCACCCAGGGCTTGCCTGCGCCCGTTGCCATGGGCTGGGCCGTCAGTTGCAGGGTGGCGATGCGGGCATGCCATGCCGACCCGGCTGGGGCGTTGTGCGCCGGGGCCTCCTGGCCGCCGCTCAGGCGGGTTTGCAGGCGCAGGCGCTGGCCTTGCGCCAGGGCCTGGGCGTCCAGGTCGAGCCGGGCCTGCGCCGCATTGCCGCTGAGCCGGGCCTGCACATCGCGCCATTGCAGTGCGGGCGTGGTGTGGGAGTCTGCCGTGCGTGCGGCCCAATCCAGGCGTGGGGCGGCCAGGGTGGCTTCAAGCTGTGGTGCGGGGCTGTTGGCACTGCGGGCTGCGCCTGCCTGCACTTGCAGGCTGTCCTTCCAGCCGCCTTGCCAGCGCAGGTCCAACCGGGCCTGGCCCTGGGCCGTGCCTGCGTCCAGTGCGCCGGGCGGCAGGCCGGGCAGGGTGCGCAACCAGGCCTGTACCTGGGCGGCCTGCTGCACGTCCACCTGGGCCTGGCCTGCGCCGCTGTGGGCGCTCCAGTGTCCGCTGGCCTGGGCGCTGGCGCCGGGCAGCGTGAGGTTCAGGCTGCCGCGTGCCTGGGGTGTATCGGCCCAGCGCAGTTCCAGCCCTGGGCTTTGCGCGCGGGCCTGCAGGGCTTGCAGGTCCAGGCGGTCGATCTGCAGGCTGCCGTCGTGCCAGCGGCCCTGGGCGCGGGCATGGTCCAGGCGCAGGCCCGGCCCAGGCGCTGTGCGGCGTGTGTCGGCCTGTACGTCCACGCGCCAGTCCAAGCCCGTGGCGTTCTGTTGTGCCTGCAGTGATCCGCTGAGGGGCTGCGGCGCCCAGGCGCTGTGCAGCAGGGAGGGGCTGAAGGCGTGTAACTGGGCGCTGCCTTCCAGGGCCTTGTCGGTAGGGTGGTAGCGGCCTTGCAGGGTCATGTGGCCGCTGCCTGCCTGCAGGCGGGCCTGGGCCAGCTCCCACAGCGTACCGTCGTAGCGGGCGCGGGCTTGCAGGGCCTGCAGAGGCAGGCGTTGCTGGTCCCAGGGGCCGTGCTGTGGGTTGGTCAACTGGGCGTCAATCTGCCAGCCCGCACCTTCTGGCTGCACCTGTACGTGGCCCTGCAGCGCGGTGTGCGGCGCCTGGGGCCACAGAATGGCCAAGTCCAGCGCCTGTAGCTGGACCCGGGCCTGGCGCAGCGGTTGCGCGGCCCAGGGCGCCACGGTGGCGTCGATCTGGGCGGCGGTGTGCGTGGTGGGGCCGTGTGCTGTGTCGGGCTGCAGTTGGGCCTGCAACTGCAGCAGGGCATCGGCCCCGGCCAGAGGGCCTTGCAGCCGGGCCTGTGCCTGAAGAACCAGGTCCTGCCCGGTCGCGGTGCTGGTGTGCACCTGGCCCTGGGCCTTCACGTCCAATGCCATGGGGGCCAGGGCCTGCAGCGTGCCGCTGGCCTGGTAGCGGCCCTGGGCCATCTGCACCTGGGTGAGCTCCAGCCGGTGCGTGTTGCCGTCGTACCCGTAGTGCGCCTGCAGGTCTTGCGCCAGGGGCTGGCCGTTCCAGTGGATCTGGCCGATGTGGGCTGGAGTGTCCACGGGCAGGGGCAGGCCGAGCTGTGTCGGCGCGGTCGTGTTGTGCTGGGCCACGCTGGGCTGGGGGGTGTGGGTCAGCGCAAGCTGTGCGGCCTGCAGGCGTGTGAGCACCACACGGCCCTGCAGGAGCGTGGCAAGGTCCCAGGCGATCTGCACGTCCTGGGCCTGCACCTGCAGGCCGGGGCCGCTCCAGCGCAGCGAGGCCATGCGGCCCCCATGGCGCAGGCTGCCCTGCACGCCCTGGACCTCGAGCTGTTGGCCTGCGGGCAGCAGCGGGGTGATCCATTGCACTGCCGTGGCCAGTGAGCCGGGCAGGTGCAGCCACACCAGCAGGGCCGTGCAGGCCAGCAGCACCAGGGCGCCCGCGCGCATCAGGGCATGGCCCAGCAGGGGCAGCAGCCAGGGCTTGCGCCGTGGCGGTGTGCTGGTGTTTGCACCCTGGCCGGAGGCGGCTGCGTAAGGGTTGGGGCCGCTGGGCCGGCTCGCGCCAGCGGCAAACACCTCGGGGCTGGGCGCGCTGGATGGGGCGGGTGGGGTACGGCGCGGCATGGTGCCCATCAGAAGCGAAAGCCCAGGCGCAGGTGCAGGCGCAGCTTGCGCTCCTGCACCCCGTAGGCCAGGTCGGCCTGCACCGGCCCTACCGGGCTGCGCCAGCGCAGGCCTGCACCTACACCCACGCGGGCGTGCAGGTCGCCAGGCTGGTCGGCCACGGCGCCGGCATCCAGGAACAAGGCGCTTTCCCAATCGGAGGGCGCGCCGTCCAGCACCAGGGGTTGCTGCCATTCCACGCTGCCCACGGCCAGGTAGCGGCCGCCGGTGGTCTGGCCTGCCGTGGTGCGCGCGCCAATGCTGTGGTAGCCGTAGCCGCGCACCGTGGTGTCACCACCGGTCACGAACAACTGGCTTACCGGCACGGGCGTGCCATCGCGTGCCAGAACGGCACCGCCCTCGGCGCGCCAGGCGATGCGCGCCCTGGGGCCGGGCTTCGTGGCCGTGCCGACCCGCCCCAGCGGCTGGTAATGCAGCCAGCGCACCAGTGCGCGCACGTAGGGGTCGCGCTCGGGGCGCAGGGTGTGGCCCAGGCCCAGTTCCCAGGCCAGGCCCCAGCCGCGCGTGGGGTTGGTGGGCTGGTTGAAGTAGCGTCCCGTCCAGGCGTAGTGCAGGCCCAGGGCGGCGCTGGAGGGAGGGGCGCCGATGCCCTGGCTGTCTGCGCTGTCGTATTGCAGTGCCAGGGAGCGGTCGATGCGCTGGCTGCTCTTGGCGCGGCCTGCACGCAGGCGGCTGCTGTGCACCATGGTGCTGCCTGTGGCGTCGCGCTGCACCAGGGCGCCGGTGAACCAGCGCCAGCCGCTGTCGTGCGGCAGGCCGGTCCAGTCGGTGGCCAGAGACTGGGTGTTGCGGTCCCAGCCGATCTTGCTCAGGGCGCGCCAGCCCAGCCAGGGCAAGCGGTTGTGAGTGTGATCCAGCGACAGGCGCAGGCCGCTGTCGGTGGAGGCGCCCACGCCCAGTACCCATTTCTGCAGCGGTGCTTCACGCACCTGGGCCAGAACGGGTGCGGAGAGCGGGTCTTGCACTTCGGGCGCGAGGCTCAGGAACACGGCGTCGAAATAGCCGCTGTCGGCCAGGCGCTGCTGCGCGTCGAGTAGGGCGGTTTCGTCGTAGGGGCTGCCCAGGGGCAGGCGGGCGATGCGGCGCACGGTGTCGCTGCCATAGCGCTCGCTGCCTTGCACCTGCAGTGCGCCAAAGCGGTACAGGGGGCCGCTGTCGTACTGCACGGCCAGGCGGGCTTGGTGCTGTGGGGCATCGATGTCGGCGCGGCTGTGGGCGATGCGTGCCGCCGGGTAGCGCTGCGTTTGCAGCGCGCGCAGGCCCTGCTGTTTGGCGTTGTCCCAGGCGTCCTGGGTGAAGGGCTGGCCACTGGGCAGCGTCCATGCCGATTGCAGGCCTTGTTGCAGGCGCTCGGCACCGGGGGCTTGTGCGCCAGGGCCTTGCAGGCGGATGTCCACCTGTGCAACCTGGGTGCGGGGGCCGGGCTCCACCTGCACGCGGATGTGTTGTGCGGTGGGGCTGCCTGGGGGCGCCTGCGTCAGTAGCACCTGCACATCGGGCGAGAAGTAGCCCTGGGTGGCCAGCAGTTCGCGGGCGTTGGCGGCTGCGGCGTCGTGCAGGCGTTCGAGCTCGTCGGCGCGCAGGTCGGGCAGGTGGCGAAAGCGTTGCAGCTCCAGGTGCTGTTCCAGCAGCGGGCGCAGCGCATCCGGGGCCTGGATGTGCAGCACAAAGGCCTGCGGCCCGTCAGCATCCGCTTTGGGCGTGGCGCCCTGGGTGCGGGGCCACAGGCTGCAGCCCGTCAGCATCAGGCAGAAAAACAGCAACGCCGACCATCGGGCCGGCGTTGGAGCGTGGCGTGGCATGCGCTTATTTTGACAGCAGGCGCATGGTGTCTTCGAGGCCTTTGAGTGACAAAGGGAACATGCGGTGGCCCATGAGCTGCTGGACGATGCTGATGCTCTGGCGGTACTCCCACACGCCTTGCGGCTCGGGGTTGATCCAGGCGTAGCGGGGGAAGGCGTGCGTCAGGCGCTGCAGCCATTCGGCACCGGCTTCCTCGTTGTTGTATTCCACGCTGCCGCCGGGCTGCAGGATCTCGTAGGGACTCATGGTGGCGTCGCCCACGAAGATGAGTTTGTAGTCCTTGTTGTACTTGCGGATGATGTCCCAGGTGGGGAACTTCTCGGCAAAGCGGCGCCGGTTGTTCTTCCACATGAAGTCGTAGACGCAGTTGTGGAAGTAGTAGAACTCCAGGTGCTTGAACTCGGCTTTCACGGCACTGAAGAGTTCCTCCACGCGCTGGATGTGCTCGTCCATGGTGCCGCCCACGTCCATCAGCAGCAGCACCTTCACGTTGTTGTGCCGCTCGGGCACCATCTTGATGTCCAGGAAGCCCGCGTTGGCCGCCGTGCTGCGGATGGTGTCCGGCAGGTCCAGCTCCAGCTCGTGCCCCTCGCGTGCGAACTTGCGCAGCCGCCGCAGCGCCACCTTGATGTTGCGCGTGCCCAGCTCCTGCTGGTCGTCGTAGTCGCGGTAGGCGCGCTGTTCCCACACCTTGACGGCGCTGCGGTTCTTGCCTGCACCGCCAATGCGTATGCCCTGCGGGTTGTAGCCGCCGTGGCCGAAGGGGCTGGTGCCGCCCGTGCCTATCCACTTGCTGCCGCCTTCGTGGCGCTCTTTCTGCTCTTCGAGGCGCTTTTTCAGCGTCTCCATGAGCTCGTCCCAGCCCATTTTCTGGATCGCGGCTTTCTCCTCGGGGCTCAGTTCGCGCTCCAGCACCTTGCGCAGCCAGTCGGCGGGGATTTCCTTGGTGAAATCGGCCAGCATCTCCACGCCCTTGAAGTAGGCGGCAAAGGCGCGGTCGAACTTGTCGAAGTGCTTTTCGTCCTTGACCAGCGCGGTGCGCGCCAGGAAGTAGAAGTCGTCCAGGCTCCAGGCGTCCTCGGAGCGCGGGCCCACCACGCCCGCCTCCAGGGCTTCGAGCAGGGTGAGGTATTCCTTCACCGAAACCGGCAGCTTGGCAGCGCGCAGGGTGTAGAAAAAATCGATCAACATAAAAATGGCCTCCAGCGCGCGTCAATCCTGCGCATGGCGCTGCAAAAGGTATAGCAGCTGCGCGCGGGCTTCGGGCCATTCGCCGCTGCGCATGCTGTACATCACGGTGTCGCGGATGGTGCCGTCGCGGCGCAGTGCGTGGCCGCGGATCACGCCGTCCTTCCTGGCGCCCAGGCGTTCGATGGCGCGCTGGCTGGCGAAGTTGAAGTTGTCGGTGCGCCAGCCCACCACGTGGCAGCCCAGCGTGCCAAAGGCGTGCCCCATCATCAGCAGCTTGGCGGTGGTGTTGACGTGGGTGCGCTGCACGCTCTGGCGGTACCAGGTCCAGCCGATTTCCACCCGGCGCACGGCCGGCACGATGTCGTGGTAGCTGGTGGTACCCAGCACCTGGCCGCTGGCGTCGTCCAGCACGGCAAAGGCGAAGCGGTGGCCTTGGGCACGGCCCTCCAGCGCGGTTTCGATGTAGGCGCGCGTGTCCTGCGGCTCGGGCACCGAGGTGATGCGCAGCTTCCACAGCTCGCCGTCGGCGGCGGCTGCGGCCAGGCCCGGCGCATGCTCCAGGCCCAGGGGCTCCAGGCGTACGTTGCGGTCTCTCAGGATGGTGGGTTCCACAAAGGCCATGGGGTTCACTTCTCTTTCGTGTCTTGGGGGCTGCGGGTATTGCGCCAGCGCCGGGCCGCTTGCAGTCCCAGGCCTGCGCCCAGGCCCACCAGTGCGATGGCCAGCACCGTGGTGGTTCCGTAGCCGGGGGCAAAGATGTCCCACCCGAGCAGGTTGCCGATCCAGAAGCCGGCCAGTGCGCCGCCCACGAAGCCCACGGCGTCGGACAGGCCTTCCATCAGCAGGCGCTTGGTGTCGCTCATGGTGTGCGGCAACTTCAGCGGTTGCGTTGGTTCATGAAGACGAGCTTTTCGAACAGGCTCACGTCCTGCTCGTTCTTGAGCAAGGCGCCCACCAGCGGCGGCACCGACACCTTGTTGTCCGCGCTTTGCAGGGCCGACAGCGGAATGTCCTCGGCCACCAGCAGCTTGAGCCAGTCCAGCAGCTCGGAGGTGGAGGGCTTTTTCTTCAGCCCGGGCAGGTTGCGCACGTCATAAAAGGTCTTCATCGCCACCGAGAGCAAATCGCCCTTGAGCGTGGGGAAATGCACCCCGATGATCTGGCGCATGGTGTCGGTCTCGGGGAACTTGATGAAGTGGAAGAAGCAGCGGCGCAAGAAGGCGTCGGGCAGTTCTTTCTCGTTGTTGGACGTAATGAACACCAGCGGGCGGTGCTTGGCCTTGATGAGTTCGCGCGTCTCGTAGCAGTAGAACTCCATGCGGTCGAGCTCGCGCAGCAGGTCGTTGGGGAATTCGATGTCGGCCTTGTCGATCTCGTCGATCAAGAGCGCCACGGGGCGATCGGCCGTGAAGGCTTGCCACAGCACGCCCTGCACGATGTAGTTGCGGATGTCCTTGACGCGCTCGCTGCTGTGCTCGTCATTGAGCTGGCTGTCGCGCAGGCGGCTCACGGCGTCGTATTCGTACAGGCCCTGCTGGGCCTTGGTGGTCGATTTGATGTGCCACTGCAGCAGCGGCATGTCCAGCGCCTGGGCCACTTCCTCGGCCAGCATGGTCTTGCCGGTGCCGGGTTCGCCCTTGACCAGCAGCGGGCGCTGCAGCCGGATGGCCGCATTCACGGCCAGCATGAGGTCCTGGGTGGCGACGTAATTCTGGGAGCCTTGGAATTTCATGTAAATAAATGCGGTATCGTTGACAAATGGGCTTGACAGGTGCTGGCTATAATCATTTGCACGCACCTGTGCCCCAGGGTTCTCTTCCACAAAGATTGTGCTCGCAAAATGAAAAAGACGCTCCACACACTTGCTGTATTGGCTGTCGCTTGCGGGACCGCCGCCACCCACGCCCAGGAGGTGCAGGGCAACGCCCAGGCGGGCGAACAGAAGAACGCCATGTGCATTGGCTGCCATGGCATCGCAGGGTACCAGTCCAGTTTTCCGCAGGTGCACCGCGTGCCCATGATCTCGGGCCAGAACGCCGCCTACCTGGCTGCGGCGCTGCAGGCCTACCACCAGGGCGAGCGCAGGCATCCCACCATGCGCGGCATCTCCATCAGCCTGAGTCCGCAGGATATGGCCGACCTCTCGGCCTACTACGCCCAGCACGGCAAGGCGGGCGCCGAACTGCCCGCCACCCCGCGCCGCGAGCCCAGTGCCCAGGTGGCGCAGCTGCTGCAAAAAGGGGCGTGTGTGTCCTGCCACGGCGACAACTTCGCCAAGCCCATCGACCCTTCATATCCCAAGATCGCCGGGCAGCATGCCGACTATCTGTACGTGGCCCTCATGTCCTACCAGGCCAAGCCCGACCAGGCCTACGTGGGGCGCGGCAACCCAGTGATGGCGGGTGTGGTGTCGCAGTTCACCCCGGCGGAACTCAAGGCGCTGGCGCAGTACATCGGCAAGCTCGATGGCGATCTGCGCGTGGTGCCGCAGTCGCGTTGGCGGTAAGAGAGAACGCGGCCCTGGCGCCTGTGGAATAAGCGCTGGAAGCTATTAAAACAATAGCAAACTAGTCCCGCGTTGCCAGGCGCTGCACGGCGGCGACATAAGCGTCGCCGTCGGGCGGGCGGCCTGAGCGCTGGCTGTCCCACAGCATTTGTCCCAGGCATTCCATGGCAGTGTGGTGCGCGTCGTGCAGGGAATCGAGCCTGCGCGCCAGCAGTTCCACCGCCTGGCGGATGCCGCGCGGCTGGTCGATGCTGCACTGCTCGCTGATCGACAGGTGCATCGACAGGTGCAGGAAGGGGTTGGTGCGCTCGGGCGTTTCGTCGTAATTGCGCGCCACGGCCGCGTCGGCGTCTGCGAGTTCGGCGTGGTACTCGGGGTGTTCGTCAATCCACAGGCTGGCCAGGGTCTCGATGGCCTCCATGGGTTCGCCCGCACGTGCCTTGGCATGTGCTGCACAGAAGAATCGGCGGACGTCGGCTTGGCTGGGCTGGAACATGGCGGCAGTGTAGCGGTGCAGCCCGGCCGTGACTGCCACGCAGGCCTCCAGCGGCAGCGATTCGCTGGCGTGGATCTGGCGCCGCGCCATGCCGGCCCAGCCGTCTGCGAAGGCCGCCGTGGCGGCGATTTCCAGCAGCAGGCGCTGGGGCTTGCTAAGATGCCTTGCTCGATTTTGGCTTGAGGCGGACGGTTCCCATGGATGTGCAGACTTGGTTGGCTTTTTTGGTGGCTTCGTGCCTGATTGCAATCTCGCCGGGCTCGGGGGCGGTGCTGTCCATGAGCCACGGGCTCAACTACGGGGTGCGCAAGGCGGGGGCCACCATCCTGGGCCTGCAGTTGGGGCTGCTGCTGGTGCTGGTCATTGCCGGGGCGGGTGTGGGCTCGCTGCTGCTGGCGTCCGAGTGGGCGTTCAACCTCGTCAAGGTGCTGGGGGCGTGCTACCTGCTGTACCTGGGGTTCAAGCAGTGGCGCGCGGGCGAGGCCTCGCCCCTGCAGGCGCAGGACGAGGGGCCGGCGGGCACCTGGAAGAAGCGCTGCCTGACCGGCTTTTTGACCAACGCCACCAACCCCAAGGGCATTCTCTTCATGGTGGCCGTGCTGCCGCAGTTCATGACCGATACGCGCCCGCTGTGGATCCAGCTGCTGGTGATGGCCGCCACTACCGTGGCGGTCGATGTCACCGTGATGCACGGCTATGCCGCCAGTGCCAGCGCACTACGCAGCTTGATGCGTAGCGCCCGTGCCATGCGGGTGCAGAACCGCGTGTTTGGCGGGCTGCTCATGGCGGTGGGCACGGGGCTGTTCTTCGTCAAGCGGGGTGGGCAGCACGCATGATTCGGTTGCTATAAAAATCATAGCTGCTAACGCTTTATTTGTCGGTGTTTCTGGCGTTTTGATAGGTTTTCTGGGCAAGGAGGTCGGATCATGCCGGTGGTGGCCATAGCCAATCCCAAGGGCGGCGTGGGCAAGTCCACGCTGTCCACCCAGGTGGCGGGTTACTGGGCGCGCCAGGGCCATGCGGTGGTGCTGGGCGATGTGGACCGCCAGCAGTCCGCGCGCCTGTGGCTGGGCCTGCGCCCGCCCCAGGCGCGGCCCATTGCCTGGTGGGACACGGGCGACGGCGACTCCATCGCCAAGCCGCCCAAGGGCAGCCACGCGGTGCTGGACACGCCTGCGGGCCTGCATGGGTGGCGGCTGAGTGATGCGCTCAAGCTGGCCGACAAGATCATCGTGCCGCTGCAGGCCAGCATCTTCGACATCTACGCCACGCGCGACTTCCTGGACCAGCTCGCCGCCCACCGCCGCGCCGGGCATGCGCAGGTGGGCATCGTGGGCATGCGGGTGGACGAGCGCACACGCTCGGCGGAGCAGCTCCACCATTTCGTGGACAGCCTGGGCCTGCCCGTGCTGGGCACGCTGCGCGACACGCAGAACTACGTGCACCTGGCGGCGCACGGGCTCACGGTATTCGACATCGCGCCCGGCCGCGTGGTGCGCGACCTGGAGCAATGGCAGAGCATTTGTGCATGGCTGGATTCGTGATGTACCCCTGTCGCACGCCAGACATCGCCCCGGCAATGGCGGCGCTACATTGCGGCCATGAAAACCTTTCGTTCCTACACCGAAGTGAGCGCCTGCGTGGGCCAGGAAGTGGCCGTGACCGACTGGATCACCATCACGCAGGAACAGGTCAACCAGTTTGCCCAGGCCACGGGCGACCACCAGTGGATCCATGTGGATCCCGAGCGTGCCAAGGACGGGCCGTTCGGGGTGCCCATTGCGCATGGCTTTCTCACGCTGTCGCTGATTCCGCGCTTTTTCGATCTGGCCATCCATATCGAGGGTGCGCGCATGGGCGTCAACTACGGCCTCAATCGCGTGCGCTTCACCGCGCCGGTGCCTGTGGGCAGCCGTGTGCGCGCCCGGCTGAGCTTGCAGGCCACCGAGGCGCTGGCGCCCGATGGGCTGCAGATGGCCTGGCTGGTGACCGTGGAGCGCGAGGGCGCCGACAAGCCCGCCTGCGTGGCCGAATCGCTTTCGCGCAGCTACGGTGCGCCGGTGTAGGGTGCCAACCCCCTGAGTGGCTGCGCCGCTTCCCCCTTCTCTCTTCGCGCTGCGCGCTGCGGGAAGGGGGACACCGCCAGCGCGGCGGGGCGGCCCTTGCGCGGCGGCCGCTGGCCTTGGCCGCGCCCAGTGCTGGGCGAAGGGACTGAGCGATGGACCGCCTGCAAGCCATGAAGGTGTTTGCCCGCGTCGTGGACGAGGGCGGTTTTGCTGCGGCGGCACGGGCGCTGGACATGTCGCCCCCCGTGGTCACGCGCATGGTGGCCGACCTGGAGCAGCACCTGGGCACGCGGCTGCTGCAGCGCACCACGCGCAAGGTGGCGCTGACCGACGCGGGCCAGACCTACCTGGAGCGCGTGCGCACCATCCTGTTTGACCTGGACGATGCAGAGGCCCAGGCCGCCGCGAGCGCACATGAACTGCGGGGCAGCCTGCACATCCTCGCGCCGCCGGTGCTGGCCACCTACTTCCTGGGGCCGCGTGTGGTGCCCTGGCGTGCGCGCTACCCCCGGCTGTTGCTGGACATCACGACCGACAACAACGTGGCCTCGCATGTGGATGAATTCGATGTGACCTTCATGGTGGTGCCCGAGGACTTCGACGGCAACATCGTTGCGCGCAGCCTGTTCAAGGGGGAAGCCATCGTGGTGGCATCGCCAGCCTACCTGCAGCGCGCTGGCGTGCCGCAGCAGCCCAGCGATCTGGCGCAGCACCAGTACCTGCGTGACAGCGGCGTCGCTGCACGCACGCAGTCCGGGCGCAAGCTGCGCTTGCAGCATCTGCATGGCCGGTTTCCCGCGCAGGAGGTGGACATGCCTCAGGTGGTGCTGCAATCGGTCAGCACCGAACTGCTGTTGCGTGCTGCGCTGGACGGTGTGGGCGTGGCCGTGATGGCGCGCCTGCTGGTCGAGCCCTTCCTGGTCAGTGGCGCCCTGGTGCAGGTGTTGCCGGACTGGATGTTTTCGCGCTACACCGTGTATGCCGCGCTTCCCACGCGGCGCATGGTGCCTGCGCGCACCAAGGCCTTCCTTGACTTTGTGACCGAACAGGTGCCCCAGGCCGTGGCCCAGCAGCGCGCGGCTGCGGCCGTGTAGTCAAACGCTGGCAGAGGGCGTGGCAAAACCGATTTGCCGCCAGGCCTCGAACACCGTCACCGCCACGGCGTTGGACAGGTTCAGGCTGCGCTGGCCGGTCAGCATGGGCAGGCGCAGTTGCTGCGCGGGGGCAAAGGTCTCGCGCAGCGCAGGGGCCAGGCCGCGCGATTCGGCGCCAAACACGAACCAGTCGCCAGGCTGAAAGCACGCTTCGTGCACCAGGCGCTGGCCTTTGGTGGTGAGGGCGAACATGCGCTGCGGATCGGGACGGTGCGCCGCCAGGAAGGCGGCCCAGCCGCGGTGGCGCAGCACGCGGGCGTATTCGTGGTAGTCCAGCCCGGCGCGGCGCATCAGGCGGTCTTCCATCGAAAAGCCCAGCGGCTCGATCAGGTGCAAGGTGCAACCCGTATTGGCCGCCAGGCGGATGGCATTGCCCGTGTTGGGCGGGATTTCGGGTTCGACCAGGACGATGTGGAACATGGGGCGTATTGTCCGTGCTGGCGCGCCTCACTCGGGCGCAGGCGTGCGTGCAAACACCAGTGCCGACACCGCGCGGGCCCCTGCCTGGCGCAAGGCCAGCGCTGCGGCCTGCAGGGTGGCGCCGGTGGTCATCACATCGTCCACCAGCAGCACGCTGCGCCCCTGCAGTGCGCTGGCGCGCAGTGGGTCCACGGCCAGTGCGCCTTGCAGGTTGCGCAGGCGCTGCGCGCGGCCCAGGCCGCTTTGGGCCTGCGTGTCGTGCAGGCGCAGCAGCAATGTGGCGTCTGTCTTGGAAGGCGCCAGGGCGCGGGCCAGCAGCAGGGCCTGGTTGAAGCCGCGCTCGCGCAGGCGTTGGGCAGACAGTGGAATGGGCAGCACCCGGTCGGCGGCATCGATCAGCGGTTCGGCCCAGGGCGTGCTCAGCAGCAGCCGGGCCAGGGCGGGTGCCCATGCGGGGTCGGACTGGAACTTGTATTGCGCCACGATGCCCGCCCAGGGGTAGGCGTAGTCCACGGCCGCCACGCACTGCTCCAGCCCCAGGGGCGTGCGCAGGCAGGCGCCACAGCGCATGCCCTTGGAGGTATGGCTGCTGGCGGGCAAAGGCAGGGCGCAACCGGTGCAACGCGCCAGCGGCTGGGCAAAGCGGGCGGCGCAGGCATCGCATACGCGGCGCGCGGGCCAGGCGTGGCAGATGGCGCACTGGCTGGGCAGCCATGCACCCAGGCGCTGCAGGGCAGAGTGCAGCATGGAGGGCGAAGGGGTATGCATGATCGTGTCCAATATAGGGCAGGGCGCAGCAGACGGTTGCGCCATTCGCCTTTGTAGCTGCCATGTCCTTCGAGCGCCCCCCCACCATCGACCCCGTTGCCGCCGCCCGCTGGCATGCCACTGCGCCTGCGCTCTCGCCCTGGTTGCACGAGGAGGTGGCGCGCCGCATGGAGCAGCGCCTGCAGTGGATTCGCCAGGCCCCCCAGGCCTGGTGCCATTGGAACCCGGTGCGCGGCGGCCTGCAGGCCCACGCCCTGGTGCGCGCACGTTACCCGCAGGCGCTGTGCCACATCGTTGAAACCGCGCCCCACCTGCAAGCGCAGGCCAAGGCCCTGGCGCCTGCATGGTGGTCGGCATCGCGGTGGAAAGGGGCGGGCGTGTGCTTTGAAGCGCCCGCGCCCGGTGCCGTGCAGATGCTGTGGGCCAACATGGCGCTGCACATGGCCGCCGACCCGCAGGCCCTGATTGCGCAGTGGCAAAAGGCCTTGAGCGTGGACGGCTACCTGATGTTCTCGTGCCTGGGCCCAGACACTTTGCGCGAGCTGCGTGCACTCTACGCCGCGCTGGGCTGGCCCCTGCCCGGCCATGCCTTCACCGACATGCACGATTGGGGCGACATGCTGATCGAGGCGGGCTTTGCCGAGCCGGTGATGGACATGGAGCACATCACCCTGACTTTTGCCAGTGCGCCGCGCCTGCTGCAGGAATTGCGTGAACTGGGCCGCAACCTGCACCCGGCGCGCTTTGCCGGGCTGCGCGGGCGGCGCTGGAAAGCGGGCCTGGAGCAGGCACTGACCGAAAGGCTTGCGGCGCCGGAACACGGGGGGCAACTGGCGCTGACCTTCGAAATCATCTATGGCCACGCCTACAAGCCCACCCCCCGCGTGCCCGTGGCGGGGGAGAGTGCGGTGTCCTTGCAGGACATGCGCGCCATGCTGCGCGGCAACAGCCGCCGCTGAGTATTCTGGGCGGCCTGCCCA
Source organism: Burkholderiales bacterium (assembly GCA_016192425.1). GTDB lineage: Bacteria > Pseudomonadota > Gammaproteobacteria > Burkholderiales > Burkholderiaceae_C > Simplicispira. The sequence goes on from JACPUE010000068.1 coordinate 113,264, forward strand.
TCTTTGGATCAATGATGCAACGCAAAAACACTGCTTTCGCAAGCGGTAATTACGCGAACATCTGATTTATCTCAATATCGCTACAATGGTTTCGCCGCCCTTGGGCTGCGTTCTGGGTTGGCCGTGCAGCCACTGTGTCTGCACGTGCAAGCCTGGCTCTGTGGCGGGCGGCGCCAACCCCCTGGGCGGTTGCGAGGGAGACGACTCGACGATGAGGCACAACAAAGTGAAAACCATGATGCGCATTTCCCCCGTGCTGACCGGCGCCCTGTGCTGGGTTGGCGCCTGGGTGGCTACGGCAGTGCATGCCGCGCAGGACCTGCCCGGCGGCCCTGCGGTCCACCAGCTCAACCTGCACCCGCCCGCCACGCGCATCGCCCAGGAGCAGCACTGGCTGCACTGGATGATGCTCATCATCTGCACGGTGATCTTCGTGGGTGTCTTTTCGGTGATGTTCTTTTCCATCTGGAAGCACCGCAAGTCCCAGGGCGCGCAGGCGGCCCATTTCCACGAGTCGGTCACCGTCGAGGTGGTCTGGACGGTGATCCCCTTCATCATCGTGGTCCTGATGGCGCTGCCTGCCACCAAGGTGCTGGTCGCGCAGAAGGACACGACCAACGCCGACATCACCATCAAGACCACGGGCTACCAGTGGAAATGGGGATACGACTACCTCAAGGGCGAAGGCGAGGGCATTGCTTTCCTGTCCACCCTCGACAGCAGCCACCGGGCCATGTCCAACAGCGGCGACGTGTCCCAGGCACCAGCCGACTACCTGCTGAAGGTGGACAACCCCCTGGTGGTGCCCGTGGGGCAGAAGATCCGCATCATCACCACGGCCAACGACGTGATCCACTCCTGGATGGTGCCAGCCTTCGGCGTGAAGCAGGATGCGATTCCCGGCTTCGTGCGCGACACCTGGTTCCGTGCCGAGAAGGTGGGCGACTACTACGGCCAATGTGCCGAACTGTGCGGCAAGGAGCACGCCTACATGCCCATCCATGTGAGGGTGGTGTCGGCCCAGGACTATTCGGCCTGGGTGGCCGAACAAAAGAAGAAGGCGGCGGCACTGCTCGATGACCCCAAGCGTGTCTGGGGCCTTGACGACATCGTGGCGCGCGGTGAGAAGGTGTACGCCGCCAACTGCGCGGCCTGCCACCAGGCCAATGGCAAAGGGGCGGCGGCGGTCAAGCCGCTGGACGGCTCGGCCATCGTCAAGGATGCGGACGCTGCGCGCCAGGTCCAGGTGCTGCTGCAGGGGGCCGGCAACGGCGCCATGCCCACCTGGAAGCAGCTCAGCGATACCGACCTGGCGGCCGTGATCAGCTACACCAAGAATGCCTGGTCCAACAAGACCGGCCAGCTCGTGCAGCCGGCCGATGTCGTGGCCCAGCGTGGCAAATGAACCGTGCCTGAGTGCACCGAGGAATTCCCCATGAGCGCAGTTCTTGACCATTCCGCACACGCTGCAGGCGCCGCGCACGGCGCGCATGACCACCATGGCCCCACGGGGTGGCGCCGCTGGGTCTATGCCACCAACCACAAGGACATCGGCACGCTGTACCTGCTGTTCTCCTTCACCATGCTGATGGTGGGCGGGGTGCTGGCGCTGCTCATCCGTGCCGAGCTGTTCCAGCCCGGACTGCAGCTGGTGAACCCCGAGCTGTTCAACCAGCTCACCACCATGCACGGCCTGATCATGGTGTTCGGCGCCATCATGCCGGCCTTCGTGGGCTTTGCGAACTGGATGGTGCCGCTGCAGATCGGCGCCTCCGACATGGCCTTTGCGCGCATGAACAATTTCAGCTTCTGGCTGATGATCCCGGCCGCGCTGCTGCTGGTGGGCTCGTTCTTCATGCCTGGCGGCGCGCCTGCTGCCGGCTGGACGCTGTACGCACCGCTGACGCTGCAGATGGGGCCGTCGATGGACGCCGGTATCTTCGCCATGCATATCCTCGGCGCCAGTTCCATCATGGGCTCGATCAACATCATCGTGACCATCCTCAACATGCGCGCCCCCGGCATGACGCTGATGAAGATGCCCATGTTCTGCTGGACCTGGCTCATCACCGCCTACCTGCTGATCGCCGTGATGCCCGTGCTGGCTGGCGCCATCACCATGACGCTGACCGACCGCCACTTCGGTACCAGCTTCTTCAACCCGGCGGGCGGCGGTGACCCAGTGATGTACCAGCACATCTTCTGGTTCTTCGGCCACCCCGAGGTGTACATCATGATCCTGCCGGCCTTCGGCATCATCAGCCAGATCGTGCCGACCTTCAGCCGCAAGAAGCTGTTCGGCTACGCCTCCATGGTGTACGCCACCTCGTCCATCGCCATCCTGTCGTTCATTGTGTGGGCGCACCACATGTTCACCACCGGCATGCCGGTGACGGGGCAGTTGTTCTTCATGTACTCCACCATGCTGATCTCGGTGCCCACGGCGGTGAAGATCTTCAACTGGGTGGCCACCATGTGGCGCGGCTCCATGACCTTCGAGACCCCCATGCTGTTTGCGGTGGGCTTCATCTTCGTGTTCACCATTGGCGGCTTCACCGGTCTGATCCTGGCCATGGCGCCCATCGACATCCAGTTGCAGGACACCTACTACGTGGTGGCGCACTTCCACTACGTGCTGGTGGCGGGCTCCCTGTTTGCGTTGTTTGCGGGCGTGTACTTCTGGCTGCCCAAGTGGACTGGGTTCATGTACTCCGAGCGGCGCGGCAAGATCCATTTCTGGACCTCGCTGGTGTTCTTCAACATCACCTTCTTCCCCATGCACTTCCTGGGCCTTGCAGGCATGCCGCGCCGCTATGCCGACTACCCCATGCAGTTTGCCGATTTCAATGCCATTGCCTCCATCGGTGCACTGGGCTTTGGCCTGGCGCAGGTGTACTTTTTTGTTGCCGTGGTCTGGCCCTGCATGCGCGGGCAAGGGGCCAAGGCACCGGCCAAGCCCTGGGACGGTGCCGAGGGCCTGGAGTGGGAGCTGCCTTCGCCCGCACCATTGCACACCTTTGAAACCCCGCCAAAGCTCGATGCCACGGCCACACGCATCATTGGCTGAGGAGACCGCCATGCCCACTGCCGCACAACGCAAGGCCAACGTACGCACCGCCTTGGGACTGGTGGCGCTTGCTGCCATGTTTCTGGCGGGTTTTGTGGCCAAGATCGTCTGGCTCAACGCTTGAGGCGACCATGCCACCGCGCCGCGCCAATGCCCGAATGTTCGGCAAGCTCGCCGTCATCGCGGTGGGCATGTTTGCGTTTGGCTATGCGCTGGTGCCCATTTACCAGCGGATATGCGAGTTCACAGGCATCAACATCCTGGCCTTGTCCGAGCGCCAGGTTCCGGGCAACGGCGTGGCCGGGCGCGATGTGCAGGCGCCCCGCAACACCCAGGTGGACCGCAGCCGCACCATCACGGTGGAGTTCGATGCCAACGCCCGCGGCCCGTGGAAGTTCTGGCCCGCACAGCGCTCCATCCAGGTGCATCCGGGCGAGCTGGCCACGGTGATGTACGAGTTCGAGAACGTGCAGAACCGGCGCATGGCAGCGCAGGCGATTCCCAGCTATGCCCCCAGCCAGGCGGCTGCGCATTTCAACAAGCTGGAGTGCTTCTGTTTCAGCCAGTACACACTGGAGCCGGGCGAAAAGAAGCAATGGCCCGTGGTCTTTGTGATCGACCCGCGCATCTCGCGTGATGTCACCACCATCACGCTGTCCTATACCTTTTTCGAGGTGGGTGGGCGCACGCCCGCCGCCCCCGCCACGCCCGTGGCGCAAGTGCGTGCAACCCCCAAGGCCGGCACATGAAGCAAGCCACCGAGCCCCGCCCGCCCCAGGCCCCTGGCCGCAGTTCGGCGCTGCGCAGCGTCCGTGCCGTAGCGTGGTCGCTGATAGGCCTGCGCAAAGGCAGTGAATACCGCGAAGACCTGCAGAGGGTGCATCCCCTGCATGTGATTGTGGTGGGCCTGGTGGCCATTTTCGGACTGGTGGCGCTGCTCATGGCCCTGGTCCACTTTGTTGTGTGAACCCTAAAAGAACATGCAGACCCAGGAGCCAGCGAAATGAGTACAACCACCCCCAGCAGCACCCCGTACTACTACGTGCCCACGCAGTCGAGCCGCCCCGTCATGGCTGCGGCCGGGCTTTTCTTTGTCATCCTGGGGGCGAGCCAGTGGATCAATGGCATCGACTGGGGTGCCTACGCGCTGGGCTTTGGCCTGCTGTGGTGGCTGGCGGTGCTGTTCCAGTGGTTCCGCGACGCGGCCCGCGAGAGCGAGGGCGGCTTGTACGGGCGCAAGATCGACCTGTCCTACCGCTGGGGCATGAGCTGGTTCATCTTCTCGGAGGTGATGTTCTTTGGCGCGTTTTTCACCGCACTGTGGTGGGCGCGCGCGCACTCGGTGCCTGCGCTGGGCAGCCTGGAAAACGGCCTGTTGTGGCCCGGCTTCAAGGCCGTGTGGCCCAGCGTGGCGGCGGGCGCCACCGCGTCACCGGCGGGCATCGTCGAGCCGTTCAAGACGGTGGGGCCGTTCTGGCTGCCCACCATCAACACCGCCTTGCTGCTGAGCTCCGGGGTGACGCTGACCATCGCCCACCACGCGCTGCGCGAGAACCAGCGCGGCAAGACCATCGCCTTCATGTGGATCACCGTGCTGCTGGGCGCCACCTTCCTGTGCGTGCAGGGCTATGAGTATTTCCACCTCTACACCGACCTGAACCTCAAGCTCAGTTCTGGCATCTTCGGCTCCACGTTCTTCATGCTCACGGGGTTCCACGGCTTCCACGTGTTCCTGGGCATGTTGATGCTGCTGTTCATCACGCTGCGCCTGCATCAGGGGCATTTCAGTGCCGAGCGGCATTTTGGCTTCGAGGGCGCTGCCTGGTACTGGCACTTTGTGGATGTGGTCTGGCTGGGCCTGTACCTGCTGGTGTACTGGATGTAAGGGAGCCTACGCTGCAGGCAGGCCGGTGGGCTGGATGTAGCCCAGCTTCCAGGCCAGCAGCAGGGCCACGAACAGTGCGATCGACAGCCCGACACGCCAGGCCAGCATGCGTGCCATGCGCTGACCATCGCGTTCACCGTTCGGTGCGGACTTGCGGTCGCCGCGCAGCATGAAGAACAATGCAGCGCCCAGGCTGGCCAGAATGGCCAGGAAGGCGAGCAGAACCACGGTTTTCATGGAGAGTCATTATCCCGGGACGGTGCAAGGCATGCAGGCACAAGGGCGATTCTGGAGCGTGACCCTGGCCGCCGTGTTGGCCATGGGGGTGACTGTGTCTTTGGGCCGCTGGCAGATGGATCGCGCCGCCCAGAAGCAGGCTTTGCAGGCTGCCGTGGAGACACGCTCCGCCCAGCCTGCCATGGCGCCGAGCGAGGCGGCCATGGCCCTGCACCCTGGCGCTGCGCAGGATGCAGGCCTGCTGCACCGCACCGTACACCTGCGTGGGCGCTGGCTGGCAGAGCGTACCGTGTACCTGGACAACCGCCAGATGAACGGCGGGCCAGGCTTTTTTGTGCTCACCCCGTTGCAACCGGAAGGGGCTGCGTACAGCGTGCTGGTGCAGCGCGGCTGGATTGCACGCAACTTCCAGGACCGCACCGCACTGGCCCCGGTGCAGACGCCGTCAGGCTGGGTAGATGTGACAGGGCGGATTGCACCCGGTCCTTCGCGCCTGCTGGAGCTGGCCGGGGCCGACCAGGGACCGGGGTCTTCGCGTATCCGGCAGAATCTGGATCTCGCTGCCTTCTCGGCTGAAACCGGCCTGGCCCTGGCGCCTGTGACGGTGGTGCAAACCCAGGGGCCTGCCGATGGCCTGCTGCGCCAGTGGCCCGCATTCAGCACCGGGGTGGAAAAGCACTACGGCTATGCCTTCCAATGGTTCGGGCTCAGCGGCCTGATTGCACTGCTCTATGTCTGGTTCCAACTCGTCCGACGCATCCGCCCTCGCCGCCCTGGCGCCGTCTGAAAGCGGCAAGCCCGGCGCTGCGCGCGTCCGGCGCCGCGCGCGCTGGACGCTGCTGTTGCTGCTGCTGGCCTGCCTTGCGCCGGTGCTGGCGTCGTACTTTGCCTACTACGTGGTGCGGCCTGAGGGGCGGCGCAACTTTGGCAGCCTCATCGACCCGCAGCGCCCCGTCCCCGAGGCGTTGGCCACCACCACGCTGGACGGGCGGACGGGGCGCATGGCCGATCTGCGCCAACAGTGGCTGTTGGTGAGCGTGGGCTCCGGCGCCTGCGACGCAGTCTGCGAAAATCACCTGTATTTGCAGCGCCAGATGCGCGAGGGCCTGGGCCGTGACAAAGACCGGATCGACTGGGTCTGGCTGGTCACCGACAACGCCCCCGTGCCGCAGGCGCTGCAGCCTGCGCTGGGGCAGGCCACGGTGCTGCGCGTCGATGCCCAGGCCTTGGCGCGCTGGCTGGAACCTGCCCCTGGGCAGGGAATGAACGAACACCTTTACGTTGTGGATCCCATGGGGAACTGGATGATGCGCTTTCCTGCGGCGCTGGACGCCGCGGGCGCTGCCAAAGCCAAGCGCGACCTGGAGCGCCTGCTGCGCGCTTCGGCTTCCTGGGACACGGCGGGACGCACGGAAACCTCGCGATGAATGAAACCCAAGCCTTGTACGACTATGCCCCGCTGGTGCGGCTCATGCTGCTGGGGGCCGCCATCGCCCTGGGGCCGTTGTCCTGGGTGGCGTGGCGCAGCCGGGGCGCTGCACACGGGCAGCGCCTGCAGGCGCTGATGGTGCTCACGCTGTTTCTGACCTTTGACCTGGTGATGTTCGGCTCGTTCACGCGCCTGACCGACTCCGGCCTGGGCTGCCCTGACTGGCCCGGTTGCTATGGCAATGCCAGCCCTCTGGGTGCGCGCTCAGAAATCACCGCCGCCGAGCAGGCCATGCCCACTGGCCCGGTCACCCATGGCAAGGCCTGGGTGGAGATGGTTCACCGCTACCTTGCCAGCAGCGTGGGGGTGCTCATCATCGCCATCACCGTGGGAGCCTGGCGGCAAAGACGCCAGTGGCAGCGTGAGGGCGCACGCGGTGCTGCGCCCCTGCACCCCGCCTGGGCCGCCGCCACCCTGGCGTGGGTGTGCCTGCAAGGGGCTTTTGGTGCATGGACGGTGACCATGAAACTGTTCCCCGCCATCGTCACCCTGCACTTGATCGGCGGGTTGGTCTTGCTGGCCTTGTTGTGCGTGCAGGCGGTGCGGCAGGTGCATACCACCCAGGGCACGCCGCGGGTGCAACTGCCCCGTGCGTTGCGCCTGGGAATGTGGCTGGCACTGGCGCTGGTGGCGTTGCAGGTGGCGCTGGGCGGCTGGGTCAGTACCAACTATGCCGTGCTGGCTTGCACCACCTTCCCCGCGTGCCACGGCAGCTGGTGGCCCGCCATGGACTTTACCCAGGGTTTTGAGATCTGGCGTCCGCTGGGCCTGCTCAGTGATGGCAGCCACATCGGCTTTGCTGCGCTCACGGCCATCCACTACGTGCACCGCTTGTTTGCCTACCTGGTGCTGGCGGCGCTGCTGGTGCTGGGCTGGCGCATGCTGCGTGCTGGCGGTGCAGGCCAGCCGGTGGCTGCGCAGGGGCGCTGGCTGCTGGCCCTGGCGACCTTGCAATTGCTCACGGGCCTGAGCAACGTGATTTTGGACTGGCCCCTGGCCGCAGCCGTGCTGCACACCGGCGGCGCCGCAGCGCTGGTGGGCGTGCTGGCCTGGGCGCTGGCGGGCAGCCGTGCCAGTGTGGTGCCGGTGGCATCGGTTTCGGCAGACGCTGCCCTTGCGGCAGCCAAGGCCAAGGCATGAGCGTGGCTGCCGCAGTGTCGCTCCCCTCGCGTCTGGCGCAGTACCACGCGCTGACCAAGCCGCGTGTGGTGCAGCTCATCGTGTTCTGTGCGCTCATCGGCATGGTGCTGGCGGTGCCCGGTGTGCCCACGCCCGATCAACTGCTGCGCATGCTGGTGGCCTGCCTGGGCATCTGGCTGGTGGCAGCGGCCGCCGCAGCCTTCAACTGCCTGGTCGAAAAAACCATAGACGCCAAGATGAAGCGCACCGCCTGGCGCCCCACGGCCAAGGGCGAACTGAGCGACATGCAGGCGCTGCTGTTTTCTGCGGTGCTGTGTGTGGCCGGCTCGGCCATCCTGCACGAGGGCACCAACCCGCTGACCATGTGGCTGACCTTTGCCACCTTTGTGGGCTATGCCGTCATCTACACCCTGCTGCTCAAGCCGCATACGCCGCAGAACATCGTCATTGGCGGCGCTTCGGGCGCCATGCCTCCGGTGCTGGGCTGGGCCGCCATGACCGGCGATGTGGCGCCGCAGGCGCTGATCCTGTTCCTCATCATCTTCTTATGGACGCCGCCGCACTTCTGGGCGCTGGCCCTGTACCGGGTGGAGGACTACCGCAAGTCCGGCCTGCCCATGCTGCCGGTGACGCATGGCAATGCCTATACGCGCCTGCAGGTGCTTTTGTACACCCTGGTGCTGTTTGCTGCTGCCCTCATGCCCTTTGTGTCCGGCATGAGCTCCTGGGTCTACCTGGGCGCCGCCGTGCTGTTGGGCGCCGGTTTCTGTGCCTATGGTTTCGCGCTGTGGCGCAGCTACTCGGACGCGCTGGCGCGCCGCACCTTCCGTTTTTCCATCGTCTACCTCAGCCTGCTGTTTGCGGCCCTGCTGGTGGACCACTACCTGCAGTGAGCACTCCATCCATGCCCCGTCGAAATGCTATAAAAACAATAGCTGCTTGCGCTTTATTTGTAAGCGCTGGAGCCATTTTTTCTGCTTGTTCCAAAAGCCAGCCGGAGTTCCGGGGCGTGGACTTGTCGCAGATGGACTATGCGCGCGACTTCGCGCCGCTCAAGGACCACAACGGCCAGCAGCGCAGCATCCAGGACTTCCGCGGCAAAGTGGTGGTGGTGTTCTTTGGCTATACCCAGTGCCCCGATGTGTGTCCCACCACCCTGGGCGAGATGGTGGAGGTCAAAAAGATGCTGGGTGCCGACGGCGAGCGCCTGCAGTCCATCTTCGTCACTGTGGACCCTGAGCGCGACACGCCCGACATGCTCAAGGCCTACATGGCCAATTTCGACCCCAGCTTCCTGGCGCTGCGCGGCACGCCCGAGCAGACGGCAGCCATCGCCAAGGACTTCAAGATCTACTACAAGAAAGCCGAGGGCAAAACCCCCACGAGCTACACCATGGACCACTCGGCCGGCAGCTATATCTACGACACCCAAGGCCGCCTGCGCGTGTACTACCGCTACGGCAGCGGCGCCGAGGCCATGGCGCACGATGTGAAGCAACTGCTCAAGGAAGCCCGTTGAGGCCTGTGGAGTTGGCGCCCTGAAAACACCAGGGCTGCACATGGCAGCCCTGGTGTTTCTGGGGGAGTCGAGGGTTCAGACCATCAGGCGAACTCGGCCAGCGCCTTCTTCATCTTTTTCATCGCCGCCACTTCGATCTGGCGGATGCGCTCGGCGCTCACGCCGTATTCGGCGGCCAGTTCGTGCAGCGTCATGCCGCCAGAGCCGTCGTCGTTGACCCGCAGCCAGCGCTCCTCCACGATGCGGCGGCTGCGTGCATCCAGGTTGTCCAGCGCTGTGGCAATGCCGTCAGAGGCCAACAGGTCGCGCTGGCGCGACTCGATCATGGCCGTGGGCTCGTGCGCTGCATCGGCCAGGTAGGCAATGGGGCCGTAGGCCTGCTCGCCATCGTCGGAAGGGGCGGGATCCAGCAGCACATCGCCACCGGACATGCGCGTTTCCATCTCCAGCACTTCCTCGCGCTTGACATTGAGCTGTGCCGCCACTTGGTCGATTTCGCTCTCGGTCAGCGTATTGCGGTGCGTGTCCAGCGCATCGGCATCGGCCTTGAAGCTCTGCTTCATCGAGCGCAGATTGAAAAACAGCTTGCGCTGCGCCTTGGTAGTGGCCACTTTGACCATGCGCCAGTTCTTCAGGATGTACTCGTGGATCTCGGCCTTGATCCAGTGCATGGCGTAGCTGACCAAGCGCACGCCCTGGTCGGGGTCAAAGCGCTTGACCGCTTTCATCAGCCCCACATTGCCTTCCTGGATCAGATCGCCCTGAGGCAGTCCATAGCCCAGGTACTGGCGCGAAATGGACACCACCAAGCGCAGATGCGACATCACCAGGCGCCCTGCGGCGTCCACGTCGTTATGGTCGCGCAGGGCGCGCGCTGCGTCCTGCTCCTCTTCTGCAGTGAGCAGCGGCAGGCGGTTAACCGCAGAAATATAGGCGTCCAGATTGCCCAGCGGGGGCACCAGCGCCCAGGGATTGGCAGAAGCCAGGGCGGTCGTCGCAGTGATGGATGGAAGGGTCATTTGGCTTGTCCTTTCCTTATATGCCTTCATATTAGCACTCTCTTGGAGGGAGTGCTAAGTGCAGAGTTCCCATGTGGAGTCCATCTTTTGGGATCCCCTCGCTGATACCCTGCAGGGGCTTAGCGCAAGGGTGGAGGTGGGATCCAGCCGGTGGATGCGGCGATGGTGTGCTGGGATTCGGTCTTTTTCAGGGCCAGCAAAAAGGCATCAACCGCATGGGCTGCTGCGCGCTGGGGGTTGGCCTCGGGTTCCGCCCATGCCTGCGCCATGGCGCGCAAGGCCTGGCGGCTGCTGCGTGTCCATGCGCCGCCCATAGGGTCATCTGCGTCGTTCGAGAGCTTGGCGCAATACAGGCGACGTGCCTGGGCGCTGTGAGATACCAGGCACAACAAGGAACGTGCAGTGCGGTCAAAGGCCACGGCGCCCAGTGTGCCTCGTCCATCGGGCTGGGCATACCAGGCACACAGATATTCGATGGGCCCCATGGTGCGCGTGGGGCCAGCGGACGAGGTCAGTGTAGTGCCCCAAGCTGCATGGCGTCCTGAAGGGATGCGTCCGGTTTGCAGCGCCAGCATCAGGGTGTTTGCAACAGCGGTTTGCGCGGCAGCATCACCATGCTCGCCTATGAGGCAAAGTACCTGCAGGATGGCGGGATAGAGGGCATCGCCCAGCGACAAGCACAGACGCTCCAGCCATCGCACGCGTTCTTCAGCGGTCGGAAGGTGTGCGCAGCCTTCAATAAGCACCTCTGCCGCGCCAGACCAATCGGGCTCTGGGCGGGGTGCCAGACCCTGCGGGGGAATAGACATGGGAAGGAGAACACGCCTGCCAGTTTGCAGGCGCTGGAGACTCAGGCGTGGATGAACAGGCAGTCGATAAAGCGTGCCTGCAGCGTGGCTGCGCTGCTGCCACTGGCGGGCACAACAGAGAGCGGCCGAGCGGCATGGTCATTGGCAGTGAAGCCGAATACACGAGCGGAATCGGTGAATTCCGCTGCTGGCCGGGCCAAATTCCAGCTGGCGGCTTGCGGATGCATGCCTGCTGCAAGTGGTGGTAGGGACGTGAAAGTACTCATGGCGATAACGGAATGTGGCTGGATATCAAATGGATTGAGCAGATCTTAGGCATCCTTGCTCCAGCGCGCCATAAGGAAGATTCCTAGTGTGGCATTTTGAATCCATCAAATTATCCCAGTAGTGACTGAACACGGTGCAACAAATTGGGCATCAGTGCTGCGAGGTGGTTTTGCAAGGTCCGTACTAGTGTGGACAGCATCACAAGCCATACCAATACTGCGGCAACGCTTTTGAGGGAGGTGGAAAGTGAATACAGGTTCAGTTGAGGTGCAAAGCGATTCATCAGTCCTAGAGACAGATCAATGGCGTACAGCACCACCAGGGCAGGTGCTGCGAGCATGAAGCTGAGTCCCGCAAACTGCGCAAAAGCGCTTTCGAACAGCAATACGCCACCGTGTTTGAGGGTGAGCCCAGGTTGTGCCAGAGGCCACAGCGTGAAGCTTTCCATGAGGACACCGATCCACAGCATCAGGCCACCTGAGAACATGAAGACATACACGGCCAGCCGCCCCAGAAATGCGCCGGATAAGGAGGTTTGCCTGCCCGAGAGAGGATCCATCACCTGTGCTTGGGCCAGGCCGCTGGCGCCATCAACCACTTCGCCCGCCGCATCAAAGGCCCACAGGACAGCAGCCAAAAGCAGGCCCAGGGCCAGGCCGATGAAGGCCTCCTTGGCAAAGAGGCCAATCCAGTGTGAGACGCTCCATCCAGTCACTTTCACGGCTGGCTGGATGGCCAGCGTAATGACGCCAAACGCAAGGAAGATGGCGCCGCGCACAAGTTGAGGCACTGTTTCCTGTGCCAGGATGGGCAACAGCAAAAACGCCATGGCAAAACGTGCGCTGGCCAGCGCTGACAGCAGTGCGAGGTCGCTCAGGTTGTTGATGGCCGCAAACGCTTCTCCCATATCGGCACCAGCCTATTTTTTGACCATGGCCGGGAATTCGGTCATCACCCGGTCGGCAAATCGGTACAACGTACCTCCCAGCAGCGATGCGGTGAGGAAAATTGTCAGAACAATGGCGAAGAATTTCAGCGCGTATTGCAGCGTTTGTTCCTGGATCTGCGTGGCTGCCTGAATCAGCGCAACCACCAATCCCACCAGTGCAGCCACCACCACCGGGGGCGCAGACAACATCAGCACCAGCCACAATGCCTGGTACATCAGCTGTATGGTCTGGCTTTCACCCATGGCAAGGCCCCGGTGTGGATTCAGTATGCTGGTTCATGGTTGTGCCGGGTTGGTCAATAGCGTTGTGCAGTACAGGCATGGGGCTCGCCGCAGGATGCGGTCAATACGAGAGCACCAGTCCGTGCGATAGTTTTACCCATCCGTCCACCAGTACAAAGAGCAGCAACTTGAAGGGCAGCGAGATGGTGGTGGGCGACAACATCATCATGCCCATCGCAGTCAGGATGTTGGCGATGATCAAATCAACAATGAGAAACGGTAGGAAAATCAAGAAACCAATCTGGAATGCAGCTGACAACTCGCTCACCGTGAAGGCGGGGACCACCACCACAAAGTCGCGTTCGCTTAGTTGCGCCGCCCGCTCGGGGGTCAAGTTCTTCTGCGCTGTTTTCAGAAAGAACGCGCGCTCATGGGCCGATGAGTGCTTGACGAGGAAGTCCCGCAGTGGTTCTTTGGCGGCATCGGCAACAGCCAGCATTCCCGCAGTGCTGTTGCTGGACTGGGTCACACTGCGGGCACGTTCCGACATGTCCATGCCTACCGGCAGCATCACGTAAATGGTCAGCACCAAGGCCATTCCGTTGAGTACCACGTTGGGCGGCACCTGCTGCAGTCCAAGCGAGTTTCGCAACAGACTCAATACAACGATGATTTTGGTGAACGAGGTCACCATGACGCCCACAAAAGGTGCCAGCGATACCACGATCACCGTGATGAGCGCTGAAGAGGGGGTGAATTGAGTCAGATCCATACCCGCGCCGACAATGTGTGTCGGCTTCCCAAAAAATAAGTGACTGATTGGAAAACTGCTAGGCGGCGCACGGTGTATCCAGGCGTTCCACCCACAGTCCGCAACCCTGTCCTAACTGCAGCAGCGAACCACGCGCCTTTACCTGCCCGTCAAGGCGCAGCTCAGCACCCCAGGGTTGGGGCATGGGCCACTGGTAAGTGGGAGCTTTTGTATTCCAGCCAAGCCAATGGTTCAGCGGAACCTGAAGGGTGCGCGTGAGCACAACGTGAAGCTGCGGGATGTCGCTTGGGTACTGTGCGGTGCTGTTGTCCGAGTCTTGGCCCAGCACGAGTTGCTGGCCCGCCATGTCAAAGAGCGCCTGGCATGGAGGAAGCTTGCCGTGGGGGTCACGCAGGCTAACGGGCCAGTGCCTGCCAAAAGATGCAGGGAGCCACAAAAGACCGCCGGGTTCAAGCTGGTCAAGCGCCTCGGGATCCACCAAGGCCAGCACCACTTCGGCCACTTGGCAAGGCCACGAAAGGCGTGGCGGCTGCAGGGTATGGGGAGGCGGTGCCAGCACAAAATCCAGGGGCAAGGCCAACCTGGTTCCGGGAGGCGCCAGTGCAGGGTCACGAACCACCGCCTCACAGGCCGTCACGGAGATGGAATGATCCGCTGCAGGGCAAGGATCCCAGGGTGACTGAAGCCATTCCTCTACCGCCACTATCAGCGGCTCCGCCTGAGACAGCAGCAGCACCAGCTCTGCTCCTTTGATGGAGCCCGGATCCTGCGTGTCAGGCCTCAGCCACAAACCCATGGGGCCATGTGGCGTTGCACCTTCAAAATACCAATCTGCAGCATTGCTTGGCTTTGCAATTGGAGGAATGGCCGCGCCTTGAGATTCAGCCTCAGTGCTGAATGGGATGTTGGCTCCCCCCATTTCTGGCTGCATGTTGGCTACTTCGTCGAAATGTTGACCCAGGCGCTCCATCGGCTGTTCTTGTTCAGTCCACGCGCAGGCCCGCAGAGGTAATGCGCACCCGGTCAGCATCCACCTTCAACAGTCCCTCCAAAAACCCTTTGCCCAACTGGCGCATTTGGGCCATGAGCTGGGGGTCTGGGTTGGTTTGCATTTGCACTTGCATGGTGGCCATTAGCATGCCCAGCATCACCATCACGTCGTAGAGCTTTTGCTTGTCCGCATCGCTGACACGCCCCATGTCTCCGCCGCTGGCCAGTGCATTGCGAAACTGGTCGGCCAAAGGCTTGACATAGTCGTTGCTCAGGTTCTTGTTGTTGTAGGCCATGTAGGAACCTGCCAGAAACGAGGCAAGGCCGCTGGCCACGTCGTTGGTGGGTACCCCAATCTGCCGTGCCACCTGCGGATAAGCGCTGTGCAGTTGTTGGTACACCTGGCGCATTTGCGGCCGCTGTTGCTCAGGGTAAAAGCTCACCAGGGTGTCCAGGCCAGCGGTGCTGCCTGTGGGAGCGAAACGAACCGTGTCCAGTGCTGCTTTGGACAGCGACGGACGACGGGTGGTGCCGCCATAGCTGGCTCCCTTGCTGGCGCTTTTGAGAACCTGCTGGCTCAAGAGGTAATTGCCTGCGCCAATTGACAAGCTCATGCCTGCGTCAGAGCTCATCCCGTACTGCGCGTTGGCAGACTGCACGGAAAGCACAGCGAAAAAACCAAGTAGACAAAGACGCTTGATGGACTTCATGATGGATAAAGGTAGAAAAGCGCAGGCATGGTAGGGGAGAAGGCAACGAGAAACGCGCAGAGGAACGTGCCGTTTCTTCTGTTGCAGGTTGCTTACGTTTACCGCGCCTGCAGCGTCCCTTCAAATACGCAGCCGACGCCGTGATAGGTTCCACAGCCCTTTTCTGACACCCAGGCTTGGCGGCCATGCGCATCCACCCGCACGCGCACCTCGCAGGTATCCGTCTCGGACTCTGGGCGATAGGGTTTCAATACCAGCGTTCCTTGCTGCCACTGGCCCAGGCTGTCCAGGCCGCCGCTGCACTGCGGCGAGCTCACGGTCAGTGCCGCGGCGACTGCGCCACGCTCTGCGTCCAATACGATAAGACGAAGTTCCATCTGGCCCACCCGGGCGGGGCCATGCCACCTTCCTGCCAGGCGACTCGCGGGAAACGTAGTTTGTGCTGCGGGTTCTGGCACAGCGCCCTGCGCATGTGCCTGACTGTAGAGTATGGCGAACATTGCAGCGACTAGTAGTCTGCTTGCATGGGCGCCCCTGGAGCCGGGTCGGCGGGTGCGCTTGTGCAATGGGCTGTGGTGAGTCGGTGGGGGTTCGGACATGGTGATATGCAGAGCCTTCAGCGGAAGTTTGAAGGTGTGATGCGCTGATCGATGTACTGCCAAAGATAGGCCGAATAGGCCATTGCCGCGCTCCCTTCGTGGGCGTCGATCATCGCCTGCCGCTTTGCTGCGTCAGAGACATGGTTTTTCAACAGATCCTCTGCACGAGCATCAGTTAGCGTGCCTTTAAGAATTTGTGCGGCACCGCCCGCTCCTTCGTGGTGCACCAAGTAAATGTAGCGGGCCTTCTGGTCGGCTGTTAGGTTGGCTGGAACCAGGGGCGTGCCGTCGTTGTTTGTACGTGCACTCAGTTGGGTGAAGTAGCCTTTGTCCAGTTCAGCCGCAGCCACGATGGATGCTGTGGCATCAAACCGCAAATCCAGCAATGTGGCGCGATCCAGTACCTTATTGGCTATGCTCACCAGACCTAGTTCTTTGGCTTTTTCATTGACATAACTTCCTGGCGTTGTGGCTACCTCTATCCAGGTGCTTTCGAGAAACTGCGTCAATCCAGCGGCCTTGC
Organism: Burkholderiales bacterium; assembly: GCA_016192425.1. Taxonomy (GTDB): domain Bacteria; phylum Pseudomonadota; class Gammaproteobacteria; order Burkholderiales; family Burkholderiaceae_C; genus Simplicispira. The sequence goes on from JACPUE010000068.1 coordinate 129,461, forward strand.
TCACGGTGTTATAGCTGCGCGGATCCCAGGTTGCAGAAAGACTCTTGCGCAAAGCCCTCCATTCGGTGGTTTCTGCCTTGTCCAGCTTGGCCTTGGGATCCAAATCGGGATGGAGTTCGCTGAAGAAGCGCTCGTTGGTAGCTGCGTCCAGGCGCCTGCCACGCAGCAGCCCTGCCTCGGCGGAAATGACGGCGGCAATGGTGGCACGAGGGTAGCCGACGCGGTCTGCTGCCAGCGTGATGGCTTCCCGGTAGGTCTCGTTGGCACCCAGGCGCAGCGGATCCGTACGGTCGCGTTCGGTGCGCAGTAACGCAGTCAGTCCATTGGGCGTTGGTACAGTGCAAGTGAACCAGAACGGCATGTTGCTGGTCGTGCTGGCGGCAGAAAGGGGACTGGCCTGCGTCAACTCCCCGCCAGTTCGCGTGCAAGCCGTACTTGCCGTAGCGTCATCACCGTTGTCTGCAATGTTCCAGGTTTGATTGTTCAGTACTGCGCCGCTGTTGCCGAGTGCCGCTGTAATGGTAGTCATGCGGGTATCCAATCATAGAAGGGAAAAGGGCCGAAGAACGGCCCGTTGTTTTGCAGACGGCTACGCTTACTGCTTGCGCGCCATCGTGCCCATACCCTCGCCCAGCGACTTGAGTGCGGTGTTGAAGGCATCGGTCAGCAGCTTGAATTCTTGGCTAACAGCCTGGAACTCTGCGTTGGTGGCTTGCATTTCCTTGGCGGACTTTGCTTGTGCCTTTTCATCGCCACCAGCGCTGGACTGCTCTTTCAGCTTGTTCGACAGTTCCACCATCTTGGCGGCCTTGTTGCCCATGGCTTCGCCCATGGCTTGGGCAATGGCTTGCAGCCAGCTCTTGGCGCCTTTCTTGGCGCCGCCCGAGCCGCTGCACTCCTTGCCGCCTTCGCTGGTGCCTTCGCTCATCTGGCGGCGCACGCTCTCCACAATCTTGTTGGCGATATCGTCAATGGACTTCTGAATGTCTTTTTGTGCAGAGTCGCCCAGTGCCTGATCTGCACCTTCGGCGGGCTTTTTCAGTTCCTTCAAAATCTTGTCGACTGCCTGATTGACGGCATCTTGCACAAATTTGGGCATGCCGTCTTCGCGGTGGAGGGTTTGTGTTGCTTGCTGAGCGCCGCCACCCATCACGGTGCCAATGAGGTTGGTGGCTGCGTTGAGCACATTCACAGGGGAAAAGCCCTGCAGTGCCTGGGCAATGTTGTTCATGCCACCAGAGTTGCTTGCGCCGCCCAGCAGGTTGCCCAGCAAGCCGCCAGCTACCTGACTCAGCAAGCCGCCACCCATCAAACCACCCATTGCGCCACCGCCCATCAGCATCGGCGCTACAACTGCTACTGCTGCTCCCATTGTTCACTCCTTGGTTCAAGTTAGCCCGTAGGCCAGAATAAAAACTTGCTATGAACGCACTGGCCGGACTCGCTTCCGTCGGTGCGACCAAGCAGCCGTATTGATTGGTGCCGCTTGATGGACGCAATTGAACCGCCATGCGGCTTTCGACGCTATATATGCGATTCCTAGCTAGGAATATTCCTAGCTAGGAATCACCCCTATTGCATATGCAGAAAGCTAGGGTGGTTGCTATAAAAAAAATAGCTATAGACTCAATATTCATGCATCATTCGGGGTGATGAACCGAAAGACACAATTTCTTACCGTGAATCTGGCGCTGCGTTGTGTGCTGCTGACAAAGACCCACTCCAAGCCGAAAACGATGTGTTTTGGTGACGGCGTGTGATGGAAAAGGGTTGCCCAGCGCGGTCGACGGGATCGGAGTACACGCGCCGAGCGTCCATGGCTCTTGGGCGTACAGGGCTCTGGCGCGCACGATCAGCCGCTGCGCCAGCGCATGATAGGTATGCCAGTCGCGCGAGTTCCGTGCATCGGCCAGCGTCGAGCGCGCCGGTGGCGCCTTCAACCCGCATCAGCATTGGCATTGCTGCTTGTCGTCTCAAAATAAACCGGACACTACTGGTCGCAAAACACTTGTTTGGCCGCACCTCCATTTCGCCTGTCCTGCCTGCCGCTTTACCTGAACAGGTATAAACTGCCGTCATGGTCGATAAAGAAAAACCGCTCGAATGGATCGCGAGCAGCTACAAGGATCTGATGGCGTTGCCGCCCGACGTGCGCCGACGCTTCGGCTACGCGCTGTCGCTGGTACAGATGGGCGACCAGGACGATGCGGCGAAGGTGCTCAAGGGCTTCGGCGGGGCAGGCGTGCTGGAGGTCGTCGAAGACGATGCCGGCGGCACGTACCGGGCGGTTTACACGGTGAAGTTCGCGGAAGCGGTGTTCGTCCTGCACTGCTTCCAGAAGAAGAGCAAGAGCGGGATCGCCACGCCAAAGGTGGACATGGACATCATCCGCGCCCGGCTGAAGGTGGCCGAGGCAATGGCACAGGAGTTACGAAATGCAAAAACGAATCATTGAAGGCGTCGAGGTTCAACGCAGCTCGGGCAACGTCTTCGCCGACCTGGGACTGCCCGATGCCGAGAAACTGAAGATCAAAACCGGCCTGGTGGTCGAGATCAGGAAGGCAATGCGTGCTCTCGGCCTCACCCAACAAGCGGCAGCCAAACGCATGGGCATCCCGCAACCGAAGGTGTCGGGCATGATGCACGGCGATTTCACCAACTTGTCCGAGCGCAAGCTGATGGACTGCCTGAATCGTCTCGGCTACGACATCGAGATCAAGGTGCGGCCGGCAGCCGAGCCGGTCGGGCATCTGACGCTCACCACCGCCTGACCGGGGGTATCAATGGCCGCGCGCATCACCGACGATGAATGGGACAAGCTGTCCCCGGAGAATTTCGAGACGCATTCGCTGCTGCGCGCGGTCAATGCCGTAGATGAACTGCGCGACGATCTCAACGATGGCGAATACGCCACGCCGCCCCAGCTTCGCACCGACCTGCTGAAACTGCATCAACTGGCGATGGCGGTCATCAACGAGGCGTCAGTCCAGCATCATCCGGGTCAGGTGGACAGCCGAATCGGCCTGCATCTTGGTATAGATGCGGCTGCGGTGCAGTTCCACCGTTTTGAAGCTGATGTTCAGTTCCCGCGCAATCATCTTGTTCGACTTACCGTCGATCAAGTATCGCATGACCTCTTTTTCCCGCGCCGACAGGCTTTGAAGGCGGATTATCAGGCTGGGGTCGCGTGCAGCACCGCTGCCTTCTGTATTGTGAGCATCATCGCGATGGGATTCAAACGCGCGCTGCAGCGCAGACTCCAGCGTACTCTCCTCGAATGGCTTTTCCAGAAATGTGATGGCCCCTTTTTCCATGGCCTGTACGGCCAAGGGGACATCGGCGTGGCCAGTCATGTACACAATGGGCAAGGGATGCTTGATCTTGGCGCCGGTCACGCCGCAGGCAATCAAGGCATCATGCACCTGCAGGCCTGTCATTTGCGGCATGCGCACATCCAGCAGCAGGCAGGCGCATGAACGCTCTGCTGGCGCAAGGGCCTTCAGCGCCTCTATCGCGGCGTGTGCGTCATCAAAATCAACAACCAAAAAACCTTCACCGCTCAGCCACCACTTGGCCGTAGAGCGAAACTCGGTGTTGTCGTCCAGCAAGTACAAGGTACGCTGGGTAACAGCCGCACCTGGGCGTGCAGAATCCGTCATGGGCAAGTACCTCCAAAGTCATGAAAACGCGGCAGTTGCGCTGAAGCTGCGTCAGGCACCAGAGGCAGCGCCACATGAAACGTGCAGCCCCGTTCCTCATTGGGCGTAAACCACAGGCGCCCCTGGTGCAGCTCGATCAGGCTGCGGCAAATGTTCAGACCCACGCCCATGCCTGTAGGCTTGGTTGTGAAAAACGGCATGAACAACTGTCCGGCAGCGTCTTCGCCAATGCCGCAGCCGGTGTCGGCAATGGCAATTTCAAGGTGTTCCCCCGCATCATCCACCTGGCTTGAGACGCTCAGCCTGCGTTCCCCGGGTGGCGAATCGGCCATGGCATCGATCGCATTGCGCAGCAGATTTACCAGCACTTGTTGCAGCATCACCCCATCGCCCGCCACTGGAGCGCCGTCCTGGGTAGAAAGCGCTTGCACATCCAGCGAAACCCGTACCCCATGGCGTGCCAGATCCCAGTCCAGCAAAGTCAGGCTGCTGTGCAGCAAGGCCAGCAAGTCCACCAACTCGCGCCTGGGTTGGTGCGACTGCGTGAAATCGCGCACGCGGCCAATGATGCGTGCCGCGTATTGCACCTGGTCCAGCGCCAACTGAACCCCTTGCTCCAGGTGCGACATCCCCCCCGGCGATGGCGCGGCCTTCAACGTGACCATGCGCGCCTTCACTCCCCGCAAAACATTGGCCAAGGAGCCCAGCGGCTGGTTCAGCTCATGCGCCAGCGTAGTCGCCATTTCGCCAACGGCCAGACTGCGCGACGTGAACAGCAAGCGCTCGCGATCCTCCAGATGCCTTCGCGTCGCGCTGGTTTGCTCTGACCCTGGGCTCAAACGCAACACCGCCGCCGAGCCGCCCTCCCCCGATGCCAAAGCGGCTTTGGGCAAGCGCCGCATGTGGGCGTGATGCCAGCAGGGCGCATTGCCGCTTCCGTCCATGCGCAATGGGCCGCTCCATTCGGCATGTGAGTCCTGGCCTGCTGCCAGGGCGGCCACCCCATCGGCCAGCCCCACCAGTTGCAAGCACAAGGCAAATCCCGACATTCCCACCACATCGGCCACGGTGCATTGCAGCAGGCGGGCGAAAGCCTCTGTGCACCATTGAACAGTGCCATTTGCGCCCGCGCCCATCGTCAGCACCGCTGCTGCATCGTCATAAACCGAAAGTACCTGCTCTGCCCAGCCAGGTGTTGTCAAATTGCTGCCCATACCCCAGCACTATTCATTGCGACGCACTGGTACGGTGGCTATTGCCTGTTTGCTGCGCTCATGCTGCAGCACTTACTTGGCCAATACCGTCGAGCGGTAGCGGCACGCGCAGCACCAGCATCGTCCACTGTGCCGCCATCAGCCGCCGCAACCGCCGTGGCTCGTAAAAACCAATGCACTCGCCAGCATGCGGCGCCCTGTGCACTGACGGGCCGTCGGTAGCTGATGCCTCACCACGCACCAGCACCCGCGGGGTGTGCTTGTCAGGGCGCGAGGCGCCAAGGCGCCAGCGGCCCGCCCCATCCACATCCTGGCGCAGCCGCCACTCGCGCCACTGCCCATCGGCCGGCATGGTGGCCGACCACTGCGCGCCCAAAGCCCAGGCGCGGCCGGTCATGCCTGGAATTGCGCCCTCC
>JACPUE010000002.1 GCA_016192425.1 Burkholderiales bacterium
AATCACGGACAAGTTCTGATTTACAAAGAACCCTTGGTCGAGGGAATGGTGCCCGCGCTGCGCGGATCGCGCTCCACGGCGGCGCGCAAGGCGCGGGCGAAGGCCTTGAACGCCGTTTCGCACTGGTGGTGCGCGTTCACGCCGCGCAGGTTGTCGATGTGCAAGGTCACGCCCGCATGGTTCACGAAGCCCTGGAAGAACTCGTGCGTGAGCTGGGTGTCGAAGGCGCCGATCATGCCGCTGGTGAACGGGATGTTGAGCACCAGGCCGGGGCGGCCCGACAAATCCACCACCACGCGCGAGAGCGCCTCATCCAGCGGCACGTAGGCGTGGCCGTAGCGGCGGATGCCCTTCTTGTCGCCCACGGCGCGCGCAAAGGCCTGGCCGATGGTGATGCCCACGTCTTCCACGGTGTGGTGGCCGTCGATGTGCAGGTCGCCATCGGCGCGCACTTCGAGGTCGATCAGGCCGTGGCGCGCGATCTGTTCCAGCATGTGGTCAAAAAAGCCGATGCCGGTGTGCAGGCTGGACTGTCCCGTGCCGTCGAGGTTCAGGCGCACGGTGATGCGCGTCTCGGCGGTATTGCGGCTGACTTCGGCCGTGCGGTCGGTGGATGCGGAAGGGACAAGTGCGGAAGAGGTCATAGCGATGCCTGGAGTGCCTGCAGCATGATCGCATTGTCGGCAGCGGTGCCCACGGTCAGGCGCAGGCAGTTTGCCAGCAATGGGTGCATTGTAGAAACGTTCTTGATCAAAACCTTGCGCTCGCGCAGACCGGCGAAGGTGCGGGCCGCATCCTGCACGCGCACCAGCACCATGTTGGCCTCGCTGTCCCAGCATTTTTCAATGCCGGGCATGGCGCGCAGGGCCGCCACCAGGGCGCCGCGCTGTTCGCGCAGCTGGTGTGCCTGCCCGGCAAACACGGCGGCATGCTCCAGGGCAAACAGCGCCGCCTCGCCATTGAGCACGCTCACGTTGTAGGGCGGACGCACCTTGTCGATCTCGCCCACCAGCCCGGCCGCGCCGATCAGGTAGCCCAGCCGCACCCCGGCCAGGCCGAACTTGCTGAGCGTGCGCATGAGCAGCACGTGGGCATTGCGCTGCGGCTCGGTGCGCATGCGGTCCAGCCAGGTGCGGCTGGCAAAGGGCTGGTAGGCCTCGTCCACCACCACCAGGCCGCCCTGCGCGCCCGCCGCGTCGATGATGCGCTGCATCGCCCCCTCGTCCCACAGCGTGGCCGTGGGGTTGTTGGGGTAGGCCAGAAAGGTGATGGCCGGCCGGTGCTGCGCAATGGCAGCCAGCATGGCGGCTTCATCCAGTTCAAAGTCGGGCGTCAGCGGCACGCCCACATAGCCCAGGCCCTGCAGCTTGGCGCTCATGGCGTACATCACAAAGCCGGGCTCGGGTGCCAGCACCATCGCACCGGGCTGGGCACAGGCCAATGCAACCAGGCTGATGAGCTCGTCCGAGCCATTGCCCAGGATCAGCGCGTGCCCCTCGGGCAAGCCCGCGTGATGCGCCAGTGCGGCTTGCAGGTCGGCATAGCGCGGGCCGGGGTAGCGGTTGAGCGCGAGCTGCCCCAGGCGCTGGCCCAGGGCGGCCTGCAAATCGGGCGGCAGCGCAAACGGGTTTTCCATCGCGTCCAGCTTGAGGTAGCCGGTGGCGTCCTGCACCACATAGGCGTGCATGGCGCGCACGTCGGGGCGGATACGGTCGAGGGGGTTGGCGGGCACGGCAGTCATTCGAGCGATTCCAGTTCAGCGGGAGTGGTGACAAACGGGTTGATGGCGCGCACGGCGTCGTACTGCCGGCCGTGCGGCAGCACATCGCCCAGCACATAGCGGCAGCCCTGCTGGTGCGCCGAGGCCAGCACCAGCGCGTCCCAGTAGCCCAGGCCGTAGCGGTCCTGCAGGTCCCAGGCGCCATCCACGGTGTAGGCATCCAGGTGCGGCGGCTGCCACACCCGCAGGCGGCGCACCTGCGCGCGCACCAGGTGCAAGGTTTGCGGGCCCGCAAAGCAGGCCACGGCGTTGTGGTACAGCTCGTTGAGCACCTGCGAGCTGATGCGCCCGCAGTGGCTCTGCCAGCACAGCGTGAGCCATTCGCGTGCCCGTGCCTGGCGGGCGCCATCGCGCTCGTCCACGCTGGCGAGCAGCACCGAGGTATCGACGAAGAGCAGCGGCTGGGCCATGGCTTCAGCGATCCATCAGCTCAGGCCGCGCCAGGTAGGGCCGGGTGGACGCCCCCCAGGACTCAAACCCCAGCGCCTCGCGCATGGCCTGGGCGTAGGCATCTTCCTGGCGCATCTTCTCGGCCAGCCACTCGCCCAGCAGGCGCGACACGCTGCTGCCGCGCTTGGCCGCCTCTACGCGCACCCATTCGGCCACCGCGTCGTCCATGGTAATGGTGACGTTTTTCATACGGCTCAGGATAACACGAAGTTCGTGAAACACGAAGTTCGTGTGAATACAAATCCCGACCTCTCTCCACCTGCGCGGCGATAAGATGGCCGTCATTGCTCCGCGCCCGCCTCTGCTGGACACCGGCAGCCATTGGAGGCGCTCAGCACGACCAGGGCTCTTGAGAACCCTGCCCAACGGCGCCTGCCCGAAGCAGCGCCCTTTGAAACGGCTACGCCATGACCTCTCCGACCCCGCCCGCTCCACCCGCCCAGCCACGAAACCCACTGCATGGCCTGACCCTGGAGGCCATCGTCACGGCGCTGGTGGCGCACTATGGTTGGCAGGAGCTGGGACGGCGCATTCCGGTGCGTTGCTTCACCAGCGAGCCCAGCGTATCGTCCAGCCTGAAGTTCCTGCGCAAAACGCCCTGGGCGCGCGAGAAGGTGGAGGGGCTGTACCTTTTCATGCTGCGCGACCAACGTCGCGGGCACCCCTCGCGGTAGTTCCCATCGTTGCCCTACGCCCGCCGCTGGCTGGCTGCCGAAGCCATCGCACCAGCCACCTCGCCGATACGTCGCAGGGCCTGCACGTGGCCCGCCGTCCAGTCACCGCCCACACCGATGCGCAGACAGTTGCGAAAACGGCCACCGGTACCAAACACTGTGCCGGGCGGCACCAGGATGCGTTCGGCCAGGCAGGCCTGGTGCAGTTGCACGGTGTCGAGCCCGCGGGGCAGTTCCAACCACAGCAGCAGGCCGCCCGGCGGGTCGCTCACGCGCGTGCCGGGCGGAAAGGCGTCGGCAATCACATGGCGCACGCTCTCCATGCGCGCAGCGATGGCGCTGCGCAACTGGCGCATGCCTGCCGCATGGCCGGTCTGCACGATCAGGTCGGCCAGGGCCAGCTCCAGCACGGGGGACTGGCCGCCCGCCTGCAAGTCCTTGATGGCGCGCAGCGGCTCGGTCCACCGGCCTGCCTCCACCCAGCCCAGGCGCAGGCCCGGCGCCAGGGTCTTGGAGAAGGAGTCGCACAGCATCACATGGCCGGTGGTGTCGTAGGACTTCACGGTGCGGCGGTGGTCGTCGTGTTCGGCCAGGTCGTTGTAGATGGCGTCCTCGATCACCGCCAGGCCATGCCGCGCAGCAAGCTGTGCCAGCCGCCGCCGCTCGGCCTGCGGCATGCAGGCCCCCAGCGGGTTGCTGAGCGTGGGCACCACGATCAGCGCCTTGACCGGCTGGGTCTCCAGCGCCAGTTGCAGCGCATCGAGCGATATGCCGTGGCGCGGATGGGTGGGAATCTCCAGCGCCTTCAGGTGCAGGCCCTGCAGCACCTCCAGAAACGAAAAATGCGTGGGGGACTCCAGCGCCACCACATCGCCGGGCCGGGTCACGGTGCGCAGGCACAGGCTGATGCTGTCCATGCAGCCCCCGGTGATCAGGATGCGTTCCGGGTCCAGGCTGCAGCCCAGGCCCACGGCATAGCGGGCAATGGCGCGGCGGGCGTCCTCGTGCCCTGCCGAGGAAGGGTAGGTGCACAGCAGTTGCCGGTGGCGCTGCACGGAGCGCGTCACCGCGCGCCGCACACGGTCCACGTCCAGCAGGTCGGGGCCGGGCGTGCCGCTGCTGAACGACACCACATCGGACGGGTGCGGATTACCCAAAATACGCTGTCCCAGCCAGTCCACCGACACATCGCGCGGACGGCGCAGGCTGCGCGATACCGTGGGTTCGGGCAACGCCACCGGCCGCGCCGCCACAAAGTAGCCCGAGCGCGGGCGCGCCGCGATCAGGCGGGCATCTTCCAGCCAGTGGTAGGCCTGCACCACGGTGCTTTGCGCCACGCCGCGCTGGCGGGCCAGTTCCCGCACCGAGGGCATGCGCGCACCCCGGGCCAGGGTGCCATTGCGGATCAGCTCGGCCATCTGGGTGGCGATCTGCAGGTACAGCGGGGGCGCAGCGTCAGCGGTCATACCGCATTCTGTAGTGCCAGCGCATCGGCGCATCGGTACAGATGGGCGCCAGCCCGGCCAGTACAGACAGAAAAAGGCCGGAATCTGTATGGGCCCATGTGGCCCCTGTCTGCCTCTGTTGCGGTGCAGCAGCAGGCCGCACAGTAGGGCCATGACCTACCCAGCCCTCCCCCCCTTCGCCACCGTCCTGCAGATCACGCTGCAGCCCCAAGACCCGGTGCTGCCGCTGCAATGCCCGCAAGGCCAGCGCGCGCAGCTCGAAGTGCTGTCGGGCAGGCTCTGGCTCACGCAGCATGGCCGCAGCGATGACTGGTTTCTGGAACGCGGCCAGGGCATGACCCTGACCGGAGCGGCGCAGTTGTACGCCAGCGCCGATGGGCGCGAGCCGCTGCACCTGCGCTGGGTGCTGGAGCGCACCGGCGAAGCGGACACCCAACCGCTGCCGCGCCAGCGGCTTGCGCGTTTGGGCCTCAGAGGCTGAGAGTTTTTTGCCCGTGCCCGAAAGGCGCGTCAAAGCGCCGCTGATCGAGGCGCAAAGCGCAGCCATAGCGCGGGCTATGGCGAGCATTTGCAACGACGAGCAGGGGTGTTTTGGCGTGCAAGGCGGGCATAGGCAAAAGACTCTCAGCCTCTCAGTTCTTGAGCCTGAACTCTGCCGCCTGCGCGTGCGCCTGCAGGCCTTCGCCGTGCGCCAGCACGCTGGCGATGCGGCCCAGCACCTGGGCGCCCTGCTCGCTGACTTCGATCAGGCTGCTGCGCTTTTGGAAGTCGTACACGCCCAGCGGGCTGGAGAAGCGCGCCGTGCCGCTGGTGGGCAGCACGTGGTTGGGGCCTGCGCAGTAGTCGCCCAGGGATTCGCTGGTGTAGGCCCCCAGGAAGATGGCGCCTGCGTGCCTGAGCAGCGGTTCCCAGCGGTGCGGCTCGCGGCTGCTCACTTCCAGGTGCTCGGGGGCGATGCGGTTGCTGATGGCGCAGGCTTCTTCCATGTCCTTCGTCAGGATCAGCGCGCCACGGCCGCTGAGGCTCTTGGCGATGATCTCGGCGCGCGGCATGGTGGGCAGCAGGCGGTCGATTTCGCGCTGCACGGCGTCGATGTAGGCGGCGTCGGGGCACAGCAGGATGCTCTGGGCCAGTTCGTCGTGCTCGGCCTGGCTGAACAGATCCATGGCCACCCAGTCGGCGGGCGTGCTGCCGTCGGCCAGCACCAGGATTTCGCTGGGGCCCGCGATCATGTCGATGCCCACGGTGCCGAACACATGCTTCTTGGCGCTGGCCACGTAGGCGTTGCCGGGGCCGGTGATCTTGTCCACCTTGGGCACCGTCTGCGTGCCGTAGGCCAGCGCGGCCACGGCCTGCGCGCCGCCGATGGTGAAGGCGCGCGTGACGCCCGCCACGTAGGCAGCAGCGAGCACCATGGCGTTTTTCTCGCCACCCGGGGTGGGCACGACCATGATGATTTCCCCTACCCCAGCCACATGCGCGGGGATGGCGTTCATCAGCACGGAGGACGGGTAGGTGGCCTTGCCGCCAGGCACGTAGATGCCCACGCGGTCCAGCGGCGTGACCTTCTGGCCCAGCAGGGTGCCATCTTGGTCGCGGTAGCTCCAGCTCTCGCCACAGGCTTTTTTCTGGGCCTCGTGGTACTGGCGCACGCGGGCGGCGGCGGCGCTCAGGGCTGCGCGCTGCGCCTCGGGAATCGCATCGTAGGCGGCCTTGAGTTCGGACTGCGTCAGCTCCAGTGCGGCCATGCCGTCGGCGTTCAGCCCATCGAACCTGGCGGTGTATTCGAGCACGGCAGCGTCGCCGCGCTGCTGCACGTCGGCCAGGATGGCGGCCACGCGCTGTTCGATGGCGGCGTCCTGCTCCGCAGACCAGTGCAGGCGTGCTGCAAATTCAGCATCAAAAGTGGCGCTGGCGGTTGACAGGCGGGCGGGAGCAGCTACAAATTTCATAGTAAATCAATCCTTGCGGATGGCGGACGCAAACGCATCGATGATGCGGCGCAGCCGCGCCTGCTTGAGCTTGAGCGCGGCCTGGTTGACGACCAGGTGGCTGCTGATGTCCATGATCTGCTCAACCTCGACCAGGTGGTTGGCCTTGAGCGTGTTGCCGGTGGAAACCAGGTCCACGATGGCGTCGGCCAGGCCGGTGAGCGGCGCCAGCTCCATGCTGCCGTAGAGCTTGATGAGGTCCACGTGCACGCCCTTGGCGGCGAAGAATTCGCGCGCAATGCCAGGGTACTTGGTCGCCACCTTCAGGCGCGAGCCCTGGCGCACGGCCTGCTGGTAGTCGAAGTCGGCACGCACGGCCACGCTCACGCGGCAGCGCGCAATGCGCAGGTCCAGCGGCTGGAACAGGCCCGAGCGCGCTGCGCCGCCCCATTCGGCCCGGTGTTCGAGCAAGGTGTCCTTGCCGCACACGCCCATATCGGCACCGCCGTACTGCACGTAGGTGGGCACGTCGGAGGCGCGCACCAGCACCACGCGCACGTCTTCCTGGTTGGTGGGCAGGATGAGCTTGCGCGATTTTTCGGGGTCTTCCAGCACCTTGATGCCAGCGGCACCGAGCAGCGGCAGGGTTTCTTCAAAGATACGGCCTTTGGACAGCGCCAATGTGATCATTGCCAATTCAATTGCTCCACGGTTGTATGGCCCAACGATCGATGCCACTGGCACGACCGAGGCCAGGGCCGCCGTGCAAGGGCCGCCCCGCCGCACCGGCGGCGTCTCCCTTCCGCAGCGCGCAGCGCTGCAAGAGAAAGGGGAAGCGGCGCAGCCGCTCAGGGGGTTGGACTCTCATTTGATTCTTTCAATGTCTGCGCCCAGCCCGCGCAGCTTGGCTTCCATGCAATCGTAGCCGCGGTCGAGGTGGTAGATGCGGTCCACCACGGTCTCGCCCTCGGCCACCAGGGCCGCAATGACCAGGCTGGCCGAGGCCCGCAGGTCGGTGGCCATGACGGTGGCGCCCGACAGGCGCGCCGCCCCCTCGGTAACGGCCACGCGGCCATCGACCTGGATGCGCGCGCCCAGGCGCAGCAGCTCGTTCACGTGCATGAAGCGGTTTTCAAAAATGGTTTCGGTCACCGTGGCCGTGCCCTGCGCCACGGTGTTGAGCGCCATGAACTGCGCCTGCATGTCGGTGGGGAAGCCGGGGTATTCGGTGGTGCGAAAGCCCTGCGCCCTGAGCTGCGCGGCGCCGGGGCTGCGCACCTGCAGGCCGCCCTGGGCCGCCTCGACCTGCGCGCCTGCGTCGCGCAGTTTCTCGATCACGGCGTCCAGGTGGTCGGCGCGCGCGTGGCGCAGCAGCGCCTCGCCGCCCGTGGCCGCCACGGCGCACAGAAAGGTGCCGGCCTCGATGCGGTCTGCCACCACGGTGTGGGTGCCGCCGTGCAGCCGCTCCACCCCCTGGATGCGGATGCGGCTGCTGCCGTGGCCCTCGATCTGCGCGCCCATGGCGATGAGCATCTCAGCCAGGTCGGCCACCTCGGGTTCCTGGGCGGCGTTTTCCAGCACGGTTTCGCCCTCGGCCAGCGTGGCGGCCATGAGCAGGTTCTCGGTGCCGGTGACGGTAACCATGTCGGTGGTGATGCGCGCACCGCGCAGGCGCTGCCAGCCAGCGGGCAGGCGGGCGATGATGTAGCCGTGCTCGACCACAATCTCGGCGCCCATGGCCTGCAGGCCCTTGATGTGCTGGTCCACCGGGCGCGAGCCGATGGCGCAGCCGCCGGGCAGCGACACCGTGGCCTCGCCGAAGCGCGCCAGCAGCGGGCCCAGCGCCAGCACCGAGGCGCGCATGGTCTTGACCAGTTCGTAGGGCGCCTCGGGGGTGGACAGGCGGCTGGCGTCGATGCGCACGCAGCCGTTGTCGCCCTCCTGCTGCGCTGCCACGCCCATGTTGCGGATGAGCTTGAGCATGGTGCTCACGTCCTGCAGGCGCGGCACGTTGCGCAGCTCCACCGGGTCGGCGGTGAGCAGCGCGGCGCACAGTTCGGGCAGCGCTGCGTTCTTGGCGCCGGAGATGTCTACCTGCCCCTGCAAGGGACGGCCGCCGCGGATGAGGAGCTTGTCCATGGTCAGTATTCTTTGAATTAAATTGGCCTCCAGCGCTTGTCCATCAAGCGCTAGCAGCTATTATTTTTATAGCACCATCACTGGTTCAGCTCAGCCCATTCGGCGGGGGTAAGCGTCTTCATCGACAGGGCGTGCACCTCGTCGCTCTGCATCTTGCTGCCCAGCGTGGCGTACACGCGCTGGTGGCGCGCGATGGGGCGCTTGCCCTCGAACTCGGGCGAGACGATGGTGGCATACCAGTGGCGCCCATCGCCGTCGAGGTGGATGTAATCGCAGGCCATGCCCGCAGCGATGAGGTCTTTGATCTGGTCAGCAGTCATTTCATTGATCCATTCAGCGTAGTTGGTACCCGCAACACATCAAACGGGCGCGACCCAGGCCAGGGCCGCCGTGCAAGGGCCGCCCCGCCGCACTGGCGGCGTCCCCCTGCCCGCATGGCGCAGCCATGCGAGAGCGGGGGGAAGGCGCGAAGCGACTCAGGGGGGTGTTCATCAATTTCTGATTTTGTAGCCCGTGCGCAGCAAGTGGACGGCGAGAGTGCTCACGCCCAGCCACGCCCCTCCCACGATACCCAGGCTGAGCCAGGGCGAGGCATCGCTCACCCCGAAGAAGCCGTAGCGGAAGCCGTCGATCATGTAGAAGAACGGGTTGAGGTGGCTCACGGCCTGCCAGAACGGCGGCAGCGAGCCGATGGAATAGAACACGCCCGAGAGAAAGGTCATGGGCACGATGATGAAGTTCTGGAACGCCGCAAGCTGGTCGAACTTGTCGGCCCACAGCCCCGCAATCACGCCCAGCGTGGCCAGCAGCGCGGCGCCCAGCAGGGCAAACAGCACAATCCACAGCGGCGCGGCAAACTGCGGCGTGGCGAAGCCGATCGTCACGACAAACACCCCCAGCCCCACCACCAGGCCGCGCACCGTGGACGAGCCCACGTAGGCCAGGAACCAGGCCCAGTGCGACAGCGGCGTGAGCAGTTGGAACACCAGGCTGCCCATGATCTTGCTCTGGATCAGGCTGGACGAGCTGTTGGCAAAGGCGTTCTGCAGCACGCTCATCATCACCAGGCCGGGCACCAGAAAAGCGGTGTAGCCAATGCGGTCGTACACCTTCACATGGTCTTCGAGCACATGGCCGAAGATCAGCAGGTACAGCACGGCCGTGAGCACTGGCGCCGCCACGGTCTGGAAGCTGACCTTCCAGAAGCGCAGCACCTCTTTGTAGAACAGCATCTGCCAGCCGGTCATGCGAGCACCCCTTCCTGCTGCGTGGCCGCGGCGGACATGACCTGCAGGAACACGTCCTCCAGGTCGGGGCGGCGGATTTCCAAGTCGTGCACCGGCACACCGGCCAGGCGCAGTGCGGCCAGGTGCTGCTCGATCTCGGCGGCGTCCTGCGCGGGCAGTTGCACGATGCGGCCCATCACGCGAGCCTGCACCGCCAGGTCAAAGGGCAGCTCGCTGTCGGTCTTGAACTGCAGCACGCTGCCCGAAGCCGTCTTGAGCAGCGCGCTGGTGTGCTCCAGCGCCACGATGCGCCCATTCTTGAGCATGGCAATGCGGCCGCACAGGGCCTCGGCCTCTTCAAGGTAGTGCGTGGTCAGCAGCACGGTGTGGCCTTCGCGGTTGAGGCGGGCGATGAACTGCCACAGCGTCTGGCGCAGTTCCACATCGACCCCGGCCGTGGGCTCGTCGAGCACGATGATGGGCGGCTTGTGCACCAGCGCCTGCGCCACGAGCACGCGGCGCTTCATGCCGCCCGAGAGCTGGCGCATGTTGGCATGGGCCTTGTCGGCCAGGCCCAGGTTGGCGAGCAGCTCATCGATCCAGTCGTCGTTGTGGCGCACGCCAAAGTAGCCGGACTGAAAGCGCAGCGCTTCGCGCACGTTGAAGAAGGGGTCGAACACCAGCTCCTGCGGCACCACGCCGAGCTTGCGCCGGGCGGCGGCAAAGTCCTGCTGCACATCGTGGCCCAGCACCGTGACCTTGCCCTGGGTGGCGCGCGCCAGCCCGGCCAGAATGCTGATGAGCGTGGTCTTGCCCGCGCCGTTGGGGCCGAGCAGGCCGAAGAATTCGCCCTCCTCGATGTCCAGCGACACCCCGCTGAGTGCGTGAAACGGCCCTCGGGGGGTGGAATAGGTTTTGGAGACGGACTGGAAGGAGACTGCGGGCATGGGAACCCGCGATTTTACGTCCTGGGCCTGCGGCACGCCGCTACCGATTGATTAGCCTGGCTCTTGAATGAGGTCTTGCACCCCATACAGGCCCGCCATGCCCGCCAGCGCCGGGGGCAGGCCCTGCACGGCAAAACAGCGGCCAGCGGCCAAGGCGGCGCGGCGGCATTCGAGCAGCACCGCCAGCACCGACGAGTCGAATACGCGCAATGCGCGCGCATCGACGCAGACTTCGTTCCCAGGCGCGGCGGCCAGCGCCGCCAGCAACTGCTGCAGCGTGGCGCGCGCCTGGCGGTGGGTCAGTTCCGGGGGCAATGCAAGCACAGGCTGCTCAGCCGCGCGCGGCATTGCCCTTGTTGCGGGCGCTCAGGGTCTGGATCAGGCCATCGATGCCCTTGGCGTTGATCTCTTGCGCGAACTGGCTGCGGTAGGTTTCCACCAGCCAGGCGCCCAGCACGTTGAGGTTGTAGATCTTCCAGCCTGCGCCCTGGCCCGGGGTCTTCTCCAGGCGGTAGTCCAGCTGCACCGGGTCGCCCCGGCCGCGCACCTCGGTGCGCACCAGCACGTCCTTGTCCTCGGCCCCTGCGCGCAGCGGCTTGACGCTGACGGTCTGGTCGCTCACCTGCGCCAGCGCGCCCGCATAGGTGCGCACCAGCAGTTGCTTGAATTCGTCCTGCAGGCGCTGCTGCTGCTCGGGGCTGGCCTGGCGCCAGCCCGGACCGACGGCGGCGGCGGTCATGCGGCGGAAGTTGACGTTGGGCATGATGGTCTTGTCCACCAGCACCATGATCTTGTCCACGTCGCCCGCCTTGATGGACTTGTCATTGCGCAGCGCGTCCAGCACCTCGCTGGACAGACGCTGCACCAGGGCGTCGGGCGCCTCGTCGGCAGCGTATGCAGGCAGCGCCAGGCCCAAAGACAAGGCCGCAGCCGCAGTGCCAGCGGCCAGCAGGCGTGCCAGGAACCATCGTTTCGTCATTGTGTGTTCTCCTTGTGGGGACAAGAGGCCGGCCCCGTCATTGCTCGGGCTCGGGCGGCAGGGAGCCATCGCCATTGCGCGCACCGCTGCGCAGTTGCATGTACACGTCGCGCGTGAAGCTGTATTTGTCGAGCGCGGCATCGTCCAGCACGCTTTCGGCGCGCAGCAGGTTGGCGCGGGTATCGACAATGCGCAGCGCATACAGGCTGTTGCGCGTGGATACGGGAGAGACCTCGCGCAGCGGGTTGCCACGCAAGTCCACCGGCAGGGCCAGCGTGTCGCGCACGGTGGAAGGCCCCAGGAAGGGCAGCACAAAATACGGCCCCGTGGGCACGCCCCAGCGCCCCAATGTCAGGCCGAAGTCCTGCTTGTAGCGCTCGATGCGCATCTCACTAGCCACGTCCAGCACCCCTCCCAGGCCCATGGTGGTGTTGATGCCCACGCGGAACAGGCTGGCCATGGCAGCCTCGCCGCGCAATTGCAGCGTGTTGTTGACGAAAGACCACGCATCGCCCAGGTTGCCAAAAAAGTTGCTCACCCCCGTGCGCACGGGCGCAGGCAATGTCTCCTGGTACGCCGTGGCCACGGGCTTGAGCACGGCGTCATCCACCGCGTCGTTGAAGCGCGTCATGCCGCGGTTGTAGGCCTCCATCGGATCGGCCTGCTGCGCCAGCGCCGCACCGGCCAGGCATGCCAAGACCCCTGCCAGAAGCGTGCGGGCCGCAAAGCGGCCCAAAGAGGTGGGGGAGGAAGTCATTTCTTGCTGTCTGCGCCTTCGGCGGCCTTGCTGTAGAGGAATTGGCTGATGAGGTTTTCGAGCACCAGGGCCGACTGGGTGGATGCCACCGCGTCGCCTGCGGAGAGCGGTGCTTCTTCGGCACCGGCCTCGATGCCGATGTACTGCTCGCCCAGCAGGCCGCTGGTCAGGATCTTGAGCGAACTGTCTTTGGGAAAAGCATAGCGTTTGTCCAGCGACAAAATGACTTGCGCCTGGTAAGTTTTGTCATTGAATGTGATCGACTCCACGCGCCCCACCACCACACCGGCGCTGCGCACGGCCGCCTTGGGCTTGAGCCCGCCGATATTATCGAAACGCGCCGTGACCTGGTAGCCGCGGTCGAAATTGAGGTTCAGCAGGTTGGCCGACTGCAGCGCCAGAAACACCAGCGCCGCAGCCCCCAGCATCACGAAGAGCCCCACCCAGACATCGTTCTTGTGCGCTTGCATCGCATCCATCCTTGTCAAATGCTGAACATCAGCGCCGTAAGCACGAAGTCCAGCCCTAGCACGGCCAGCGAGGCCATCACCACGGTGCGCGTAGTCGCGTGCGATACGCCTTCGGGCGTGGGCTGGGCCGTGTAGCCCTGCAGCAGCGCCACGAAGGTGACCGTGAAGCCAAACACCACGCTCTTGGCGACGCCGTTGCCCACATCGCTGAATACGTCCACACCGCCCTGCATCTGGCTCCAGAAGGAGCCCCCGTCCAGGCCGATCATGGGCACGGCCACGACCCAGCCGCCGATGACGCCCACCGCGTTGAACACGGCGGCCAGCACCGGCATGGCCATCACCCCCGCCCAGAAGCGCGGCACCAGGATGCGGCGCACCGGGTCCACGGCCATCATCTCCATGGCGCTGAGCTGTTCGCCCGCACGCATCAACCCGATTTCTGCCGTGAGCGATGTGCCCGCGCGCCCGGCAAACAGCAAGGCGGTGATCACCGGCCCCAGCTCGCGCAGCAGGCTCAGGGCGACCAACTGGCCCAGCGCCTCGGTCGAGCCAAAGTCCTGCAGCGTGTAGTACCCCTGCAGCGCGAGCACAAAGCCCACGAACAGGCCCGACACAGTGATGATGGCCAGCGAATAATTGCCCAGGAAATGCACCTGGTCACGCACCAGCGCCGGACGGCGCCAGACCTCAGGCGCCAGCAGCAACAGGCGCAGGAACAGGCGCGCCCCTTGGCCGATGCCCGCAAGCATTCGGCGCACGGCCGCGCCCAGGGCGGCGGGGTGGTACCAATTCACGGGCGCGCTCCAGGCAGCGGGCCAAAGTCCTGCGCCGCCGTGGGCCCAGGGTAATGGAACGGCACCGGCCCCACAGGCAATGCGTGCACGAACTGGTGCACCAGCGGATCCTGGCTGTGGCGGACCTCGTCGGGCGTGCCCTGGGCGGCAATGGTGCCCGGCCCCAGAATCACCACATGGTCGGCCAGCGCAAAGGTGACCTCCACATCGTGCGACACCAGGACGCTGGTCAGCCCCATGGCATCGTTGAGCTGCCGAATGAGCTGCGCTGCCGTGCCCAGGGAGATCGGATCGAGCCCGGCAAAGGGCTCGTCGTACATCACCAGCTCGGGATCCAGCGCAATGGCACGCGCCAGCGCCACGCGCCGGGCCATGCCCCCGGAAATCTGGCTGGGCATCAGATCGCGCGCGCCGCGCAGGCCCACGGCATGCAGCTTCATCAGCACGATGTCGCGCACCAGCGCCTCGGGCAGGTCGGTATGCTCGCGCAGCGCAAAGGCCACGTTCTCATAGACGCTCATGTCGGTGAACAGCGCACCGAACTGGAACAGCATGCCCATGCGGCGCCGCGCGGCATAGAGCTGGGCCTGGTCCATGCGGCCCACGTCCTGCCCGTCAAAGCATACCTCGCCCTGCTGCGCACGCTGCTGGCCACCGATAAGGCGCAGCACCGTCGTCTTGCCGCCCCCCGAGGCCCCCATGATGGCCGTGACCTTGCCACGCGGCACGGTCAGCGAGACGCCGCGCAGCACCGAGCGTTCGCCATATCCGAAATGAACATCGCGCAGTTCTATCAAGGCGTCGGAAGAGGAGGAAGTGCCGGAAGCAAGCATGGTGTGCAAACGCCTGCGCTGCATGGCAGCGGCGCAGCATGCGAAGCCCGCCATCATAGGGGAAAACCCTTTTACGCTGCCGTCACTGCCTTTTGCGAGCGGCTGGGTATGATGGCCGCCTGCATTCCTGCGCACCCACCTTCCATGCCTGCAAGCCGCCCGTCCACCGCCAGCCCCTTGCCACGGCAGACCAGCGGGCTGCACCTCATTGGTGACTTGCGCGGCTGCCAAGGCGGCGGGGCATGGATGCGGGACGCCCAGGCACTGGAAGCGCTGTGCCGCGCCGAGGTGGCCGCTGCGGGGCTCACGCCCGTGGGCTGCCTGTTCCACGCCTTTGCGCAGGGCGGTGGCGTGACGGGAGTGGTGGTGCTGGCGGAGTCGCACCTGTGCGTCCACACCTGGCCAGAGGAGGCCTACGTCACGCTCGACGTGTACGTGTGCAACTATTCGGCCGACAACCGCACCAAGGCGCAGGCGCTGTTCGACGCGCTGGTGGCGGTCTTTGCACCGCAGCAGCAGCAGGTGCACGGCGTGGAGCGCGGCTGAGCCGCGCTCCCCCCCCATCAGCGCGGCAGGTCGCTGGCGCCCATCAGGAACTCGTCCACCGCGCGCGCGGCCTGGCGGCCTTCGCGGATGGCCCAGACCACCAGGCTCTGCCCACGGCGCATGTCACCTGCAGCAAACACCTTGGGTGCGTTGGTGGCATAGCCGCCAGTGAAGTCGGTGCTGGCCTTGGCGTTGCCGCGGGCATCCTTTTCGACCCCGAAGGCGTCGAGCACAGCCGCCACCGGGCTCACAAAGCCCATGGCGAGCAGCACCATGTCGGCCTTGTATTCCTTTTCGGTGCCGGGAATCTCGACGAACTTGCCGTCCTTGAACTCTACGTGCACCGTCTTGAGGCCGGTAACCTTGCCGTTCTTGCCGACAAACTCCTTGGTCGAGATGGCGAACTCGCGTGTGCAGCCCTCGTCGTGGCTGGAGCTGGTGCGCAGCTTGAGCGGCCAGTAGGGCCAGACCAGGGGCTTGTTCTCCTTCTCGGGAGGCATGGGCATGACTTCGAACTGCGTCACGCTCTTGGCGCCGTGGCGGTTGCTGGTGCCCACGCAGTCGCTGCCGGTGTCGCCGCCGCCGATCACGATCACGTGCTTGCCGTCCGCGCGCAACTGGCCCTTGAGCTTGTCGCCCGCGTTGACCTTGTTTTGCTGCGGCAGGAACTCCATGGCGAAATGGATGCCGTCCAGGTCGCGGCCCGGCACGGGCAGGTCGCGGCTCTGCTCGGCTCCGCCAGTGAGCAGCACCGCATCGAACTCGGCCTGCAGTTGCTCGGGCGTGACGGTTTCCTTGGCCCAGTTGGTGACCTTGGAGCCCTTGCCCAGGCCGTCCTGCGCTGCGCCAACGAACACGCTGGTACGGACGGTCACGCCCTCGGCTTCGAGCTGCTTGACGCGGCGGTCGATGTGCGACTTGTCCATCTTGAAGTCAGGGATACCGTAGCGCAGCAGGCCGCCGACGCGGTCGTTCTTTTCGAACAGGGTCACATCGTGCCCGGCGCGCGCCAGCTGCTGGGCTGCAGCCATGCCGGCCGGGCCGGAACCGACCACGGCCACCTTCTTGCCGGTCTTGCGCTTGGGCAACTGGGGCTGCACCCAGCCATGCTCCCAGGCACGGTCGATGATGGCGTGCTCGATGCTCTTGATGCCCACCGCATCGTTGTTGAAGTTGAGCGTGCAAGCCGCCTCGCAGGGTGCGGGGCAGATGCGGCCGGTGAACTCGGGGAAGTTGTTCGTCGAGTTCAGCACGGCAAAGGCGTTCTTCCAGTCGCTGCGGTAGACCAGGTCGTTGAAGTCCGGAATGATGTTGTTGACCGGGCAGCCGTTGTTGCAAAACGGCGTGCCGCAGTCCATGCAACGCGCTGCCTGGATCTTGGCCTGTGCGTCATCGACACCGATGACGAATTCCTTGTAGTTCTTCAAGCGCTCGGCCACCGGCAGGTAGCCTTCCTCGATGCGCTCGTATTCCATGAAGCCGGTGATCTTTCCCATGTCTGTGTCCTTGTGAATGTGTTCCTTGGCGGTAGGCCCGTTCAATGTGCGGCTTTAGCTACATTTTTTGTAGCGTTTGGCGCAGCTTTTTCGGGTGCCTGGGGCACTTTCTTTGCGTTGATTTCAGACAGGGCCCGCTTGTATTCGAGCGGGAACACCTTGACGAACTTGGCGCGCGAGGCCGCCCAGTGGTCCAGCAGCTCGCGCGCGCGCTTGCTGCCCGTCCAGCGGTTGTGGTCTTCGAGCAGCTTGCGAAGCTGAGACTCGTCGCTCTGGTCACGGTGCCAGATGGCGCGCGGGACGCTGGCCTCCTGCTCTTCGGCAGACAGCACGCGCTCCAGCGCCACCATGGCCTTGTTGCAGCGCGCCTCGAACTGGCCGTCCTCGTCGTACACGTAGGCCACGCCGCCGCTCATGCCTGCGGCAAAGTTGCGGCCGGTCTTGCCCAGCACCACCACGGTGCCGCCGGTCATGTACTCGCAGCCATGGTCGCCCGTGCCTTCGACCACCGCCGTGGCGCCGGACAGGCGCACGGCAAAGCGTTCGCCCGCCACGCCGCTGAAGAAGGCTTCGCCGCTGGTGGCGCCGTACATCACCGTGTTGCCCACGATGATGTTGCGCCAGGCATCGCCCCGGAAGTCGATGCTGGGGCGCACCACCACGCGGCCGCCCGAGAGGCCCTTGCCGGTGTAGTCGTTGGCATCGCCGATCAGGTACAGCGTGACGCCATTGCACAGGAAGGCGCCAAAGGACTGGCCGCCCGTGCCTTCGAGCTGGATGCGGATGGTGTCGTCGGGCAAGCCATCAGGGTGCACGCGCGTGACGGCTCCCGACAGCATGGCGCCCACCGAGCGGTTGACGTTGCGCGCCACCTCGATGAACTGCACGCGCTCGCCCTTTTCAATGGCAGGGCGCGAGCGCTCGATGAGCTTGCGGTCCAGCGTGTGGTCGATGTTGTGGTCCTGCTTTTCCACGTGCAGGCGCGGCACTTCGGCGCCCACCTGGGGCTGTGCAAACAGGCGTGCGAAGTCCAGGCCGCGCGCCTTCCAGTGCTCCAGGCCCTTGCGCATGTCGAGCAGGTCGGTGCGGCCGATCAGGTCTTCAAACTTGCGGATGCCCAGCTGCGCCATGATCTGGCGCACTTCCTCAGCCACAAAGAAGAAGTAGTTGACCACATGCTCGGGCTTGCCCGAAAACTTGGAACGCAGCACGGGGTCTTGCGTGGCCACGCCCACCGGGCAGGTGTTGAGATGGCACTTGCGCATCATCACGCAGCCTTCCACCACCAGCGGTGCAGTGGCGAAGCCGAATTCGTCTGCGCCCAGCAGCGCGCCGATGGCAACGTCGCGGCCGGTTTTCATCTGGCCGTCGGCCTGCACGCGGATGCGGCCGCGCAGGCGGTTGAGCACCAGGGTCTGCTGGGTTTCGGCCAGGCCGATCTCCCAGGGGCCGCCCGCGTGCTTGATGGACGACCAGGGCGAAGCGCCCGTGCCGCCGTCATGGCCTGCGATCACCACATGGTCGGCCTTGCACTTGGCCACGCCTGCGGCGATGGTGCCCACGCCCACTTCGGACACGAGCTTGACCGAGATGTCGGCATGCGGTGCCACGTTCTTCAGGTCGTGGATGAGCTGCGCCAGGTCCTCGATGGAGTAGATGTCGTGGTGCGGCGGCGGCGAGATCAGGCCCACGCCGGGCACGCTGTGGCGCAGCGCGCCGATGTAGTCGGACACCTTGCCGCCGGGCAGCTGGCCGCCTTCGCCGGGCTTGGCACCCTGCGCCATCTTGATCTGGATCTGGTCGGCGCTGGTGAGGTATTCGGCCGTGACACCAAAGCGCCCGGACGCGACCTGCTTGATCTTGGAGCGCAGCGAGTCGCCGTCAGCCAGAGGCAAATCGACCTCGACATTTTCCTCGCCGATCACGCTCTTGAGGCTGTCGCCCTGCTTGATGGGAATGCCCTTGAGCTCCTGGCGGTAGCGGCGCTTGTCCTCACCACCCTCGCCGGTGTTGCTCTTGCCGCCGATGCGGTTCATGGCCACGGCCAGCGTGGCATGCGCCTCGGTGGAGATGGAGCCCAGCGACATGGCGCCGGTGGCAAAGCGCTTGACGATATCCTTGGCGGGCTCGACCTCATCGACGGGAATGGCCTTGGCCGGGTCGAACTTGAACTCGAACAGGCCGCGCAGCGTCATGTGGCGCTTGGTCTGGTCGTTGATGATCTGGGCGTATTCCTTGTAGGTGCTCCAGTTGTTGGCGCGCGTGGAATGCTGCAGCTTGGCAATGGCGTCGGGCGTCCACATGTGCTCTTCGCCACGGGCGCGCCAAGCGTATTCGCCGCCAGTGTGCAGCATGGTTTCGAGCACGGGGTCATCGCCAAACGCGGCCTTGTGCGTGCGGATGGCTTCCTCGGCAATCTCGAACACGCCAATGCCTTCGACGCGGCTGGCCGTGCCGGTGAAATACTTCTGTACGGTTTCGGTGTTCAGGCCGATGGCTTCGAAGAGCTGGGCACCGCAGTAGCTCATGTAGGTGCTCACGCCCATCTTGGACATGATCTTGGACAGCCCCTTGCCGATGGCCTTGACGTAGTTGTAAATGGCCTTCTCGGGAGAAAGATCGCCACCCAGCTCCTTGTGCAGATCGACCAGCGTTTCGAGCGCGAGGTAGGGGTGCACGGCCTCGGCGCCGTAGCCTGCAAGGACGGCGAAATGGTGCACTTCGCGCGCAGAGCCGGTTTCCACCACCAGGCCTGCGGCAGTGCGCAGGCCCTCTCGCACCAGGTGCTGGTGGATGGCCGACAGCGCCAGCAGCGCCGGAATGGCGACCTGCGCAGCACCCACGCCCCGGTCGCTGAGGATCAGGATGTTGGCACCGCCACGGATGGCGTCTACGGCCTGCGCGCACAGCGAAGCAAGCTTGGCCTCCACCCCTTCATGGCCCCAGGACAGCGGGTAGGTGATGTCGATGACTTCACTGCGGAATTTGCCTTGCGTGTAGCGGCCGATCTCGCGCAGCTTGGCCATGTCGGCAAAATCGAGCACAGGCTGCGACACTTCCAGCCGCATGGGCGGGTTGACCTGGTTGATGTCCAGCAGGTTGGGCTTGGGGCCGATAAAGCTGTTGAGCGACATGACAATGGCCTCGCGGATCGGGTCGATCGGCGGGTTGGTCACCTGGGCAAACAGCTGCTTGAAGTAGTTGAACAGCGGCTTGTTCTGGCTGGAGAGCACGGCCAGCGGGCTGTCGTTGCCCATGGAGCCAATGCCCTCTTCGCCGTTCTGCGCCATGGGCGCCATGAGGAACTTGATGTCTTCCTGCGAATAGCCGAAGGCCTGCTGGCGGTCCAGCAGGGACAAGTCAACCTTTGGCGCCGAAGCGGCCTGGCCGTCGGCCTCGATGTTGTCCAGCTTGATGCGCAGGTTCTCGATCCACTGCTTGTAGGGCTTGGTGTTGACGATGTTGGCCTTGAGCTCGTCGTCCTCGATCAGCCGGCCCTGCTCCAGGTCGATGAGGAACATCTTGCCCGGCTGCAGGCGCCATTTGCGCACGATCTTGTTTTCGGGCACGGGCAGCACGCCCGACTCGGAGCCCATGATGACGAGGTCGTCATCGGTGATGCAGTAGCGCGAGGGGCGCAGGCCGTTGCGGTCCAGCGTGGCGCCGATCTGGCGGCCGTCGGTGAACACGATGGAGGCCGGGCCGTCCCAGGGCTCCAGCATGGCGGCGTGGTATTCATAGAAGGCGCGGCGGCGCTCGTCCATGGTGGTGTGCTGCTCCCAGGGCTCGGGAATCATCATCATCACGGCCTGGCTGATGGGGTAGCCCGCCATGGTCAGCAGTTCCAGGCAGTTGTCGAACGTGGCCGTGTCGGACTGGTCGGCAAAGCTGATGGGGTAGAGTTTTTTCAGGTCTGCCGCCAGCACCGGGGAGGACATCACGCCTTCGCGGGCACGCATCCAGTTGTAGTTGCCCTTGACGGTGTTGATCTCGCCGTTGTGGGCCACGTAGCGGTAGGGGTGGGCCAGCGGCCATTCGGGGAAGGTGTTGGTGGAAAAGCGCTGGTGCACCAGGCCCACGGCAGAAACGCAGCGCTCATCCTGCAAGTCCAGGTAGTACTGGCCCACCTGGTCGGCCAACAGCAGCCCCTTGTACACCACGGTACGGCTGCTCATGCTGGGGACGTAGTATTCCTTGCTGTGCTTGAGCTTGAGTGCCTGGATGGCAGCACTGGCCGTCTTGCGGATGACGTAGAGTTTGCGCTCCAGCGCGTCCTGCACGATCACATCGGAACCACGGCCGATGAACAGCTGGCGCAGGATGGGCTCCTTGGTGCGCACCGTGGGCGACATGGGCATGTCGCGGTTCACGGGCACATCGCGCCAGCCCAGCAGCACCTGGCCTTCGGCCTTGATGGCGCGCTCCAGTTCCTGCTCGCAGGCCAGGCGAGAGGCATGTTCCTTGGGCAGGAACACCATGCCCACACCGTATTCGCCAGCCGGGGGCAGCGCCACGCCCTGCTTGGCCATTTCTTCGCGGTAGAGCTGGTCGGGAATCTGGATCAGGATGCCCGCGCCATCGCCCATCAGCTTGTCGGCACCCACGGCGCCACGGTGGTCGATGTTTTCCAGGATCTTGAGCGCCTGCGTCACGATGTCGTGGCGCTTGACGCCCTTGATGTGCGCCACAAAACCGAGGCCGCAGGCGTCGTGTTCATTGGCGGTCGAATACAGACCGTGTGCTTTCAGGTGTTCAATCTCGGCGGCCGTGGTCATGGCGCACTCCTCATTTTCATACGCGGGAGCGCAAGCTTAGTGCATTGCAACATCTCATGGCAAGCAGTTTATTTGGGGTCAGATACCAATTACATGAAATAAGAATTGAAATGAAATTATTTAGGGACATATCAAATCAAGGCATAGCCAAACACTGCGGCACCCTGCCAGCAGTCAACCATCAATCGATAGCGTGGGATTTGCGTGGGCGTCCCGGTCGCGCCCGTGTCAGTCTTCGGGTCGTGCCCTGGGTGTCCAGGGCTTGCAGAAAGGGCTCACTGCCCAGGGCCCAGCCACCGCGTGCGGCGCTCTCCATGTGCTGCCATTGCGCATCGTCCAGGCCCTGGTGCACCCGTTCTGCATAGGCATTCTCCCGGTCGAATGGGGTATTTCCCAGGGCCCAGTATTGGGCATGGGGTGTGATCAGGCGATCCACGTGCAAACCCCGGTAGTGTGCGTGGCTGGACCACGGCCAGTCTTGCGCCTGCACCGCCAGGCCTGCGCGTACTGGCGCCAGATCCAGCCCCACCATTGCGTGCAGCAAATAGGCCTGCGCCTCCAATATGGATGAACGAAAGCGCCCCTCCCACAGCGTGCCGCTGCGTGCATGGCGGCGGTTGAAATAGCGCACATAGCTGCGCCCCAGTGCCTGCACCATCAGCGACAGGCCATCCGACGTGGCGGGCGTGGCCAGCAGGTGGTAGCGGCTGTCCAGCAACACATAGGCATGGATGGCAACCTGGTGCGCACGTGCACTGCTGGCCAGGGTGCTCAAAAAAATGTCCCTGTCCTGCGCATCCAGGAAAATGGGCTGCTGGTTGTTGCCCTGCTGGAGGACATGGTGGACCTGCCCCGGCAGTGAGAGTCGCGCAAGTCGGGCCATATGCTCAAAAAAGGTTCTTCAATGGCTGCGGCTACTGCAGCGAGCCATGCCATACTTCCGGCTCAGGAGACCGACATGAAACCCTTGCACATCGCCTTGATCACCTTGGTGGCTGCCAGCACCCTGGGTGCTTGCACTTCCAACGGCACCTACGTCGCCACCCCGCACCAGCGCCATCGCACCGTCGCCATGGATCTGGATACGGCAGCCCGGGTCAAGGCGCGCATCCAGGCCGATGAGCGGCAAGCCCTGCGCCATACCGTGACCGTCAACGTTGCAAACGGCCAGGCAGAGTTGCTGGGCGAAGCCCGCACCGCAGAAGAACGCCAGATGGCGGAAATGGTGGCCAGTGAGACGCATGGGATCACGTCAGTCAAAAACCTCATGACTTTGCGCCGCTGACACCGGCACCTCTTCACTTGGCAGACCGAACCGGCTTGCCATGTCTTGCTCCAGGCCGAACTGCTGCAGGATTTCCTGCAAACGCTCGCGTGCGCTGCGTTTGCGCTGGCCCGTGTAGCGCGCAATGATGAGCTCATTCTTGAGGCTGTGCTCCCATCCCACCAGTTCGGTCACGGTGACCTGGTAACCGCTGGCCTCCAGGTATAGGCAGCGCAGCACGTTGGTGATCTGGCTCCCCATTTCGCGCGTGTGCAGCGGGTGGCGCCACAGCTCCGCCAAGGGCGTGCGCGCCAGCTGCAAGGCCTTGTTGCGCCGCAGATGGGATGCCACCTCGGCCTGGCAGCAAGGCACAATGGCCATGGCACGCGCTTTCTTCTGCAAACCGAACGCGATGGCATCGTCCGTGGCCGTGTCGCAGGCGTGCAGCGCCGTGACCACATCAATGCTGTCCGGCAGTGTGGCCGACTGCGTGGCCTGCGCCACGGAGAGGTTAAGGAACGACATGCGCTCAAACCCCAGCTGCTGCGCCAGTTGGCATGAGCGCTCCACCAGTTCCGGGCGCGATTCGATGCCGTAGATGTGCCCTCGGCCCAGCGGCCTGAAGAACAGGTCGTACAGAATGAACCCCAGGTAGGACTTGCCCGCACCATGGTCGGCCAGGGTGGGCGCGTGCCCGTCCCCAGAAAGCTCCTGCAGCAAGGGCTCGATGAACTGGTACAGGTGATACACCTGCTTGAGCTTGCGGCGCGAGTCCTGGTTGAGCCGCCCGTCCCGGGTAAGGATGTGCAGTTCTTTCAAAAGCTCGACCGATTGCCCAGGCCGCAGCGAAGGCAGAAGTTCTTGCAGCGGGGGTTCCGTTCGGGCTTTGGAAGTCTTGGGGGCAGTGGATTTCATGAGCGATGGATTCGGGGGTACACACCTGGCGAGCATTACCCCAGCAGGCGCTGGCCGGTCAGACGCTCATGCTCCTTCACGGCAAAGCGGTCGGTCATGCCAGCAATGAAGTCTGCCACAACCCGTGCGCACTCCGAGCCACTGTGCGCGCCAGCCCAGCGCTGCGCAAAAACGGGTTTCATGGCCTGCGGCTGCTGCATGTAGGCGGCGAAGAGCTCACGCACCACCTGGCGCGCGTTGTCTGTGGTTTGCACAACCTGCGGGTGGCGGTACAAATTGGCAAACAAAAAGCGTTTGAGCGCCTGCGACTGGCCGTGCATCTCCTCGCTGAAACGCACGAGTACGGGCATGGCGCGTACCTCGTTCACATGGCCCGGGCGATGGGCCTGCAATGCCTGCCGGGTGGCATCGATCACGTCATACACCTGCGCACTGAGCATGCGCCGTATGGTCTCGTACAACAAACGGTGCTGAGACTCGGGTGCGGCCAGCGCGGGAAATTCCGCAAGCGCCTGCAGCCTGCGCGATTCAAACAAGGGGATGGCCTGCAACTGCTCCAAAGTGATGAGGCCCGAGCGCACGCCATCGTCGATATCGTGCGCGTTGTAGGCGATTTCATCGGCCAGGTTGCACAGTTGCGCTTCCAGGCTGGGCTGCTGGCGCAGCAGGAAACGCGCCCCTACACCACCGGGCTCCTGTTCTTCCAGCACCTTGGCATGGACCTGCGAACAATGCTTGAGAATGCCTTCACGCGTTTCAAAGCACAGGTTCAAACCGTCAAATCGAGGGTAGCGCCGCTCCAGGCAATCCACCACGCGCAAGCTTTGCAGGTTGTGCTCAAAGCCGCCAAACGCTGCCATGCAGGCATGGAGCGCATCCTGCCCCGCATGACCAAACGGGGTGTGACCCAGATCATGCGCCAGACAGACGGCCTCGACCAGATCCTCGCTGAGGCGCAAGGAACGCGCAATCGACCGCCCCAATTGCGCCACCTCGATCGAGTGTGTGAGCCGGGTACGGAACAGATCGCCTTCATGGTTCAGGAACACCTGGGTCTTGTACACCAGGCGCCGGAAGGCCGTGGAATGCACGATGCGGTCGCGATCCCGCTGATAGGGCGTTCGGGTGGGCGCAGGCTCCTCAGGCACCCGTCGCCCGCGTGACTGCGCAGGATGGCACGCATAGGACGCCAGGTGGGATTCAAGCATCAAAATAGCCTCTAAGGCTCATAGGAAAAGCGCTAGCAGCTATTTTTTTTATAGCAATCAACAGCACGTATCAATGACTTCACGCACCAGGGCATCGGGCACCGCACGCAACACGGCTTTGCCCGGGCCATCGATCAGCACAAAGCGAATTTCGCCAGACTCCGCCTTCTTGTCCACACGCATGAGCTCCAGGTAGCGGCCCGCATTGTCAGCGGCGTCCAGCACCGGCGCCTTCACCGGCAAGCCCGCGCGCTCGATCAAGGAACGAAGACGTTGCACAAACGCCTCATCCACCAGGCCCATGCGTTTGGACAGCTCGGCCGCCATGACCATGCCAGCGCCAACGGCCTCGCCATGCAGCCATACACCATAGCCCATGCCAGCTTCAATGGCGTGCCCAAAGGTATGACCAAAATTGAGAATCGCACGCAGGCCGGACTCACGTTCATCCTGCCCAACCACCCAGGCCTTGATCTCGCAGCTGCGACGCACCGCGTGCGCCAAGACAGAACGATCACGGGCACGCAGGGCATCCATCGCGTTCTCCTGCCAGGCCATGAACTCCATGTCGGCAATGGGTCCGTACTTGATGACCTCCGCCAATCCCGCCGAAAGCTCCCGCTCCGGCAAGGTATCCAGCGTAGACAGGTCGCACACCACCAAGCGAGGTTGGTAGAACGCCCCGATCATGTTCTTGCCCAAGGGATGGTTGATACCAGTCTTTCCCCCCACGGAAGAATCCACCTGCGCCAGCAAAGTGGTAGGCACCTGCACAAACGGCACGCCGCGCATGTAGCAGGCTGCGGCAAAGCCCGTCATATCCCCCACCACGCCTCCGCCCAAAGCAAAGAGCACGGTCTTGCGGTCGCAACCATTGCGCAGCAAGGCGTCGAAGATGAGGTTCAAGGTCTGCCAGTGTTTGTGCTCTTCACCATCCGGCAGCTCAAGGATGTGGACGGTGGGGTAACGGTGCTTGAGAGCTGCTACCAATTGGGCACCGTACAGCGGCCCCACTGTTTGGTTGGTGACCACGAGTGCGCAGGACGACTGGGGCAACCCTTCTTGTCGATGAATGGCGTGGATGCAATCACTTTGGACAAGGATTTCATAGCTCCTGTCGCCAAGATCTATGACCAGAGTCTTATCGGTATGGTGGATAGGATGCATGTCGGCAGAAAAAACGTACAGGAGAAATGAAACAGCCCCTTGGAGTGTACCCAAGGGGCTGAAGACTAGATCAAGCCCAGCCAAGATTGAACTTGGTGGGCTAGGCCATTGCTTTGGCGATGTTTTATAGGCTTACGGAGCTGCAATCACAATTTGCACTTGTCTGCTAACCCTCAGACTGCCCCGGGTAGCTGTCAAAACAAAGGTGTAGGAACCTGCAGTCGTGGGGGTACCACTGATCACCCCAGTTGCCGTGTCCAGAGTCAACCCAGGCGGCAAAACCCCCACAATGGACCACGTCACAGGCACTGACGGGTCACCAATCGAGAATGACAGCGTGTATGAATAGCCCTCAAGCACTTTACCTGCAGGCAATGCACAAGGCTTGCCGACATCGCTTGTACATCCATCAATCGCCAGTTCACCCGTCACCTTGATGGTGATGTTCTTGCTCACTGGCGACCCTGCCTCGTCAGTCACCGTCACGACCACCACATAGTCTCCCTTGGGTGCAGTGGGAGTACCCGTGATCACGCCATCTGCACTCATCGTCAGGCCAGTAGGCAAACCGGTGGCCGACCATTCGTACGGGGGCACGCCACCTTGGGCCGTCAGTGCATATGTAAATGGCAATCCATTGACCACTGAAATTGCTGAATCCACGATCGTCAACGGTACCGTGCGCACGGCCTTGTGCACAGTGACCACCTTGAGCTGGGTCACGGGATCCTGAATTCCGTTGGACACGTTATTGTCATAACGATCCGTGGTCAATTCCAGCAAGACCACCCCAGCGCTGGGTCCGCTGGACAGAGAGAATTGCCCCTCGCCGCCAATGGTTTTCACTTGTACGGTGGTGCCAGACTGGCTACCCGCCAACAACCGTGCACCGGCAGATGCACCAAAAGGACGGATGGTGACCTGCAAATTGGCTGCCGATGGATCAAGGATAGGCTGGTTGGCATCATCCATGACCAGGGCACTGATTGCCACGTTATTGCGCAGGTCTTGTGTGTTGCCCTGAGTGCCAAGGTAACCAGGCGCCTGGGCTGTCGCGATGACGTTTGCAGGCTGCCCCGTCTGCGCCCCGACAACGATGTCCACGCTGGCACTTGAAACCTGCTTGTCTGCAGGGTTGGTCACTGAGCATGTGATGCGTGCAGTGCCCGCCTTGTTACCTGCATGGAAATGGAAAGAATTCCCGCCTGCATTGGCGCCCAGCACAATACTACGGTAAGCCCCTGGAATCTTGATCTTCCCGCCTTTACCATCGTCGACCTCGACCATGTGCTCATCCTTACCATCAAGGTAATAAAGAGCACCGGAATCCAGCCCACCAGCCACATTGCAAGAGAAAATATCTTCACCGCCCTGTATGGGAGCATTGCCTTCGCGGGCTTCTACATACAACGTCGTAGTGAATCTTGCATAAGCCCCAGTACTGGGATATTCATTCACCAAATTAATGGGCAACTGCTTCTTGGCAGTCGTCAATTTAATGGTGTAAGGCAAACTGGTATCCCCTGGACTGCCGCCGCCCCCACCACACGCTGCCACCGCCATCACTGCCGACAGCGCCAGAAATCTGAATAGTTTCCGCATCTTTCTTCCTATCTCAGTTAAACCATCAGCGCACCGAGACCCGGTCCGTGATCACCTTGGGAGTGATGAATACCAGCATCTCCCGCTTCTTGCTTTCTTTGTTGTTAGTCTTGAACAGATTTCCAACCACCGGCACATCCCCCAAGAATGGCACCTTGGTTTCCCCATCTGTTTCTTCAATCTCAAAAATACCACCAATAACGACAGTTCCCCCATTTTCCACCAGAACCTGTGTTTTCACCCGCTTGGTATTGATGGCGCGGACGTTTTGGAGAATCTCACCAGGACTGTCTTTGTTGACCGTGAGATCCATGATGATGTTCCCTTCAGGCGTGATCTGGGGAAGTACTTCCAATTTGAGAACGGCCTTCTTGAAGGCAATGACTGTGGCCCCGTTGGGAGCAGTCACCGGATAGGGAAACTCGGTACCCTGCTCGATTTCAGCTTTGGTCTGGTCTGCAGTCACAACACGTGGACTGGAAACCACCTTACCCTTGCCATCGGCTTCCAGCGCAGAGATTTCCAAATTGAGGAAACGGTTGGCAGCAGAATTGAAGATCGAGATCGCAAAGCTCCCTGGGTCGTAACCGCCAATGGCCTGTGCCGGCAAATTGACAAAATTGCCCAAAGTATTGACCGCCCCCCCGGCACCGGTGGAGGCGACGGCGTTGCTGTAGCCCGTCCCAAACGCCACCCGGTTATCGCCGCTGAGCGTGTAACCGCCCGTACCGCCCCGGTTGGCACGCAGGTCTGTCGCCCCCAAACGCACCCCAAGCGATCGGCCAAAGGTATCCGATGCCTCGACAATCCGAGCTTCGATCATCACTTGGCGCACCGGCACATCCAGAGAAGCCAACAATTGGCGAACTTCTTCCAGTTTGGTTGGCGTATCTGTGACGAATATCTGGTTGGTACGGGGCTCGGCAATAGCAGTTCCTCGTTCTGATAGGAAACGGTTGCTAGTGCTTCCTGAAGCACCGCTGGTGGTCGTAATTTGGGCCACCATATCCACGGCTTTGGCATAGTTGAGCTGGAACGCCTGGGTTCGCAAAGGCTCCAGCTTCTGGATGGTCTGCGCAGCTTCGAAGTCTTTCTTCATGCGCTCGTCGATTTCATCCTTGGGCGCAATCCAAAGCACATTGCCCGTCTTGCGCATGCCCAGGCCTTTGGCTTCCATGATGATCTGAAGCGCTTGGTCCCAAGGCACATCCTGCAGGCGCAGGGTCATAGCGCCTGTCACCGTGTCAGAGGTCACAATGTTGATGTTGGTGAAATCGGCGAACACTGCCAACAGGGAACGCAAGTCAATGTTCTGGAAATTCAGAGAGAGTTTTTCGGTGCTGTACCCTGGCCCCTGGGTCAGTTTGTTCAAGTCGACCTTTTTCTGGCGCACCTCCACCACAAACTGGTTGTCGCTCTGGTAGGCGCTGTGCTCCCATTCCCCCACGGGCTCAATGACCATACGAACCTTGTCGCCCTGCTGCGTTGTCGTCACGGTCTGAACAGGGGTGCCAAAATCTGCAACATCCAGGCGGCGGCGCAGGCCCTCGGGCAAAGATGAGCGGATGAACTCCACCGTCAGTCCCTTGCCTTGCTGGCGAAGATCTACGCCCACCTGATTGCTTGCCAAGCCAATGACGACACGACCCGCACCGTCAGCGCCCCGGCGGAAATCCACATCTTTGATGGGCAATACGTCGGAATGTCCGCTTTCCGCAAACACAGCCGCTTGTGGCGCCTGCGCAGCGGCTACTGCTGCCACTGGATCAAGCTGGATCAAGACTGCCTTGCCCTGCAACTCCGCACGGTAACTGGTAGGTTGCTTCAAGTTCAGCACGACCCTGGATCGTCCACCGGCCTGCACCACATTGACCGACTTGAGGTTTCCTTGATTGACCTCGACCGCAGACCGGCCCAAGGCGTTGACCGCCCCAGGAAAATCCAGCGCGATACGTGCGGGAGACTGGGTGGCAAAACCATTGGGAACGGCTGCCAAGGGCTCTGACAAGTCGATACGCACGACTTCAGTGCCTGCCTGCATCGATCCAGTGACGGCCTCAATGACCACTTGCGCCCAAGAAGCGGTGGTGCACAGCGCCGCAGCCGTTGCCAAGATGCTCCGATGCATCCATTTCATCATTGCAACCTTTTGGTGATTCATTTTTTCGCCTCCTCCTGCAACTCAAGCGATGTGGTGCGTTCAATCCAGTCCCCGGCTGGGTCCTGCACAATTTCGCGCAGTTGGATGGACGTTTCATTGATGGCGATGATTCGCCCGTAATTCTGTCCCAAGTAATTCCCTGCCTGCACCTGGTACAGAAGCTTGTCGACTTTGAGCAGCGCCGTAGGTTTCCCATCTTTTTTCAGGCTTCCCACCATAGCGACGGCATCAAGAGGAAACGCCTCCAGCGGCTCTTTTCTACGCGCCAATTCGGGTGCAATCAGCGCGGCATTGGATGCAAGCTGCGCCGACTCCTTGCGTAAGGCCTGGGTGAGCTTCATGGGATCAAAGGGATCCATTTCGGAATGCACTTCATATCCCACTGGCTGAAACTGCTTGGGTTCCGTCAGCGGCGTCACACGCGGCCTCGCTTGCGCACGCTCACTCGCCATCCATTCCCGCAACTCCCCCTCACCCGAGGCCGTGCAACCGCCCAAGGCGAGCAAAACCAAGGAAACCGTTGCGATCCGAGGTAATGTCATTTCTTGGCCCCTTTCGGATCCTTTGCTGCGGCACGCTGGGCCTGTACTTCTTCGTTGTCCAGATACCTGAACGTACGTGCTGTTGCATCCATGATCAAACTGCCAGCGAACTTATCCTTGTCCTTGGTTGGTACACTGATCGCAACATCATTCAGCGTCACAATGCGTGAAAGATGCGCCACATCGGAGGCAAAAGCTCCCATGTCGTGATAGCGCCCTGTGATACGGATGGAAATGGGCAGTTCTGCATAATATTCACGCACTACCACCTGCCCCGGTTTGAAGAGATCGAACTGCAGACTTCTTCCCAATCCAGCCTGGTTGATGTCTGAGAGCAGCGCGGACATTTCTGCCTTGCTCGGCAATTGCTTTTCCATCTGAAGCACATACTGCTGAACCTGCTCGCGTTGCTTTTTCAGCAAATCCAAGCTCACTGCCTTTTGCAGTTTTTTCTTGTAGTCCTCGCGCA
>JACPUE010000018.1 GCA_016192425.1 Burkholderiales bacterium
GAGAGTTTTTTGCCCGTGCCCGCAAGGCGCGTCAAAGCGCCGCTGATCGAGGCGCAAAGCGCAGCCATAGCGCGGGCTATGGCGAGCATTTGCAACGACGAGCAGGGGTGTTTTGGCGTGCAAGGCGGGCATAGGCAAAAGGCTCTCAGCCTCTCAGTCGGGGCGGAACAGCGGCAGGTTTTCGCGGCGCAGCCAGGTTTCGGGCACGTCGCGCTGCTCCCATTGGCTGTAGCGCATCACCGTGACCCAGGCCGGATCCAGGCCATCGATGATGACGGTTTCGGTCGGGCGCTGCACGCCGAATACGTCCTGGTAGCGGCGGTAGTACGCCGTTTTCAGCAGCGCCCCGCTGTGCGCATGGAACCGGGCCTTGATGGGCTGGTGGCTTGATGCGTCCACCCACATGTCGATGCGGTGGTAGTTGGCATCTTCGGTGGTGGCTTCCAGCGCCAGTTTCTGGGCTTGGCGCGGCTGGCGCTCGCCATCTTGCGTGGCCTCTGCCGTGGCCTGGGTGGCGCGGTAGTCGCGTGCAAAGTTGGTGGCTACCACGTCACCGTTGGAGGCCTGCCCCAGCAGCCGCTGCTGGGGCGACAGGCGGATGCTGCCCTGGCTGGAGGGGTCATAAAACCACAGCTCCTTGCCGCTGTAGAGGATGAGCTTGCCCACATCGCGTGCGGGGGCCAGGTAGCGCACCAGGCTGCGGAATTGCCCGCTGGCGGCGTGGGGCCGTGAATACACGGCGAGCTGGCTGCTGTCGGTCTGCTTGCCTTGCCGGTACTCCACCAGGGTGTTGACCACGCTGAATGAGAAGCCGGGGTTGCGAATGGCATCGCTGGCGGCCAGGATGCTTTGCGGATCAGCCGCCGCAAGGCACAGGCCGGGCCAGGGAGCCAAAGCCGCCAGCGGGGTGGCGAGGAGGGTGCGTCGTTGCATGGCTTTCCTTGTCGTTCATGCGTGGCGCAGTGCGTCCACAATGCCCATGCGCGCAGCGCGCCGTGCGGGCCACCAGGCCGAGGCCACGGTCACCATCAGCAGGCCTGCCACGCTGCCCGCCAACAGGGGCAGGTCTTGCCACACCCGCACCAGCACCATGTACGCATAGGAGTAGCCCGGTGGCGTCCAGGTCCAGCCGCTGTGGTTGATGGCCCAGGCCACCACCGCCGTCCCGAGCAGGCCCAGCGCTGTGCCTGCGGCGCCCAGCAGCAGGGCTTCGCACAGGAACAGGCGGCGGATGCCGCTGCAGCGCTGGCCCATGGCGCGCAGGGTGCCAATCTCCACGGTGCGTTCCACCACGGCGGTGCCCATGGTGTTGGCAATGGTGAACAGCACGATCACCGCAATCAGCAGCGCGATGAAGCCGAACATGGAGGCCATGAATTCATCGGTCTGCCCGAACATCGGGTTCAGCGTGCGAAAGTCCAGCACTTCCAGGTCTTGCGCGGCAAAGTCCTGCGCCAGCAAGGCCTGCAGCCGTGCGCGGGCCGCAGGCAACTGCGCCGTGTGGTGCAGCTGCACCACGATGGCGGTGACCTCGGGCGCTTGCGTGCCGTAGAGCAGGCGCTGGGCTTGCGGCAGGTGCATGGCCAGGTACATGTCGTCAATCGCCTTGATGCCCAGGTTCACGGCCTTGATGGCCTGCAGGCTGGCCACGTTGGGGGCACCCTTGGCGGTGGCCACCAGCATTTCGATGCGGGTGGGCGGGCGCGGGGTGTCCGAGGCGCTTTCGAGGATCGACAGTGCAGCCACGTCCTGCGGTACATCCATGGCGCTGCTGCCCGGCGTGGGCGGGTTGGGCGCGGGGCGGGCGTTCTCGCAGCCAGGCACTTGCAAGGGCGCGCACAGTTGCAGCTTGCGCGCCACGCCGGTGCCGATGACGGCGGCATTGGGCGCCGTGCCCTCCAGTGCCAGGGGCTGGGCGTAGCTGACCATGCCGTAGTCGTTCCATTGCGTCAGGCGGTTGATTTCTGGTGCCACCAGCCCCTGGGCCAGCACGGAGCGCGTGTGCCCCGACTCCATGTGCCCCGCAATGCCGCCCAGTTGCAGCGTGGGCGTCACCACGCGCAGCAGGGGCGCCAGTTCCGGGTCGTTGGCGATGGCATCGATGACGCGCTGGTAGCCCGCAATGCCGTAGGCCGTGGGGTTGTCGCCCCCATCCACAAAATAGCCGCGCCGCTGTACCTGCAGGTGGCCGCTGAACTGGACAAAGCCGGTCTCCATGCCGTACAGGATGTTGGAACGGTAACCGCCAAACAGCAGGATGGCGGTGAGCCCCACCACCATGGCCAGCAGGGTGGCCAGGGAGCGGCGGCGGTTGCGCAGCAGGTTGCGCAGGGCCAGGTGCCAGAGGTTCATGCGGCCACCTCCGCGCGGGTGTCGCGGTGCTCGATGGCGTCGATGCGGCCATCGCGGATGCGCACCACATCGTCGGCCTGGGCCAGCACCATGGGGTCGTGCGACGAGAACACAAAGCTCGCCCCGCGCTCGCGCTGCAGGCGGCGCATCAGGGCAATGATTTCGGCGCCGGTCTGGCTGTCGAGGTTGGCGGTGGGCTCGTCGGCCAGCACCAGCGCGGGCTCGGTCGCCAGGGCCCGGGCAATGGCCACGCGCTGGCGCTGCCCGCCCGACAGTTGGCCAGGGCGGTTGCCAGCGCGGTCTGCCAGGCCCACGGCGTCCAGCAGGGCGCGCACCCGTGCCTTGCGCTGCGCGGCGGGCACGGCGGCCAGCACCAGCGGGTATTCCACGTTTTCAAAGGCGGTCAGTACCGGCAGCAGGTTGAAGTTCTGAAACACGAACCCGATGCGCCGCGCACGAAAGTCGGACAGCGCATCGTCCGTCATGGCCTGCACCGCCTGGCCATCGACCCGGATCTCGCCCTCATCGGGCCGGTCGATGCAGCCCATCATGTTGAGCAGCGTGGTCTTGCCGCTGCCCGAGGGGCCGCACAGCACGGTGAAGCGGCCTGGCCGTATGTCGATGCTCACTGCGCTCAGGGCGGGCACGGTCACGGTGTCCAGCCGGTAGGTTTTGCCCACGTTGCGTAAACTCACTGGGTACATGCAGACTCCCTCTTCAATGCATGGCGCCCATCGTAAAAACCCCACCCATGGGGTGTATTGAATGATTTCGACATCGCCACATGCTGCGTCTGCACACTATCGCCATTTCCACAAAGTCCCGCCCTGGCCCCGTGAGCCCGCCATGACCTACAGCGATGCGCGCTCCGAGCTGTGGCTGCCGCGCAGCGCCCTGGCGTCCTGCGTGCGCGGGGTGATGGCGCGCGATACGCTGTCGGTGGCGCTGGATGAGCAGCAGCGCTACAACCACATGCCGGTGGCCCCTACGTGCACTCTGCTGTGGTACCTGCGGGGCGAGTGCCAGGTGCTGGCGCCGGGCACGCCGCCGCTGCCCTGCAGCCCGCGCGCGCCCATTGCTGCGGCCACACTCTGCGGCCCCTTCACCAAGCCCGCCACGAGTTGGAACCCCGGCCCCATGCACGCTTTCATGGTGCTGCTCATGCCCGATGCGCTGGCGCACATGACGGGCCTGGACACGGCCGCGCTGCTGGACCGCATCGTCCCGGCCGAAGAAGTCTTTGATGCCGGCTGGCAGGCCCTGTTTGCCCAGGTGGCGCAGGCCGCCGACGACGATCAGCGCGTGGCCCTGGTCGAAGCCTTCTTGCTGCCCCGCTGGCAGCAGTCGCGGCCCGCATCGGCACTGCACAGCCACCGGCTCACCGACTGGTCGCGCAGCGTGGCCCTGCGCGCCGCCAGCTCGGGCCTGGGCCGCAGCCTGCGCCAGGCAGAACGCCGCATCAAGCAATGGACCGGGCAAACGCAGCGCAACCTGCACGGCCTGGGCCGCTCGGAGCGCGCGTTCTTCGAAGGCGCCCAGGCGCACCAGGACGGCGCCGTGCATTGGGGCGACATCGCCCAGGCCAGCGGCTATGCCGACCAGGCCCACATGTGCCGCGAGTCCCGGCGCATCACCGGCTACGCACCGGGCGAGCTGTACCGCCTGATGCAGAGCGAGGAGGGCTTCTGGGCGTACCGGCTGTGGGCTTTTGGGGTCGGGGCGCCGTTGGATTAGGGTGGCTCAGCCGTGGTGCGCAGTGGTCCCAGAGTGGGGAGGTGATCGAATTGGCACGGACGGGGGCTGTGGATAAATTTGGCCCTCGCTAATGCTGGCGTGGGTTTCCGGGCGATTCGGGACCTTTGGGCGTTGCCGGTGGCTTTGGCGCTAAATGGGCGGTGCCTGGGGTCAAAACGGCCGGAATGGGCCAAATCCTGGCTGGGATGGGCCTGGGGTGGCAGGAAGTGGTTTCGGGGCCTTGTGGCCCCGTTTTCATTGGGGAAGCAACTGTGCGGGGCTCGCGTAGGACTGCCTTTTCGGGGCTGGTAGGGTGAGCCTGAAGGTCGGACGTTTCGAGGTCGGACGTCTATGCAACGTCCGACCTCAGAAACATCAATCAAATCAAAGGGTTGGTGAGGACTGGCCTAAACTTATCCACACCGCTCAACTTTCGCGAGGTCGGACGTCTTTAAACCCACCCCTCCCGGCATTTAAAACAGCGTCGCCTGCCTTCTATCCACAGGTGCGGTGACCCCTGCGGCGGCCACGATGCGCTCGATCTGGCGCTCGGTGAGGCGGTATTCGGCGGCCAATTCGCGGGCGGTCTTGTGGTGGGCGTAGGCGTGGACGATG
This sequence comes from Burkholderiales bacterium, assembly GCA_016192425.1. Taxonomy (GTDB): domain Bacteria; phylum Pseudomonadota; class Gammaproteobacteria; order Burkholderiales; family Burkholderiaceae_C; genus Simplicispira. The sequence continues at coordinate 4,702 of JACPUE010000018.1, forward strand.
CGGCTGTTACGCACGGCCAGCAGGGCGGCCTCGGCCTTGGGAAGGGAGAAATGGTCTTCCTGACCGTAGACCTGGGACAGTCGGCGCAGGTTGTCCTGGCCGATGACCTGGGCGTAGGGGTGATCGGCGTGGCAGCGCTCGGGCGTTGGGATGTATATGCGCAGCCCGCCGTAAGCGTGGACGAAGTGGTCTGACAGAACGCCCGACATCGAGCTGCCTGCGGGCATTGCAGAGATCGAGGAAACAGAGGTGGTGGATCAGCCGCTGTACAACCGCATTTTTGTGTCTGGCGAGGCGGGCGGCACGCTGGCCGACCTCTCGCGCAGCGGCACGGCGGGCGATGTGCTCAAGCAGCCCATGGCAGTGCACCCGCTGATCACTGCTATGAGCGCGGCAAAGCAGCGCGCACGCGCAGAGTTGTCTGAATCGGGCCGCGCGCTCAAACGCAAGATGACGCTGCCTGTGCTGCCTGCCACCGGGATCATCAAGCCAGGCGCATTTGTGCGCTACACCGATGAGGATGCGGCAATCCGGCTGGGCCTGGTGCGCGCCACCAACATCAGCATGCAGTTCCCGGTGCTCACGCAGGCCCTGGAGGTGGACAGCCATGAGTAATTTCTTCAGGCAGCTGCAGGCCCTGCTGGCGCCAGGCCGAATGGAGATCGGCACCGTGATCGCGGTGAACGACGGCATTGCCGTGCTTGAACTGCCCGGCGGTGGCCGAACCCGCGCTCGCGGCCAGGCTACGGTGGGCGGCAAGGTGTTTGTGCAGGGCGGAGTGATCCAGGGGCCAGCGCCGGATTTGCCGGTTGTTGTGGATGTGATCTAGGAGGGGCGCGAACGAAAAAGACAGGGCGAATGCTTGGAGTGCGGGAACACCCCTTGCAAACGTCTCCGCCGTGAGTGAGCACGGCATCAACCAAGGACCCTGCCACCTGTACAGGCCGGGCGATCATAGGTGATGCCGATATGCAAGAAGTGAGATGTGGCCGATGCCAGAAACTTTTGGCACGGGCCGAAGGAATCGTAGAGATCAAATGCCCGCGTTGCGGGTGCTTGAACCACTGGAGGGCCAGCGCCGCTGATCGCAGCGGACCGAGCCCCAAACCAGAGCGCCGCGAGCGTCACACATCGAGAAGTAATGACGCAAGCAATGAAAAGCCCTTTGGCATGGCTGGGCGGCAAGAGCCGTTTGGCGGATCGGATCATCGAACGGATGCCGCCCCACCAGACCTACTGCGAGGTGTTCGCAGGCGCGGCCTGGGTGCTCTTTAAAAAGCCCGAAAGCAAGGTCGAGATCATCAACGACATCAACTCGGATCTGACCAACCTTTACAGGTGCGTCAAGTACCACCTTGTTGAACTGGTGGCGCAGTTTCGATGGATGCTGGTGGCGCGTGATGAGTTCGATCGCTTTCTGAAAACCCCTGCGGACACGCTGACAGATATTCAGCGGGCGGCCAGGTTTTTCTACCTGGCAAAGACCAGTTTTGGCGCTCGGATCGTGAAGCCGACCTTTGGCATCGCTGCTACCGGGGCGCCAAGGCTGAACCTACTGCGGATCGAGGAGGAGTTGAGCGAGGCACATCTGCGCCTGGCCCGTGTCTTCATCGAGAACAAGCCCTACGACCAGGTCGTTCAGCGCTTTGACAAGCCAGGCACGCTGTTCTACGTCGATCCGCCGTACTGGGACTGCGAGAACGACTACGGGGTAGGGCTGTTCGGGAAGGATGATTTCGCGCGCTTGGCGGCCCTTCTGGGGGCTGTGAAGGGCAAATTCATCCTGAGCTTGAACGATACGCCTGGCGTGCGGGAGACGTTCTCGGCCTTCCATATTGAGGCTTTAAAGACCCGCTACAGCATCAGCGGCACGAAAAAGCAGGAGGCGGCCGAGGTGCTGATCAGCAACTTTAATTGACGGACAGGTCGAAAAAGTTGTCCACAGGCTGGCTGAATCCTTTAAAAAGCGCCAAAGCCAGCGTGAATTAGCGCCAAAGCCAGCGTGAATTAGCGCCAAAGCGCGCGGCGCGCCAGTCCAGAGCGGCATTTGTCCCAATAGAGACATACCTCTCTGGTCAAAGCGCGGTCTGCCCCTACAATGAAAATCGCACGACCGTTCTTTTTCCACTTTCCAAGGAACAACAGCATGACCGCTGAATACAAAGTCCACGGCAGCGTCGCCGTGATCACGCTGGCCAATCCGCCTGTCAACGGCCTGGGTCTTTCCACCCGCCAGGGCATTGTGGACGGCCTGGACAAGGCGCAGCAGGATGCCGCCGTCAAGGCTATCGTCATCACCGGCGCCGGGGGGGCGTTTTCGGGCGGGGCGGACATCAAGGAGTTCGGCACCGACAAGGCGATGCAGGAGCCCAATCTCAATTCCGTGATTGCGGCCATCGAAAATGCCAGCAAGCCCGTGGTGGCGGCCATCCACAGCGTGGCCATGGGCGGCGGCCTGGAACTGGCCCTGGGCTGCCACTACCGTGTGGCGGCACCGGGTTGCAGCATTGCGCTGCCCGAGGTCAAGCTGGGCATCCTGCCCGGTGCGGGCGGCACGCAGCGTCTGCCCCGCGTCATTGGCGTGGAAGCAGCCCTGAACATGATCGTCAGCGGCGAAGCCATCAAGAGCGAAATGCTGGCTATGCTGCCGGGCCAAAAGCTGTTCGACAAGCTGGTGGATTCGCCCGAGGCGCTGGCCGCCGAGGCCCTGGCCTTCGCGCAGAGCGTGGCCGACGTGCGCCCCATGCCCCTGGTGCGCAACCTGCCGTGCAAACACCCCGAGGGCGATGCGTACTTCCAGTTCGCGCGCAACATGGTCAAGGGCATGAGCAAGAACTTCCCGGCGCCCGCCAAGTGCGTGGACGCCGTGGAAGCCGCCACCAAGAAGAAGTTTGCCGATGGCATGGCCGTTGAGCGCGAGATCTTCATCAACCTGATGTGGACGGCCGAGTCGCGCTCGCTGCGCCACCTGTTCCTGGCCGAGCGCGCCGCGAGCAAGATCCCCGACGTGCCTTCCGACACCCCCAAGCGCGAGATCAAGTCCGTGGCCGTGATCGGCGCCGGCACCATGGGCGGCGGCATTGCCATGAACTTCCTGAACGCCGGCATCCCCGTGAAGATGCTGGAAATGAAGCAGGAGGCGCTGGACCGTGGCATTGCCACCATCCGCAAGAACTACGAAGCCCAGGTGGCCAAGAAAAAGCTCAAGCAAGACAAGTACGAGCAGCGCATGGCCTTGTTGAGCACCACACTGGACTACGCCGACCTGAAGGACGCCGACCTGGTGATCGAGGCCGTGTTCGAGGAACTGGGCGTGAAGGAAGCGGTGTTCAAGCAGCTCGACGCTGTGATGAAGCCCGGTGCCATCCTGGCCTCCAACACCTCCACGCTGGACGTGAACAAGATCGCCAACTTCACCCAGCGTCCCCAGGACGTGGTGGGCCTGCACTTCTTCAGCCCCGCCAACGTGATGAAGCTGCTCGAAGTGGTGCGTGGCGAAGCCACCGCCAAGGACGTGATGGCCACCGTGATGGCTGCGGCCAAGAAGATCAAGAAGGTTGCCGTGGTTTCGGGCGTGTGCGATGGCTTCATCGGCAACCGCATGATCGAGCAGTACGGCCGCCAGGGCGGTTTCCTGCTGGACGAAGGCTGCACGCCCCAGCAGGTGGACAAGGCCATGGAGAAGTTCGGCATGGCCATGGGGCCGTTCCGCATGGGTGACCTTGCGGGCAACGACATCGGCTGGGCCATCCGCAAGCGCCGCTATACCGAGAAGCCCGACATGAAGTACAGCAAGACTGCCGACCTGCTGTGCGAGAAGGGCCGTTTTGGCCAGAAGGTGGGCAAGGGCTGGTACGACTACGTGCCTGGCAAGCGCGATGCCATTCCCAACGCCGAGGTGGAGCAGATGATTGCCGACCACCGCGCTGCGCTGGGCATCACCCCGCGCAAGATTTCGGACGAAGAAATCGTGCAGCGCCTGGTGTTCGCTCTGGTCAATGAGGCTGCCCACATCCTGGAAGAGGGCATTGCCAACAAGGCCAGCGATATCGACATTGTGTACATCTACGGCTACGGCTTCCCGGTGCACCGTGGCGGCCCGCTGAACTACGCCAACGAAGTCGGCCTGTTCAACGTGGTTCAGGCCATGAAGCGCTTTGCACAGAACCCGCTGGACGACGCAGCGTTCTGGAAGCCCGCACCGCTGCTGGCCAAGCTGGCCGCCGAGGGCAAGACCTTCAACTAAGCGCGCCGCCGCACCACCGAACAAGGAAACCACATGACTTCCGCAGTAATCGTATCGACCGCACGCACCCCCTTGACCAAGAGCTGGAAGGGCGCCTTCAACATGACCCATGGCGCCACCCTGGGCGGCCACGTGGTCCAGCACGCCATCCAGCGTGCGGGCATTGAAGCCGCCGAGGTGGATGACGTCATCATGGGCTGCGGCACCCCCGAGGGTGCCAGCGGCGCCAACATCGCCCGCCAGGCCGCGCTGCGCGCCGGCTGCCCCGTCACCGTGTCGGGCATGACCATCAACCGCTTCTGCTCGTCCGGCCTGCAGACCATCGCCACCGCCGCGCAGCGCATCATTGCCAACGAAGGTGATGTGTACGTGGCTGGCGGCCTGGAAGTCATCTCCTGCACCGCGCAGGAGATGAACCAGCACATGCTGCAGGAAACCTGGCTCATGAAGAACAAGCCCGAGGTCTACTGGCCCATGCTGCAGACGGCCGAGCAGGTCGCCAAGCGCTACCACATCAGCCGCGAAGCCATGGACGAATACGGCGCCGCCAGCCAGCAAAAGGCCAGCGCCGCGTTGGAAAAGGGCCTGTTCACCGACGAAATCGCCCCCATCACCGTGACCATGGGCGTGGCTGACTTGGGTCTGGGCCTGACCACCAAAGAAGTGACCGTGAGCGTGGACGAAGGCATCCGCGCAGGTACGACCTATGACGGCATCAAGGGCCTGCGCTCGGCGCTGCCCGGCGGCCTGGTGTCGGCGGGCAATGCCAGCCAGCTGTCCGACGGCGCCGGTGCCGTGGTCGTCATGCACGAAGACCTGGCCGCCAAGAAGGGCCTCAAGCCGCTGGGCCGCTTCCTGGGCTTTGCCGTGGCCGGGTGCGAGCCCGACGAAATGGGCATCGGCCCCGTGTTCGCCATCCCCAAGGTGCTCAAGCGCCTGGGCCTCACGATGAACGACATCGACCTGTGGGAGCTGAACGAAGCCTTTGCCGTGCAGGTGATCTACTGCCGCGACAAGCTGGGCATTCCTGCCGACAAGCTCAACGTCAACGGCGGCGCCATCGCCGTGGGCCACCCCTTCGGCATGAGCGGCCAGCGCCTCACCGGCCACGCCCTCATCGAAGGCAAGCGCCGCGGTGCCAAGCGCGTGTGCGTGACCATGTGCATCGGCGGCGGCATGGGCGCTGCGGGTGTGTTTGAAGTGCTGTAAGCGCCCAGCGAACCCTCTGAGACAAACCAAAAGCCCCCTCAGGTTTTTCGGCCTGCGGGGGCTTTTGCTATAAAAATAATAGCTGCTCGCGCTTTATGGATAAGCGCTGGAGCCTGATTTCATTAAAAATCCATGACCACCGAAAGGTGCACGCTGCGCCCTGGCTGCGTGTAGGCGTCGTTGGTGGTGGATGCAGCCGCCAGGCCGTAGACGTCGGGCCAGAGCCAGTACTTGCGGTTGGTGAGGTTGTGCGCCGCAAGGTTCAGGCGCAGGTCTTTGCGCAGGCGCCACTGCGCCGAAAGATCCAGCGTGGTGGCCGCAGGAACGGTGAACTGCGTGTTGGGCGGCTTGACGGAAGAGGCGCTGTCGATGTCCTTGGCCGTCTTGGCGGCGTGGTGGCGCATGTCCAGGCGCAGGCCCCAGGCGGCCGTGTCGTACTGCAGGCCCAGCGCCAGTTGGGCGGGGTCCACCGAGTTGATGGGCATGCCTGTGGCACGGTTCACGCCGCGTGTCTTGCCGTAGCTGAACGGGGTGGCCAGGCGCCCGCCCGCCACGCGGCCCCAGTCGTACTGGCCCTTGAGCTCGAAGCCGGTGATGCGCGCGCGTTCGGTGTTGATGGTCTGGAAGATGCGCGGATCGGCCGCCGTGCCTGTGCCACGGATCAGCACCGTGTCCATGATGAGGTTGGAGTAGTGGCTGCCGAACACGGCGGTGTCCAGGCTCAGGCGGTCCAGGCGCCCGCGCACGCCCACTTCCACGCCGCGGCTTTTTTCGGGCTTGAGGCCGGGGTTGGGGATGATGATGACCTGCTCGGCCGCGTTTTCGTAGTAGCCGTTGACCTGCCCTGCATCGGGGGCGCGAAAGCCCGCTGCGTACTGGCCGAACACGCTCCACTGCGGCGTGGCGCGGTACAGCACGCCGATCTTGGGCGAGAGCGCCGAGCCCGAGAGCGACTGCCCCGGCTGCTTGGCGGGCGGGTAAAAGCCCGCCTGGCTGGTGACGTCGAGCGAGAAATGGTCAAACCGCAGGCCAGGCGTCAGGCTCCAGTCGCCATGCACCGATTCGTCCTGCGCATACAGCGCGCTGGTCGTTTCGCGCGTGTCGGGAAAGCGCTTGAGCGGGAAGACCTCGGGCGGCAGCGGCGCCAGGCCCGTGTAGAGGTTGGAGATGCCGCTGCGCACATGGTCCAGCCCGTAGGTCACCTTGTGCGCCCAGCCGCCGCTGCGCAAGACCTTGTCGGCCTGCAGGCCGACCTGCCAGGTGCGTTCGGCATAGGAGTTGTCGCGCACGCGCAGGGGCAGGGTGTTGCGCGCGCTGGTGCCGACCTGGCGTGATTGCGCGTCCTGGTAGGCCACGACGGTGCGCACATGGTCTGCCCAGTCGGCACCCAGGCCAAACCGGGCATCCCAGGTCAGGCGGTTGCGCTCCATGGAACGCGTGGAATACTCATCGACGATGGCACCGGCAATCTGCGCCGGTGTGCCGCGCAAGGGCAGGGGGGTGCGGCTGGAAAGCAAATCCACATCCGACTTTTTCTGCACATGCTCCAGCGTGAACACATGGCGCTGGGTGGCATGCGGGCGCAGCACGATCTTGCCGAGCACGGCGTTGTCGCGGTCGTCCTGCGGGTTGGGGCGGGTGCGGTTGGTGTTGGGCTCGTCGTTGGTGCCCATGTTGTCCGTGGCGTGGGCGCCGCGGGTGGTGGCGGTCAGCATCCACTGCAGGGTGTCGCTGGCCTGGCCTGCCACGGTGCCTGCCAGGGTGTGGCCGTTGTCGTCGCCGCTCCAGCCCGCCGCAATGCGGCCGCCCAGGGTCTTGGGCGCATCCCCCTTGTCGCCTGCCAGGAAGTCGGCCGGTTCGTGCGTAATGAAGTTGACCAGCCCCGCCATGCCGTCGGAGCCGTACAAGGCCGATGCCGGGCCGCGCACCACCTCGATGCGCTTGAGCAGTTCGAGCGAGAGGTACTCGCGGTCGAAGGTGGTGGTGCGGAAGGCATAGCTGCGCGGCATGCGCACACCGTCGACCATCAGCAGCACCCGGTTGCCGCCCAGGCCCCGGATGTTGATGCCCACGTTGCCATCGCGTCCAGCGCTGGCGGTGGTGCCGCCCACGGTGAAGCGCGCCGGTGAGCGCTTGACCGAGGCATTGGGCAAGTCCTGCAAGGCTTCGCGCAGGGTGCGGCTTTGCTGGTTGCTCAGGGTGCTGGCGTTGATGACGTCATAGGACAGCGGCAGCTCGTCTGCGGCCTGCTCCTGGCGTGAGCCACTGACCACGACTTCAGCCAGTGTTGCGTGGGGTGCCTGGGATGCTGCGTTGCTTTGCGCCTGGGCCGGAGCCATGCACAGGCAGGCCAGCGCCACCGACAGGCTCAGGGGCGACAAGGGAGGCGGCGTGCTGGCGGCGCGCAATAGGGTTTTGAGGGGTTTCATGGATGTCGTGGGGCCGGGAAAGCGCAGTGTCTGCGGCGGGATTATTGGGCAGCAGGCGTTGCACAAAGTTGCATATCGAGTTCTGCTTTGTCCTGAATCAAAGAAAACCCTTACCCAATCAAGGAATAATAGTTCAACGCCCGCTGGACCATGTTGTCGCAGCCCGCAGCGGGCAATCCCTGGGAGGGGTTTACATCCGGGCAGCGGCATATAAGGAGTCTTCCCATGACAACCCGTAAGCTGGTGAGCCTCGCGGCCCTGGCAATGTCCACCCTGGCAATTTCGGCCATCGCACAAGAGCCCGCCAAGCCGGGAACCGCTACGACCGACGTCAAGAGCCCCCAGGCGCAGTACGAAGCCGCTCCCTACGCTTCCGGCGTAGAAATGCACAAGAACGCGAACGCCAAGGCGCCAGCGATGAGCGAGGCCGAGTTCCAGAAGGCACGCCAGATTTACTTCGAGCGCTGCGCAGGTTGCCACGGTGTGCTGCGCAAGGGCGCCACCGGCAAGCCCCTGACCCCCGACATCACCCTGGCCAAGGGCACGGACTACCTCAAGGTGTTCATTGCCTACGGTTCGCCCGCTGGCATGCCCAACTGGCAGACTTCCGGCGAGTTCGACGAAGCCACGGTGGATCTGATGGCACGCTACGTCCAGCAAGAACCGCCCACACCGCCCGAGTGGAGCCTGGATGATGCCAAGAAGACCTGGAAGGTCACGGTCGCCCCCAAGGACCGTCCGACCAAGAAGATGAACAACTACAACCTGCAGAACATCTTCTCCACCACGCTGCGCGATGCGGGTGAAGTGGCGCTGATCGACGGCGACACCAAGGAAATCATCAACGTCATCAAGACCGGCTACGCAGTGCACATCTCGCGCGTGTCGGCTTCGGGCCGCTACCTGTTCGTGATTGGCCGTGACGCCAAGATCAACATGATCGACCTGTGGATGGAAAAGCCCGACAGCGTGGCTGAAATCCGCGTGGGCCTGGAAGCCCGCTCGGTGGAAACCTCCAAGTTCAAGGGCTATGAAGACAAGCTGGCCATCGCTGGTTCTTACTGGCCGCCCCAGTTCACCATCATGGACGGTGACACGCTGGAGCCCAAGAAGATCATCTCCACCCGTGGCATGGTTGTCGGCAAGCAGGAGTACCACCCCGAGCCGCGCGTGGCTTCCATCCTGGCTTCGCACTACAAGCCTGAGTTCATCGTGAACGTCAAGGAAACCGGCAAGACGCTGATGGTGGATTACTCCAACCTGAACGCCGTCAAGATGACCGAGATCGAATCGGCTCCCTTCCTGCACGATGGCGGCCTGGATGCATCCAAGCGCTACTTCATGGTGGCTGCCAACCAGAGCAACAAGATTGCTGCGATCGACACCAAGGACGGCAAGCTGGCTGGCCTGACCGAAGTGGGCAAGATCCCCCACCCCGGCCGTGGCGCCAACTTCACGCACCCCAAGTTCGGTCCTGTGTGGTCCACCGGCCACCTGGGTGATGACACCATCTCCCTGATCGGTACCGACCCCGCCAAGCACAAGCAATACGCGTTCAAGGAAGTCGCCAAGCTCAAGGGCCCTGGCGGTGGTGCACTGTTCGTCAAGAGCCACCCCAAGTCCAGCCACCTGTGGTCTGATGCGCCTCTGAACCCCGATCCAGCGGTGTCCCAGTCCATCGTGGTGTATGACATCAACAACCTGGACAAGGGCTACAAGGTTCTGCCGATCGCCGAGTGGGCTGGCCTGAAGGACGACGGCGGCAAGCGCGTGGTGCAGCCTGAGTACAACAAGGCTGGCGACGAAGTCTGGTTCGCTGTCTGGTCCGCCAAGAACAAGGAAAGCGCGATCGTGGTGGTGGACGACAAGACCCTCAAGCTCAAGAAGGTCATCAAGGATCCGCGCCTGATCACCCCCACGGGCCACTTCAACCTCTACAACACGCAGCACGACGTGTACTGATGTAGGTTGCGGGGCTGTACCGGTTGACCGGTGCGGCCCCAGCCCAAAGCACAAGCCGCTGCAGGGATGCAAGTCCCTGCAGCGGCTTTTTTTGTCTGGGCGCTGCTGCCATGCAGCGCGCCGGGTGGGCTTAGAACTTGTCCGTCAATTACTTGGTGCCGAAAATGCGGTCGCCTGCGTCGCCCAGGCCGGGCAGGATGTAGCCGTGGCCGTTCAGTTCGCGGTCGATGGCTGCGGTGTAGATGGGCACGTCGGGGTGGGCCTTCTGCAGCGTGGCAATGCCCTCGGGCGCGGCCAGCAGGCAGACGAACTTGATGGAGCGGGGCTGGAGCTTCTTGAGCCTGTCCACGCAGGCAGCCGCAGAGTTGCCGGTGGCCAGCATGGGATCGACCACGATGATGTCGCGCTCTTCCATTTCGGAAGGCATCTTGAAGTAATACTCCACGGGCTGCAGCGTGGCCGGGTCGCGGTACAGGCCGATGTGGCCCACGCGCGCGCCGGGCACCACGGTGAGCATGCCGTCCAGAAAGCCATTGCCCGCGCGCAGGATGGACACCAGCACCAGCTTCTTGCCGTCGATGACCTTGCCGGTCATGCGCTCCAGCGGGGTTTCGATCTCGATGTCCTGCAGCGGCATGTCACGCGTCACCTCGTAGGCCATGAGGGTGGAGAGCTCGCCCAGCAGGCGACGGAAACTGTTGGTGCTGGCGTCTTTCTTGCGCATCAGCGTCAGCTTGTGCTGGACGAGGGGGTGGGCTATGACGTGGACATTGCTTATGGAAGGCATGGGGAACAGACGTTACAAAATGCGATAAGCCGTCAGTCTGCCAGAAAGCGTGCATAGCGCGGCAAATCGACGTTGCCGCCGCTGACGATCACGCCCACGCGTGCGCCGCGCAGGTCCAGCCCGGCGGCATCGGCCAAGGCGGCGGCAAAGGCCAGCGCGCCGGTGGGCTCTACCACCAGCTTCATGCGCTGCGCAAAGAAGCGCATGGCCTGCACCATGTCCAGGTCGCTCGCGGTCACGATGTCTTCTACCTGTTTCTGGATCAGGCCGAACGCCAGCGGCCCCAGGGCCTGTGCCTGCGCGCCGTCGGCAATGGTGCTGCGCGGCAGCGGGATCTGCACGATCTGCCCGGCGCGCAGCGATTGCTGGGCGTCGTTGGCGTGTTCCGGCTCCACGCCCACCACGCGGCAGGGCATGCCTGCCGCCTGCACGGCCAGCAGGCTGCCAGCGAGCAGGCCGCCACCGCCCACGGGCACCAGCAGAAGGTCCAGGCGCGGCACTTCCTCCAGCAGCTCCAGCGTGGTGGTGCCTTGGCCGGCAATCACGTCGGGGTGTTCGCTGGGGGGGACCAGGGTCATGCCGCGTTCCAGCGCCAGGCGCTGGCAAATGGCCTGGCGGTCTTCGGTCAGCGGGTCGTAGGTGAGCACCTGGGCGCCATAGTCGCGCGTGGCGGCCATCTTGGAGGCCAGAGCGGTTTCGGGCATGAGCACCAGCGCGGGCATGTCCAGCAGCCGTGCGGCCAGCGCCAGGGCCTGGGCGTGGTTGCCGGCAGAGAAGGTGATGACCCCGCGCTCGCGCTGGTCGTCGCTGAATTGCGCCAGGGCGTTGAAGGCGCCCCGGAACTTGAACGAGCCCGTGCGCTGCAGGTTCTCGCACTTGAAGAAGAGCTGCGCGCCCAACTGTTCGTCGGCCGTGCTGGAGCGCAGCACCGGCGTGCGGTGGGCCATGCCCTTGAGGCGGCCGGCCGCCTGCAGCACGGCGGATGGAGGAGGGGGCGCGGGTGCGAACAGGGGTTCCATGGCGTCTGGGCCCCGATACGGGGTGGTGGTGCCGATGCCAGCCATCTTAGAGCGTGCCAGGAAATTTGCAATAAACAGGCGCCCGGCGCACTGCCAATAAGCGCTGGCAGCTATAAAAAGTGTAGCAGTTGTGGGGTGCCGCTTCGGAACTTGTCCGTAAATGCGCCAAATGATTGACGGGCAAGTTCTCAGTCTCCACCGCCGCCGTCGCTGGAGCCGCCGCTGTCTGCATTGCTGCCGCCAGGGTCGTTGTCACCCCAGGAAAAACCGCCAAAACCGCTGGGGTGCTCCCACAACCCGGAAGCGGTGTGCCGCGGTTCCACGCCTCCGAAATCGTTGGCGCGGCCGCTGTACCCGCCGTCGGCAAAGCTGGCGCCGTAGTGGCTGGCCAGCACGGGGGACGGCACCGGCCCCGTGGGTGGGCGGGCGGCGTAGCGCAGGCCATCCGGAATGTCGAGCTTGGCATCGATGGCGAAAAGCAGCGGCAGGCGGCTGGGATGGCGTGGGTCGATCGATTCGTCGCAGCAGGCCCAATACCAGGTGCGGCGCAGGCCGTCGTTGTAGTGCGCTTTTTTGCCCAGAACCTGCGCCGGAGAATGCTCGGGCACATGGCCCAGCGCAGTGCGGCACCAGGCGGCGTAGGCGGGTGCGTTGCGGACGAAAGCCTCCCACATCACATCAGCGGCACGCGTGGGCACGGCGGTGTACTGGCCGCGGCTGCGCAGGGCGGCAATGAAGAACTGGCGCAGTGCGCGTTCGGCCAGTTCCGCATCCTTGGCGCCCAAATGCGGGAAGGTCTCGCGCAGCTTGCGCTTGAGTGCCTGGGGCAGGGCGCTTTCGCGGATGAAGCGCTCGCGCACGGCATCGGCCCAACGCGCCAACGCATGGGTGGCAATGGCGCTGAGCACGAACGAAAGCACCCAGTCCTTTCCCCAATGCAGCCCCCCGGCCAGGCCCAGTACCAGGCCCAGGACCCAGGCCGCAGCAAACGCGGGCCAGAGCCAGCGTGCGCAGCGCAGCAGCAGCCATTCAAATCCGGTCATGGCGATGCAGCACGGCGCTCAGCGCTTGCGGCCGCCGAAGATGCTGCCCATCACGCCGCGCAGAATCTCGCGGCCCAGCGTGGTGCCCATGGTGCGCACGGCGGACTTGGCCATGGTCTGTGCCAGGCCGTCGCGCCTGCCGCCGCGCGGGCCGGTGGAGCCAAACAGCACATCGTTGAGCCCGCCCAGCAGCCCGCCGCTTTCGTCCTGTGCCGGTGCCACCGTCCCTTTGCCGTTGGCGGGTGCTTGCGGCGCCGCCTGGTCGGCGCGGCCCTTGAGCTTTTCGTAGGCTGATTCGCGGTCCACCGCCTTTTCGTACACGCCCGCGACGAGCGAGCCCGCCATCAGTGCCTGGCGCTGCTGCGGCGTGATGGGGCCGATCTGGCTGCCCGGCGGCAGCACGTACACGCGCTCGGTCACGCTGGGGCGGCCCTTGGCGTCCAGAAAGCTCACCAGCGCTTCGCCCACGGCCAGTTCGGTGATGGCGGTTTCGATATCGAGGCCGGGTTTTTGGCGCATGGTGGTGGCCGTGGCCTTGACGGCTTTCTGGTCGCGCGGGGTGAAGGCGCGCAGCGCGTGCTGTACGCGGTTGCCCAGCTGCGCCAGCACGCTGTCGGGGATGTCCAGCGGGTTCTGCGTGACGAAGTACACCCCCACGCCCTTGGAGCGCACCAGCCGCACCACCAGTTCGATGCGCTCGACCAGCACCTTGGGCGCTTCGTTGAACAGCAGGTGGGCTTCGTCGAAGAAGAACACTAGCTTGGGCTGGTCGGGGTCGCCGATCTCGGGCAAGGTCTCGAACAGCTCCGACAGCATCCACAGCAAAAAGGTGGCGTACAGGCGCGGTGCGTTCATCAGCTTGTCCGCGGCCAGGATGTTGACCACGCCATGGCCGTTGGTGTCGGTCTGCATGAAGTCCTGGATGTCCAGCATGGGCTCGCCGAAGAACCGGTCGCCGCCCTGCTGCTCGATCGTGAGCAGCCCTCGCTGGATGGCGCCCACGCTGGCGGCGCTGATGTTGCCGTACTCGGTGGTGAAGTCCTTGGCGTTGTCGCCCACGTACTGGAGCATGGCGCGCAGGTCTTTCAGATCGAGCAGCAGCAGGCCGTTGTCATCGGCGATCTTGAACACGAGGTTGAGCACGCCCAGCTGCGTCTCGTTGAGGTTGAGCATGCGGCCCAGCAGCAGCGGGCCCATGTCCGACACGGTGGCGCGCACCGGGTGGCCCTGCTCGCCAAACACGTCCCACAGCGTGACGGGGCAGGCCTGCGGTGCGGGCTGCTCCAGGCCCCGCTCCTTGAGTGCTGCAGCCATTTTTTCGGGGGTGTGGCCGGTCTGGCTCATGCCGGTGAGGTCGCCCTTGATGTCGGCCATGAACACCGGCACGCCGATGCGCGAAAAGCTCTCTGCCAGGGTCTGCAGGGTCACGGTCTTGCCCGTGCCCGTGGCGCCTGTGATCAGGCCATGGCGGTTGGCCAGTCCGGGCAGCAGGTGGCATTCGGTGCAGGCGTGCTTGGCAATCAGCAAGGGTTCAGCCATTGGGGGTTTCCTCGGGGGTGGGCGCGGGCAAAAGTAAAATCTTGCCCAGTAGATTAAATCAATACAAAGGATTCCCCATGGCCGGACACAGCAAATGGGCAAATATTCAGCACCGCAAGGGCCGTCAGGACGAGAAGCGCGGCAAGATCTGGACCCGCATCATCCGTGAAATCACCGTTGCCGCACGCACCGGCGGCGGCGACCCTGCGGCCAATCCGCGCCTGCGCCTGGCCATTGACAAGGCCAAGGCCGCCAACATGCCGGCCGACCGCGTTAAATACAACATCGACAAGGCCACCGGCAACGCCGAGGGCGTGAACTACGAGGAAATCCGCTACGAGGGCTACGGCATCGGCGGCGCCGCCATCATCGTGGACACCATGACCGACAACCGCGTGCGTACCGTGGCCGAGGTGCGCCACGCCTTCAGCAAGCATGGCGGCAACATGGGCACCGAGGGCTCGGTGGCCTTTCAGTTCAAGAACGTGGGCCAGATCATCTTCGCCCCCGGCACCAATGAAGACAAGGTCATGGAAGTGGCGCTCGAAGCCGGTGCCGACGACGTGGTGCCCGACGACGACGGCGCCATCGAAGTTCTCACGCAACCCGCCGAGTTCGAGGCTGTGAAGAACGCTCTGGTGGCTGCGGGCCTCACACCCGACGCGGCCGACGTGACCATGCGCCCCGATGTCACCATCGAACTGACGGGCGATGATGCAGCCCGCATGCAAAAGCTCCTGGATGTCCTGGAAGACCTGGACGACGTGCAAGAGGTCTACCACAACGCTGCACTATGAAGATTCTCGTCATCGGCGGAGGCGGCCGCGAACACGCCCTGGCCTGGAAACTTGCCCGCTCGCCCAAGGCCAGCAAGGTGTATGTGGCCCCAGGCAACGGCGGCACGGCGCGCGACGCCGACCTGGAGAACATCGCCATCACCGACGTACGCGCACTGCGCGAATGGGCGCAGAAGGAAAAGATCGCGCTCACCGTCGTTGGCCCCGAGGCTCCCCTGGCAGCAGGCGTGGTGGATGAATTCCGTGCCCACGGCCTGCGCATCTTCGGCCCCACCAAGGCCGCCGCACAACTGGAAAGCTCCAAGGCGTTTTCCAAGGCCTTCATGCGCCGCCACGGCATTCCCACAGCCGATTACGACACCTTTACCGACCCGGCTGCAGCCCACACGTTTGTGGACCGCCTGGGCGCGCCCATCGTCATCAAGGCCGACGGCCTGGCGGCGGGCAAGGGCGTGGTGGTGGCCATGACCCTGCAAGAGGCCCACGACGCCGTGGACTTCATGCTGGTGGACAACAAGTACGGCGTGGCGCACAACGCGGGCGGTGCGCGCGTGGTGATCGAGCAGTTTCTCGAAGGCGAGGAAGCCAGCTTCATCGTGCTGTGCGATGGCAAGAACGTCTGCGCCCTGGCCACCAGCCAGGACCACAAGCGCCTCAAGGACGGCGACCAGGGCCCCAACACCGGCGGCATGGGCGCGTATTCGCCCGCACCCGTGGTCACGGCCGACGTGCATGCCCGCGCCATGCGCGAGATCATCCTGCCCACCATCCGCGGCATGGAAAAGGACGGCGTTCCCTACACCGGCTTCCTGTACGCCGGCCTGATGATCGATGCCCAGGGGCACCCCAAGACGCTGGAATTCAATTGCCGCATGGGCGACCCCGAGACCCAGCCCATCCTGATGCGCCTCAAGAGCGACCTGGTGGACGTGCTGGGCGCGGCCGTGGACGGCAAGCTCGACCAGATCGAACTCGAATGGGACCGCCGCCCCGCGCTGGGCGTGGTGATGGCCGCCCACGGCTACCCCGAGGCACCGCGCAAGGGCGATGCCATCACCGGCCTGCCGCCCGATGCCGACGACGCCATGGTCTTCCATGCGGGCACCGAGCTCAAGGACGGCGTGCCGCACACCAGCGGCGGCCGCGTGCTGTGCGTGACGGCGCTGGCCGACAGCGTGCGCCAGGCCCAGCAGCGCGCCTACGACGTGGCGCGCGGCATCCACTTCGACGGTGCGCAGTACCGGCGCGACATCGGCCACCGCGCCATCAAGCACCCATGAGCCTGGCCCCGCACAGCGACGCCGTGCCGCGTGTGCGCGCCTGGCTGATCGACCTGCAGGCGCGCATCATCGCCGCGCTGGAAGGACTGGAAGGCGAGGGCGGTGCCCGCGCCGTGACCGACCCCTGGCACAAGGCGCCCGGCGAGCCGCTGCAGGGCGACGGCATCACCCGCATCATCGAAGGCGGGCGCGTGTTCGAACGCGCGGGCTGCGGCTTTTCGCATGTGCGTGGCCCCAGGCTGCCGCCATCGGCCACGCAGCACCGCCCCGAACTGGCGGGCGCGCCCTTCGAGGCCATGGGCGTCTCGCTCGTGTTCCACCCGCGCAATCCCTACGTGCCCACGGTGCACATGAACGTGCGCATGATCGCCGCAGGCCAACCCGGCCAGGAGCCCGTGTGCTGGTTTGGCGGCGGCATGGATCTGACGCCGTACTACGGCTTCGAGGAAGACGTGGTGCACTTCCACCGCAGCTGCCGCGACGCGCTGGCGCCCTTCGGCGCCGACAAGTACCCGCGCTTCAAGCAGTGGTGCGACGAGTACTTCCACCTCAAGCACCGCGACGAACAGCGCGGCGTGGGCGGTGTGTTCTTCGACGACTTTGCCGAACTCGGCTTCGAGCAAAGCCTGGCCATGACGCAATCCGTGGGCAATGCTTTTCTGGGCGCCTACCTGCCCATCGTGCAGCGCCGCCAGGACACACCCTACGGCGAGCGCGAGCGCGACTTTCAGTGCTATCGGCGCGGCCGCTATGTCGAGTTCAACCTCGTCTGGGATCGGGGCACGCACTTTGGCCTGCAGTCGGGCGGGCGCACCGAATCCATCCTGCTGTCCATGCCGCCGCTGGCGGGCTGGAGCTACCGCCGCAGCGAGCCCGAAGGCACGCCCGAGACCGAATTGACGCAGCGCTTTCTGGTGCGACGCGACTGGCTGTGAGGCGATTGCTATAAAATTTGTAGCTGCTAGCGCCCGTATTTATTGCCCCAGAGGCCCAAATCACTTGAAAACCCGAGCGGCGCGCATGCGCAACACCTGCGGGCCATTGCGCTGGTGACCCCCGCCAATGCACGCTATATTGACCCCCATCACTTCACCCCCCACCGCCTGATGACCACTACCACCACCTCGGAATCCGCCGCCAAAAAGAACATCGTCAAACTCCAACGGGCCATTGTGGACGGGCTCGAAGACGTCAAGGCGCAAGACATCCAGGTCTTCAACACCGAGCACCTCTCGCCCCTGTTCGAGCGGGTCATCGTGGCATCGGGCACCTCCAACCGCCAGACCAAGGCCCTGGCCGCCAGCGTGCGCGACAAGGTGAAGGACGCCGGTTTTGCCAAGCCGCGCGTCGAAGGCGAGGACAACGGCGAGTGGATCATCGTGGACTGCGGCGCTGCCGTGGCGCACATCATGCAGCCCACCATCCGCCAGTACTACCGGCTCGAAGAGCTGTGGGGCGAAGTGCCCGTGCGCCTCAAGCTGGGCGCGCCCAAGCCCGCGGCGGTGGTGAAGAAAGCCCCGGCCAAGAAGGCCGCCGCCAAGACTGCCGCTCCCACCAAGACCGCAGCCAAAGCCATGAGCCCGGCAGCCGCAGCCAAAAAGGCGGCAGCCCAGATGGCTGCTGAACCCAAGGCGCCCGCCAAGCGTGGCGCTCAATCGGCCCGGCCTGTCGCCGCCAAGTCGGCGGCCAAGGCCACGGCACCCAAGCCTGCGAGCAAAGCCCCAGCCAAGAAGGCGCCTGCCAAAAAGGCCACCGCCGCCCCGCGTAGCGCCAAGCCCCAGGCCGACAAAACACCGGTGCAAGCGCCGGTGCAAAAGCTGGTGGTCAAGCCGCGCAAGGCCGCTGCCCCCGCCAAGGCCGCTGCCAAGGCTGCGGTCAAGACGGGTGCCGCCGCCAAGGCTCCGGCCCGCAAGGCGCCTGCCCGCAAGAGCGCAGACAAGCGCTGATCGAGCGCCCGCATGCGGCTGCTGATCGTTGCCGTGGGCCAGCGCGTCCCTGATTGGGCGCAAACCGCCTACGAGGACTACGCCAAGCGCTTTCCGCCCGAACTCAAGGTGGAGCTCAAGGCCGTCAAGACCGAAACGCGCGGCTCCAAGACCGTGGAAGCACTGATGGCCGCCGAGCGTGAACGCATCGAGGCCGCCATCCCGCGCGGCACGCGCGTGGTGGCGCTGGACGAACGCGGCACCGCCCTCACGACCAAGGCCCTGGCCGCCCGGCTGCAGGGCTGGCAGCTCGAAGGTGACGATGTGGCCCTGGTCATCGGCGGCCCCGACGGGCTGGAGCCCACCTTCCGCCAGGCGGCGCACGAGCGCATCCGCCTGTCCGACCTGACCCTGCCGCACGCCATGGTGCGGGTGCTGCTGATCGAGCAGCTCTACCGCGCCTGGTCGGTCAACGCCGGGCACCCCTACCACCGGGAATAGTGAAGCCTCAGCACGCTGGATTGCTATAAAAATCATAGCTGCTTGCGCACAGTGGATGGGCGCTGGAGGCCATATTCCTCTAAAATTCAAGCCATGCCTGAATTCATCTACCTCGCCTCGCAAAGCCCCCGTCGCAGCCAGTTGCTGGACCAGATCGGTGTGCCGCACCACTTGCTCGTGCCCAACGCGCCCGGCGATGTGGCCGAGGACACCGAGGCCCTCGAAACCGTGCTGCCCGGCGAGCCGCCCGCCACCTATGTGGAACGTGTCACCGCCCTCAAGCTCGACGCCGCCGTGCAGCGCCTGGCGCGCCGGGGCCTGCCTGCGGCGCCCATCCTGTGCTCGGACACCACCGTCACCTTTGAAGACCGCATCTTCGGCAAACCGCTGGACGCCGACGACGCCCGGCGCATGCTGGCCCAGCTCTCGGGCCGGGTGCATCGCGTGCTCACGGCCATGGCGGTGCAGGTTGGGGCGCAGCGCTTTGCAGCGCTGTCGGTATCGCATGTCAGCTTTGCCGAACTGGACGCCGCCCAGATCGACGCCTACGTCGCCACGGGCGAACCCCTGGGCAAGGCGGGCGCCTACGGCATCCAGGGTGCGGCGGCGGCGTTCATCGCACACATGAGCGGCAGTTATTCAGGCATCATGGGCCTGCCGCTGTACGAAACGGCGCAACTGCTGCGCCAGGCGGGCCTGCGCTTCTGACATCCCATCCCCACCATGCAACAAGACATCCTCATCAACTGGTCGCCCCAGGAAACCCGTGTGGCCGTGGTCGAGCACGGTGCCGTGCAGGAGCTGCACATCGAACGCACGCTGGAGCGCGGCCTGGTGGGCAACGTCTATCTGGGCAAGGTCTCGCGCGTGCTGCCGGGCATGCAGTCGGCCTTCATCGACATTGGCCTGGAGCGCGCCGCCTTCCTGCACGTGGCCGATGTGTGGCAGCGCCAGGAGGGCGGCGAGCCGCCCGTGTTCGCGCGCCGCAACGACCCGCCCGTGCCCATCGAGAAACAGGTCTTCGAGGGC
This sequence comes from Burkholderiales bacterium, assembly GCA_016192425.1. Classification (GTDB taxonomy): domain Bacteria; phylum Pseudomonadota; class Gammaproteobacteria; order Burkholderiales; family Burkholderiaceae_C; genus Simplicispira. The sequence goes on from JACPUE010000018.1 coordinate 24,468, forward strand.
CAGCCGCTGATGGTGCAGGTCATCAAGGACCCCATCGGCAGCAAGGGCGCGCGCCTGTCCACACAGATCAGCATTGCCGGGCGCCTGCTGGTGTACCTGCCGCAGGACGACCATGTGGGCGTGTCGCAGAAAATCCCGCCGGGCGAGCGCGACGCATTGCGCGCGCGGCTGCAGGCCCTGGTGGGCGACAAATCCAGCGGCGGGGGCGGCGGCTTCATCCTGCGCACCAACGGCGAAGATGCCAGCGACGCCGAACTGGCCGAGGACATTGCCTACCTGCGCAAGACCTGGGCGCGCACCAAGGAGGCCGCGCTGCGCCAGAGCGCAGGCTCGCTGCTGCACCAGGACCTGGATCTGCTGCAGCGCGTGCTGCGCGACCTGGTGGGCGAGCACACCCAGAGCATTCGCATCGACTCCATGGAGCAGTTCCAGCGCCTGCGCGCCTTTGGCCAGGAATTCATGCCCCAGGCAGTGGCCAAACTGCAGCATTACAAAGGCGAGCGGCCCATCTTCGACCTCTACGCCATCGACGAGGAAATCACGCGTGCGCTGGGGCGCCGTGTCGATCTCAAATCCGGCGGCTACCTCATCATCGACCAGACCGAAGCGCTCACCACCATCGACGTCAACACCGGCGGCTACGTGGGCGCACGCAACTTCGACGACACCATCTTCAAGACCAACCTGGAGGCTGCGGGCGCCATCGCGCGCCAGCTGCGCCTGCGCAACCTGGGCGGCATCATCATTGCGGACTTCATCGACATGGCGCGCGAAGACCACCAGAGCGCCGTGCTGGCCGAACTGCGCAAGCACCTGGCGCGCGACCGCGTCAAGACCATGGCCGGGGGCTTCTCGCAACTGGGCCTGCTGGAGATGACGCGCAAGCGCACGCGCGAATCGCTGGCCCACATGCTGTGCGAACCCTGCCCCTGCTGCCAGGGCCGTGGCGCCGTGCGCACCGCGCGCAGCGTGGCCTACGACATCCTGCGCGAAATCCTGCGCGAAGCGCGCCAGTTCAACCCGCGCGAGTTCCGCGTGGTGGCCGCGCCCCAGGTGGTCGAGCTGCTGCTGGACGAAGAAGGCCAGCACCTCGCGGGCCTGTCGGATTTCATCCGCAAGCCCATCTCGCTGCAGGCCGAGGCTGCGCTGGGGCAGGAGCAGTACGACATCGTGCTGCTGTGAGGCCGTTGCATCACGGCTGGAATTGCTTGGCTGCGGCGCGGCCCTCGTTCGACAGGTAGGGCCACAGCTGTTTCCAGCCCAGGGGCACCTCGTCATTGCAGGCGCGCATGGCGTGGAAGAAATCGGTGTTGAACACCAGGCCCTGTGCCGAAGGGTAGGGCGCCTGCACGCTCATCAGGTTGAGCACGTCGCGGCATTCGTCGCCCTCTGCGTTGCGTGGGTGCAGCTTGGCGATCAGGCGCATCAAGCCCGATGCGATGGGCTGGCCTGACTTGCTTGCGTGGGCAATGAGGGACTTTTCCCCGCCCTGCAGCCAGGCCCAGGTGTCCACCGCACGGCCTTGCGGCCATGACCAGGTGATGTACGACAACGATGAGGAGCCATGGGCGCCGCCGCAGTAGATTTCGGGCATGCTGTCTTGCAGCACGAGGTAGGCATCCGTCCACAGCACTGGCGTGAGCGTACTGCCTATGGGCTCGGAGCCCGCAAAGCCCTGCGAGCCGCGTCCGGCGCTGCAGTCGTATGCCAGCACGGACTGGTTGCGCAGCCATTGCATGGCAAACTGGTTGAGCGCCTTGGCATGGGGCAGGTCGGCGGGCACCTGGAGCGTGGTGGCCTCATCGCTGGAAACCGCCTGGTACGAATGGCTGCCGATGGACGCCGCCTGCTGCTTGGGGCGTATTGCCGCAAGCAGGGGTTCGTAAAAGGCCTGTTCGCAATCTCCGCCTGTCTGGCGCGGGCCCACGGGCGTCGCCTTGCGCAACGAGATGGGCAGCGTTTTGCCTGTGTCTGGCGCCGTCCAGGTGCCTGTGATCTGCGTGGGTGACGTTGCCTGCAGCAACCAGCGGCCACTGACGCGGCTTTCGCCATCGGTTCCTGGTACGAGTTCGTCCAGCTGGAACTCGCCCGCCTGCCAGGATTTGGCGATGGCCTGGGGGTTGTCGCCCGGGCCGTTGGCAGCCTGCGGTGGCATCAGGGGGATGTTCTGGCGGTGGCGCAGGTAGTAGTACTGCGCCTGGCGGTATTCGCTGAAGCAGACCATCACCTGGGCCTGGCCGAGGCTTCCTTTCCAGGCGCCGGTGGGGATGTCCTGGGCGTGCACGGCGGCGGGCGCCCATGCTGCGCCGAGGGCAAGGACGAGCGCTGCGAGGCGCCTGGATCGAAGGGATGGGATCATCGCGACACCCAGCCTTCCCCGTCGCACTCGCCGCCAAAGGGGGGCGGGACGTAGACCGCAGCGACCCCCGCAAGCTCTTTGGCCGCAGCAGCGCGGGCCAGGTAGAGCTTGGCTTCGCCGACCTCGTCGGCAAAGTTGATGAGGTAGTCGGCCTGGCCATCGCCGTCCAAGTCGCCCGCCCACACCAGGTAATCGGTCGATACGGTGTGCGAGCACTGCCCCAGTTCGTCGAGCAGCTGGCGCTTGCCCTGGGCGCGCAACTGCAGCAGGAACCGGCCGCCTTCGGCATCGAACAGGGGCACCAGCGTGGCCTGCGTGCCGCCGGGCAGGTCAATGGCCAGCTCCAGCGTGCCTTCGGTGGCGGGGCGCTTTTTCCTGAAGGTGGCCGCCCAGTACGTGGGTACCGGCCCGGCCTGCAGCCAGGCAATGGCCGGGTCTTGCCGGAACCAGGCCAGGGCCGTGCCGGGGCCTGCGGCTTGCCGGCGAAACACCAGCCGCTGGCCCTGGGTGGGCTGGTCGTCGTAGTGGCCCTGCCACTTTTCGCGGCGTACCGTGAGCTTGGCGGGCTCCAGCTGGCAGCCCGTCTTGCTGCACACCAGTGCCAGCCAGTGGCTGCCGTTGCGGTAGCGGTCGCCGGGTTGCCACTGGTCGGCGCCCAGCAGGAATTCGATGTGGTTGCCGCCTTGCGGCTGGGTTGGATCGCCCCGTTCGCCAGCCAGCGCCGATGCACACAGCAGCAGGCCGATCGAACCGCTGAGCAAGGCCAGAAAAATCCGCATCACAGTCCTCCTACCGGGATCAAGAGCGTCTTGGGCTGCCCGTTGGCGCCCACCACGGTGCGGCGCACGATGCGCCCCTGGTGCACGCGCCAGTTCTCGTCCGGCCCCGCCTGCCACAGCATTTCCCAGGCGCCTGTGGCGGGGTTGAGCCATTCCAACCCGCTGGGGCCGCCGCCCGTGCTCAGGCCGGCCACCTCGCCGCTGGCAAACAGTTCGTCCTCGATGGTGAACAGCGCGTAGTGGTCGTTGATCTGCAGGTGTGAGCCCTTCTGGGCCAGCGGCGCCCAGGCAGCGCCTGCGGGGTCGGAGGCTTCCAGCACAAAGCGCTGCGGCCCCGAATCCTGCGCTGGCTGCGGTGCCGGTGTGGCCTTGATGACCCGCCCGCTGCGCATCACGATGGCGCGCCCACCAGCGGTTTTGGCAGGTGCCGAGCGGGTCCAGCGCTGGGCGGCAGGGTCAAAGATCTCGTAGCGGCGCCAGGGCAGGAAGTCGCCGATGCCCATGTACTCGTCCGGCTGCCCAGGCTCCAGCACCTGGGCCGAATACCGGGCGATGCGCTCGGAACGCACCCATCCGCCCGCCACGGCGATGCGGCCATCGTCCAGTTCCTGGATGCGCATGGCGTTGGCTGCGCTGTCTCCATCGCCGTTGCGGCGCTCGCGGGTCAGTGCGGGCCAGGCAAGGCTTTCGAAGACCGGCTTGCCGCCCCGCAGGGCCAAGGTGATCTGTTGCAAATCGCCGCTGGGCTCCAGCACCAGCAGGCTGCCGTCGCGCAACTGTGCCACGGCGGCGGACGGTGAGGGGGCCTTGCCGCCCACCTCCTGCCAGGGTGTGCTGCCGCCAGGCGCCAGCCATTCGGCCTTGAGCGGCTGCGGATCGCGTACCCCGCCATAAGGGCTGTCGGGCCCGTTGCCGCCCACCACCAGGATGCCGCCTGCAGCCCGGAAGGCCTTGGCGTCCTGGCGTGCTGTCAGCAGCGAGGGAAGCGTGGCCACGCGCCCCTCGCGGTCGATAGCTTCGACGGCGCTGCTGATGACAAACGCGTTCATCCCCGCATGGCGCGATCCGCCAACCACCAGCGCCGGGGCCTTGCCCGCCGCAGGCAGGAATGCTGCGCCGTGCCGGTAGCTGACCAGGGCGCTTTCTGGCGGCGCCAGGGCAGAGGGGGCCGCACCGCTGGGCGGCCGCAGCAGGCTCAGGCCCGCGTATTTTTGCTCGCCGCAGGACTTGCTCGAATAATGCCCTTCGGTGCGGTTGGCCAGCCAGGCGTAGGCGTTGCCGTCCACGACAAAGGGGTAGAAGCCGCATCCGCCTTCTTCGCTGCCGCTGGCCCATTCCCCCACGGTGCGCCAGTTCCAGGTGCTGGTGTCCAGCGATTGCACCGCGCCCGCAAGTCCTGGCACCACCAGCAAGCTGCGGCCCCAGGGTGCGTCCCACCACACATGCCTGTGCCGGGCCGTACCGTTGGTCATGGGTGGCAGCGCTTCAAAGCGGTTGGTGGCCGGGTCCCAGCGCTCGGCCGTGCGCGAGGCACCGCTGCCCCATTCGGCCGCCTTGGTCCAGCCGCCGGTGGCCAGGATGCTGCCGTCGGGCAGGCTGCTGGCTGCCAGTTCCGAGCGGGCCTCCAGCATCGGCGGGCCATCGCGCCAGGTTTTGGTTTTCAGGTCGAGCACATGGGTCTCGGCGCGGCAGGGTGAGCAGCCCCGGTACTCGCTGTTGGAGCCGCCAAGGATCATCACCTGGTCCCGTCCGGCCACCGCGCTGGCAAAGTCGCTGCGGTAGGGTACGGCCAGGATCGGCATGGCCGCGATCTCCAGCCGCCCCCTGGTGCGCTGCACGGTCAGGACCTTGATGTGGCGCGTGTCCTTTTCGCGCGTGACCAGCGCTGCCCGGTCGTCCCCCAGCGCCAGCAGCCCGGTCTGGAAAAAATCGATGGCTTCGCTGGTTTCCGCCTGCAGCGCCGGGCCGCCGCCGTGGGGCAGGAACACGAAGCGCCAGCGCTCCTTGCCGTCCTGGCAGCCGGTTTGCGTCAGGGCCAGCAGCCCCGCAGGCAGCACCAACTGGCTGTACACATGGCCGCTGATGCCCGGCTTGAGCGGCGCCTGTGCCGTGCGGCCGCTGGCCGGGTGCCAGCGTGCCATCACCAGCTCCCAGGCCCAGCAGCCCGTGGGCAGGCCCTTGGGGGCAGGCTCTATGGGCCGCTGCCCCAGCCAGCTCAGCTCACCCGTGGGCGAGAAGGCGATGGACTGGTTGTCTGGCAAGGGCAGCTCCGCATAGGCCGGAACCGGGGCTATTGCCGTTGCTGCGGCCGCTGGCGAAGGCGCCAGGCCAGAAATTGCCATCCATGCCAGGGTGCCCAGGGCAGTGCCAGCGTGGCGCAGTCGTTGGAAGATTGAAGGGTGGAGCATGGGATACAGCCTGGACGGGGCCCCATGATAGGGGCTGTGTGCGTCGCCCACCGGACACGGCTTCCCAGGCTGCGGCTCCCATAATTTGCCGCATGACGACCTCCCTCCGCTCCACCCTTGAATTCCTGCTGTACGACTGGCTCCAGGCCGAGTCGCTCACCGCGCGCGAGCGCTTTGCCGACCATTCGCGCGAAACATTTGACGCCGTGCTCGACACCTGCGAGCGCATCGCGCGCGAGAAGTACGCGCCGTTCAACCGCACGGTGGACGTGCAGGAGCCGCAGTTCGATGGCGAAAAGGTCATCCTGCCGCAGTGCACGCACGATGCGCGCCAGGCCTATGCCGACAGCGGCATGCTCAGCGCCGCGCAGGACTACGACATGGGCGGCATGCAGCTGCCCTATGTGGTGGAGTCGGCGGCGGGCAGCTTCTTCGGCTGCGCGTCCATCAGCATCGGCTCCAACTTGCTGACCACGGGCAACGCCAATGCCATCCTGGTGCACGGCACGCCCCTGCAGCAGCAGGTGTTTGCCGCCAACGAATTCAACGGCCGCTGGGCGGGCACCATGTGCCTGAGCGAGCCGCAGGCGGGCTCCAGCCTGAGCGACATCACCACCCGCGCTGTACCTGACGAGGCCCCTTCGGCAGCCTCCGATGGCGCGGTGCCTTGGGATCAAGACCCGCTGGGCCCGCGCTACCGCCTGCGCGGCAACAAGATGTGGATCAGCTCGGGCGACCACGAGCTGACCGAGAACATCGTGCACCTGGTGCTGGCCAAGATCCCGGGGCCGGACGGCAAGCTGGTGCCGGGCGTGAAGGGCATTTCGCTGTTCATCGTGCCCAAGAAGCTGGTGGACACCGCAGGCCAGCTTACCGGTGAGCGCAACGACGTGGCCCTGGCCGGCCTGAACCACAAGCTGGGCTGGCGCGGCACCACCAACACGCTGCTGAACTTCGGCGAAGGCAAGTACCCGGTGCGCGCAGCGCAGGGCGGCGGCCTGGACGGCCGGGGTGCGGGCGCCATCGGCTACCTGGTGGGCAAGCCGGGCGAGGGCCTCAAGTGCATGTTCCACATGATGAACGAGGCGCGCATCGCCATCGGCATGGCTGCCACCATGCTGGGCCTGGCGGGCTACTACGCCAGCCTGGACTACGCCAAGACGCGCTTGCAGGGCCGCCCGGTACAGAGCAGCGCCAGCGCTGCGGGCGGCGGCAAGGACGCCAGCAGCCCCCAGGTGCGCCTGATCGAGCACGCCGACGTCAAGCGCATGCTGCTGGCGCAAAAGAGCTACAGCGAGGGCGCGCTGGCGCTCAACCTGTACTGCGCCAAGCTGGTGGACGAGGGCCGCACGGGCGATGCCGAAACCGCCGCGCAGGCCAAGCTGCTGCTGGAGGTGCTTACCCCCATCGCCAAGAGCTGGCCCAGCGAGTTCTGCCTGGAGGCCAATTCGCTGGCCATTCAGATCCACGGCGGCTACGGCTACACGCGCGACTTCCCGGTGGAACAGTACTGGCGCGACAACCGCCTGAACATGATCCACGAAGGCACGCACGGCATCCAGGCCGCCGACCTGCTGGGCCGCAAGGTCATCATGCAGGGCGGGGCAGGGCTGCAGCTGCTGGCGCGCACCATGGGCGCCACCATCGCCCAGGCCCGTGGGGTGCCCGCGCTGGCGGGCTATGCCGACCAGCTCGCCCAGGCCTTGCAGGATGTGACCGCCGCCACCCAGGCCGCCTGGTCCACCGGCAACCCCAACGAGGCGCTGGCCAACGCCGTGCCCTACATGCAGGCCTTCGGCCACATGGTGCTGGCCTGGATGTGGCTGGACGTGGCGTGCAAGGTGCTGGCACAGGATGCTATGCTTTCGATAGCTGCTAACGCAGGAAGAATGGGCGCTGCAAGGTATTTTTACCATTACGAACTGCCCAGGATCGGCGCCTGGCTGCGCGTGGTGGAAACGCGCGACGGTACTTGTATTGGCTTGCCCGAGGGTGCGTTCTGACTGGGCAGGGTAATGGATTGCCTCAATGTGAGCGGTAGCCTGCCATCGCGCGAAAGCTTCGTGGCGGCATGCCTGCCGCCGCGTTGAAGAGGCGTGAAAAGTGGGCTGAATCGGCAAAGCCGCAAGCGTGGCTGATGGCAGTGAGGGAGTTATTTCCGTCCTGTAGCGCTGCGAGTGCGCGTTGCAGGCGTGCGGCTTTCAGCAATTGCTGAAATGAGGAACCGTGTTCCTGAAAGCGCCTTTGCAGAGTGCGCGAAGAAAGCGCCAGTGTCTGTGCTGCTCGTTGCAGGGTCCAGTCTTCGGCAGGTTCAGCCAGTATCAATTGCAGGATGTGTCTGATACTCTCGCTGCAGGTTGGCAACCGTGTCATATCGAGAGGGGCATGTTCAGGACGGCGAGCCAACTCTAACCAAAGTGGCTTTGAGCAGGCAGGCAGTGCATCGTCCATGGCACCATTTTGCTGAGATAACAGACTCTGGATGGGAACTTCCCCGCCCATTCGCTCCAGTGTTCCCGCAATCACTCCCGCGACAAAAGCAAGGGTCCATCGGGGTGTATTTGCTTCCCACCGTGCATAGTGCTCAATACGGATGGCGTAGTGTCCGCTGAGAGAGAGCCTTGTGTAGTAACAGGTTTCAAGTGCTTCGTTGAGCTTGTTCCAGCGCCGTACAAAATCATCCAGGCCGAGGCTGCAGTTGAGTAAGCGCGCTGCAGGAGACACATCCAGTGCGGTTGCGCTGTGCCCACGCCGGACAAGTTCCAGAAAACCTGCCTTTGTATCGACTGCTGCCGGAGACGGAGTTTGCTGCGCGCCAGTATCGTAAGCCTCGCTTGCCAGTGAACACCACTGCGCTAAGGAAACGTGCGGGGCAGAGCCATGGCAGAGAGTGGGACGGCGCATTGCCAGGCCCAGTGTGGAGTGCACTCCGGCCTTGGCTTTCTCGAAAATTGATGTGCACATCAGATGATGCTGGCTTTAGATCACCTCGTCGCCATTGGCGACGGGTGTTTGTGGCTGTAATAATACGGGCATGCCCTGCTGGTTGCGGATTGCTATGAGACGTGCTGTACTGCGGATTCCATGTATTGTTATAGGTTCTACATCTGTTTTGATAGGGACTTGACAGCCTAATAAAGTGCCGGGCTCATAGTAGTGGGGCAGAGAACTGGCGATTTCAATGTGCCCTGTTCCAACGTCGATTATCAGGTGATGCAAGTGTTTTGTGCCCGCGACTGGCTTGCACGCCGTGATGGTGCCGATAATCATGCCTAGGGGTTCTTCTTTCATTGGGTTCTTCCTGATGGACTGGCTCGGGTGGGTTGGCGTCTTGGCTCCATCTTTCAAGATGGCGCATATGTTCAAGTTTTCACTGTTTTTGCTTGGTAGCATCCATGGATGTTCAGGCGGAGCGGGTGTTCTGGTGGCTGGTGCTGCCTCTCCAGGGAAGCACTTGGAAAGTGGATTCTAATGATATGGAGTTCTCATGCATGACTCTGAATGCACCATCATCGAAATACCCTATCAGGGGGGATTGCAGCTTGCTGAAAACACCACCCTTTCGGGGATTTGCAAGATCCGGTTTTCACGATCTGGGCAGGGCCTGCTTTCTCGCATGTATGCGAGTAGAGGCTATGTACTAAAAACAGCACTTGCCCATGATTGCCATGTCAGCAACTTGGTAATGCAGATTGGAGAACAAACTGTAGGCACGCTGTCAGTGCGTCTGGATCGTGGTGATTTAGCGGCTGAGCAACTTTATCCTGAGTTTATCGGTGAACTGAGAGCGCAGGGCGCAAGTATCTGTGAATTCGGCAGTTTTGCTGTTGATTCCGGAGTGCGATCCAAGCGCCTGTTGGGCGCTATATTTCATATAGCCGTATTGGTTGCCCTGGATCTGCGCGGGGCGAGCGATATCGTCATTGAGGTCAATCCGCGCCACGCGGATTTTTACCGCCGGATGCTGAACTTCAAGCAGGTAGGGCCAGAACGCATGTGCGCACGGGTTCTGGCGCCCGCCGTTTTACTGCACATCGATGCGGAAACGCTCAGAAACCAGATTGATCGCTTTGGGGGGCGTCCAGAGTGGTCGGCTGCCGAGCGCAGTTTTTATCCCTATTTCTTCCATCCTGACGATGAGGCGGGGCTTTTGCAGCGCTTGAGGCCGAAAGATGTTTGACTACGATCAGGCTTTTATACGAAACCTTGGGTGGGTGAGTGCGGCGGAGCAGCAGCGTCTTCGCCACTGCCGTGTAGCGATAGCGGGTCTTGGTGGAGTAGGGGGGAGCCACTTGCTGACCCTGGCGCGTTTGGGGGTGGGGCGCTTTTCCCTGGCGGAGTTTGACAGTTTTGATATTGCCAACTTCAATCGGCAGGCAGGCGCTGGCATGTCGTCCCTGGGGTGTCCGAAACTGGCAGTCATGGAGTCCATGGCTCGCGACATCCAGCCGGAGCTGGAGATTCGCCGATTCGACCAAGGCATCAGCATCGACAATCTGGAGGACTTTCTCGACGGGGTTGACCTGTATGTGGACAGTCTCGATTTCTTTGCCTTCGATGCGCGCCGTGCTGTCTTCGCTGCATGTGCCCAGAAGGGAATTGCGGCCATTACAGCTGCTCCGCTTGGCATGGGGGTCGCTTTTCTTGCTTTCATGCCTGGCGGTCCGAGTTTTGACGACTACTTCCAGTTGCAAGGCCAGCCGGAGCTTGAGCAAGGCCTGCGTTTTCTGCTGGGGCTGGCTCCTGCACGCTTGCACCGCCGCTACTTGGTGGATCCGACCCGAGTGCGGCTGGATCTTCGCCAAGGCCCTTCTACGGCAATGGCCTGCATGCTTTGTGCGGGTGTGGCGGGCACGCAGGCGCTGAAGATCTTGCTGGAGAGGGGAGGCGTGCCTGCGGTTCCATGGGGCCTGCATTTCGACGCCTATGAAGGCAAGTTGGCGCGTACTTGGCTACCGCAAGGCAATCGAAATCCCATACAGCGGATACGGCTTGCGCTGGCGCGCCGGATGCTCGCTCGAACCCTGGGGCAGGAGGCAGAGTCATGAGGAATACCTGGCCCATTGTTGAGGTGCTGCGTTTGGCGCGGTGGGCGCCCAGTGGCGACAACGGACAGCCTTGGAGATTTAGTATTGAAGGGCGGCTGAGGGCTGTGGTGCATGTGGGTGATACGAGCGCGCGCGTGCTGTACGACTATCGTGGGCGGGCGTCCTGGCTTGCTGCAGGGGCTCTGGTGGAAACTGCAGCCCTAGCAGCCACCATGACTGGCCATCGTCTGGATTGGCAGCTTCTGCCTGCAAAGCCTGGCGATCCTCCCGGGCTGACGCTGGGCTTTGATTTGGTGCCAGTGCAAGGCCTGGAGATGGACGCTTTGGCGCTGGAAATCGAGAAGCGCAGCGTACAGCGCCGTGCGCTGTCCGGCAGGCCGCTGCAGGATGTCCACCGGCTTGCGCTTGAGCAGGCTGCGGCATCCGTGCCGGATACCGAAATCCTGTGGCTCGACACTCTGGGAGCAAAAGCCCGGATGGCGGGTCTCCTGTGGCACAACGCGGGTATCCGGCTGACGGCGCCCGAGGCTTACGCGACCCATTGCAAAGCGATTGAATGGGGGCAACGGTATAGCCAGGATCGCATACCCGACCAGTCATTGGGACTGGATCCTTTGGCGCTGGCAGTCATGCGCTGGGCCATGCAGCGCTGGGAGCGCGTGAATTTCCTCAATCGGTACGGTGCGGGTACCGTGTTGCCGCGCATTGAGTTGGACTGGTGGCCGGCCCTCCGATGCGCTGCGCATTTCGTGCTCTTGCGAAAACGTGCGCCGACCACCGCGCTGGATTTCATCACGTCTGGACGTTCGATGCAGCGCCTGTGGCTCGCGGCGGAGCAATGCGGCGTGCGCTTGCAGCCCGAAATCACGCCCTTGGTGTTTTACTGGTACCACAAAGAAGGGGTGCCGGTTTCCCAGGATCCTGGGGTGCAGCGCCGGGTGGAATCGCTGTGCGAACGCATGCGGCGGATGTGGCCCGATGCGGTGCTGGAGCGGGCGGTATTCGTGGGGCGCCTGGGTTATGGACCGTCGGCGGGTGCGAGGTCTTTGCGGCACGAACTGCACGCGCTGCAGGGAGGAGCGGGGAGCGCATGGATCTGAGGGTGCTGTTTTGTGCCGAGGCCGTGACGTTGGCCCATGTTGGACGCTCGGTGACACTGGCCCTTGCCGCCCGCCGCCTGGGTATGCAGGTGGCGGTGGCTTGTGACAAGCGCTACCGTTGGGTGGTGGCCGGAGAAGGCCTGCGCTGGAAGTCTCTGGAGACCATTTCCTCGCGCCAGTTCGAGAACGCAATGGCGCTTGGTACCCCCATCTACGGCGTGGCGGACTTGCTGGCCTATGCTGAGGAGGAGGAGGGTGTCACCGACCGGCATATTGGAGCCACTTGATGATCGGCGTATAGGCGCCACCCGCTGACCGGCGTATTGGAGCCAAGACGTGATCGCCGTAATGGAGCCAGTCGCGGATCGGCGTATTGGAGCCATCGGCCCGGCAAC
>JACPUE010000003.1 GCA_016192425.1 Burkholderiales bacterium
CTGCTCCTTGCCGTTCAACGAGTAGCGCTTGTCGAGATAGGTCTGGATCAGCGACAGCACGCCATTGTTGAGGTAGAACAGGGTGACGTTGAGCTGGCTGCCATGCGGGTTGCTGGCGAGGCAGCCGGGCAACCGGTGCTCTATGCTGGGAACCAGCGCCCGCGCGCCATCGCCGACAAAGGCCAGCACGTTCTGGCGACTGGTGGCAGCAAGATAAGGCAAGGCCGTGAGCGCATCGCCCATCAGCGCCCGCCCATACCACCCAGAAAATCCCGATCCCGTGCGCGGCACGTTGCGTACCGCCGAGATTCCGCCTCGCCCCACGTCATAGACGCCAAGATAGCGATAGTCCTGCTGCTCGATCTGCGCGGTCACCAGCGCCCCCAGACATTGGAAGAAATAGTTGGGGGTCATGGGCGACGTTGGGATGCGATCCACCGGTACCACTTCGGGGTGCCGCTCCAGAGTATCGAGCTTGGCCTGCCGGTGGCGCAACACCTCTGGAGCCACGTTCAAGCGCACCATCACCTGCCGCAGGAAGTCCGCCACGGGCATCACCAGTGCAATATCGGTAAACGGGGAAATATGGCGTGCCTGCCGGTTCACCTGGACCACCCGCAGCTGGCGCTCGATCTTCCCCTCGGAAAACGGTGTCGCCGCCTGGTCGAGCTTGCTCTTCAGGAAGAACACGCATTGCTTATCCGGTGGATTCAGCTCGTCCCTATCATGCAGAAAGGCATGGATGCGACGGCTGAAGCCGTACATCGCCAGTGTCCCGAGATAGTTGCGGATACGCCCACCCCGATGATGGGGAGCAACGCTGCCCGGATGCACAAGACTGTCGGCAAGGGCGATCCCGGCACGTCCAGCGATCGTGTAGACGAGCTCGCGTTCGTCTTCGGACAACGCGCCGCATTGCCACAGGATGTGGACGGGCTCGTTGTTGATCAGGCGCATCACCGCATCCAGCCCGCTGTCGTCAGCGTCATCAGTGGGCGATGGCACCGGCTGCGGCGAAATCGGGCCACCGCTTTCGGTGCGTGACTCCAGCACTGCCTGCGTCGCAAACACGAATACCGGCTTGGCGTGCTGGTTCAGCAGGGAAAACGCCGACTCCAACTGCGCGGCAATCTCATCGGGCTTGCTGATGAAAACCCTGGGCAGGCCGCGTGCGGCGATGATTGCATGGCCGTCGTTATCGATATCCAGGGTGCCCTGAAAGGCAAACCAGGTGCTCTGCGGACTGTCGGCACAGACGATCAGACCGGGAGCGCCAGCGCGGGCCAGGTTGGCGAGCGTACCCCGGAATTCATCGATCATGCCCGACGTGACCACGATCACGTAGGCCCTGCGGAACATCTGCCAGCCAGCCAGCGCACTTGCTGCCAGAGCGTGTTCATTGCACGCGCTGAAGCAGCGCACCTCGGTTCCGACCTGTAGGCTCTGCAGTGAATCGATGAGGCTGGCCACCATGGAACCGGTGTAGTAGTGCACATCCCATTGTTCGCCCCAGCGCTGCCGCATGTAACGGTTGATCTCCACCGCAACCCGCCCTGGCGGTAGGGCCGCCTGGATGGCGCGCGCAAGTAAACGGTTGAAATGTGCGTGTTCCAGGTGATCCATCAAGAGGCGCAGCAGGTCTGCGCAGCGGGCATGCCGGTCAGAGCCGTGGAGACGCAGTTGCAGGTTACCTTGCGCGTACCGATGCAAATCCTGATGTGCCCGGGCCGACAGATACACCACTACCGAGGCGGGCGACAGCCGCGGTGGCTGCTCTCGTTCACTGCATGCTGACATGAGTGCCGCCAGCCCTGCCTCCACGTTCGACAGGCCACCCTCTTCGGGAGCCGACGCGGCATCGACGACGAAAAATTCGACCGAGAGTTGGCCGTTCAAGGCCGAAAGACCATTCACGGCTGCCGCAATCGACGGATAGTGCAGCAGGCACAATCCAGGGCAAGGCGCCACGCCGCGTGCCGACATGTATTTCGATGCAGTTGCGATGACGGACTGCAGTACAGTGCCGTCATTCACATTGCCGCATGTGCGATCCCGCACCACCATGGCCCCCCACTCACGTGACGCCCCCTCACGAAACGACTCTATCTGTTCGACAGTGAAAGACAGATCCTCCAGCAACGCTGCATCCGATGTAACAAGGCACACGCCGACGGTTTTGACCATCTCGATTCCTTAACCCAGGTTGGCGTGGCTCGCCTGGCAATCACGCACTGCCCGGTCAATACGATGCCGCTGTCGCATAGCCAGCGCAAACACGCCCAGCATGGCCAGCGTCAGGCAGGACAACATGCCTGCATACCCGAAGCGGTCGAGCATCACCCCAGCCACCGGCAGCATGAGCAGGCGGCTGAGGGTGTACAGGCTGGCTTGCGTCCCATAGTCGGCGGCCTGGCACTGAGGCCGGGCAAAATCCATCATCAAACCAAACGCCAGTGCTGCCGTCGCCCCCATGGAGCAGGCGAGCACCAGTGCCCCGACGATGAAGGCGATCTGCCCCGCCTCAACCCATACCAGCAGGGTCAAGCCTCCCAGGGGCATGATGTTCAGGCCCGCGAACAGCGCCAGGGCATGGGACACACCGATGGCCCTGGACAACCGTGCCGACCCGATACTGGCAAGCGCACCGACCGCGCTGCCGAGCACCCCGGCCACCCACGCCACCTGGCTGACCGCGAACCCGTGGTCCAGCAGCAAGGGTTTGAGATAAATCCATGCCGCCCCCACCACCGGGAAATAGAACAACAGCAGCAGGGTCCAGGCATTGGCACCCGGCTGCCCGAAGTAGCCCACCAGCAGGGCCGCTTGACCGGTGACACCGGGTGCACACGCCGCTGACTGTTCGGTCGCTGGTTCCTTGAACACGGCAAGCACACCGATCCCGATCAGGATAGGCACCGTCATCGCGACAAAGGGCGCTTGCCAACCCCAGCGCTCGTGCACCAGCAGCATCAGGCCGCCGCCGATGATCGCCGCCAGTGAGATCGCCGCCGAGCGGATGCCGCCAGCGCGCATCCGCTGCGAAGGCGGCAGAACCTTGATGGCAAGTGCGTTCACGGGGATGTCGGCCCAGGCGGCCATCAGCCCCGCCCCCAGCGCCATGAAGAACAGGCGTCCACCGCCGCCCGCAAGATCTTGCTGCCCAATGGCGAGCAGCAGCGCCGTGTAGACCACGCTTATCCCTATCGCCCAGATCCTATAGTGACCGGCCGCCCACCGCATGCGCTCCACCGGTAGCGCCAGCACGAACTTGAACACCGCTGGCAGCCCGGCCAATTGGAACAAGCCGATTTCGGTACCGGACCAACCATGCTGGCGCAGCACGAGCGGCAATCCCAGCGCCATGTAGATGCTGGGGGCAACCAGGGCCAGATGCAGAAAGCCAAACATGAGCTGCCGCGCCCCGTGTCGAACGCTGCCCTTGCTCGCGGCCAGCGCCGAACCTCGACCAACGGCACTCATCGGCACACCTGCACCTGTACCGGCGCCAATGGAAACAGGTGGCTCTCGAAGGTGCCGACACTGTCGAACCCCGCGGCGAGCAGCGCTGCGGTGAGTTCACCCTGGCGCCCGACATGATGGCCGCGCATCAGCAATGGCAGGTAGTACGCCAGCACCGTGGCGGCCTGCGGCGCCAAAGGTGGAATCTCGGCATGGATGCTGATGAGCAGCCCGCCCGGCGCAAGCGCTGCGCGAATCTTGCGTAGTGTCTGGGCGAGATCCGGCACGAAGTGCAGCACCGAAGCGCACCAGATCAGGTCGTAACCGTGGCCGATGTCATCGCAGGTCAGGTCGCCTCCCAGCACCGACAGGCGCGCACCAAGCTGCGCCGCATCAATGTTCTGCCTTGCCACCGCAGCGGTCGGGGGCAAGTCAAACGCGGTGCCATGGCACTCGGGGAGGGCGTGCGCCAACGCAATAGCGACCATGCCAGGGCCGCAACCGAGATCCAGGAAATTATGGCTACTCTTTAGCTCCGGCAGGCGATCAACCACAGCCAGCGCGGCCTTGACCGTGATCGCCGCCTGTTCCTGCACGATTTTCGTCCGAGCGAGTGTGGCCCAGCACTGATCGGTCGGCACCTGCCGTGGTGGGTTCTCCTTGTTGGCGCGCAGTTGCAGATGATCCGGCAGCTGCGCACCAAACTCGCGCAACGACCGAAGGCGAAAGGCCCAGGCATCACCGCAGTAATCAGGAGAGTGCTTGACGAAATACCGCTTTGCACTACTGCTGACGCGGTAGCGTGGTGTCAACGCTTCGCCGGCATAGACCTGAATTAATTCAAGCAGATCCATGCCCCATAACAACTTCAGAACAGGTTCCAGTTTGTTCGGATCGAGATTGAGCCGCACTGCGATTCCCTCGACGCATGCCTGCTCGGTCAGCATGTCGAATAGGCCGACACTCAGCGCGGTAGCCAGCGCATCGGCCTGCACAGAAGCCAGTGCTAGATCCCAGCAGGGTTGCAGGGGATGGGTGTATTGGAATTGCATGACGGTTCTCACAAGCGCCAGGTCAATCGCAAGCCCATTTCGCGCGGCGGGCTGTAGATCGTGGTCGTGCCATTAAGAAAACCGACGGTGTCGTACTTCTTGTTCCCAGCGTTCTGGACATAGGCAGACAACTCGGTGCGCCCGAAGGCGTAGCCCGCCATCAGGTTGATGACACCGTAGCCGGCGCGGCCGAACTTGTTCGCAGCATCGAGATAGACCTTGCCAGCGCCATGGAGGTGGGCTTGGGCATACCAGCCCTGGGGTGCGTCGTAGCGCACGCCGAGATGCGCTGTGGCATCCGGTGCAAGCGGGTTGTGCTTGCCCTTGTAGTCGTTGGCGCCGTCCTTGAAATCACGGAAACGGGTGCGGTTGAGCCCGAGGGCGGCCTGGATCTGCCAGCCCGAGCCAAGCAAGTACTGGAGTTCGGCCTCGATGCCCGCCGGACGTGCCGACGCCGCATTGGTGAGGAACATCTGGCCGGGCAGGCCGATCTGCTGAACCTGCATGTCACGCACGTCCATCAGGTAAACCGATGCGCCGTAGCGCAGCCTCCGCTCCAGGAGTTGTCCCTTGGCGCCCAGCTCGAAGGAGTGCACCCGTTCCGGCTGGTAGCGCCGATAGGCCTCGGGCGCAAAAGCATTGAAACCGCCTGCGCGAAAGCCGTCGGCAACACTGGCATAGACCTGCGCGCCCTGCAGCCATTGATGCTGCAGCGCCACCTTGGGCGAGAAGCGTGCCCACTTGCGTGACTGTTCGCTGCCCCCGGCGAGGGCAAAACGTACCTCGTCCCGCTCGATGCGACCACCTGCCGTCACCGTCCATTGCTCTGCCAGCGGGATGGTCCAGTGGGTGAACAGTGCAGTGGAGCCGCCCTTCTGTGCGGCAGAGGTCGTCGTCGAGCCCAGCGGGATCTTTTGCCCGAAGCTCAAGCCATGATCGTCACGGTCTGCATAAAGGCCCGCCAGCCACTGCGCCTGTCCATATTGCCCCTCCAGACGGAGTTCCTGCGACAAGGTCCGGAAGTGGTGGTTGCGGCCCACATGCAGCATATCTGCTGGCATGTAGTCGATGTCCTGCTGGATGCGGTCGGTGAATTCGTTGTTGGCCGTCACCGAACGCAGGCGCAGGCCGGGTGCCAGCTCGTGCGACACATCCAGCGAGACGGTGCGCGCCGTTGAATTGTTCCAACTGTCGGTACCCGAGCGCACCGTGGCCCGCGGTGCGCTGACCGATCCCCACAGCGAACCCGCGTCGCGGTACTCCCGCTGGGCATAGCGGAGTGTGGCATCGGTTCGATCACTGGGCGTCCAGCGCAAAGCCAGGCGGCCATTGCGGCGTTCGCGATCGTCTTCCTTGCGCCCCTTGAAGGCGTTGTCGATGAAGCCGTCCTGTGTGAAGAATTCACCGGCCACCCCCAGGTAGAGCCTGTCCTTCACCAGTGCGCGGCTTGCGTCCAAGCGCAGCGCACGCTTGTTGCGGCTGCCAAGGTCGGCGGAGACGACGGCATAGGGATCGTTCCCCGGCTTGCGCGTGATGATGCTGACCACGCCAGCCTCGGCGTTACGCCCGTAGAGCGTGGACTGCGGCCCGCGCAGCACCTCCACGCGCTCGATGCCCAGCAGGTTGTCGTCGAAGCCCTGGCCTCGCAGGGTCGGGACACCGTCAACGACGAGCGCCACGGAAGACGAAAACCCCATGATGTTGGCCGTCAGGCCGCGCATCACCGGTGGCTGCAGACCCGACTGCCCCGATGCCTGAAAGGTGAAGCCGGGGATCATCCGCGCCACGCCTTCAAGGCTGTCGATGCCTGCAGCCTCCAGATCTTCACCA
Organism: Burkholderiales bacterium; assembly: GCA_016192425.1. Lineage (GTDB taxonomy): Bacteria > Pseudomonadota > Gammaproteobacteria > Burkholderiales > Burkholderiaceae_C > Simplicispira. The sequence goes on from JACPUE010000003.1 coordinate 6,342, forward strand.
TTGAAGGCGGTGACGCTGGCTGGCACTGTTTCGAGTAACTGCGCCTGCTTGTTGACCGTCACGGTCACTGCAGGAAGCTCGAATTCCGCATGCACCGATGCGCCGAAGCTCGCCAGCAGAACCGGCATCCAAAATCGTTTGACACAAAAATTTGTTTGGTTTGGCACCATTTTCCTGGCCCTGAATAGATAGTTGTTGCTCGATTCGCCTCTTGCCAGACAGAGAAGCCCCACTCCTTTGCAACCATGTCATCGATAGGGTTGACGGCAGATGCTTCATAGATAATGATATTTCACAACAGTAATGATTCTCATTATTGTTTGTGTTAAAACCAATGTATTTCGTATGCAATCCGTGCCGTCAGAATGGAGGCACGGCGTACAAGGAGGTCATATGCCATACCGGGTATCGCTCGAAATTTCGAGGCGTCGGGAAACACGACGACAAGGTTGGGAGAGGCAACAGTTACCGGATGAACTGGGTGAATGCCTGACCGACAGCCTCGGCATCGGCCCGGATTTCAGTCTTCTCCAGACGCGATACCAGCCGCGGAAGGATCTGGTGGAAGACAGCCTGAAGCAACTGGAACAGCCAGTCCTCGCCATCACTCTGGGGTTGGTCGGCGAATCGATGTTCCGGGGCCGTTGCGGCACGGAACTGTGCTTCCGCCAGGGTTACACGACCGTATCGACCTTCCGTTACATCCAAGGTGAACGCCATTACCGGTGCGATTGCGGGGTGAGGCAGTTGCGGCTGCTGATTGGGGCGGAGATGCTGGACTACTACCTGGGAAGCGAAACGGCCTGCAAACTGCTACTAAGTGGGAAGGGCGGCGTACAACAGTTGTCCCATCGCCCGACGACTGGAGCCAGCCAGGCCCATGTCAATGCTCTACTGAGGGAAACGGAGGGCGAATCACTGGACAAGTTGCAGGCCCATATTCATGTCCTCAGTCTGCTGGCCGAGCAACTACGCCACCTGGATCTACAACTACCGAAGCGCATCCCACGTCATTGCCAACGGGATATCGGAAAACTCGATGAAGCCAGGGCGATTCTGGAGACGCGAATGGATCAGAGCCTGACGGTTTCCGAACTCGCCGCCGCCGTCGGCCTCAATGAATGCAAACTGCGAGAGGGCTTCCGTCATCGCTTCAACAAGAGCCCCCACCGCCTGCTCCTGGAAGTGAGAATGAAAAAGGCTTGGCAATTGCTTGAAACCGGCTGCCAGGTGGCGGAGGCGGCGTATTCGGTCGGCTATGAGCATCCCAGCAACTTCAGCGCAGCCTTCTCGCGGTTTTTTGGCTGTGCACCAAAATCCGTATTCGGGCCGAAACGCTGAGGCTATGCAAATGAACAGCAATGCCTGAGGTTCCCATGATGGTCCGGTGAACGGCATCTGCGCTCCCGCTCCCGAACCGCCAGGAGTCGATC
>JACPUE010000005.1 GCA_016192425.1 Burkholderiales bacterium
ACCATATTGACAGCTGGTTTTGCACCAGCTGGTTGGTGCAGGAAACTCAATGCGGACAAGGGTTTACGGGTGCTTGCGTTTTGTTACGCTGCGGTCGACTGTAGTCGGGTGCGGCAATGTAATTGTTTGTGTTGGCTGGGAATGGGTGTCGGGTTTTTGCCAATGGGTTGACGGGGGCGCATACCGGTGGCTCTCGCTCAGCAGCTAAAAACGAGAAACCTTCAGCGCAACGCAGCCCCGCCGATATGCTCCTGCAGCGATACGGTGCCGCCAATCATGATGAGCGCTGGCGGGTGCACGCCGTACTGTTCGCTCAGCGCAGGCAGGGTACGCAGCGTGCCCACGATGGTGCGCTGCTCGGGCCGGGTGGCGCGCTCCACCAGCGCTGCGGGGGTGTCGCCGTCCAGGCCATGGGCGATGAGTTGGGTGCAGATGGTAGGCAGCGTGCCCATGCCCATGTAGATGACCACGGTCTGGCGCGGGCGGGCCAATGCTGCCCAGTCCAGGGCCACGGTGCGCTCGCCGTCTTCGCCCTGCAGGTGCCCGGTGGCAAGCACCAGCATGCCCGCGTGGTCGCGGTGCGTGAGCGGTATGCCCGCGCACGCCGCCGCCCCCTGGGCTGCGCTGATGCCGGGCACGGTTTCGCAGGCCACGCCTGCAGCGGCCAGCGCCTGGGCCTCCTCGCCGCCGCGCCCGAAGATGTACGGGTCGCCCCCCTTGAGGCGCACCAGCGAACGGCCTGCGCGCGCCAGGCGGATCATCAGGTCGATGATGCCCTCCTGCGGCAGGCTGTGGTTGCTGCTTTGCTTACCCACGTAGATGCGTTCTGCGCTTTCGGGCACGAGCTGGAGCACGTCCTGGGACACCAGGTTGTCGTACAGCACCAGGCTGGCTTGTGCCAGTGCCTTGGCGGCTTTGACGGTGAGCAGCTCGGCGTCGCCCGGGCCGGCGCCCACCAGGGTGACGCGGCCCCATTGCGCGGCGGGCAGGTCTGCAGGGCCCGGGGGCGGCACGGCGCCATGGTGGATGTCCATGCCATGGACGGGGGGGTGCTGAAAATCCATCGTGGCTCCGGGTTGCGGGTCAGTGTGAGGCCGGGTCAATAAAACAGTGAAGCGGATTGTCCTGAGGGATGACCCTGACTGTCCTTGATGCCAGTCAAGGACGCGGGTCGCATTTCGGCGGATTATGCAGGTCTGTCGCAAATTGTTGCGGCGCCCGTCTGCCCCACGCCGCTGCCATGCCCGCCAATACCCCCTTTCGCCACCGCCTTTCCGTGCTGCGCCCAGCGGGAGTACTGTTCCTGGCCCTGGCAGCACTGGGCGCCCAGGCCGATGCCCCCGACCCCAGCCCGCAACGCCAGCGCGAACTGGTGCGCATGGTGCGCCAGGACTGCGGCTCCTGCCACGGCCTGCACCTGACGGGCGGCCTGGGCCCGGCGCTCACGCGCGAGGCCCTGGCGGGCAAGCCGCTCGAATCGATGGCATCGACCATCTACGGCGGCCGCCCCGGCACGCCCATGGCCCCGTGGAAGGCCATGCTGACCGAAGACGATGCCCACTGGATTGCCCGGCAACTGCTCGCCGGATTTCCCGAACCCACGAAAGGCTCTGAATGAACCGCCGCGATTGCCTGGCCCTGATGGGCGCCTCCTCGCTGGTGCTGGCGGGATGTGCCAGCGCCCCCCCTGCCATGGGCACTGGCGACCTGGGCGTGGTGGTGGCCCGCTCCACGGGCACGCTGGCCATTGTCAACACCAGTTCGCGCAAGCTGCTGGGAATGGTCACAGGCCTGGGCGACCTGTCCCACGCCTCGGTGGTGTTCTCGCGCGATGGGCGCCATGCCTTTGTGTTCGGGCGCGACGGCGGCCTGACCAAGGTGGACTTGCTGGCACAGCGCATTGCAGGCCGTGTGATGCAGGCGGGCAATTCCATCGGCGGGGCCATCAGCGCTGATGGCCGCCTGGTGGTGGCACAGAACTACACGCCCGGCGGCATCAAGGCGTTTGACGCCGACACACTGGAGCTGGTGGCCGATGTGCCCGCCGAATACGAGAGCGGCAAGCGCTCGCGCATCGTCGGCCTGGTGGATCTGCCGGGGCAGCGCTTCGCCTACAGCCTGTTCGATGCCGACGCCATCTGGATCACCGACCTGTCCAACCCCGCGCGCCCTGTCACCACCAAGCTGCCCAACATCGGGCGCCAGCCCTACGACGCACTGGTCACGCCCAACGGCCGCCACTACATCGCCGGCCTGTTCGGCGAGGACGGCCTGGCCATGGTGGATCTGTGGGAAGAAACACCCACGGTGCGCCGCATCCTGGGCGGTTATGGCCGAGGCCAGGAACCGCTGCCGGTGTACAAGATGCCGCACCTGCGCGGCTGGGCCGTGGCCGGGCGGCGCGCCTACCTGCCGGCCATCGGCCGCCACGAGGTGCTGGTGGTGGACACCGACACCTGGCAGGAAGTCGGTCGCATCCCCGTGGCGGGCCAGCCCGTGTTCGTGATGGCGCGGCCCGACGGCCGCCAGGTGTGGGTGAACTTTGCCGTGCCCGACTACCACCGCGTACAGGTCATCGACACCACTACGCAGAGAATCGTGCGCACGCTGGAGCCCGGCAAGGCCGTGCTGCACATGGAGTTCACGCCGCGCGGCGAATCGGTCTGGATCAGTTCGCGCGACGACCACCGCGTCAGCGTGATCGACACCCAGACCTTCGCCACCCAGGCCACCATGACCGTGGACTCTCCCAGCGGCATCTTCTTCACCTCGCGTGCTGCGCGGCTTGGTTTTTGAGCGCGCCATGGCAACCGACGATCCCCTGCGCCTGACCCTGCTCAACCCCTGGCAGCGCGGTTTCCCGCTGGTGCAGGAGCCTTTTGCGCACATCGCAGGCACCCTGGGCCTGGGCGCCGACGAGGTGCTTGCAGGCTACGCCCGGCTGCAGCGCGAAGGCGCCCTGAGCCGCATCGGCGGCGTGTTTGCAGGCATGGCCGGGGGCGCCGCGCTGCTTGCGGCCATGGCCGTGCCGCCCGAGCGCCTGGACGCCGTGGCCGCCGTGGTGTCCAGCCACCCCGGCGTGAACCACAACTACCAGCGCGAACACCACTACAACCTCTGGTTCGTGATGACCGGCCAGGACGATGCCGCCGTGCGCGCCGCCATGCACGCGCTCGAAGCAGCCACGGGATTGAGCGCCCTGCAACTGCGCATGCAGCGCGCCTACCGCATCGACCTGGGCTTTGACCTGCGTGGCTGCACCGCCCTGGCGCCCATGGCGGCCACGCGCGAAGCCACGCCGGTGCTGGATGCCGACCGGCCGCTCGCCGCCTTGCTCGAAGCAGGCCTGCCGCTGGTGCAGCGCCCCTACGACGCCTGGGCCCTGGCGCTGGGCCGCACGCCCGAATCCGTGCTGCGCACGCTGCAGCAGTGGCTGGACCAGGGCACGGTGCGGCGCATCGGCGCCATCGTGCGCCACCATGAGCTGGGCTTCGACGCCAATGCCATGACGGTGTTCAACATCCCGGACGCGCAGGTGGACGCCTATGGCGAGGCGCTGGCGCGCGTGGCGGGCGTGACGCTGGCCTACCGGCGCGAGCGCGCCGAGGGCTGGCCCTACAACCTGTACTGCATGGTGCATGGCCGCGACCGCAGCGCCGTGCACGAGGTGATTGCACGCGCCATTGCCCAGTGCGGCCTGGCGCAGTACCCGCGCGAGGTGCTGTTCTCGTGCAAGCGCTTCAAGCAGACCGGCCCGAGGCGCTTCCGCGCCCTGCCGGAGAACCAGGCCCGCGATGCCGCCACGCCCCCGGAGGTGCTCGATGCTGTCGCCGGATGACGCCCGCCTTCTGGAGCGCCTGCACGGTGACCTGCCGCTGACCGATCGGCCCTTCGCCGACGTGGCGGCGGAGTTCGGCTGGAGCGAGGACGATGTGATCGGCAGGCTGTCGGCCCTGCTGGAGAGCGGCATGCTCACGCGCTTTGGGCCGCTGTTCCAGATCGAGCGGGCGGGCGGCCTGTTTGTGCTGGCCGCCATGGCCGTGCCCGAGGAGCGCTTTGAAGCCGTGACGGCGCAAGTCAACGCCCACCCCGAAATCGCGCACAACTACCGGCGCGCCCATGCGCTGAACATGTGGTTCGTGCTGGGCACCGAAACACCGGCGCAGTGCGCCGCCGCCATCGAACGCATCGAAGCCGAGACCGGGTTGAGCGTGCTGGCCTTCCCGAAGGAACGCGAGTTCTTCGTCGAACTCAAGCTCCCCCTGACCAGCGGAGTGCAGCATGGCGCTTGACGATTTCGACCGTGCCCTGATCGCCGCCACCCAGGGCGGCCTGCCGCTGGTACCCCGCCCCTACGATGCCGTGGGCGAACGCCTGGGCGTGAGCGGCCAGCAGGTGCGCGAGCGTCTGGCGCAGATGCTGGAAACCGGCCTCATCCGCCGCATCGGCGCCGTACCCAACCACTACCGCCTGGGCTTCACCGCCAACGGCATGAGCGTGTGGGACGTGGACGATGCGCTGGTGGACCAACTCGGCGAACGCATCGGCCAGCTGCCCGGCGTGAGTCACTGCTACCGCCGCCCGCGCCGACTTCCAAGCTGGCCCTACAACCTGTTCGCCATGCTGCACGGCCGCACGCGCGCCGAGGTTGAGCAGCAGGCCGTACAGTTGCGCGAACTGCTGGGCACCGCCTGCCGGGGCCACGACATTCTTTACTCCACCGCCATCCTCAAGAAGACCGGCCTGCGTCTTCGGCAAAGCCAAGAAAGCTAACCATGTTCCGCATCAGCCAATACATGCGCGAGCTCGCGCAAGCCCAGGCCATGGGCACCTACCCCGTTCCCGCCCGCCGTGGCAGCGGCCAGCCGCCGGGGCCGGTGGTGATCTGGAACCTGATCCGCCGCTGCAACCTGACCTGCAAGCACTGCTACGCGCTGTCGGCCGACCACGACTACGAGGGCGAGCTGTCCACGCAGGAAGTGTTCGGCGTGATGGACGACCTCAAGGCCTACCGTGTGCCGGTGCTGATCCTCTCGGGCGGCGAGCCGCTGATGCGGCCCGACATCTTCGAGATCGCCGAGCGCGCCCGGGACATGAAGTTCTACACGGGCCTGTCGACCAACGGCACGCTGATCGACGAACCCATGGCCGACCGCATCGCCACCATGGGCTTCGACTACGTGGGCATCAGCCTGGACGGCCTGCGCGAGACGCACGATTTCTTCCGCCGCCTCGATGGCGCCTTCGACCGCAGCCTCGCCGCCGTGCGCTACCTGCACCAGCGCGGTGTGAAGGTGGGCCTGCGCTTCACCATGACGGCCATGAACGCGCACGACTTCCCGGCGCTGCTGGACCTGATGCGCCAGGAGGCCGTGGACAAGTTCTACTTCTCGCACCTCAACTACGCCGGCCGCGGCAACATCCACCGCGGCAAGGACGCGCAGTTCCAGGCCACGCGCGACGCGCTCGACCTGCTGTTCGAGCGCGCCTGGCAGTCCGCGCTGGAAGGCCGCGAGGAAGACTACGTGACCGGCAACAACGACGCCGACGGCCCCTACCTGCTGCAATGGGTGCGCGAACGCATGCCGCAGTGGGAGGCGCCGCTGCGCGAGCGCCTCATTGCCTGGGGCGGCAATTCCAGCGGCGTGAACGTGGCCAACATCGACAACCTGGGCACCGTGCACCCCGACACCATGTGGTGGCACCACGATCTGGGCAACGTGCGCCAGCGCCCGTTTTCAAGCATCTGGTCTGACACGTCCGACCCGCTGATGGCAGGCCTGAAAGCCAAGCCACGCCCGGTGGGTGGCCGCTGCGCCAACTGCCACTACTTCAGCATCTGCGGGGGCAACACGCGCGTGCGCGCCCAGCAGCTCACCGGCGACGCCTGGGCCGAAGACCCCGGCTGCTACCTGCGCGACGACGAGATCGGCCTGGCCTGCGGCAGCGATGCGCAGCGCGTGGCCGTCACGCCCTTCAGCCACCGCCGCACCATTGAAATCCTTCCGGAGTCCCACCATGCGTGAGCACCTGTACCGCTGGCTCAGCCCGGCCCTGGCCCTGGGCCTGCTGTGGATGGGCGTTGAACTGGCCCATGCACAACCCGCACCCGGCACCCCGCCCACTGCGGCGGCACCCAGCGCGGACGCAGCAGCGCTGTACCAGCAGCACTGCGCCAGTTGCCATGGCGCACAACGCACCGGCGGCATGGGCCCGGCCCTGCTGCCCGAAAGCCTGGAGCGCCTGCGCCGCCCCGAGGCGCTCAAGGTGATTGGCGAGGGCCGCACGGCCACGCAGATGCCGGGCTTTGCCGCCACGCTGTCACAAGCCGACATCGCCGCGCTGACGGGCTGGATCTACCAGCCCGTGGTGCCCGCGCCCGGCTGGAGCGATGCCGACATCCGCGCATCGCGCACCGTGCCCACGCCGGACAAGCCCCTGGCCGACAAGCCGCAGTGGAAGGCCGACCCGATGAACCTGTTTGTCGTGGTGGAGGGCGGGGACCACCATGTCTCGGTGCTGGACGGCGATCGCTTTGAAGTGCTCACGCGCTTTGCCAGCCGCTACGCCCTGCATGGTGGGCCGAAGTTCACCCCCGACGGGCGCTACGTGTTCTTCGGCTCGCGCGATGGCTGGATCACCAAGTACGACCTGTGGAACCTGGCCGTGGTGGCCGAGGTGCGCGCGGGCCTGAACATGCGCAACGTGGCGGTGAGCGGCGACGGCCGCTGGGTCATGGCCGCCAACTACCTGCCGCGCACGGTGGTGCTGTTCGACGCCGACCTTCAGCTGGCCAAGCGATTCGAGGCCACCACGCTGGACGGCAAGAGCGCATCGCGCGCTTCCGCCGTGTACGACGCCGCACCGCGCAAGAGCTTTGTGGTGGCGCTCAAGGACATTCCCGAAGTCTGGGAAATCTCCTACGATCCCAACGCCGCCCTCATCCACGATGGGCTGGTGCACGATTACAAGATGGGCGAGGCCATCGCCAAGCCGGGCTACCTCAATGTGCGGCGCACACCGCTGGACGAGCCGCTGGACGACTTCTTCTTTGACCAGAGCTACCACCACCTGCTGGGCTCCACCCGGCCGCAAGGCGCCAACGCACAAGGATCCACCGCCCAGGTGGTGAACCTGGATGTGCGCCGCAAGATCGCCGACCTGCCCATTGCCGGCATGCCGCACCTGGGCTCGGGCATCACCTTCGCCTGGAACGGCACCACGGTGCTGGCCAGCCCCAACCTCAAGGACGGCGCCATTGACGTGATCGACATGAAGACCTGGCGCACGGTCAAGACCATTCCCACGCCGGGGCCGGGCTTCTTCATGCGCAGCCATGAGAACACGCGCTACGCCTGGACCGACTCCATGATGAGCCCCAAGGCCAAGGACACGCTCACGCTGATCGACAAAACCACGCTGGAGCCCGTGGCCAGCCTGCGCGAGCCCGGCAAGACGCTGGCGCACATCGAGTTCACCAAGGACGGGCGCTACGCCCTGGCCAGCGTGTGGGAGATGGACGGCGCCCTCATCGTGTATGACGCGCAGACGCTCAAGGAAGTCAAGCGCCTGCCCATGAAGAAGCCCGTGGGCAAGTACAACGTGTGGAACAAGATTTCACGTTCGGAAGGCACGTCGCACTGAGGAACACCCCCCTGTGGCGCTGCGCGCCTTCCCCCCGCTCTCGCATTGCTGCGCAATGCGGGCAGGGGGACGCTCCCAGCGCGGCGGGGCGGCCCTTGCGCGGGAGCCCTGGTATGGTCAGCGCCCATCTCGTGCGCCGTAGGCGTTGCATACTCAACATGAATTGACATGGCAGCAAACACCCCCATCACCCGCATTCACCCGCAAGCCCAATGGTCGGACGCCGTGGTGCACCAGCACACGGCGTACTTCGTGGAAGTGCCCGAGAGCGGCAGCGACATCGCGGGCCAGACGCAGACCCTGTTCGCGCAGGCCGAGCGCAGCATGGCGCTGTGCGGCACCGACAAGCGCCACATCCTGATGGCCACGATCTACCTCAAGCACATGGCCGACCGCGCCGCCTTCAACGCACTGTGGCAGGCCTGGCTGCCCGCGGGCTGCGCCCCGGCCCGTGCCTGCGTGAGCGCCGAGCTGGCCAGCCCGGACTACCTGCTGGAAATCGTGTTCACGGTAGCGGTGCCTCGGGCCTAGCCTGCGCTGGCGCCCGCACCACCGCTTCGTCGCGCGCGATGCGGCCATCGACCAGCTCCACCAGCCGGTCGCAGCGCGCTGCCAGGCGCGGGTCGTGGGTGACGACGATGAAGGCCGTGCCGCGCTCGGCGTGGATGCGGCGCAGCAGCGCAAACACTTCATCGGATGACGAAGTGTCGAGGTTGCCCGTGGGCTCGTCGGCCAGCACCAGCGGCGGGTCCATGACCAGCGCGCGCGCAATGGCCACGCGCTGCTGCATGCCGCCCGACAGCTCCGAAGGCCGCTTGTGCAGGGCGGCCGACAGGCCTACGGCGCCGAGCAGATCGCGTGCCTTGGCGTCATCTTCAGCGCTGACCCGGCCCGCATGCATCAGTGCGGGCAGGGTGACGTTTTCCAGCGCCGTGAAGGCGGGCAGCAGGTGGTGGAACTGGAACACAAAGCCCAGCGTGCTGCGTCGGCGCAGCGTGAGTTCGGCATCCGACAGGCCGCGCACCGAATCACCCAGCAGCCGGTAGTCGCCCTCGGTCATGCGTTCGAGCAGGCCCAGGATGTTGAGCAGCGTGCTCTTGCCCGAGCCCGAAGGCCCGATCAGCGCGAGAAACTCGCCGCGCTGCACGCGCAGGTCGATCCCGTGCAACACCTCGGCCTCGTTGGGCTGGCCCAGGTTGTAGCGTTTGCGCAGGTCGTGCAGCTCGATCAGCATCGTCACATCCTGATCGCCTGCGCCGGGTCCATGGCCGCAGCGCGGCGCGCCGGTGCTACGGCAGCGAGCACGCCGCACAGCGTGGCAATCAAGGCCACGCGCAGCGCGGTGGGCACCGGTACGGTGATGGCAAACAGCGGCAGCCCGTCCGAGCCGCGCACAAACGTGGTGAAGGCCCAGACCATCACCACCGCCAGCAGCAAGCCCAGCAGCGAGCCCAGCGCGCCCACCACCGCGCCCTGCAGCAGAAAGACACGCAGCATTTGCCCCCGCGTGGCGCCCATGGCGCGCAGGATGCCGATCTCGCGCCCCTTTTGCACGACCGACACCACCAGCACGCTGGCAATGCCCAGCACCACCACCACGAGCACCACCGCGCGGATGATGGTGGTGCTGACGCTCTGGGCGTTGAGCGCCGAAACGAGCTGGGCATTGCTCTCCTGCCAGCTTTCCACGCGCAGCGGGTGCTGGCGGCGCAGGCTGTCGGCCAGGGCCTGCGCGGCCCAGACATCGGTCACCGTCAGGTCCAGGTGCGTGGCGCCACCGGGCAGGCCTTGCAGGCTTTGCGCCGCACGCAGCGGCACGATCACGGTGCGGCGGTTGAGGTCCTTCACACCCAGGTCCACCAGCGCGGTCACGCGCGCAGAGTCGCTCACCAGGCCGGTGCGCAGGGTGAGGCGGTCGCCCACGCGCAGGCCCAGGTCGGCGGCCAGCTCGCGGCCGATGATGGCCTCGCCCGGCTGCAGGCTGGCACGCCCCGCCACCACCTTGGAGCGCAGGCTGACGATGCGGTCGTAGCGCTCCAGCTCCACGCCCATGAGCGCAATGGCCAGCGCCGCCTCGCCGCGCAGCGCCAGGCCCGAGCCCGACACCATGGGCGAGACCGCAGCCACGCCCGGCGTGGCCTGCAGCACGGGCAGAAGCGCTTGCCAATTGGCCACGGAGCGCAGGCGCTGGGCGCGCGGCTGGGTGTCGCTGAGCACCGCCGTGGCAGCGTCCCAGCGCGCGGCCGACGCCACCAGGTCTTCGGGCGCGCGCAGGCTGATGTGCGCCTGCGCCCCCAGGGTCTTGGCCAGGGTGTTGGCCTGCAGCCCCTGAATCAGCGCGGAGATGTAGGCCACCACGGCGACCCCAGCCGCCACGCCCACGATGATGAGCAGCGTCTGCATGCGCCCCTCGCGCAGGAAGCGCCAGGCCACCTGCCACTCGAAGCCCGGCCAGTAGCGCCGCATCAGCGCCCCACGCCCAGGGCGAGGGCCGCACCTGCCGCGCCGCCCTCTCCCGTGCGCACCCCGGCGGCCTGCTCCCAAGGCACGGGCCGCGGGCGCACACGCTGGCCCGGCTGCACGGCGGCGGCGCGCAGCACCCAGTCATCGGGCGAGAGACCGTCCTGCACCTCGAAGGCATCGAGCGTGCGCAGGCCCACGCGCACGCGGCGCAGTTCGGCCCGGCCATCGCTGGCTACCAGCAACTGCGCCGTATCGCCCTCGATGGGCGCGCGCAGCACCGACAGCGGCAGTGCCAGGGCACGCTCGCTGCGGCCCGTTTCCACCTCCACCGACAGCGTCATGTCTTCACGCAAAAAACCGGGCGGCGCCTGCTCCAGCGCCAGCTTGACCTCGATGGCGCCGCGCTGCGCATCCACCCCCGGCGCAATCGACTGCACCCGTGCCCCGAACGGCTGGCCCGCAAAGGCATCGGCCAGCACGGCGGCGTGCTGGCCCGGCTGCAACTGCTGCAAAAAACGCTCGTCCACCTGGGCCACGAGCTGCGTGGGGCCATCCAGCGCCAGCATCAGCAGGGCCTTGCCCGGCTGCACGATCTGGCCGGGCTCCACGCTGCGCAGGATCACACGCCCATCCCCGCTGGCGCGCAGCGCGGCCTGCGCCAGCCGAGCCTGGGCGGCCTGCGTGGCGGCGCGTGCGGCGTCCCACTGGGCCTGGGCCTGCGCGGTATCGGCCCCGGCATCGCCCTGGGCCTGCCACTGGGCCTGGGCAGCGGCCTGCTGGGCCAGCGCCACATCCAGCGCACGCCGTGCTTCGTCGCGCTGGGCCGGGCTGTAGAAGCCCTGGGCCGCCAAGGGCTCCACACGGTCGAACTGGGCGCGTGCCGCGCGCACGCTGGCGTCGGCCTGGGCCAGGGCCGCCTGCGCCGCCTGGCGCCCGGTGCCGCGCAGGCCTGCCAGGCGCGCGCGCGCCTGCTGCTCGGCCGCCTGGGCCTGCGCCAAGGCGGCCTGGGCCTCGTCGGCTTCGAGCTGCACCAGCACCTGGCCAGCGCGCACGCGCGCGCCCTCGTCTACCGCCACCCGCGCCACGCGCGCCGTCACGGTGCTGCCCAGCTCCACGCGCGCCAGGCTTTCCACCCGCGCGGAAAACTGCAGGCTGCGCACCAGCGGCCCCTGGCGCGGCTGCACGGCGTCGACCGCGGCAGGCCGGGCGGCCAGCCAGGCCGCGCCCGCCAGCAGCAGCGCCAGCATGCCCGCCACCAAGACGCGGCGCCCGCGCAGCGCCGTCATGCCCCAGTCCCGAACAGGTCGGCACCGCCCCGCCCTGCGGGTGGCTGCAGCCCCAGGTGGCGCCATGCGGCCTGCGTGGCGATGCGCCCGCGCGGCGTGCGCTGCAGGTAGCCCTGCTGGATGAGGTAGGGCTCGATCACGTCCTCGATGGTGCCGGCCTCCTCGCCAATGCTCGCAGCGATGTTGTCCAGCCCGACCGGGCCGCCGTCGAAGCGGTGGATCACGGCCTCCAGGAGCTTGCGGTCCATCACGTCGAAGCCCTGCGGGTCCACGTCGAGCATGGCCAGCGCGCGGTGGGCCATGTCCTGCGTGATGCGGCCGTCGCCCTTGACTTCGGCATAGTCGCGCACACGGCGCAGCAGGCGGTTGGCGATGCGCGGCGTGCCGCGCGAGCGGCGCGCGATTTCGAAGCCGCCCTCGTCGTCGATGGGCGCGCCCAGCAGCCCCGCGCTGCGCATCACGATGCGCGCCAGCTCCTCGGGCGTGTAGAACTCCAGCCGCGCGACGATGCCGAAGCGGTCGCGCAGCGGGTTGGTGAGCATGCCCGCGCGCGTGGTCGCGCCCACGAGCGTGAAGGGCTGCAGGTCGAGCTTGATGCTGCGCGCCGCCGGCCCCTCGCCGATCATGATGTCGATCTGGTAGTCCTCCAGCGCGGGGTACAAGATTTCCTCGACCACGGGCGAGAGGCGGTGGATCTCGTCGATGAACAGCACATCGTTGCGCTCCAGGTTGGTCAGCAGCGCGGCAAGGTCCTTGGGTTTTTCCAGCACCGGGCCGCTGGTCTGGCGCAGGTTCACGCCCAGCTCGGCGGCGATGATGTGCGAGAGCGTGGTCTTGCCCAGCCCCGGCGGGCCGAACAGCAGCACATGGTCCAGCGCCTCCTCGCGCTTCTTCGCGGCGCCGATGAAAATTTCGAGCTGCTCACGCGCCTTGGCCTGGCCCACGTATTCCTGCAGCAGCTTGGGGCGCAGGGCGCGCTCCAGGGCTTCTTCCTGGGCGGAAGACGGCGCTGCGGAAACGACGCGCTTAGGGTGCGCGGGAGCGAAATCGTCGGTGTGGATGGTCACGGTGCGAGGCAGCCAGGTACTGCAGAAATGAAGGCAGGTGCGCCTTTGCGGAAGGTGAAAACGATTTTTGCACAGCACAGCCGAATGCCATAATGCCACGCAGTACCCTGCACCTTTCAATAGGGAACAAACATTTTTTTACATGAGAGGCATGGAATGAAGTATCGCTACTGGGTAGGACTTATTGCTTCGGCGTGCATGGTGGGCACCGCCCACGCCGATCTGCTGAACATCAGCACGACTTCGCTGGAATCGACTACGGAAGAAGCGATTGCCTGCACCATCATCGCCACCACTGGCGCCACCTACCAGGGCTACAAAGTGCTGGTTGCGTTTTCTGAGGATGTCGGCTCAGGAGCCAACCCAACCATGCGGGTGCAGTCGCTTCGCTCAAATATCGTGTACACGAACGACGACTGGCAGGGGATGCAATATCTGAATGGCCAGGCGCTGGACAATGGCAGTGCGGTGGCGGGCATTTACTCTAACGGCGTGGGGCGCACGCCCAGGGCCACTACGGATTCCGCGATCCTGACCTTGTTCGCGCCCGGTGACGCGGTCTGTGCTTACTCCAAAGAGGTCAGCAGCACCAACCTGAAAAAAGTCAGCGTCGCCTTGACGGACATTACCGACAAGGTGCTGGCGAGCAAGAATCTCTCCACCTCCGAGACTTTCACCATCCAGAAGTGGTTGCCCCGCTGAGGCGGCAACCCCAGGACTGGGCCAGGCACGACGCCTGGCCCAGGGTTCGCAGCGCGCAGTGGCGCTGCAAACCCTAAGGCCGTCGTCAATTGCTCCGCAGGGATTGCAGGATGCGCACGATGTTGTCCAGCGCTGCAACGCCCCCACCACCCGACGGCGGAGTGCTTTGGCCGCCCAGCCAATTCTTCAGCCCCTGGGCATAAGACACATCGAAACGGCCGTAGTAGTCCATCGCACCCCTGTTCGTGCAGGATGCCCCGCCACCGTACAGATTGCCCACGACGTAGCGGCCGTCGCCTGAGAAAATCGCCGATCCGCTGCTTCCGCCCTGGGTGGTGCCAGAATTCCAGCCCACCACATAGAAGTTGCCCGTACTGCCGGTGCAGCCGAATTGGTTTCCTTCGGTTGCCACGCAGCTGGTCTGTCCGGCAATTTGGCCTTTGCTGATCTTGAGCATGTCCCCAGCGGGATGGTGCAGCCCCACGATGGCAGCGCCATTGGACATGGCAGAGCCGGAAGCATCCCACCCAGCGAAATAGGCGCCCGCAGGAGGGGCATCGTCCAACCGCATGAGCGACACATCGGTGCTGCTGCTGGCATACAGCAAGGTGGCGCCGTTATAGAGCTTGGTCGTGGTACTGGACAGTGCACGCGAATTGCACGCAGATGCGCGGTAGAACCAATCGGTTTGCAGCGTGGAGGCCGCAGTCTGGGTCGAAATGCAGTGGTTGGCGCTCAGAAAATACGGCGTGCCGGAATTCTTCGCATCGTTGAGCAGAGTGCCGCTGCAGGCATAGCTGTTGCCGCCAGAAGTGAACAGCATGCGGGCCACTGCGTTGCTTTGGGTGGTGAAGCCGCTGTCGCACACGGCATCTTGGTTGCAAGATGCAGACTCATTGATCTTGGTTTGCGCTGCGCTGTCTTCGTGCAAATCCAAGTCCGTGAAAATATGAGACACCGTGGGCACGGCAATCTGCACCGTATCAACCACCTCGCCGGCAGGCAGCTCGATCTCCAGCGTCACTTCGTCCGAGCCGATATCTGGAGTCCACCAGGTGCGCGCCTCCGCACTGTCCCCTGCGGCTTGGGTGTTGCGCAGCACATGGAGGAGAACGTCTTTGCCGCTGATCTGGAACACCGTGCCCGAGCGGGCCTGGCTGTAAACGCGCAGTACGGCCGATTCCGGCAGCGAGGTGACCTGCACCCCCAGCCGCAGCCCCAATGCCTCCTTGGCGGAAATGCTCAGGGCCGCTACCTGGGCGCCCGTGGCGCTGCGGCTCCACTGCAGTTGCTGTCGCGTCTGCTCCACCGTGGCAGCCGCCGACACCGCCCGCGCCTCACCCACCATGCGCGGACCAGGCAAAACGGGCGCCAGCAGCGCTTTGTTCGACTCCAGCGCCCCCAAAGCGATGCGAGCTGGCACGGGAACGGCATCAACCGAGCGCGACTTCACAGGGGATGCAGTGGCCGCAACAGTTGCTTGCGAAGCCACCATGCCCTCCGCCCGCAGCGCGGGCTTGGCTGCAGCATCGGCAGCGGTCTGGCCATCACCGCCACACCCAGACAGCACAGCACCCAGCAATGCCAAGCCTACGCCACTCAATTTCTTCCAATTTTTACGCATTGTTACCCTCGTTTCCTTCATGACTACCGGTTTTTTTACTTCGCCAGCGCCTTGAGCGCCAGCTTGATTCCCTCGCTGACCGCCACATCCACAGGTAAAGCCTTGAGTGCAGCCGCTGCTTCCTTGTCGTTGTACCCTAAAGCAAGCAAGGCCTGAAGAATATCGCCCTGCGCCCCGCTGACCGGCGCAGCGCCGCTGCCCCCTAATGCACCCACCAGTTTGCCCTTGAGCTCCAGCAACAAGCGCTCGGCCGTTTTCTTGCCAATGCCCGGCACCTTGACCAGCCGCCCGGCCTCCTGCAATGCCACGGCCTGGGTCAGGTCGTCCACGTCCATGCCGCTGAGGATGGACAGCGCGGTGCGCGGGCCCACGCCCGAGATCTTGATGAGTTCGCGGAACGCCGCACGCTCGCGCGCCGTGGCAAAGCCGTACAGCAGTTGCGCATCCTCGCGCACGATGAACTGCGTGAGCAGGCCCACCGGCTGGCCCACGGCGGGCAGGTTGTAGAAGGTGCTCATGCTGACCTGCACCTCGTAGCCCACGCCATGGCAGTCCACCAGCACCTCGGGCGGGTTCTTCTCCAGGAGCTGGCCGGTCAATTTGCCTATCATTGGTGTCCTTTGTCGCCGTCCGGCGCATTCCGACGGAATTATCAACGTGATCCTGCGCCACACCTTCACCCCCCACAACAACCTGCGCCTGGGCCATCTGTGCGGCCCGGCAGACGTTCACCTGCGCACCATCGAGGCCGCGCTGCAGGTGAGCATTGCCCACCGGCACGAGCAGTTCAAGGTCGATGGCCCCAAGGCCCGCGCCACGCAGGCGCTGGAGGTGCTGCAGGCGGTGTACGAGCTGGCCGACCACCCGATCAGCGAGGCCCAGCTGCAGCTCATGCTGGCTGTCGACGCCGCCCTGGCCGCCGAGGCCGACACCAGCCCCGCGCCGCTGAACACCCGCCGCGCCGACCTGCGCGCACGCACGCCCACCCAGGCCCTGTACCTGGACAACATCGCCACGCACGACATCACCTTCGGCATCGGCCCGGCGGGCACCGGCAAGACCTACCTGGCCGTGGCCTGCGCGGTCGATGCGCTGGAGCGCAGCAACGTGCAGCGCATCGTGCTCACGCGCCCGGCCGTGGAGGCGGGCGAGCGCCTGGGTTTTCTGCCTGGCGACCTGACGCAGAAGGTGGATCCCTACCTGCGCCCGCTGTACGACGCGCTGTACGACCTGATGGGTTTTGACCGCGTGCAAAAAGCCTTCGAGCGCAACACGCTGGAGATCGCGCCGCTGGCCTTCATGCGCGGGCGCACGCTGAACAACGCCTTCGTCATCCTTGACGAGGCGCAGAACACCACGCCCGAGCAGATGAAGATGTTCCTCACGCGCATCGGCTTCGGCTCGCGCGCCGTGGTCACGGGCGACGTGAGCCAGATCGACCTGCCCAAGGGCGCACTGAGCGGCCTGATCGACGCCGAACGCGTGCTCAAGCGCGTCAAGGGCATTGCCGTCACGCGCTTCACCAGTGCCGACGTGGTGCGCCACCCGCTGGTGGCGCGCATCGTCGATGCCTACGACGCCCAACGCAGTCGGCGCGGCAGCGGCGAATAACTCCTGAATTAATAGCTGCTTGCGCAATATGAGCGGGCGCTGGAGGCCAAAATGGCTCTGAACCACCTCACGCTTTCCCTGCAATTCGCCCGTGGCGATGAAACGGCGGCCCACCGCGCCGTGCTGCCGCGCCACAAGGTCGCGCGCTGGATCCGCCACGCCCTTTCGCTGGATGCAGAGATCACCGTGCGCATCGTCGGCGAGGACGAAGGCCGCCAGCTCAACCACGGCTACCGGCACAAGGACTACGCTACCAACGTGCTGACCTTCGATTACACCCAGGAGCCGGTGGTGACTGCCGACCTGGTGCTCTGCGCCCCCGTGGTCGAGCGCGAGGCGCGCGAGCAGAACAAAAGCCTGGAAGAACACTACGCCCACCTGCTGGTGCACGGCACATTGCACGCCCAGGGCTGGGACCACGAGACCAGCGCGCAGGACGCGCAGGAAATGGAGGCCTACGAGACTGCCATCCTGCAGGAGCTGGGGTTCGACGACCCCTACGCGCAATGAGCCCCATGCGAGGCGGGCAAAACACTTTTGCCTGAAACCCGACTACCCCGCAACCTAAGATCGGCACGGCACCGTTCGTGCAGTCCCCCTGTTTGTGCCGATCCATGTTCGATACCGCCCTCCTCCTCACCGCCGCTTTCATCGCAGGCGCCCTCAATGCCGTTGCCGGTGGCGGCAGCTTTCTGACACTGCCCGCGCTCGTCTTCACCGGCGTGCCGCCCGTGGCCGCCAATGCCACGAGCACGGTGGCGCTGCTGCCGGGCTATGTCGCCGGTGCCTGGGGCTTTCGTGAAGACACCGCCCCGCCGCCGGGGCTGTCGATGCGGCTGCTGGTGGTGCTCTCGCTGATCGGCGGTGCGGCGGGCGCGGCGCTGCTGCTGGTCACGCCCGACGCCACTTTCCGCAAGGTGGTGCCCTGGCTGCTGCTGGCGGCCACGGCGCTGTTTGCCTTCGGCCCCTGGCTGCGCGCGCGGCTGGCGGGCGGCAAGCCCTCCACCGCCCGCGCCACCGTGGGCGTGCTGGCCGTGGCGGGCTATGGCGGCTACTTCAACGGCGGGCTGGGCATCTTGCTGCTGGCCCTGTTCGGCCTGCTGGGGCAAACCAACCTCAACGCCATGAACGGGCTGAAAAACTGGGTCTCGGCCCTGCTCACGGCCATTGCCGTGGCCATCTACGCCGCAGGCGGCGTGGTGCACTGGCCCCAGGCGCTGCTGATGATGCTGGCGGCCACGGCAGGCGGCTATGGCGGCGCGCGCGTGGCGCGCAAGCTGCCCGCGCCGGTGCTGCGCTGGGGCATCGTGGCCACAGGCCTGGTGATGGCGGGGCTGTTCTTCTGGCGGCAGTGAGGCGGCAGGCCCGAAAAAATGAGGCAAAAGTGCCTTCAGCGCTTATTCTTGCTGCGTTTGATGCTATGAAACTTGAATGTCACTTCAAATACGCATCACGCTGATTCCGCAGGAACGGCCTGTCGATTGCTGCCGCCAAGGAATCGATGTCTGCAGCCGCCACACCTGTGCGTGCAAAGTGCGTTTTCCACTGCGCCAGCTCGGGGTAGCCCAGCGGCTCCCCGGCCGCCTTGAGCGCCACACGGATGCCTGCATGTGCGGCCAGTGTCATGGCGGCGTGCTCCACCAAAGGCATGTCGATGGGTTCGCCGGGCTCGCTGAATTTGAGCACCCACGGCTGACCGTCCAGCTCCAGCAGCGCCTTGGGGCGGGCACCACCCAGTGTGGTGCCGGGCGTGATCAGCCTGCGCTGCGCCTCATCCACCGGCTCACCCGACGCGATCTGACGCACCAGCCTTGCCAGGGCCTGTACGTCCGCCAGACGGGGCAACGGGCCAGTGTCACGCGCCACATAGGCGTCGGCCGATACCGAAACGCCCAGGGCACCAAAACGCTCATCACCAGCAAAGAACAGATAGCCCAGCACCGCCAGGCGCGGTGGCTGTGGGCGTTGCCAGCCACCACAGGGCAGTGGCGTACACCCCCATGGAAACGCTGGGATCGCCCTTCTCCATGCGCATGAGTGTGGGCTCGGACACGCCAATGCGCTGCGCCCATGACTTCAGGGGCTCACGCCTGCGTTTGCGGGCAATGGCCAGGTTTCCGCCCAGCGCGCGCAGATGCGCCAGCACGGCGGAGGGCATGGTCTCCAGGGCAGCAGATCGCTTTGGCATGACATATATGTCAGCGTATTGCGCTAAAAACATATGTGTTCAGGGCGCCATGCGCATCGGAATCGTCACCGGCCCGTCGTTGACCAGGTGCACCTGCATGTCGGCCGCGAACTGGCCTGTCTGCACGATCGGGTGTAGGGCGCGCGCCTGCTGCACCAGGTAGTCGAACAACCGGCGGCCTTCGTCCGGCGCGGCGGCCTGGCTGAAGCCGGGGCGGTTGCCGCTCGACGTATCGGCGGCCAGGGTGAACTGGCTCACCAGCAGCAGGCCGCCGCCCACGTCCTGCACGCTCTTGTTCATCTTGCCGGCCTCGTCGCTGAAGATGCGCAGCTTGAGGATCTTGGCCAGCAGCCTGTCGGCCTCCTGCCCGGTGTCGCCGCGCTCGGCGCACACCAGCACCAGCAAGCCGGGGCCGATGGCGCCCACGGTCTGCCCTTCCACATCGACACGTGCCTCACGCACGCGTTGCAAGACACTGATCACTTCATTCCATCCTTGGGTTCGTCGGGAAGGTCGTCAAAATGCGCCTCCACATCGGTGGGCAGCAGCTCGATGGTGGCGCGCAGGCCAGGCACGGCGGCCATCAGGGCGCGCTCGACCTGGCCGCGCAGCTCGGCGGCGTGGCGCAGGGTCCAGTCGGCGGGCATGTGCATGTGCATGTCCGCAAAGCGGCGCTGCCCAGCGCGGCGCGTGGACACATGGTCGAAGCGCAGCGCCCCCGGCGGCTGGCCCTGCACAAAGCCGTGCAGCGTGGCCTCGATGGTGGCCTGCACCTCGGGCTCGGCGGCCTCGTCCATCAAGCCCTGGGTGGAGCGCCAGACCAGCTCCACGCCTTCCTTGAGGATGTTGAGCGCCACCAGCATGGCCGCCGCAGCATCCAGCCACAGCCAGCCCGTGAGGGCCGCGCCAGCCAGGCCCACGAGCACGCCCGCCGAGGTCCAGACATCGGTGACAAGGTGGCGCGCGTCGGCTTCCAGCGCGATGGAGCGGTGCTCCCGCGCCGCGCGGAACATGGCCCAGGCCAGCAGGCCATTGAGCCCCGAGCTGAGCACCGACAGCGCCAGGCCCCAGCCCACCTGCTCCAGCGGCTGCGGATCGAACAGCCGGTGCCCGGCCGCCCAGAGGATGCCGCCCGCCACGCCCACGATGAGCAGGCCCTCGAAGCCCGAGGAGAAATACTCGGCCTTGTGGTGGCCGTAGGGGTGGTTGTCGTCGGCCGGCAGCTGCGCCACCGTCACCATGGCCAGGGCGAACACCGCGCTGGCAAGGTTGACGAAGGACTCCATGGCGTCCGACAGCAGGCCCACCGAACCCGTCACGTACCAGGCCAGGGTCTTGA
The DNA here is from genome assembly GCA_016192425.1 of Burkholderiales bacterium. GTDB lineage: Bacteria > Pseudomonadota > Gammaproteobacteria > Burkholderiales > Burkholderiaceae_C > Simplicispira. Next base: position 19,925 of record JACPUE010000005.1, read on the forward strand.
GCGTGATGGTGAGCAGGGCCACGCCCACCGAAGCGCGCAGCAGGTTGGCGGGCGTCAGCCAGGGGAGAGGGGATGGGGCATTGGAAGACATGGCGCTGGATGACGGTTCAGGTATTCAAATACTATCAATTTAATAGCTGCTTACGCTTACTGGATAAGCGCTAGAGGCCAATTTCATTCAAAACATTCGCCGTCGGCCACCAGCCGCGCCTTGACGCTCTTGCCCTTGACGCGGCCGCTGTTGAGGCGCTGCACGGCCTGGGCGGCGATGGCGCGGTCCACCGCCACGTAGGTGGAGAAGTCGTTCACGTTGATCTTGCCGACCTGCTCACGCGTGAAGCCCATCTCGCCGGTGAGCGCGCCCAGCACGTCGCCCGCGCGGATCTTCTCCTTGCGCCCGCCGATGATCTGCAGCGTGGCCATGGGCGGCAGCAGCGGGCCGCTGCCCGTGGGCGTGAGTTCGGCCAGCGGGTACCAGCGCGATTCGCGGCGCTGCAACTGCTCGATCTTGCCCACGCTGCCCATCTCGTCCATGCTCGCCAGGCTCAGCGCCAGGCCCTCGGCGTCGCCCCGGCCGGTGCGGCCGATGCGGTGCACGTGCACCTCGGGGTCGGGTGTCACGTCCACGTTGATGACGGCGGCCAGGTTGGCAATGTCCAGCCCGCGTGCTGCCACGTCGGTGGCCACCAGCACCGAGCAGCTGCGGTTGGCAAAGCGCACCAGCACCTGATCGCGCTCGCGCTGCTCCAGCTCGCCAAACAGCGCCAGCGCGCTGTAGCCCTGCGCCTGCAGCACGGCCACCAGGTCGCGGCACTGCTGCTTGGTGTTGCAGAACGCGATCGACAACTCGGGCCGGAAGTGCCCCAGCAGCAGCGACACCGCGTGCAGTCGCTCGCTGTCCTTCACCTCGTACCAGCGCTGCTCGATCTTGGCCTCGGCGTGCTGGGCCTGCACCGTGATTCTCTGCGGGTTCTTCATGAACTGCGCGCTGAGCTTGGCTATTGCCAAGGGGTAGGTGGCCGAGAACAGCAGGGTCTGGCGCTCCTTGGGGCACTGGCGCGCCACGGTGGCGATGTCGTCGAAGAAGCCCATGTCGAGCATGCGGTCGGCCTCGTCGAGCACCAGGGTGTTCAGCGCTTCGAGCGTGAGGCTGCCGCGCTCCAGGTGGTCCATCACGCGGCCGGGCGTGCCCACCACGATGTGCGCGCCGTGCTCCAGGCTGGCGATCTGGCCGCGCAGCGGCACGCCGCCGCACAGGGTGACGACCTTGATGTTCTCCTCGGCGCGTGCCAGGCGGCGGACCTCGGTGGCCACCTGGTCGGCCAGCTCGCGCGTGGGGCACAGCACCAGGGCCTGCACGGCGAAACGGCGCGGGTTCAGGCGCGCCAGCAGGGCCAGGCCGAAGGCAGCGGTCTTGCCGCTGCCGGTGCTGGCCTGGGCGATCAGGTCCTGGCCCTGCAGCGCCAGCGGCAGGCTGGCGGCCTGGATGGGGGTCATGGTTTGGTAGCCAAGCTGCTGCAGGTTGGCAAGCTGGGCGGCGCCCAGAGCCAGCGTGCTGAAGGCGGCGCTGGCTTGGTTTTGTGGGGATGTCATGGGCGGGATTATCCGGCGCGGTATGCCCAGGCCGTCACCCCATCAGGACCAGCACCCCCACAAAGGCCAGCGTATGCGCCACGATGCCCGGCGCCACAGCCAGTGCGTAGCGCCACCCCCCGCTGGCCAAGGCCACGGCAGACTTGCTCACGGCGTGCATCAACAGCGCCGCCATCAGCGCCTGGGCAATGGCCTGGGATGAAGCATCGGCCGTGGGAGCGCCGCGCACCAGCACGGCGGCGATGGCTGCGTGCACGTCGGCCAGCGACGCCAGCAGCGCGCCCACCAGCATGCCGGTATCGCCCAGCCAGCGGGTCAGGGCCTGCACCCCCACCTGGATGGCGGTGAGCAGCAGCACGATGACCGCCGCATCGCGCAGCTTGAACATGGGGGAGTCCTCCGGCAGTTGCGGATGGCCCGGCGCGCCACCCGCCTCCCCTGGCGCCTGGGCCATGCCGCGCACCCGCCACCAGCCCCAGGCACTGGCCACGACCGCACCGCACAGCGCAGGCAGCCACAGGCGTGCCAGCCAGGCGGGCTGCACTGTGGCGGCCACCACCAGAATCTGCAGCATGGTGGCCACGCAGGAGAGCACCGCCGCCCCCGCCTGCGCCCGGGCAGACACCCGGCCCTCGCGCACCTCCAGCCCCAGGCTGGCGATGGTCGCCGTGCTGGACACAAAGCCCGAGGCCAGTGCCGACAGGGCCAGCGCCTGGCGCGCCTGCAGCAAGCGCCGCCCGATGTGCGCCAGGCTCTGGATGACCAGCAACACCAGCAGCAGGCGCATGACAACCTGCGGGTTGAGCAGCCCCTGCCACAAAGGCTCGGCAGGCACCAGGGGCGCCACCAGCAACAGCAGCGCGCCCAGCACCAGACCGCTGCGCACTTCACCCGGCAGCAGCCAGTGGCGCGAGAACTGGTGCAGCGCATCGCGCGACGCCAGCAGCGCCGTCACCACCACGGCCAGGGCGGCGGCCAGCATCTGGTCTTGCGTGCACAGCACGCCGATGAGGTAGGCCATGAGCAGCGCGATCTCGGTGGTCACGCCGGGGTCGCCCGAGCGGTCGCGCGCATAGGCCGTGACAGTCAGCGCCGCCAGGAACACCGCGCCCACCGCCACCAGCACCACCGACCCCATGAGCGCGGTGAGCGCACCGGCCAGCGAGGCCAGCGTGAACGAGCGCACCCCCGCCAGCGAGCGGAACTGCCCGTCGCCCTTGCGCCGCTCGCGCTCTATGCCCATCAGCATGCCGCAGCCCAGCGCACTGGCCAGCACCGCAATGGCCGCCGAAAAGTCACTTGTTGCCTGCATGGCCCGTTGTTTCTGTGGAGGTTTCCATCGTGCCAGAAATCCCCGCCGGGCTGCGCTGCAGCGCAGCATGGGCAAATGCCAGGCAATGGGCTATAAAAGAACCCGGCACCGACCCGCACACCCCACGCTATCCGCCTGGAACCTATGCCCGAGCCCTCCTCCGCCACCGCTGCACTGCCCATGGCGTACCAGGACGACGCGTTGCTGCGCCTCATCGCAGATTCGGTGCCGGCGCTCATGGCCTACTACGAGCTGCCGTGCCTGCGCTGCCGTTTTGCCAACCAGGGCTACGCCGCATACAACGGGCATTCCACACAGTCCATCCTGGGGCTCTCCGTCGAGGAAGCCATTGGCCACCGCGCGTGGCAGGCCATCCGCCCGCATGTGGATCGCTGCATGTGCGGCGAGCGCGTCAAGTACACACGCGAGCAGACCCTGCCCAACGGCGAGATCCGCATCATCGAGGTCAACCTGATCCCGCACTTCGAGGGCAGCACCGAGCCCGTGGGCGCATTCGTGCTCGTCAACGACATCACCGAGCGCTGGCGCGCCGAAAGCCTGGTGCGCCAAAGCGAAGAGCGCATGCGCAAGTTTGCCGAGGCGACCGACGAGGCCATCGTGTTCCACCGCGACGGCATCATCATCGACGGCAACGAGGCCCTCACGCGGCTGACCGGCTACCCGCTGCACGAGGTGCTGGGCCTGTCCATCTTCAGCTTCATCCGGACTGACTACCGCGCCATCGCGCTGGAGTACACGCGCAGCGGCTCCGAGCACCCCTACGAAGTGGCCCTTGTGCACAAGGACGGGCACAGCATTGCCGTGGAAGTGGTGGGCAAGACCATGCCGCAACTGCACGGGGACTACCGCATCGTGGTGGCGCGCGACATCAGCGCGCGCAAGAAGGTGGAAGAGCGCGAAGCCTTCCTCGCACTGCACGACGCGCTCACCGAACTGCCCAACCGCCGCCACCTGATGGAGCAGCTCGAACACCAGATCGCGCAGGCGCAGCAGGCCGACCGCCACCTGGCCGTGCTGTTCATCGACCTGGATCATTTCAAGACCGTGAACGACTCGCTGGGCCACCACGCGGGCGACCAGTTGCTGTGCGAGGTGGCGCGGCGCCTCATACGCTGCGTGCGCAGCGCCGACATCGTGGCCCGCCTGGGCGGGGACGAGTTCGTGATCGTGCTCACCGACATCCGCCACGCCGACGAAGCCGCGCTGGTGGCCGACAAGCTGCTGCAGGCCATGCAGTCGGTGTTCACGCTGGAGCATGTGCCGGTCACCATGTCGCCCTCCATCGGCATCAGCCTGTTCCCCGAAGACGGCACCCGCAGCGAGGTGCTGCTGCGCTGCGCCGATGCCGCCATGTACCACGCCAAGGAAAGCGGCCGTGGCAACCGCCAGTTCTTCCAGCCCGGCATGGACGGCAGCGCCATGCAGGTGCTGCAGCAGGAGCGGCAGTTGCGCGACGCCATTGCCACGGGCGCCTTCGTGCTGCACTACCAGCCCCAGGTCAGCCTGCACGACGGCTCGCTGCAGGCGCTGGAGGCTCTGGTGCGCTGGCAGCACCCCGAGCGCGGCCTGGTCGGACCGGCCGACTTCATCGGCTTTGCCGAATCGCGCGGGCTTATCACCCCCATCGGGCGCTGGGTCATGCTCGAGGCCTGCCGCCAGCTCAAGGCCTGGCAGGACCAGGGGCTGGCGCCGGTGCCTGTGTCCGTCAACCTCTCGGCGCTGGAGTTCCGCCAGCGCGACATGGCCGCCGAAGTCGCTGCCGTGCTGCGCCAGACCGGGCTGGACCCGCGCTTTCTGGAGGTGGAGCTGACCGAATCCGTGCTCATGCAAGACGCCGAGCAGGTGCTCGAAACCCTCAAGGCGCTGCGCGCGCTGGGGGTGGGCATCTCGATCGACGACTTCGGCACAGGCTACTCCTCGCTCAACTACCTCAAGCGCTACCCGCTGAACAAGCTCAAGATCGACCGCTCCTTCGTCACCGACACCCCGGACAACGCCGACGACGTGGCCATCGTCACCGCCATCGTGCAAATGGGCCACAGCCTGCAACTGCGCACCGTGGCCGAGGGGGTGGAAACCCCCGCGCAGCAGGCGCTGCTGCGCCAGCTCGGCTGCGACATGGTGCAGGGTTTCCTGGTGTCGTGCCCGCTGGATGCGCAGCAAACGCTGCAATGGCTGTCGCATCCGCAACCCGCTGCCACAGCCGAAGCCCCGGTGCGTAGACAATAGCTCCATGCCCTTGATTGCCGACTTCATCGCCCCCACCCGCCACACCGACCCTGCCGAGGCCCTGGCCCAGGTGCAACGCATCTACCAGCAGCAGATCGGGCACCTGCGCCAGGCCATGCAGCAGTTTGTGGCCGGAGACACGCCCGAGCAGCCCGTGCGCGCCTTCTACCCCTTTGTGCGCGTGCAGACCAGCACCAACGCCCGCGCCGACACCAAGCTGGCCTTCGGCTTCGTCGAAGGGCCGGGCCGCTACGAAACCACGCTCACCCGGCCCGACCTGTTTGCCGACTATTACCTGGAGCAGTTCCGCCTGCTGCGCAAAAGCCATGGGGTGGAGCTGGAGGTGGGCACCAGCAGCCAGCCCATTCCCATCCACTTTTCGTTTGCCGAGCACGACCATGTGGAGGGCCAGCTCAGCGCCCAGCGGCGCCTGCTGATGCGCGACCTGTTCGACCTGCCCGACCTCACCGCCATGGACGACGGCATTGCCAACGGCACCTGGCAGCCGCGCCCGGGCGACGCGCAGCCGCTGTCGCTGTTCACCGCGCCGCGCGTGGACTACTCGCTGCACCGCCTGCGCCACTACACCGGCACGGCGCCCGAGGGGTTCCAGAACTTTGTGCTGTTCACCAACTACCAGTTCTACATCGATGAATTCGTGCGCCTGGGCCACGCCGAAATGGCCAAGCCGGACAGCGAATACACCGCCTTCATCGAGCCCGGCAACGTGGTGACGCGCCGCGCCGGGCTGCCCGCGCAGGCGGCCGACGCACTGGGCGCACCGCCCCCGCGCCTGCCGCAGATGCCCGCCTACCACCTGGTGCGCCCCGGGCATGGCGGCATCACCATGGTCAACATCGGCGTGGGCCCGGCCAATGCCAAGACCATCACCGACCACATCGCCGTGCTGCGCCCGCACGCCTGGCTCATGCTGGGCCACTGCGCCGGGCTGCGCAACAGCCAGCAACTGGGCGACTACGTGCTGGCCCACGCCTATGTGCGCGAGGACCATGTGCTCGACGAAGAACTGCCGCTGTGGGTGCCGATACCGGCGCTGGCCGAGATCCAGGTAGCGCTGGAGCAGGCCGTGGCCGAGGTCACGCAGATCGGGCGCGACGAGCTCAAGCGCATCATGCGCACCGGCACCGTGGCCAGCACCGACAACCGCAACTGGGAGCTGCTGCCCGACAACCTGCCCCAGCGCCGCTTCAGCCAGAGCCGCGCCGTGGCGCTGGACATGGAAAGCGCCACAATAGCCGCCAATGGCTTTCGCTTTCGCGTACCCTACGGCACCCTGCTGTGCGTGAGCGACAAGCCGCTGCACGGCGAGATCAAGCTGCCCGGCATGGCCAACCACTTCTACCGCGAGCGCGTGGACCAGCACCTGCGCATCGGCATGCGCGCCATCGAGATCCTGCGCGACGGCGGCGTGCAGCGCCTGCACAGCCGCAAGCTGCGCAGCTTTGCCGAAGTGGCCTTCCAGTAAGCATCGCGCATGGGCCTGGACGCCACCACCCTGCCGACCGTCTTGAAGCCCGCGCCCACCGCCCTCGCCGCATGACCGCACCCCTGCTGCAAACCCGGAACCTGCGCAAACACTACGGCGACAGCACCGTGGTCGATGACGTGTCGTTTGCCATTGCGCCCGGCGAATGCCTTGGCATCATCGGCCCCAACGGGGCGGGCAAGACCACCACGCTGCGCATGTGCCTGGGCCTCACCGCCCCGGACGGCGGCAGCATCCACTACCAGCCCGCCAGCGGCCCCCTGCTGCAGATGCCGCAGGACGCCCAGGCCATCAAGGCCGAAATCGGCGTGGTCACGCAGTTCGATTCGCTCGACCCCGACTTCAGTTGCGAAGAAAACCTGCGCGTGTTCGGCCGCTACTTCGGCCTGGGCCGCAGCGTGATGGACGAGCGCGCGCCACGCCTGCTGGAGTTTGCCGCCCTCTCGCACAAGGCCCAGGCGCGGCCGGGAGAGCTGTCGGGCGGCATGCGGCGGCGCCTGTCGCTGGCGCGCGCGCTGGTGAACGCACCGCGCCTGCTGCTGCTGGACGAACCCACCACCGGCCTGGACCCGCAAGCGCGCCACCTGATGTGGGAGCGCCTGCAGCAACTGCTGCAGGCAGGCACCTCCATCCTGCTGACCACGCACTTCATGGACGAGGCCGAGCGCCTGTGCGCGCGCCTGCTGGTGCTGGACCATGGACGCAAGATCGCCGAAGGCACGCCGCGCGCGCTGATCGCCGAGCACCTGGAGCCCGAAGTGGTGGAGGCATACGGCGCAGGCGCCCTGGCCCTGGCGCACGACAGCGCCCTGCAGGCCCTGGCGGCGCGCACCGAGGTCAGCGGCGAGACGGTGTTCTTCTACACCCGCGAAGCGCGCCCGCTGCTCGATGCGCTGCTGCAGCACCCGCACCTGCGCACGCTGCACCGGCCGGCCAACCTGGAGGACTTGTTCCTCAAGCTCACGGGGCGGCAGATCCGGGAGTAACCTGTTCCCGTTTGTTGCGCTGCTGCAGCACGGCCGTGAAGTCCGCAGCCACGCAGGGGCGAGCCATCAGATAGCCCTGGTATTCATTGCACCCGCAGGCATTCAGAAAGGCCATTTGCGCCGGTGTTTCCACACCCTCTGCCACAGTGCGCAGACCCAGTTTCTGGGCCAGTGCGATGATGGCCTGCACCAGGACTTCATTGCTGGCATCTTTGCCGATGTCGCTGACGAACGAGCGGTCGATCTTGAGCTTGCGCACCGGAAAGCGCTTCAACTGGCTCAGCGACGAATAGCCCGTGCCAAAGTCGTCAATGGCCAATTCCACCCCCAGCGCCGTGAACCGATACATGGTCTGCAAGGCCTGCTCGACCTGGTCCATGATGCAGCTTTCAGTGATCTCCAGCTGCAGCAGCGGCGCCGGGCAATCTGCCGATTCCAGAGCCTGCATCACCTCGTCCTCTATGGAGGAGCCATTGAACTGGCGCGCCGACAGGTTCACCGCCACCGGTATCGTTCCCCATCCCTCGTCTTGCCAGCGCCGAGCCTGCCGGCATGCCTGGCGCAATACCCACGCGCCCATGGGCACGATCAGGCCCGTGTCTTCGGCAACGGGGATGAACTCCTGGGGCGAAACCAGTCCCCGCCGCGGGTCTTGCCAGCGTACCAGCGCCTCTGCGGCAATCACCCGGCCGGTGCCTGCGTCAACGATAGGTTGGAAATGCAGACGCAAGCCGCCATGTTGCAGGGCATGGCGCAAGCCCGCTTCGGTCTGGAGGCGGGCGGTCAAAGCCTGGTCCATCTGCTCGGAAAACCGGGCCATGCGATTGCCGCCAAGCTCCTTGGCGCCGTACATGGCCACATCGGCGTTGCGCAGCAGGACTTCACCGCTCTCCCCGTCGCGCGGATAGATGGCGATGCCCAGGCTGGTACTGACCTGCCAGGTGGCCTGCGCCATCTCGATCGGCAGGGTCAGGGTCTGCAAGATCTGATGCGCCACAGGCAGAACATCGTCGGAGGACTGCAGGTTCGGGAGTATCACCACGAATTCGTCACCCCCCAGTCGGCCAACCATATCCTCTGGGCGCACGCATTGCTGCAGCCGACCGGCAACCTCGATCAACAGCGCATCGCCCCGGTTATGCCCCAGGCTGTCATTGACGGCCTTGAACCGGTCCAGATCCAGCACCATCACGCCCACCAGGCGGCCTTGGCTGCGGGCTTGTGCAAGGTCCAGCTGGAGCTTTTCGAGCAATCGCAGGCGGTTGGCCAGGTGCGTCAGGGGATCGGTCCGGGCTTGCCGCTCCAATTGCTCGGTGTGGCGCGCAATGGCCTGCCGCTGCTGCGCAAGGGACTGCGCCATGCGGTCAAGCGCCTGCATCACCTCGCCCAGTTCACCCCTGGGAAAGGAAGCCGTGGGGCTCGGCTCATAGAGTCCGGAATCCATCTGCGCAATGGTGCTCATCACGCGGGCCGTCTTGCGCCGCACGGCAAATTCGCCCAACACCCCGGCCGCCGCAAAAATGGCCGCCCCCAAAGCCAGCAGGCCGAACAATGCATGCCGAAACTGCGCATCCACCGGGCCGTTCAAATCTGCCTCCGGCGCGCTCAGCGCCAGCCGCAGGCCCGCATCCTGGGCACGCTGCAGTCCGGCCTTGATCCACACCCTGCGCGCCGTGCCGGTGTCGGCAATGTCTGCCCTCTCCACATCGCCCTGGAGAGGCGCGAGCATGAAGCTGCGCTCCGGTGGCTGCGCCGTCAGTGCGCGCGCCCCAGGGCGGGGATAGTCCATCACAATCGATCCGTCCTGGTTCCACACCTGAAAATGCGCATTCGGGTGCACCAGGGTTTGCGCCATCGCAGCGCCGTAGGCGTCCATGTTGAGGGATGCCAGCAGAATAAACTTGAGCACGCCGTGGGCATCCCGGGCCGGATAGGCGATCTGCATGACCCCCTTGCCGGTGAGACGCCCCACCACGGCTTCCACCACCACGCCCTGTGCGGTGAGGGCTTGCTGAAAATACTGGCGGTCGGACAGATTCAGCTCGCGCCCGCTGCGCAGCGAATCACAGTGCAAACGGCCATCGGGCAGGATGGTGAGCAATCCGGTGTATTGCGGATGCTCTTTGAGCACTGCCGCCAGGAATTCCGAGCAGGCGGCTTTGTCCCCGTCGCCCACCAGCGGAACCTGCGCCAGACCGAACATCAGCTGTGCGGTTCCCGCAATCTTGTCGTCCAGATCAGAGGCAATATCGGTGGCGCGGGCCTGCAGGCGATCCAGTGCCTGCGCCGCCGTTGCCGCACGGTTTTCCAGCAGCAGGCCCAATATGGCCAGGATGGGCAGCAGCGTGGCCACCAGCACCAGCCAAAGAATACGCGCCCGCAAGCTCAAGAGTGCCTCCGTGTTGTGGACGGACAGGCGTCAAAGCATACGCTCGCGCCGCAATTCCTGCCCACCAGCGGACAGTTTTGCAACACCTGTTCTTTCAGCGCAACGCCCGCGGCCGCACCTTGCCCGCCGCCAGCTTGGCATTGCCCCGCGCCGTGTCCACATCACCCGCACGCGCCAATGCCACGCCCATGCGGCGCCGGGCAAAGCTCTCGGGCTTGCCGAACAGGCGCAGGTCGGTGCCGGGCACGCGCAGCGCATCCTCCACCCCGTCGAACACGATGCCCACGGCCTCCACACCGCCGTAGATGACGGCGCTGGCGCCGGGGTTGCGCAGGCTGGTGTCCACCGGCAGGCCGAGGATGGCGCGGGCGTGCAGCTCGAACTCGCTCTGGTGCTGGGTGCACAGCGTGACCAGGCCGGTGTCGTGCGGGCGCGGGCTCACTTCGCTGAACCAGACCTGGTCGCCCTTGACGAACAGCTCTACACCGAACACGCCCTGGCCGCCCAGGTTGTCGGTCACCGCCTGGGCGATGGCCTTGGCGCGCTCCAGCGCGCGTGCTGCCATGGGCTGGGGCTGCCAGCTTTCCACATAGTCGCCATGCACCTGCAGGTGGCCAATGGGTTCGCAGAACTGCGTTTGCACCTGACCGCCGTTGCCCACGGCGCGCACAGTCAGCAGCGTGATTTCGTAGTCGAAGTCGACGAAACCCTCCACGATCACGCGCCCATGGCTCACACGGCCGCCAGCCATGGCGTAGTCCCAGGCCGCCTTCACGTCGGCCGGGCCGTCGATCTTGCTCTGGCCCTTGCCCGAGCTGCTCATCACCGGCTTGACGATGCAGGGGTAGCCGATACCGGCGTCGATCGCCGCTTGCAGTTCGGCCAACGAGTCGCAGAAGCGGTAGGGGCTGGTGGGCAGGCCCAGGGTTTCGGCAGCCAGGCGGCGGATGCCCTCGCGGTCCATGGTCAGGCGCGCGGCGCGGGCGGTGGGGATTACACGCACCGTGCCTGCGGCTTCCAGCTGCTCCAGCACGGGCGTCGCGATGGCCTCGATCTCGGGCACCACGAGGTGCGGGCGCTCGGCCTCGATCAGGGCGCGCAGTTGCTCCGGGTCGCTCATGGCGATGGTGCGCGCATGGTGCGCCACCTGCTGGCCGGGTGCGTGGTCGTAGCGGTCCACGGCAATGGTCTCCACACCCAGGCGCTGCAGCGCGATCAGCACCTCCTTGCCCAGTTCGCCCGCGCCGAGCAGCATGACCTTGGTGGAATGGGGGGTGAGCGGGGTGCCGAGGGTTGTCATCTGGTGCCAGGTGCCAAAAAAAGATACTGGCAGCTACTGTAATCGAGCCCACGGCCCGGCTCGGCCAAGGGCTGCAGCACAGACTTGCGCCCCTGGGACGCACCAATTGCGCACAATAGGGGCATGCCTACTTCTGCCCTGCGTGGCCGTGCCAGCGGCCCTCCGATCTGGCGTCCGCCCGGCTTGTCGCTGCGCTGGTGGCCGGTGTTTTTGCGCAACCTGCTGGTGTGGCGCAAGCTGGCCATCCCCAGCCTGATAGGCAACATTGCCGAGCCCCTGATGTGGCTGGTGGCGTTTGGCTATGGGCTGGGCGCACTGGTGGGCACGGTGCCGCTGCAGGGGCAGCAGGTGCCCTACATCCTGTACCTGGCCAGCGGCTCGGTCTGCATGAGCGCGATGAATGCCGCCAGCTTCGAAGCGCTGTATTCGGCCTTCTCGCGCATGCATGTGCAAAAGACCTGGGAGGGCATCATGAACACCCCCGTGGGCCTGGACGATGTGGTGCTGGCCGAGATGCTGTGGGCCGCCTTCAAGGCGCTGTTCACGGTGAGCTCCATCCTGCTGGTGATGCTGGCGCTGGGCATCAGCCATGCGCCGAAGCTGCTGGTGGCCTGGCCGGTGCTGCTGTGCGCGTCCATCATGTTTTCGAGCATTGCGCTGATCTTCAATGCGCTGGCCAAGGGCTACGACTTTTTCACCTACTACTTCACGCTGGTGCTCACGCCCATGATGTTTCTCTCGGGCGTGTTCTTTCCGCGCGAGCAATTGCCGCCGCTGGTGCGCGCCACGTCCGACTGGCTGCCGCTGACCAACGCCGTGGAGCTGGTGCGCCCATTGTTCATGGACCAGTGGCCCCAGCAGCCGCTGCGCCATGGTCTGGTGATGGCCGGCACCACGCTGGCAGCGTACTGGGTGGCTCTGGCACTCACGCGCAAGCGCTTCGCCACCTGACCAGATGCTATTATTTTGATAGCTGCTTGCGCTGGCTGCTGCAGCGTCCCCCCACCGTTCATTGAAAGAGGACTTTCTTCCATGCAAATCCAAACTGTCGGAATCATTGGTGCAGGCACCATGGGCAATGGCATTGCGCAGGCCTGCGCGGTCTCGGGCGTCAACATCGTCATGGTCGATATTTCTGACGCCGCCGTGCAAAAGGGCCTGGCCACCGTGGCCGGTAGCCTGGATCGCCTGATCAAGAAGGAAAAAATCACCCAGGCCGACAAGGACACGGCCCTGGCGCGCATCCAGACCTCGACCCGCTACGACGACCTGAAGGCCGCGCAGCTCGTCATCGAAGCGGCGACCGAGAACTACGAGCTCAAGCTCAAGATCCTCAAGCAGGTGGACGGCATCGTCGGCCCCGACGTGATCATCGCCTCCAACACCTCGTCCATCTCCATCACCAAGCTGGCCGCCGCCACCAGCCGCGCCGACAAGTTCATCGGCATGCACTTCTTCAACCCCGTGCCCATGATGGCGCTGGTGGAGATCATCCGCGGCCTGCAGACCAGCGACGCCACGCACGACGCCGTCAAGGCCATGGCGCTGGCGCTGGGCAAGAACCCCATCACCGTGAAGAATGCGCCCGGCTTTGTGGTCAACCGCATCCTGGTGCCCATGATCAACGAGGCCTTCTTCGTGCTGGCCGAGGGCCTGGCCACGCCCGAGGACATCGACGCCGGCATGAAGCTGGGCTGCAACCAGCCCATCGGCCCGCTGGCCCTGGCCGACATGGTGGGCCTGGACGTCTGCCTGGCCGTGATGGACGTGTACCTCGCCGAGTTTGGCGACAGCAAGTACCGCGCCTGCCCGCTGCTGCGCGAAATGGTGGCCGCCGGTCGCCTGGGCCGCAAGACAGGTCGTGGGGTTTACCAGTACTGACACCCCCCTGTGCCGCTGCGCGGCTTCCCCCCGCTCTCGCAGCGCTGCGCGCTGCGGGCAGGGGGACGCTCCCGGCGCGGCGGGGCGGCCCTTGCGCGGGAGCCCTGGTCTGGAGCGCCCTTCACAGGGGCTCTGCTGGAAATTTTGGCGTCCACAGGGGCGCCTTTTTTGCGCCTTATTCCCCACGACCCGCAAGGCTTTTCAATCATTAAAAAGCGCGCAATTAAATTGCGCGAAATACTTCAACCCATGCCAACGCCCTGCCCGCCCACCAGCCCCAGCCCTGCCGCCCTGCGCCTGGATCACCAGTTGTGCTTTGCGCTGTATTCGGCCTCGCTGGCGATGACCAAGCTCTACAAGCCGCTGCTGGACGCCATCGGCCTGACCTACCCGCAGTACCTCGTGATGCTGGTGCTGTGGGAGCAGGACGGCCCCACCGTGTCAGAGCTGGGCGAGCGCCTGAGCCTGGACTCGGGCACGCTCACACCGCTGCTCAAGCGCATGGAATCGGCCGGGCTGCTGCAGCGCCAGCGCGACGCGCAGGACGAGCGCCGCGTGCGCATTGCCCTCACGCCCGCCGGGCAGGCGCTGCGCACACAGGCCGAAGCCATCCCCGCCTGCATCCTGGCGCACAGCCAGATGAAGCTGCCCGAGCTGCAGGCGCTCACCCGCCAAATCCAGGCGCTGCGCGAACAACTGGCGCGCTGAACGCCCCCATTTCTCCACTGCCCCGCTGCGGGGCACCCACCACCCCTGAAAGGAAAGCACCATGGCCACCCTCGACAAAGTTCTCTACACCGCCCGCGTCCACACCACCGGCGGGCGCGACGGCAACTCGCGCAGCGACGACGGCCGCCTGCAGGCCAACCTGTCCTCGCCTGGCAGCTCGGGCAGCGGCACCAACCCCGAGCAACTGTTTGCCGCGGGCTACTCGGCCTGCTTCATCGGCGCCCTCAAGGCCGTGGGCGGCATGCAGAAGATCGCTATCCCGCAGGACGTGGCCGTGGATGCCGAAGTGGACCTGGGCCCCATCACCGGCGGCTATGGCATTGCCGCCCGCCTGAAGGTGACCCTGCCCGGCATGGAGCGCGCCGCCGCCCAGGCGCTGGTGGACGCAGCCCACCAGGTCTGCCCCTACTCCAACGCCACGCGCGGCAACATCGATGTGACGATCACGCTGGCGTGAAGTGAAACACCCCCCTGAGGCGCTGCGCGGCGGCCCTGGCCTGGGGCGCGCCGGTTTCATGCGTCACGGATGCCGCGTCCGCGGAATGGATCGAACCCGAGGCTCGCGCCCTCATGGCAAAAAGCGACCGGCGCTTGAGCGCCATGGCGCCAGTGGGCTATGCTCTGCCCCTGTTGCGTGAAGCCTTGTTGACCGGATTCGCCCTATGAAAGACCTGATCCGTACCGTCTTTTCCATTCGCCAAAAGCGCCGCAGCCCGCCAGCGGGCCCGGTGCCGCCTGCGGGAACCCAGCTCATCCGGGGGGAGATCCGCATGACCGTGGACCAGAACATCCCGCGCGAGTTGTGGAGCTGGATGCTGCTGTCGGGCTGGCGCGCCATTCCCGTCAAGAAGGACCGCCGCAAGGCGCGCGACCTGCCTGCAGGCGCACTGCTGGAACTCATCCATGCCCACCCCACCGAACGCAACATGGTGCACGCCCGCATTCTTGCCCAGGCCAGCGACAAGCCGCGCTGATACAGGGCACACGCCCCGGCACAGAAAAACTCCAGCAGCCGCTGTCCATCACCCCCTGGCCGACCTTTGCGGCGCGGGCAGCGCCGACGGCACATAGGGCACCGCGTGCGGTGCACCGTCCAGCTTGAAGCGGCCCACCAGGCGTTCGAGCACGGCGGCCTGCTCGCTCATGGCACCAGCGGCAGCGGCGCTTTGCTCCACCAGGGCGGCGTTCTGCTGGGTCATCTGCTCCAGCTCGCCCACGGCGGCGCTCACCTGCTGCATGTCGCCGCTCTGGGCGCAAGAGCTGGCGGTGATGTCCTCGATGATCCCGCTGACGCGCTGCACCGACTGCACGATCTCCTGCATGGTCTGGCCCGCACGGTCCACCAGGACGGTGCCGGCCTCCACGTTTTCCACCGAAGCGGAAATCAGCGCCTTGACCTCGCGCGCTGCCTCTGCCGAGCGCCCGGCCAGCGAGCGCACTTCGCTGGCCACCACCGCAAAGCCGCGCCCCTGCTCACCGGCGCGGGCGGCTTCCACGGCGGCGTTCAGCGCCAGGATGTTGGTCTGGAAGGCAATGCCGTCGATCACGGCAATGATGTCCACGATCTTCTTGGACGAGTGGTCGATGCGGTGCATGGTCTGCACCACCTCGCTCACCGATTGCCCCCCGCTTTGCGCCACGGTGTAGGCCGAGGCCGCCAGCGCATTGGCCTCGCGGGCCGATGCAGCCGACTGGCCGACCGCGCCACTCAGGTGATCCAGCGTGGACGACGCGCGCTGCAGGTTGGCCGCCGTGGCCTCGGTGCGGCTGGACAGGTCGTGGTTGCCATGGGCAATTTCCACGCTGGCCGCGCCAATGCTGCCTGCCGAGCGCTGCACCTGTCCCACCAGTTCGGCCAGCGAGCGCGACATCTGCGCCAGCGCGCGCAGCACCTCGCCCATCTCGTCCTGGCGGTCGGTGCTGACGCGCACCGTCAGGTCGCCCTCGCCAATCGAGCGCGCCACCTGGACGATGTCACCCAGCGGCTCGGTCACGCTGCGCTGCACCAGCCGCGTGCCAATGCACACCGCCGCAATGATGACGGCCATGATGCCTGCCACGCCCCACACGGTCTTCAGGCGCTCCGTGCCCGCCTTGTCGCGCAGCTCGGTGGCGCCGCGCTCGGTCAGGTGCACCATGTCCTGCTGTGCGGTCTGAAACGCCTTGAGCTTGCCCTGGGTATCGCCCTGGATGTGCGCGAGCAGCGCAGCCGCATCCCCCGCAGCCTTGAGCTTTTGCGCCGCCTCCAGCGACGCCTTCAGCGCCTGCGCCTGCTGGGTGGCGGCGTCCAGCGCGGCGCGCTCCATCGGGGTGGTGAGCAACGTGCCCAGCGCCGACTGCACCTGGGCCAGCTCCTGCTGGTCCTGCTCCTGCCCGCCCTGCAGCAGGGCGGCCGAAGCCTCATCAGCCGCCAGCGCCGCGCCCAGGGTGCGCAGCGCCTGCGCCTCGGCCAGCCCGCGCCAGCGTGCGGCCAGCTCCAGCTTGCTTTGCTGGTCGGACTGCTCCTTGACCGTGATGGCCTGCGACTTCACCGTGCGCACCGCCGAGCCTGCGGACATGAGAACCAGGCCAATGCTCACCGCAATGGCCGGTAGCCAGATCTTGGTTTTGATGCTCAACGCCATTCGCACTCCTTACAGTTCCGCGCGCGGAGCCTCCTCCGCATGTAACAAAGTATGACATGGCTTGGACTCAGGCATGGCAGCGAAAATCAGAGGATGAACCCTATTCCCGACACCGCGCCACTCCACCCCTACGCCACCCTCACGCCCGACGCCGTGCTCGACGCCCTGGCCAGCGTGGGCCTGTATGGCGACGGACGGCTCATGGCCCTGTCGTCCTACGAAAACCGCGTGTACCAGGCCACGCTGGAAGACGGCAGCCGCGTGGTGGCCAAGTTCTACCGCCCAGGGCGCTGGAGCGAGGCGCAGATCCTCGAAGAACACGCCTTCGCCGCCGAACTCATGGCTGCCGAGGTGCCCGCCGTCGGCCCGCTGGTGCTCGAAGGCCGCACGCTGCACCCGCACGGCGGCTTCCAGTTCTCGGTCAGCCCCTGGCGCGGCGGGCGCCAGCCCGAGCTGGACGACTTCGAGGTGCTCGAATGGACCGGCCGCTTCCTCGCGCGCATCCACACCGTGGGCGCTGCGCACCCTTTCACGCACCGCCCCGCGCTGGACTTGCAGAGCTTTGGCACCGAGCCGCGTGACTGGCTGCTGGAGCACGCCCTGATCCCGCTCGATGTGCAGTCGGCCTGGCGCGAGGCCTGCAATGCCGCTCTTGATTTGATAGCTGCTAGCGCACAATCCACGGGCGCTGGAGGCCAATTTGGCTTGAAAGACGCCACCGTGCTGCGCTTGCACGGCGACTGCCACCCCGGCAACATCCTCTGGACCCCGCTGGACGAATGGGGCCGCGGCGGCCCGCACTTCGTGGACCTGGACGACGCCCGCATGGGCCCAGCGGTGCAGGACCTGTGGATGCTGCTGTCCGGCGACCGGCGCCAGCGCACCCACCAGCTCGGCGCCCTGCTCGACGGCTACGAACAGTTCCGCCCCTTCGACCGGCGCGAACTGGCCCTCATCGAGCCGCTGCGCACCCTGCGCCTGATCCACTACAGCGCCTGGCTCGCCCGCCGCTGGCAAGACCCGATCTTCCCGATCAACTTCCCCTGGTTCGGCACCAGCGACTACTGGCGCGGGCAGGTGGACATGCTGCACGAGCAGATCGAGGCCATGCAGGAGGAGCCGTTGGTGGCGTGAGTTTTCTGGCGCTATCGGTTACAGTGCCGATATTCTGACCTGTATAGTCAGAATCACCCCAAGGAGAGTCCCACATGCAAGCCTGGCAACTGCAAACCGCCAAGGCGCGGTTTTCGGAATTGGTCAAAAGCGCCGCAGACGATGGCCCGCAGGAAATCACCGTGCACGGCCGCCCCGTGGCTGTCGTGATCTCGCGTGAACTGTTCGACCGCCTCAGCGGCAACCAGTCGTCGCTGGTGGACTTCATGCGCCAGTCCCCGCTGCACGGCAGCGACGACATCACGTTCGAGCGCGATGCCAGCCCGCCGCGCGAGGTGGACTTGTGAGCTACCTGATCGACACCAACGTGCTGTCCGAACTGCGGCGCAAGCAGCCCGACCCGCAGGTCGTCGCCTGGATGCAGGCCAGGCCGCGCCAGTCGCTGTACCTCAGCGTGCTGACACTGGGCGAAATCCGCAAGGGGCTGGAGCGCGTGGAAGACGCCGCCCGCAAACAAACCCTACTGGACTGGCTGGAGGTGGAACTGCCCAACTATTTCGTGGGCCGCCTGCTTGCCGTCGATGCCCACACCGCCGACCGCTGGGGCCGCTTGCTGGCCCAAGCGGGCCGCCCCTTGCCCGCCATCGATGCACTGCTGGCCGCCACCGCCTTGCAGCACGACCTGACGCTGGTCACGCGCAACACCAGGGACTTTGCGGGCCTGGGGGTGCGGCTGGTCAATCCGTGGGAAGGGTGAGGCACGCTTCTTCGGGCAAATCCGTGGCTCCTCAATCCATCTCCCAAACGGTGTTGTTGTAAATCTTCTCGTCCCATATGTGTGCCTCACAGACAATCTTCCCTCCCGGGCTATAGGGATTCAGAAAAACCAACTCGATCGACAAGTTTTTGATGTCAATTTCGGGGATTGACTTGGTCATTTCGCGCGCGCGTGCCTTTGCCACTTCAGCAGGCATCCCGACAGGAATTGCATCACACAGTGCATGGGCCAACGGCTCGTGCTTGTGCTGCCAAGCATCGATCAAGGTGGACATCAGCAGTGCCAAGACAACGGGCAGGCCAATGACCACAAGTCCAACCACCCGTATCAGGCGCCATAACCAAGAGGCCATCATTGATCGCGATTGATCAATGGATTTTTTGCTCATTTTGTACACAAATAGTCAGTCCACTTGCTAACGGTTGATAAGTAAAGCAGCGCTGCCAGCGAGCCATTTGACAACCACCATGACAAGAATGACGATAGGAACCCCGAGCGCAACGCGACCGGCGCTCGGCAGACGGTTAAAGAACGAAACGCCAAGGGTGATGTTGCCGAGCCACTCGAAGAAAAAGATCAGCGGAACACCGATGAACAGCAAGCCCAGCCAGCCGGCGACGGATTTCGGGAACGCTGGGTAATACACGAATAGCGCAAAGCACACCAAAGCCAGCAAGATGCCCAAAAAGGCAAGAGCGGTTCGTGCAAAGCGAGACAAGTCCTGTGCTCCCCAATTTTGAGACGGTCGGAATTTATCGGGTATTCCAGCGCGCCATGCTGGAAAACATGGCGCGCTGAGCGTGTAGGCACCTCATCATAAAAACAGTCGCAGTATCTCGCGCGCAAATATTGCAGCGTTGAGAGCATGAAAGACCGTTATTTCGCGCTGGGAGGTCAGTGGCTCCATACCTCCACTGGATCCACAGTACCCACAAGCCCAAGCAAAAACCCCGGCAGGATTTCCATCCCACCGGGGCCATTCACTCACTTTTTCATAGCTACTAGCGCCTATTCCACGTGCGCCAGAGGCTATTTCTTTCTTCAAATCACACCAACAGCGCATTCACCCGCTTGACGTAAGCCGCCGGGTCGTCCGGCAGGCCGCCTTCGGCCAGCAGGGCCTGGTCGAACAGGATGTGGGCCAGGTCGTGGAAGTGCACGCTGCCGTCGAGCTTCTTGACCAGCGGGTGCTCGGCGTTCACCTCCAGCACGGGCTTGGTCTCGGGGGCTTTCTGGCCGGCCTGCTTGAGCATGCGGGCGAGCTGCGTGCTCATGCCGTCGTCCTGCACCACCAGGCAGGCGGGCGAGTCCACCAGGCGGGTGGTCACGCGCACGTCCTCGGCCTTGTCCTTGAGGGCTTCCTTGAGCTTGGCGAGCACGGGTTTGAACTGCTCGGCAGCCTCTTCGGCGGCCTTCTTCTCGGCTTCGTCTTGCAGCTTTCCCAGGTCCACTGCGCCCTTGGCTACGCTTTGCAGCGGCGTGCCGTCGAAGTCGTGCAGGTAGTTCAGCGCCCACTCGTCCACGCGGTCGGTCATCAAGAGGACTTCGATGCCCTTCTTCTTGAAGACTTCGAGCTGCGGGCTGTTCTTGGCAGCGGCCAGGGTGTCGGCGGTGATGTAGTAGATGGCCTCCTGGCCTTCCTTCATGCGCGCCTTGTAGTCGGCAAAGCCCACGCTGGGCGTGTCGCTGGAGGTGCTGGCAAAACGCAGCAGCTTGGCCAGGCGCTCGCGGTTGGCAAAGTCCTCGCCCAGGCCTTCTTTCAGCACGGCGCCAAACTCGGCGTAGAAGGCGTTGTATTTGCCTTCCTTGGCCTTGTCTTCTTCGCTGACCAGGTCGGTCACGCCGTCGGCGCCTTCGGCCGGGGCGTCATGCCTGTCGTGCTTGGCCAGGTCTTCCAGCATGGAGAGCACGCGCTTGACGGAGCCGTCGCGGATCAGGCGCACGTCGCGGCTTTCCTGCAGCAGTTCGCGGCTGACGTTGAGCGGCAGGTCGCTCGAATCGATCACACCCTTGACGAAGCGCAGGTAGCTGGGCAGCAGCGCCTCGGCGTCGTCCATGATGAACACGCGCTTGACGTAGAGCTTGACGCCCGCTTTCTTGTCGCGGTTCCACAGGTCGAACGGCGCCTTGGCGGGGATGTAGAGCAGCTGCGTGTATTCGGTGTTGCCCTCCACGCGGTTGTGCGCCCAGGTGAGCGGGTTCTCGTGGTCGTGGCTGATGGCCTTGTAGAACTCCTGGTACTGCTCTTCGGTAATGTCCTTCTTGGGGCGCGTCCACAGGGCGCTGGCCTTGTTGACGGTTTCCCATTCGCCGGTCTTGACCATGCCGCCGGGTTCGCCTTCCTTCTCGCCTTCTTTCCATTCCTCTTTTTCCATGAGGATGGGCAGGCTGATGTGGTCGGAGTACTTGCCGATGACCTGCTTGAGCTTCCAGGCGTTGAGGTATTCAGAAGCGTCGTCGCGCAGGTGCAGGATGACGCTGGTGCCGCGTGCGGCGCGCGTGATGGTTTCCACCTCGAAGTCACCGGCGCCGCCGCTGATCCAGCGCACGCCTTCGTCAGCCTTCAGGCCCGCGCGGCGCGATTCGACGGTGATCTTGTCGGCCACGATGAAGCCCGAGTAGAAGCCCACGCCGAACTGGCCGATGAGCTGGGCGTCCTGCTTCTGGTCGCCCGTGAGCTTGCCCATGAAGTCCTTGGTGCCGCTCTTGGCAATCGTCCCCAGGTGGTCGATGGCCTCTTGCGCGCTCATGCCGATGCCGTTGTCGGCAATGGTGAGGGTCTTGGCGGCTTGGTCGAAGCTCACGCGCACTTCGAGGTTGGGCGCGTCTTCGTACAGGCCGTTGTTGTTCAGCGCCTCGAAGCGCAGCTTGTCGCAGGCGTCGGAGGCGTTGGAGATCAGCTCGCGCAGGAAGATTTCCTGGTTGGAGTACAGCGAATGCGTGACCAGGTGCAGCAGCTGGGCCACTTCGGCCTGGAAGGACAGGGTTTGTTTGCTCATAGGGGGTTCAAAAAGGACAAATCCAAGGCAAAAGAAGGCGCCCCGCACGAAGGCAGGCGCCGCAGGCGGGTAATTATGGGCGCGCGCGCGGCTTTTCAAGGGCGTTGACAAAGCCTGCGTGTCATGGCGCGGGGGCTGCAGACGCCTGCGGGCCTTGCAGCCAATGCACGATCTGCTGCGCCACGCCCGCATCGCTGAGCAGGTCCAGGTGCCCCGTGCCAAAGGCCAGGTACTGGTGCGGCTTGGCAAAGGCCAGGCAGCATGCCGGGTCGTCGTGCAGGCCCAGGGCGCTGCGCAGGGGCACCAGGCCGTCGCCCACCAGGCGCTCGGCCAGGGGGCTGCGGCGCGCGGCCAGCGTGGCGGCCACGGCAAAGCACGCCGCCCCTGCGGGCAGGGGCAAGGGGGTGCGGGTGTCGGGGCTGCGGCGAAAGCGGTCGCGGCCCTGCCAGTCGGCGTCCAGCACATGGCCGTAGCGCAGGTCGGTGATGCCCGCGCTGCGCAGTTGGCCCAGGCGCGCAAAGGGGCGGCTGTAGGGTGTGCTGTCCAGCAGCACATCCACCCAGTGGCCGGCGCGCTCCAGCGGTGCGCCATGGTGCGGGGTGCCCAAAAACACCACATGCCGCAGGGCTGCGGGCCAGCGCTGGCCTGCCGTGGCGGCGCTGTGGCAGGCGGCGCGCACCACCAGCCCGCCCATGCTGTGCGCCAGCACGCTCAGTTCCTGCACCGGCACGGGCCAGTCCTGCAGCAGCATTTCAATGCGCTCGGCCAGCGCCTGCCCGTTGGTGGAGGTGTGCAGGCCGGTGTTGTAGCGCAGGTACACGGGGGTGTAGCCCAGCGCCTGGGCCAGGTGCGCACCGTGGTCGTGGCCTGCGCGCTGCCATTGCAGGTCGTTCATGCACAGGCCGTGCACCAGCAGCAGCACCTTGCCGGTGGCGGTGCCGCTGGCGCGCAGCGCGGCCAGGTCCAGTGCGTGGCCGTGCTGGCGCAGTTCCATGGGCAGGGCCAGGGGGTTGGCATCGGCGGCCAGGCGGTCGCCCATCACGCCGTTCAGTGCGGACAGCAGCGCTTCGCGTTCGGGCGAGGGCGCCGTCTGCGCGCCCATGCCCGCACGCTCCAGGGTGGGCTCCAGCCGCCGCAGGGCGGCCTGCACACCCACGTCCACCCAGTGCGTCACGCCGTGGATGCTTTGGTACACCAGCCCGGTGATGCCGCGCGTGCGGCCGGGGGCGGCCGCGCCGGGCAGGCCCAGGGTGTCCAGCACCGAGCGGTGCACGCCTTCGGCAATGCGCGCCACGCCCGCCGTGGCCTGGGTGGCCAGGCGCGCTGCGCCGCGCAGGTCGGCAGGGCGCAGCGATTGCAGTGCCGCGCGCGTGGCCTGGGATTTCTTGCCCGGCTTGGGCGGTGTGGAAGGGGGCATGCGTGCTCCGGACAAGGGGCCAGGGCGTGCCCTGGAGCACGGGCTGTCAGAAGCGTTCGTGCGGGCCCAGGTAGCGCCACTGCCCCACGGGCAGGTTGCCCAGTGTGACACGGCCGATGCGGATGCGTTTGAGGCCCACCACCTTCAGGCCGACCAGTTCGCACATGCGGCGGATCTGGCGCTTCTTGCCCTCCTGCAGCACGAAGCGCAGTTGCTCGGGGTTCTGCCATTCCACCTTGGCGGGTTTGAGCGGCTGGCCGTCCAGGCTCAGGCCGTGGCACAGGCGCGCCAACTGCGCCGCCGGGAACGCGGCCTGCACATTGCTGGCCACCGCGCCGTACTGCACGCGCACCAGGTATTCCTTGTCGATGGGCGAGTCTTCGCCAATGAGCTGGCGCGCCACGCGCCCGTCCTGCGTGAGCACGAGCAGGCCCACGGAGTCGATGTCCAGCCGCCCTGCGGGCGCCAGGCCGCGCAGTTGCGCCGGGGCAAAGCGCTGGCGGCTGGGGTCTTCGCGCCAGTGGCTCTTGGGTCCGATGAGCGAGGCGGCGGGCTGGTGCCCGTCCTCGGCCTGGCCCGACACATAGCCCATGGGCTTGTGCAGCAGGATGGTGACCTGGCCCGCCTGCTGCTGGCGTGCGGCCTGCTGCACGGTGACGCGGTCTTGCGGTTGCACCTTGGCGCCCATTTCGGCCACCTTGCCATTGACCTGTACCCAGCCGCGTGCAATCCACTCGTCGGCTTCGCGGCGCGAGCACAGGCCCAGCTCGGCCAGGCGCTTGTTCAGGCGCGTGCCCTGGACGGACGGCTCGGCGGTGCCGGGCGCTGGAGGCGGCTGCAGGGTGCGCGGGGCGGGCTTTGGGGCTTGCATGGGCCGGATTGTCTCACCCAGGCCTGCAGCCCATGCACAACGCACATGCCTGCATGGAAAAGCCACATGACCCCCAACGCACAACGTAACGTATTGTCACTACACTGGTGGCGCCATAGCCCACGCAGATTTGCCTGCCATCGGCCCAGGAGGTTTTGTTATGCCTATTGCCCAGACATTCACTTCGCTCTCCATCGCCGCCCGGCTGCGCCTGGGGTTTGGCTGCCTGCTGGTGCTGATGATGGGCATTGCCGCCGGAGGGCTGTGGTCGCTGCACACGGTCAACCAGCAGATGCGCGCCATTACCGGCCCCGGCGCGGCCAAGGCCAAGCTGGTCAACGCCATGCTGGAGACGGTGGGCACGCTGGGCATCCAGAGCCGCTCGGCCGCCATGCTCAACGAGATCGACGGCCAGCAGGCGCAAACGCAAATCGCGGCGGCGCGCAAGTCGCTGCAGGACTACCAGCAGCAACAGGCGGCGCTGGCCAAGCTCTTCGCCTCGGCAGACACCACGCCGGAGCAGCAAAAGCTGCTGGGCGACATCGAGGCCCTGGCCCAGAAAGCCCGCCCCGAAATGGAAACCGCCCTCAAGGCCGCCGAAGACGGCGACACCGTAAGCGCCACGCTTGCGCTGATGACCCGCGCCGCGCCCGCCGAGAGCGCCTGGCGCGCCCGGCTGGCAGAGCTGATCGAGCGGCAGAACCAGCTCAACGCCGCATCGGCCGAGCAGGCCGAGCGGCTGCAGGGCCAGGCGCGTGGCATGGGTGCGGCGCTGGTGGCGGTGGCCGCGCTGCTGGGCTGGTGGATTGCGCGGCGCATCACGGCCAGCATCACGCAGCCCATTGGCCGCGCGGTGGTGGTGGCCGAGCGCATTGCACGCGGCGACCTGACCTCGGCCATTGAAGTGCGCATCCACGACGAAACCGGCCGCCTGCTCGACGCCATTGCCGCCATGCAGGAGCGCCTGCGCACGCTGGTGGGCGAAATCAGCCAGGCGGCCGATTCCATT
The DNA here is from genome assembly GCA_016192425.1 of Burkholderiales bacterium. Lineage (GTDB taxonomy): Bacteria > Pseudomonadota > Gammaproteobacteria > Burkholderiales > Burkholderiaceae_C > Simplicispira. The sequence continues at coordinate 44,683 of JACPUE010000005.1, forward strand.
CTCACGGCCAGTTCGGAAGTGGCCTCGGGCAACCTGGACCTGAGCCAGCGCACGGAACAAACCTCGCACAACCTGCAGTCCAGCGCCTCGGCGCTGGCCGACCTGACCGGCACCGTGGGCCAGAGCGCCGAGTCCGCCCACCAGGCCAACCGGCTGGCCTCCACGGCATCGCAGGCGGCCACGCGCGGCGGGCAGGCGGTATCGCAGGTGGTGCAGACCATGGAGTCGATCAGTGCCAGTTCGCGCAAGATTGCCGACATCACCGGTGTGATCGACGGCATTGCCTTCCAGACCAACATCCTGGCGCTCAACGCGGCCGTAGAAGCGGCCCGTGCGGGCGAGCAGGGGCGCGGCTTTGCCGTGGTGGCGGGCGAGGTGCGCAACCTGGCCGGGCGTGCAGCCACGGCGGCGCGCGAGATCAAGGCGCTGATCGGCGCCAGCGTGGAGCAGGTGGCCCAGGGCGGTGAGCTGGTGCACCATGCGGGCAGCACCATGGACGAGCTGGTGGGTGCGGTGCGCAAGGTGTCGGACATCATGTCTGAAATCACCCAGGCCACCCAGGAGCAAAGCCAGCGCATCGGGCTGGTGAGCGCTTCGGTGGGCGAACTGGAAACCATGACCCAGCAAAACGCCGCACTGGTGGAAGAAGGCGCCGCTGCTGCCGACAGCCTCAAGGAACAGGCCAGGCGCCTGAGCCAGATGGTGGGCGCCTTCCGGTTGGAGCGCAGCTCGCGCAATGACCGCGACTGGTACGGCCCGCAAGACGACGGCCAGGCAGCCGGGGCGATGGCGGGCACCGTGCAGCGACTTCCCCAGTCCGGGCGGAAAAACGGGCTGCCTGCCATCGGACGATAGCGCTGCGTGCAAGGCTAGCCCTCCGATTCCGACAGGCAGGTTCGCAGCCGGTCCAGATCCAGCACCCGCAGCCCGCCGTACTCCACACGGATGACCCCGCGCGCCTGCAAGGCCGAGAGCGCCTCGTTCACGCGCTGGCGCGACAGGCCCACCAGGTAGGCCAGCTCCTGCTGGGTGATGCGCAGCACCTCGCCCACGCCG
>JACPUE010000013.1 GCA_016192425.1 Burkholderiales bacterium
CAACCCCGCGCGCCGGTCTGCATGGCCCAGACATTCGTTTAGATGCGCCATGTATCGATCAAACTCTTGCAGCTCGTCCATCAAGGTTCACCCTTCACTTGAAGAGGTGTGAATAATGCATTGATTTATAACACAGTAAGATTAGCCAAACGGTGCGTCAGGCTTGGGTGCCAAGGGTTGACGCGGGCAGTTCGACCAGCCCGTACCTGGCGGCCAGATGCAGCAGCTTGAAGTCGTTGTCGGTATCCAGCTTCTGGCGGATCATCGACAGGTAGTTGAGGATCGTCTTCTGGCTCAGGTGCATGTGGTTGGCAATACAGGAGGCGGAGTCGCCCCCCGCTGCCATGCGCAACACCTCGAATTCGCGTGGCGTCAGGCGTGCCAGCAACTGTTCTCCGTCAAGCGCTGCTCCTGCCATGGCCTGTGCAACGTCAGCCGAAAATACGCGCTGGCCGGATGCCACCTTGCGGATGGCGTCGAACATTTCTGCTGGCTCGCTGCTTTTGGTCAGGTAGCCCTGCGCACCGGCGCGCATCGCCTGTATCACGTAGCCGGGGTTGTCGTGCATCGACATGACCAGCACGCGCAGGCCTGCATCGCGGGCCAGCATGCGGCGGATTGCTTCGATACCGCTGCTGCCGCGCAGGCTCAGGTCAACGATGGCCACGTCGATGGTGCTGTCGCGCAGGCTTGCATAGGCCTCATCGGCGCAGGCGGCTTCGGCAACGACCTGGAAACCGGCTTCAGCGTCCAGCAGGCGTTTGTAGCCGGTTCGTACAACCGCATGGTCGTCAAGCAGCAGGATACGGATTGTTTTCAGGGTCATTGTCGCTTCCTCCTTTTCCAGGTTCATGGCCGATTGGCAGGCGCAGTTCGAGCTGTAGGCCTCCGCCAGGTGTGTCGGCCAAAACCAGATGTCCGTTTGCCATCCGCGCCCGTTCGAACATGCCGCGCAGGCCGCAGCCAATGTGCTGCAGCGCTGTTGCTGCGTCTCCTTGGCCGTTGTCGGCCACCATCAATTGGAGTTCAGTGGCCGAGGCCGTCAGTGCGATCTGCACCCGGCTTGCTTTGCTGTGCCGCAGGATGTTGGTCAGTGCTTCCTGCAGCGTGCGGTACAGCGCCAGGCCGCTGTGTGGAGCCAGCGGCGGGAGCGTCGGTGTCAGCAATGTCTCCAGTGTGATTTCTGGCGCACGCTGTTGCCAGCCGTCGATCAATTCGCGCAGGGAATCGGCGGTTTCCATGTTTTCGGTGCTGTGCGGCCGCAGTTGCCTGAGAAGGCAGCGCACGTGGCTGGCAACGCCCTGGGCCTGGCTGCGGATGTCGCGTGCGCACTCCTTGAGCGTTTCGCTATCGGCTGTTGCGGCATGGCGTTCCACGAATGCAGCGGCAATGCTGATGGCGGTGAGCGACTGGCCGAATTCATCATGCAGCTCGCGTGCCAACTCGCGCCGCTCGGATTCCTGCAGCTCCAAAAGGCGTCTGGCCAGTCTCCCTTCCGTGGCACGTGATTCCGCAAGTTTGGCGGCCAGACGGTCGATGGCATGTGCAATGCGTTGAAATTCGCGCAGCTCGAAGGCGGGCAGAACCGCCTTGTCTTCCCCCTGCGCAAGGCGTTCGAGCCCCTCTTCAAAGGCGCGCACGGGCTGCAGTGCGCGCCGGACAGACACCCAGGCGAGCGCCAGTGTGCCAAGTGAAAAAAGGACGAGCGTGCCAAGCATGCGTGCCGCGTCACGCAGGATTTCCTGAACCTCGCTGCGCGGATCCGCCCGGATCACCAAGGTTTCATTGCCAATCTGGATGCGCCGCTCTGGTGGCGCAGTCATGCCGTCCAGCGTCAGGCGTTCAAGCGCCGTAGGGCGGGGAAGGGGTGATTCGGAGGGAAACGACTGTTCCGTTCTTGAGCGTTCCAGTGACAAGTTGATATGGCGCAGCCGGTTTTCGGCAAGCAACTGCCGTAACGGCTCACTGTCGGATTGCCGCGCTTCGCCAATGGCCAGCATCAGTTCTGCCAGCCGGGTGGAGGCCTCGATTTCCTCGGCCACGTCCTCGCGCAGTGTGGCGACGACTGCCAGGCAGGCAACCCCGAGCAGAAGCAATGAGAACCCGCAGAGATAGGAAATCAGACGTACCCGCAGATCCACAAGCAGCCTCGTTCATCGCAATCGATATGCGGTCAGCTACGCAAAGTACGTGCCACCGGGCTTGTGATGCGGCGGGAAAACTTCCCGGATTCTTCGGGGGCCAGTCCCATGACGGCAAAGGGCCGGGCTCACATACTCGGCCACGGTCTGCGGCTTGGCGCATCTGCCTGCCGATAGGCCGGACAGAAAACCATCAAAGGTCAAGGAACCACCAATGAGACAAGAAATTTCGACGAGGTATTCGCAGCGCCGCAGGCTTGGCCTGTCGGCACTCGCTTCTGCTCTGGCAATCGCCTTCTGCCTGCCCGCACAAGGTGCGAAGAATGTGTCCTGGGAAGACCTTGTCAATGACGACAAGACACCGGGGGATGTGCTTTCTTACGGATTGGGCCTCAAGGCACAGCGCTTCAGCACGCTGACCAACATCAACGCCAAGAACGTGGCTGCACTGTCGCCGGTCTGGAGTTTTTCGTTTGGTGGAGAAAAGCAGCGTGGCCAGGAGGGGCAGGCGCTGGTGCACGACGGCGTGATCTACGTGACGGCATCCTATTCCCGCATCTTCGCCATTGATGCACGCAGCGGCAAGCGTTTGTGGCAATACGAATACCGCTTGCCCGAAGGCATCATGCCCTGTTGCGACGTGGTCAACCGTGGCCCGGCCATCTATGGCGACAAGGTTTTTTTTGGTACGCTGGATGCGTCCATCGTTGCCTTGAACAAGGACACCGGCAAGGTGGTCTGGAAAAAGACTTTTGGCGACTACAAGGTGGGTTACACCATGACCGGTGCGCCATTTGTGGTCAAGGATCAGAAGACCGGTAAAGTGCTTCTGGTGCATGGCTCGTCTGGCGACGAATTCGGGGTGGTCGGCTATCTCTTCGCACGCGACCCGGACACTGGCGATGAAGTCTGGGCCCGGCCCCTGGTCGAGGGGCACGTAGGGCGCCTGAATGGTGCGGAGAGCACACCTACGGGCGACCCCAAGGCGCCTTCCTGGCCACGCGACAAGGATGGCAAGCTGGTGGAGGCCTGGCAGCATGGGGGTGGAGCTCCCTGGCAGACCGCCAGTTTCGACATAGAGAGCAACACCATCGTGGTTGGCGCTGGCAACCCGGCCCCTTGGAACACCTGGAAGCGAACCAAGGAGGGCGACGATCCGCGCAACTGGGACAGCCTGTTCACCTCCGGGCAAGCCTATGTCGATGCCAGCACTGGAGAACTCAAAGGCTTTTTCCAGCATACGCCCAATGACGCATGGGATTTTTCCGGCAACAACTCGGTCGTTCTGTTCGAATACAAGGATCCCAAGACCGGTAAGCTGGTCAAGGCGTCTGCGCATGCCGACCGCAATGGCTTCTTCTTCGTGACCGACCGCGAGAAACTGGCGACAGGCGCGGGTTATCCCAACAAGCCGACTTCGCTGATCGGGGCTTGGCCGTTTGTCGATGGCATCACCTGGGCCTCTGGTTTTGACCTGAAAACAGGCAAGCCCATTGAAAAGGGAAATCGTCCGCCCTTGCCCAGGGATGGCTCTGACAAGGGTGAAACAGTCTTTGTTTCGCCGCCTTTCCTGGGCGGGACAAACTGGCACCCGATGTCCTACAGCCCGGCCACAGGCCTGTTCTACATCCCGGCCAACCATTGGGCGATGGACTATTGGGCAGAGAAGGTGAACTACAAGGCGGGTTCTGCGTATCTTGGGCAGGGCTTTCGCATCAAGAAACTGTTCGATGACCATGTGGGGGTTCTGCGCGCCATCGACCCCAAGACCGGCAAGATTGCCTGGGAGCACAAAGAGCAATTCCCGCTCTGGGCGGGCACGCTGGCCACGGCAGGCGGCCTCCTGTTCACGGGTACCTCCGACGGTTTCCTCAAGGCTTTCGACAGCAAGACCGGCAAGGAGTTGTGGAAGTTCCAGACGGGTTCGGGCGTTGTTTCGGTGCCGATCACCTGGGAAATGGATGGGGAACAGTATGTCGGCATCCAGTCGGGTTACGGCGGCGCCGTTCCGCTGTGGGGCGGCGATATGGCCGACCTGACCAAGCAGGTGACGCAGGGTGGATCCATGTGGGTGTTCAAGCTGCCCAAACAGATCGCAGCGCGCTGATCCCAAGCCAAAGCGTGCCAGTGCCGGGGGAGGAGGGCACGCTTTGCATCGTTCCACCGTTGCAGCCGCTTTCGTGCTGCATGGAGTCACTTGCATGCATTCCCTGTTTTCCAGAGTCGTGCTGCTGTTTGCCGTGCCGGTGCTGCTCGGCAGCCAACCCTCTCTTTCGATGGCCCAGGAAGACGAGCATGTTGTGGGTGGTTGCGGAATATGGCCGTATACACGCTGCCCTGGCGCTGATTTGCGCCACGCCAACCTGTCCGGGCGGAACCTGGCCGGTGCCGACCTTTCGGGTGCACGGCTGGTTCGTGCTGATCTGCGCGGTGCAAACCTGGCAGGCGCCAACCTTGATGGGGCGGATTTGACGGGCGCCAGGCTCGGCAAGGTGAATGCGCCCGCCACCTCGTTCAGACATGCTCGACTGGTGGCTGCCGATCTTGAATTCGCGCGGATCATGCGTGCTGATTTTTCCAACGCTGACCTGAGTGCAGCAAACCTGGAGGCGGCGCGCGCCAACTATGCCAGCTTTGTGGGCGCACACCTGACGGATGCCAATTTGCAAGAGGGCAAATTCAATACGGCGAATTTCCAGGATGCAACGCTGGAGGGCGCGGTGCGGCGTTTTGCCGTCTTTTCCGATGCATCCTTCGTGGGTTGTACGGGCTGTCCGCAACTGGTCGATCGATGAGGGTGATGCAGGTGGAAAAATATCCTTTGCCTTGTCTTGTGCTGCTGCTTGCGCTGGGTCTTGGCTCGGCCAGGGCAGGCGATACCTCAGCCGAAGAACCGGGTCTTTCTGCGCTGCCGGTGTTGGCAGAGCAATGGGGGACTGAAAATCCCTACCGTGGTGATGCGCGCGTTGCGGCAATTGGGCAGACGCTCTTTGTCGCCCATTGCCAGCGCTGTCATGGAGAGAACGCTTCCGGTCGGGGCCCGGCCCCGGATCTGCGCGTGCTTGGCCGCTACTGCATGCGGATTGCGGATGGGGAATTGCATGCACGCTGCATGCAAGACGCTGATGATTATTTCCGGCGCTCGGTGCAGTTTGGCAAGGTGCGCATGGGGGTTGTCCATATGCCGCCCTGGAAAGATGTGCTGTCGCAAGAAGCAATTTGGGCACTGCGCACCTATGTGGGTACGCGTGCCCAATGACCGCAAGCCGCTCGCAGCGCTTGCCAGTGGCTTGGGGGCTGTCCGGTGCAGCCTCTGCCTGGGGGCGCGGGAGACATGCAGAGAAATGGCATGAATCCGCTGGCGCGCTGTCCCGGTGCTGGGTATTCAGACGCCCGGCATGGGCACGAACCCCGGGAGCTCGCGCAATTGTGCAATCCACCGCCGGATGTTTGGGTAGTCGGCCAGCGATATGCCCCCCTCGGGTGCCAGCGCCAGATAGGGCATCACTGCACAGTCGGCAATGGTGGCTTGTGTGCCAGCGAGCCATCGCTGGTTTGCCAGGTGCGCGTCGATCAAGGGCATGATGCGTGCCGCGCGCCGGAGCGTATCCGCCTTGTCCAGCGGATAGCCGAACTTGTCCACCAGCCGCGCAGCGCAGGGGCCGTTCTGGATTTCGTTGGATGCAGTCGAGAGCCACTGCACCACCTCAGCCATGTCGGCAGCATCGCGCGGCAGCCACTGGGGTGGCGCGTAATTCAGCGCCAGGTAGACGAGGATCGCATGCGAGTCGCGCAGCACCACACTGCCGTCCACCAGAATGGGAATTTCGCCCCAGGGGTTGAGATCCAGCAGCGGCGCGCGTTTGTGTTCGCCCCCAAGAAAATCGACGGCAACGATGTCGAGTGGAATATGGGCCAGGCCAGCAAACAGGCGAACCTTGTAGCAGTTGCCAGACAGTTCGAGGTCATAGAGTTTCATGCAGGTGTCTCCGGGGTGGGTTGGGGGAAAGCATTGTTCGTGCCGCTTTGGAACGACCATTCATCGGCGGTGTAGCGTGGGCTGATATGTTGCGAGCAGTTCCAGTCCCACGCCGCGACATCGATGAACAGGAAGCGCTCGATACGCACCTTGCCTGCACCAGGCAAGGCGGCTGTAGCGAACGTTGGCAGAGCGGTGCCGTCCACAATGCGCACGCGCCCAAGGATTTTCAAACGGCGCCGCTGCGGGTAGTCCACAAGGATCAGCGCTGCACGATCGTTGGCGGTCAGGTTTCCGACACTGACGTACTGGCGGTTGCCCGCGTAGTCTGCAAAACCAATCCGTGTTGGCGAAAGTACTTGCAGGAAACCACGCGGTCCGCCGCGATGCTGCACATGCGGCCAGCCGCTTTCGCCTACGGTGGCCAGATAGAAACTGTCGCGCGCAGCAATGAAAGTCTGTTCGCGCGTGCCCAGGGGCAGTAGCGGTACATCGGCATTCGGTGCAAGCGCCGGAGCTGCGTAGCGTGCCCGAGCGGCGAGTACCGCAGGGCTTGCGACGATGGCATCGAACGCTGCTGACATCCGTGATCTCCCGGTGGCATGAGGATGCACGCAGTGTCTGTTATTCATTCAAAGGAATAAATGCGTCGATTTGCATAAGACTAATCCGTTTACCGGTTTAATATGGTCGCATGGACAAACTGCAGGCCATGACAAGCTTCGTCCGCATCGTGGAGGCAGGCAGCCTGACCGGCGCGGCTGCACGGCTGGGTACCTCGCTGGCATCGGTGGTGCGTTCGCTTGCTGCGCTGGAAAGCGTTTTGGGCGTGCGGTTGCTCAACCGCACGACACGGCGCATCGCACTGACGGACGAGGGACGCGAATACTACGAACGCTGTCGCCGGTTGCTGGCCGAAATCGAGGACGTCGAAGCGGCGCTCTGCGACCGCCGCGCCACACCCGTGGGACGACTTGCGCTGACAGCGCCCGTGATGTTCGGGCGTTTGCATGTGGCGCCGGTCGCCATTGACTTCATGCAGCGCTATCCGGGGGTACGCGTCGAGTTGGCCTTGCTCGACCGGATCGTGGATCTCATTGACGAAGGAATAGACCTGGCGGTGCGCATTGGGCCGCTGCCCGATTCTTCGTTTGTGGCGATGCCACTGGGCAGCACCCGGCGTGTGGTGTGTGCAAGCCCGGAGTTTCTCGCTCGCCACGGAGTCCCGGCACGGCCCGCCGACCTTGCGGGCAAGCCATGTGTGCGCTTTTCAGGGTTGGGGCGCAGCCTGAACTGGGATTTTGGTGACAGCAGCGACGACGCCACCAAGTCCCGCCGTCGCGGTGCAGAGGGTGCGCGCGTGACGGTGGGTGAATCCTTCGTCACCAACCAGGTGGACACGGCGCTGGCGGCATGTGCTGCAGGCCTGGGCTATGGGCGCTTTCTGGCATACCAGGTGCGTGACGCGTTGGTGCGTGGCGCGCTGGTTCGCGTGCTCGAAGCCCACGAGCCGCCGCCGGTGCCTGTGCACCTGGTCTGTCCGCACTCGCGGCTTCTTTCGTCGCGGGTTCGCACTTTCATCGACCATGCCGCGCCTCTATTGCGGGCGCGGCTTGCCGATGGTTCTGCAAATTGAGCGCTGATTTTTGGAGCTGAGGCAGGCTACAGTCAGCGTGGTGCCAGGCGGATCGCACCGTCCAGGCGGATCACCTCGCCGTTGAGCATGTCGTTCTCGAAGATGTGCTGGACGAGCTTGGCGTAGTCTTGCGGCGTGCCCAGGCGGCTTGGGAAGGGCACCCCAGCGGCCAGGGCGTCCTGCACTTCCTTAGGCATGCCAAAGAGCATGGGCGTGCCAAAGATGCCCGGTGCGATGGTCATGTTGCGGATGCCGTTGCGTGCCAGGTCGCGGGCGATGGGCAGGGTCATGCCCACCACGCCGCCTTTGGATGCGCTGTAGGCAGCCTGGCCGATCTGGCCGTCATAGGCTGCGACGCTGGCGGTGGAAATCAGCACCCCGCGCTCGCCGGTGGTCTCGGGCTCGTTCTTGCACATGGCTTCGGCGGCCAGGCGGATCATGTTGAAGCTGCCGATGAGGTTGACGGTGATTGTCTTGCTGAACAGCGCCAGCGCGTGGGCGCCGTTCTTGCCCACGGTTTTTTCAGCGGGCGCGATGCCTGCGCAGTTGACCAGGCCCATGAGCTTGCCCATGGACACGGCTTTGGCCACCACGGCCTGGCCATCGGCTTCGCTGCTGACATCGCAGCGCACGAAGGCGCCGCCAATGTCCTTGGCAACCGCTTCGCCCTTGTCGGCTTGCATGTCTGCAATGACCACTTTGCCGCCCTGGGCTGCCAGCATGCGTGCCGTGCCTTCACCCAGACCGGAGGCTCCGCCCGTGACGATGAATACCTTGCCCTTGATGTCCATGTGCAACTCCAATGAATGACGTAACGTAAACGTCAATTATCGCTGATGCATGCTTAAGAGCAAAGGCCAGCGTTCACTTGAACCCCACGCGGTCCAGCATTTGCTGCACCTTCACGGTGTTGGCGCCCACGGTGCTGATGGGAATGGTTTCGCTCTTGAAAGGAGCGCCGCCGGTCATGGATTTGAGGGCTGGGTTGTCCACCGTTACGCCCTTGGCGGCGGGCCACTCATTGTTGCCGTTGGCAAAGTAGTTCTGGGCAGGGGCGCTGGCCAGATACTCCAGGAACTTGACGGCGTTGTCCTGGTTCTTGCTGTAGCGTGCCACGGCGCCACCGGCAATGTTCACGTGGGTGCCCCAGGTTTGCTGGTTGGGGAACACGACGCCCACCTTGCTGACCACGGCCGCGTCTTCCGGTTTGGTGGAACGCAGCATGCGGGCGAGGTAGTAGCTGTTGGTCACGGCGATGTCGCATTCGCCAGCTGCAACGGCCTTGATCTGGTCGGTATCGCCGCCCTTGGGGGCTCGCGCCAGGTTGGCGACCATTCCCTTGAGCCATTCTTCGGTCTTGGCTTCGCCCAGATGTTCGGTCACAGCGCCAAACAGGCTCAGGTTGTAGGGGTGCGAACCCGAGCGGATGCACAGCTTGCCCTTGTTCTTGGGGTCGCCCAGCTCTTCGTAGGTGTCCACATCGTCTTTTTGCACCTTGGTCTTGTTGTACACGATGACCCGGGCACGGGTAGAGAAGCCGTACCAGGCGATGGCGCCATCCGCCCCTGCCTGGCTGCGCAGGTGGGCGGGAATGGCGTCGTTCAACACCTTGGAGTGGATGGGCTTGAACAGTCCATCCACTTCGCCTTTGTACAGGCGTGCCGCGTCCACCAGCAGGATCACGTCTGCGGGCGATGCCGAGCCTTCTGCCTTCAGGCGCGCCAGGATGCCGGCATCGTCTGCGTCCACGCGGTTGATGCGGATGCCCGTGGCTTTGGTGAAGTCGTTGTAGAGCGCCTCGTCGGTGGAGTAGTGGCGAGCCGAATAGAGATTGACGACCTGTTCTTGCGCCGATGCGGCACCAAGGGTCAGGGCAAGTGCACCGCCAGCCAGCAGGGCGGGGACGAATTTTTGGAACATGGGTCGGGGCTTTCTCTGGATTTCAACAGCTGTGGATCATAAGGCAAACACGAACAATTCGCAATTGGTGGTTGCTGCGCAAGAAGCCAGTATTCAGGGCGATTTTGGCGAAAAAAAAGCCCGGTCGAAACCGGGCTTTGAAAGGATCCAAGAAACGGGGGTTTCGAGAGGATCCAAGGAGACAACTGGAGAGTCCTGCGCTTGCAGAACCGATGTGCGTATTATCAGGGTAAATCAGGGTAATCCCTGAAATTTGGCTAGAGAGTGTGCTCCAAAACCACAGGCTCAGCGCTTGCGCGGTGCGGCGGTCTTGGCGGCGTCGGCAGCCGTGGTGGCCATGGCGTTGAAGTTGGCTTCTGCGGCGTCGGTTGCTTGCTTGACGGCTTTTTGCACCGAATCGAAAGCGTTGTTGGCGGCAGATACGGCGCTCTTCATCACGGCGACGGCAGTCTCGGAGCCAGCGGGTGCATTTTTGGCAGCGGCGTCCACCATGTTGGTGAAGTTCTTTTGGGCTTCGCTGGCCTTGGCTTCGGCCACTTTGGTGAATTCGGTGCTGGTGCCCGAGGCGATGTCGTACAGATGGCGGCTGTAGGAGGCGGTCTTTTCAGCCAGGGGTTGCAGCAGGCCGGCCTGCAGGGCCATCAGTTCCTGAACGTCCTTGACGCTCAGCACGGCCTGGGTGTGGTTGGCGGCTTCGTTCAGGGCTGCGCGGGAGGCGGTGATGTTCAATTCCACCAGCTTTTCCACGCCTTCAAAGGCCTTGCTCGTCAGGCCAAAAAGGGTTTCCATGTTGGCTTTGTGGGCGGCCAGGATTTGTTCGGTCGTCAGGGACATGTGATATCTCCATTGCTTTGAGGTGCTTGACCTCGGGTTTCAGGATCTGTCTGCGCTGTCCATGCTCACGATTCATGTTGCAGTGCAGCATGGGCTTTATTGTAGGCCTGCATTTGTGAAAATCAAGTGAAATTGTTGCGATGCAGCAATCTAGTGAGCAAACCTTACAAAGTGTTGCCACTTCGGTGGGGTGTACACAGGTGACTTTGCTGGCTTGGCGCCCCAGGCTTTGCGCGCGCAGAATGCAGCCCCATGAACGCACAGCACCGTCCCAAGCCATTGCCGCGCAGCGCTTTTCCAGTTTTTCGAACCATTACCACACGCTGGATGGACAACGACGTTTATGGACACGTCAACAATGTCGTGTACTACAGTTGGTTCGACACGGCGGTGAATGCTTACCTGATCGAGCAGGGGGTTCTCGATATCCACGCCGGACAAACCATAGGCCTGGTGATCGAGACCCAGTGCAATTACTTTGCGCCGCTGGCGTTCCCGCAGGACGTGCAGGCGGGCATCCGGGTGGCGCACATGGGCACATCCAGCGTGCGCTATGAGGTGGGGTTGTTTGCCTCTGGCGAAGAGCTTTGCGCAGCGGCGGGTCATTTCGTCCATGTGTATGTGGACCGTGAAACCCGTCGGCCAGCAGCCTTGCCCAGTGCCTTGCGCACGGTGCTGGAGCGATTGCAGTGCTGACGTCTCGGTACTGGGTTCAAGTTCCTGTCAGTTGTCTGGCTTGGGGCTGCCCTACACTGCGGGGCGGTTGCGTGCTCTGCCAGGCAGGGCCGCAAGCCGCTCACCAACGATAAGAACCGGGAGACATACCCATGCTGCGTTTTCGCGGGCTGCTGCTGGCGGCCCTGTGCGTCGTTCCTGAACTGGCACTGGCGGCCGACATTGATGGCAGCGCGCTGGGCTGGTGGTGGGGCATTCCCTTTGCGGGCATCCTGTTGTCGATTGCTGTCATGCCGTTGGTGGCGCCCATTTTCTGGCACCACCATTTTGGCAAGGTGGCGGCGGGGTGGGCGCTGCTGTTCCTGGTACCGTTTGCCGTGGCCCATGGGCCGGGGCTGGCTGGTGCCAGCCTAGTGCATGCCTTGTTGGCTGAGTACATCCCTTTTGTGATTTTGCTGACGGCCTTGTTTACCGTGGCGGGTGGCATCTACATCAGGGGCAATCTGCACGGCAGTCCGGGGCTCAACACGGCTTTGTTGGCCATTGGTGCGGTGCTGGCCAGCTTCATGGGGACGACGGGGGCTTCCATGCTGCTGATCCGCCCGCTGATCCGCGCCAACGACAACCGCCAGCACAAGGCGCATGTGGTGGTGTTCTTCATCTTCATCGTGTCCAATGCGGGGGGCTCGCTCACCCCGCTGGGGGATCCGCCGCTGTTCCTGGGCTTCCTGAAGGGGGTGGACTTTTTCTGGACACTCTCGCACATCTTTCCTGAAACCCTGTTCCTGGTGGGGGCGCTGCTGGGCATTTTTTATGCGCTGGACTGGTGGTACTTCCACAAGCGCGAGGAAATGCTGCAACGCGACCCCACGCCCGATACGCAAGGCATAGGCTTCGAGGGCAAGCACAACTTCGCTCTGCTGGGCGTGGTCATTGCCTTGGTGCTGATGAGCGGGTTGTGGAAGTCCTCGGCGGTCTTCAACATTGCGGGCACTGAAGTGGGCCTGCCCGGTATCGTGCGCGACATCGGCCTGATTGCGGTGACCTTTGCCTCGCTCTGGCTCACGCCCAAGGCGGTGCATGAGAGCAACCAGTTTGGCTGGGGGCCCATGCAGGAAGTGGCCAAGCTGTTTGCAGGCATCTTCCTCACCATCATTCCCGTCATTGCCATGCTCAAGGCGGGGGGCAATGGGCCGTTTGGCGCCATCGTGAATGCCGTGACGCGGCCCGACGGATCGCCCGACCCCGCCATGTATTTCTGGGCCGCTGGAGCGCTGTCCTCATTCCTGGACAACGCGCCTACTTACCTGGTGTTCTTCAATACCGCCGGGGGGGACCCTGCCGTGCTGATGACCACGCTGGCCCCCACGCTGGCAGCCATTTCCGCTGGGTCGGTATTCATGGGTGCCAACACGTATATCGGCAATGCGCCCAATCTCATGGTCAAGGCCATTGCCGAAGACCGTGGCGTCAACATGCCCAGCTTCTTTGGCTACATGCTGTGGTCTGGCGGTATTCTGGTGCCGCTGTTCGTGCTTATCACCTTCATCTGGTTCCGCTGAAGTTTGCCTATGTCCAAGCCACGCATTCTGATTGCCCGTGCTGTGTTTCCAGAGGTGCTGCAGCGCCTGGCACAGCATTTTGAGGTCCAGGCCAACCCGCAGGACGAGATCTGGACGCCCCAGCAACTGCTCGCGCACCTGGCAGACAAAGACGGTGCCCTGACCACCGGCAGCGAGCGCATCGACCGCAGTCTGCTGGCCGCCTGCCCGCGCCTGCGCATCGTGGCCAACATGGCCGTGGGCTACAACAACTTCGATGTGGACGCCATGACGGGGGCCGGCGTACAGGGCACCAACACGCCCGACGTGCTGACCGAAACCACGGCCGACTTCGGCTTTGCGTTGCTCATGGCCACGGCGCGGCGCGTGACAGAGAGCGAACATTTCCTGCGCGCGGGCCGCTGGAGTAAGTGGAGCTACGACATGTTTGCAGGCGCCGAGGTGCACGGCACGCGCCTGGGCATCATCGGCATGGGGCGTATCGGGCAGGGCATTGCGCGGCGCGGGGCGCACGGCTTTGGCATGGAGGTGGTCTACCACAACCGCTCGCGCCTGGCCCCGGCGCTGGAGGCCGAATGCAAGGCGCGCTACGTCTCCAAGGAAGAACTGCTGCGCACCGCCGACCATGTGGTGCTGGTGCTGCCCTACACGGCCGCCTCGCACCACACCATCGGCGCCGCCGAACTGGCGCAGATGAAGCCCACGGCCACGCTGGTGAACATTGCGCGCGGGGGCATCGTGGACGACGCCGCGCTGGCCCAGGCGCTGCGCGAGCGGCGCATTGCCGCGGCCGGGCTGGACGTGTTCGAGGGCGAGCCCCAGGTGCATCCGGGCCTGCTGGAGGTACCCAACGTGGTGCTCACGCCGCACATCGCCAGCGCCACGGTCGGCACGCGCCTGGCCATGGCCAACCTGGCCGCGGACAACCTGATTGCTTTCTTTGGCGGGCGCGGGCCGCTGACGCCCATCAACGCGCCTGCGGCGCGCCCTGTGGCGTCGTGAATTTGGGCGAAAATAGGCCCTGGCGCCCGATCATCAAGCGCCATCAGCTATCAAATTGGAAGCAAATCCGTGACCATCGAAACCCTGGCCGTGCTGGCCGCTGCCCTGCTGGTTTTGGCCGCATTGGGCCTGGGCGGGTTCTGGGGAGCGGCACGCGCGCGGCGCGAGGCCCAGGCGCAGCAGGAACAGGCTGTGGCTCAGGCCCGCGCCCAGGCGCTGGTGGAAGCCCAGGCCACGGCCAACACCCAGATCGCCACGGCGCAGGAGCGTGTGCGCGGGCTGGAGGCCGAGCGTGCCGGTTTGTTAGCCGAACTGCAGCATCTGCGCACCCAGGCTGAAAGCTGGCGTGAGGCGCTGGACGCCGCGCGCGACGAGCGCGCCCAGCTCGCCGAGCGCGCCGCCCGTGTGCCGGGGCTTGAAGCGCAGTGCCACGAGCAGGCCGCGCTCACGCAGGCCGCGCGCCAGCAGGCGGCGGACCTGCAAAGCCAGCTCGCCGCCCAGGCCATGCAGCTCGACGCCGAACGCCGCGCCGCGCAGGAAAAGCTCCTGCTCCTGAATGAGGCGCGCGAGGCGCTCACGCACCAGTTCAAGAGCCTGGCCAACGACATCCTCGAAGAAAAAGGCAAGCGCTTTGCCGAGCAGAACCAGCAGAGCCTGGGCCAGTTGCTCGACCCGCTGCGCATGCGGCTGCAGGAGTTCCAGGGCAAGGTCGAGCAGTTCTATGACGCCGAGGGCAAGCAGCGCTCGGCCCTGAGCCAGCAGGTGCACCAGCTCATGGGGCTGAACCAGGCGCTGAGCGAGGAGGCGCGCAGCCTGACGCAGGCGCTCAAAGGCTCGACCAAGGCCCAGGGCAACTGGGGTGAGCTGATCCTGGAGCGCGTGCTTGAACTCGCCGGCCTGCGCCGGGGCGTGGAATACGATGTGCAGGAAAACCACCAGCGCGACGACGGCACCCGTGCCCAGCCCGACGTGGTGATCCACCTGCCCGAGAACCGGCACCTGGTGGTGGATGCCAAGGTCTCACTGCTGGCCTACGAGGAATACGCCAGTGCCGACGATGACCTGCAACGCGCAGCGGCGCAGCGCCGCCACCTGGAATCGGTGCGCCAGCACATCAAGGGCCTGGCCGAGCGCAACTACCAGCAACTGCACGGCTTGCAGTCGCTTGATTTCGTGCTCATGTTCGTGCCTATCGAACCTGCGTTCATGCTTGCCGTCACGTCCGACAGCCAGCTCTACAGCGACGCCTGGAACAAGAACGTGCTGCTCGTGAGCCCATCCACGCTGCTGTTCGTAGTGCGCACCGTGGCCCACCTTTGGCGCCAGGAGGCGCAGAGCCGCAACGCGCAGGAAATTGCCCAGCGCGGCGCCGAGCTTTACGACCGCCTCGTGGGCTTTGTCGAAGACCTGGAGCGGGTGGGCAAGAACCTCACCCAGGCACAGGACGCCTACACCAACGCCCACAAAAAACTGAGCCAGAACCGCGGCAACGTGATCCGCCAGGCCGAGATGCTGCGCGAACTGGGGGTCAAACCGACCAAGGCCTTGCCGGCGGCCTTGGTGGAGAGCGCCAAAGAGCAGGCAGAAATGCCCTTGTCCGTGCGCAGTGACACGGAAAGCGGGTAAACCCGTTGCGCAACGCGGCGTGAGAGTTTTGCACGATGGGGCCCAATCGGTGTAGATTGGCGATGTCCTTGCGAAAGGGGAACGCATGAGGCAAACCATGTGGGAAAACCGCCTGCCGCGCGGGTTGCGTGCCGCAGTGCTGGGGGGGCTGGGGCTGACGGCAGCAGGTCTTGCGCTGGCCGATGTGCTGTCCGGCCAAGTCCGTGCCTTGCAACAGCAGGGTGCAGCACAAGAGGCCTTCGCGCTGTTCGATGCGCAAGAGGCGGAACACGCAGGTGATCCGGCATTTGACCAGGCTCTGGCCGTTGCGGCGGAAGCCGCAGGGCTCTACACCCGTGCGCTGCTGGCATGGGAGCGTGTGTTGCAGGTTCAGCCCAACAACCGGTCGGCACAGGACGCGCAGGCGCGGCTGCTGCAAAGCCTGGGCGATGTGCATGGCCTGCAGGCTTTGCCCGAGGCGGTACGCCAACGCAGCATGGCCGTGGATGCAGCACGCAGCATCGACCAGCACCTTTACTCCTACGACCGTCCAGGCCATGGCGGGCGTTCTTCCTGGCATGGCAGCATCGATTTGGGGCTGGGGCACGATTCCAACATCAACGCCGGGCTTGATCGCGGTGTGGGCGCGACGCAAATTCCTGGCGTTCCGGCATGGACCGTGGATCCGGGCGCCTGGGAGCGCTTTTCTGCCTATGCGGCCCTGGGGCTGACCTTGCGTGGCCGCTATCACTTGACACCGCAATGGTCTGTGGTCGGCGGCGGGTACCTGGCAACACGCCACCACAGCACTTCGGCCCAGTCCCTGGAGCCCAGCGAGGCCGATGGCCATCTGGGTGTGGCCTGGCGCTCCAACCGGCACGAATGGATGCTGACCGCACGCGGCGTGCACGAGGCGCGTGATGGCCACCAGGTGCGCGGCAGCGCAGGCTTGCAGGGGGAATGGATCTACCGCATGGATGGCCTGCACCAGTGGGGCGTGTTTGTGCAATCGCTCGACATGCGCTACCCCGGCCAGCGCCTGCGCGATGTGCGCCGCACCGTGGGCGGCCTGAGCCATGCATTGGTATTGCGCAACGGCAGCATCGTGTATCTGGGAGTGCACGCGGGCGAAGAATCACCGCGCCGCGATGGTGTGGATGATCTGGGTCACCGGCTGGTGGGAGCGCGGCTGGGGGGGCAGTGGATGCTGAACCCGCATTGGGCGGTGTTTGCCAGTGTGGATGCCGAGCGGCGGCGTTTTGGGGCCGTAGATCCGTTCTTCACCCTTCTGCGTAAAGATGTGCAATGGCGGCTGGCTCTGGGGCTGTCGTGGGTGCCGGCACCGGGCTGGCGCGTCACGCCCCAGGTGGAGTGGACTGACGTGGACTCCACCGTGCCCATCTTCACCTACCAGCGCAGGCAAGTTTCCATCTCCTTGCGCCGGGAGTTCTGACCGGATGCGGGCACAGCATTCCACCCTGACGGGAGAAACGACATGAGCGCCGATGATCGACTGATACCCCGGGCCTTTGCTGCCTTGACGCTGGGCGCTGGGCTGGGCCTGTGGGGAACCAGCGCCCTGGCCGCAGCGGCTGGGCAGGTGCAGTTTGTGGCGGGACAGGTGCAGCTCGATCGCGGCGGCCATTCCCAGGGCGTAGTCAAGGGTACAGGGGTCGAGGAGGGTGATGTGCTGCGCAGCGGGCCCACCGGGCAGGCGCAAATCCGCTTCACCGATGGCGGCATCATGGCGCTGTACCCCCAATCGCAAATATCCATCAGCACTTACAGCGATAGCGCACAAGCGGGCGGCAGCGAAGATCGCTTTGCTGTGCGATTTGTGCAAGGTGCCTTGCGAGCGGTGACCGGCAAGATCGGTCAGCGCAACCCGCAGCACTACCGTGTGATTACGCCGACTGCGGTGGTGGGGATTCGCGGCACCGCCTTCAAGGTGTTCATGAATGGTGAGGGTGAAGTGGAGGTCTCGGGTGAGCACAACACCATCGAGGTGTGCACCGAGGCGGGGTGCGTGGAAGTCAAACCGCGTGAGGCGGTGCGGGTTCCTTCTGCACAGCAGTTGCCGGTGTACACCCATACCCGTGCGTTATTGCCCTTGCCGCTGCAGCGGGAGTCTTTGCAAGCGGGGGAGCAAGTGCTTCCCGATGGCGGCTATGGTGCAGTGCTGCTGGAAACCAGTTCACCACCTGCTACGCCGCAGCAGCCGAACCCAACGGTGCCGCGTGATCCTGAAATTCCCTCCGATCCTGGTGGCGGTAGGCAACCGACGAATCCCACCACGCCGGGTGCTCCTGTGGTGCCGACCAATCCGGGTGGAGGGAGGCAACCCGGAGCTCCCACTACGCCAATTGCGCCAACCACGCCAATTGTGCCTATCCGCCCGATCCGTCCCCTTATACCCTTCATTCCCTTCGCACCAATCGTGACTAGCCCGGCAACACCCATTCGCTGAATCAGAGCTGGTAAAACTCCCGAATCCGATCCCAGGCCTCTTGTGGGTCGTCGGTGCGGTGGAACAGGCGCAGGTCTTCGGCAGAAATGGTGCCTTGTTCCACCAGGAAATCAAAATCGATCAACCGTGTCCAGAAATCGGTGCCAAACAGAATGACCGGCACCGGCTTGGTCTTGCCTGTTTGCACAAGGGTGAGCACTTCGAACAGTTCGTCCAGCGTGCCAAAGCCACCTGGAAACGCCACCAGCGCCTTGGCGCGCATCATGAAGTGCATTTTGCGCAGTGCGAAGTAGTGGAACTTGTAGCTCAGCGTGGGGGTGATGAAGCGGTTGCCGCTTTGCTCGCGCGGCAGGGTGATGTTCAGGCCGATGTTGGGTGCGCCTTCATCGTGCGCGCCACGGTTGGCCGCCTCCATGATGCCGGGGCCGCCGCCGGTGCAGATGTGGATGCGGTTGGCAGGATCCTGGGCGTTGCTGTAGCGTGCCACCAGGCGGGCAAACTGGCGTGCATGGTCGTAGTAGCGGGCGTTGCGCACGGTGCGTTCGGCCAGGCGTACGTTCTCTGCGTCGCCGCTGGCCTGGGCGGCGGCCAGGGCTGCGGTGGCATCCTCCAGGGGCAGAAAGCGTGCACTGCCATAGACGACGATGGTGTTTTCAATGCCCTGGGCGCTCTGGCCCAGGTCGGGCTTGAGCAGTTCCAGCTGGAAGCGGATGCCGCGTGTCTCGCGCCGAAACAGAAACTCCGGGTCGGCAAAGGCCATGCGGTTGGAATCGGCCAGCAAGGGGTTGCCGTTGTTGGCGTGGGCGTGCAGCTCTTCCCAGGCATCGGCCAGGCGGCGTTCATTGAGTTGGGTAGTGGCTTCCATGGTGGGACTCTGTGTTTCCTGTGGGGCTGCAAATGGGGCGGTCTTGCGGCACTGCGGTCTGGTTGTTGGTGGTTCTGGCATTCTAGGCAAAAAATGCCGTGCAACGCTTTTCCAAAGCGCGCGAAGTGCTATTAAAGATATAGCAAATAGTGGCGGATGCCTTGCTCTGCCCAATCCCTCACTGGATTGCAGGGGCAGTGAGCGGCAGCCATGTGAATTGGGTCATACTTTGTCACTGAATGTATGTGCCCCAATGCAGCCCCCACCCGCACCATGACCGCAAGCCTCCCCCCCGATTGGAACCCCCGCAGCGACGCCGTCCAGCAAGACCAGATCGCCGCCTACGACCACCTGCGCGACCAGCACGGCGCGGCCTACAGCGAGATGCTGCACTGGTCCGTGCTGGGCCATGCCGATGTGCTGCGCATCCTGCAAGACCATGAGCGTTTCAGCAGCGTGGTGTCGCGCCATGTGGCGGTGCCCAATGGCATGGATCCACCAGAGCACACGGTATACCGCACGCTGATCGAACCCTACTTCACGCAGGAGCGGGTGGGCGCCTTTCGCCCCACATGCGAGCGCATTGCGGCAGAGCTGTTGCAGGCGCTGCGCGGGCAGCAGGAGGTCGATGTGGTGGCCGCCTATGCGCTGCCGTTTGCGGTGCGCATCCAGTGCGCGTTTCTGGGCTGGCCGATGGATCTGGAGTCCGAGCTGACCGACTGGACTGCGCGCAGCCATGAGGCCACGCTGGCGCAGGATCGGCCCGCGCTCGATGCGCTGGCGGCGCAGTTCGAGGGCATTGTGGCGCGCATGCTGGACGAGCGCCGCGCCAGCGGCGCCGGGCCACAGCAGGACGTGACGGCCTCGCTCATGCACGCCACGGTGCAGGGCCAGCCTCTGGGGGCCGATGCCATTGCCAGCATCCTGCGCAACTGGACGGTGGGCGAGATCGGCACCATCGCCGCTGCCGTGGGCATCCTGGCCCAGTGGCTGGCCCAGCATGCAGACCTGCAGGCTACCCTGCGCGCCGAGCCCGCCCGGCAGCCCGAGGCCATCGACGAAATCCTGCGCCTGCACGGCCCGCTGGTGACCAACCGGCGTGTGGCCACCTGCCCGGTGGAGGTGGCGGGGCGGCAGATTCCGGCTGGCGGGCGCATCACCCTGCACTGGACATCGGCCAACCGTGATCCGCGCGTTTTCGAAGCGCCTGGCGAATTCCGCTGGGGCCGCAACCCGCAAGACAACCTGCTGTACGGCGCAGGCATCCACGTGTGCCCCGGCGCGCCGCTCTCGCGCATGGAGCTGGGTGTCGCGCTGCGCGCCTTGCTGGCGGCGGTGTCTCAACTGGCCCCGGCAGCGCAGGCGCCAGAGCCTGCGCATTACCCGGCCATTGGCTTTGCCCGCCTGCCGCTGCAACTGCGCTGGGCTTGAGCGCCGCAGGGTCTTCAGCAGATCAACGACTCGCCGCCGACAGCGCCCACGCAGCGCTGTGCAGGCCCAGCACCGTCATCAGCAGCGAACCCGCCAGGTGCAGGCTCACCGTGGTGCAGGCCAGCAGGTAGCGCTGCTGCTGCAGCATGCCCACCACCTCGGCCGAGAAGCTGGAGAACGTGGTCAGCGCCCCCAGAAAGCCCGTGACCAGCGCCAGGCGCCAGGCCGGGTCCAGGTGCGGCAGGGCCTGGAACACCGCCACGCACACGCCAATGAGGTAGCCGCCCACCAGATTGGCCGCCAGCGTGCCCCAGGGCAGCAGGCTGCCCGGCGTGGACAACCACAGCCCCAGGCGCCAGCGCGCTAAGGCTCCCAGGCTGGCGCCAATGCAGATGGACAGAACGTTCAGCATGGCGCTATTGTCCACGGCGGCGCACGGCACTTTCTGCTTTTGCATGAAAATAGCCTCCAGCGCCCATTTGGTGTGCGTAAGAAGCTACAAAAAATATAGCAAACAATGTCCATGGAAACTCAGCCCCCCGCATCCCGCTGGCAGTTCTGGATCGACCGGGGCGGCACCTTCACCGACATCGTGGGGCGGCGGCCCGATGGCAGCCTGGTCACGCACAAGCTGCTGTCCGAGAACCCCGGCCACTACCGCGATGCCGCCGTGGCGGGCATGCGCCATTTGCTGGGCCTGGCGCCCGATGCCCCCATCACCGCCGCCCTGGTGGAGTGCGTGAAGATGGGCACCACCGTGGCCACCAACGCCTTGCTCGAACGCAAGGGCGAACCCACGCTGCTGGTCACCACGCGCGGCTTTCGCGATGCCCTGCGCATTGCCTACCAGAACCGCCCCCGGCTGTTCGACCGCCACATCGTGCTGCCCGAATTGCTGTACGCGCGGGTGATCGAAGCGCAGGAGCGCCTGGGCGCACGCGGTGAGGTGGTGGAGCCGCTGGACG
Organism: Burkholderiales bacterium; assembly: GCA_016192425.1. Classification (GTDB taxonomy): domain Bacteria; phylum Pseudomonadota; class Gammaproteobacteria; order Burkholderiales; family Burkholderiaceae_C; genus Simplicispira. The sequence continues at coordinate 21,083 of JACPUE010000013.1, forward strand.
AAGAGCACCTGAAAGAACGTCTGTGGGCCGCCTACGACGCGGGCCTGCGCAGCGTGGCCATCGTTTTCATGCACGGCTACCGCTTCGCCCAGCACGAGCAGGCCGCGGCGCGACTGGCGCGTGCGGCAGGCTTCACGCAGGTGAGCACCTCGCATGCCACCAGCCCGCTGATGAAGTTCGTCAGCCGGGGCGATACCACCGTGGTCGATGCCTATCTCTCGCCCATCCTGCGCCGCTATGTGGAGCAGGTGGCCGCAGACATGCCAGGGGTGCGCCTGCTGTTCATGCAGTCCTCGGGTGGGCTGGCCGATGCCCATTGCTTCCAGGGCAAGGACGCCGTGCTGTCCGGCCCGGCGGGCGGTATCGTGGGCATGGCGCGCACGGCAGAGCAGGCCGGGCACGCGCGCGTCATCGGCTTTGACATGGGCGGCACCAGCACCGACGTGAGCCACTACGCGGGCGGCTTCGAGCGCGAATTCGAGACCCAGGTGGCTGGTGTGCGCATGCGCTCGCCCATGATGGCCATCCACACCGTGGCCGCCGGGGGCGGCTCCCTGCTCGCTTTTGACGGTGCACGGCTGCGCGTGGGGCCGCACAGTGCGGGCGCCCAGCCCGGCCCGGCCTGCTACGGGCGTGGCGGCCCACTCACGGTCACCGATGCCAACCTGCTGCTGGGTAAGCTCCAGCCCGCGTACTTTCCGCAGATGTTTGGCCCCGGGGCCGACGAAGCGCTGGATGCACAGGCCGTGCAGCAGCACATGGGCGCGCTGGCAGCGCAGGCCGGCCTGTCGCCCGAGCACACGGCCCACGGCTGCATCCAGATTGCCGTGCAGCAGATGGCGGGCGCCATCCAGAAGGTCAGCGTGGCCCGTGGCTACGACATCACGCGCTACACCCTGCAGTGCTTTGGCGGCGCGGGCGGCCAGCATGCCTGCCTGGTGGCCGACGCACTGGGCATGTCGCAGGTGCTGGTGCACCCCTTGGCGGGCGTGCTCTCGGCCTACGGCATGGGCCTGGCGGACCAAAGCCTGCTGCGCGAACAGGCCGTGGAACTGCCGCTGGCGGCACAGTCCTTGCCCGCCGTGCATGCGGCGCTGCAGGCCCTGGCCGACGCCGCGCAGGCCGAACTGGCCCAGCAGCAAGGCGGGCAGGGCGCCGTGCACGTGCTGCGCCGCGTGCATGTGCGCTACGAGGGCTCGGACACCGCGCTGGTCGTCGATGCCCCGGCCGACCTGCTGCGCGATGGCGCCGCAGCCGTGGCCGCAGTCCACGCCGCCTTCGAAGCGGCCTACCGCCAGCGCTACGCCTTTTTGATGCAGCACCGCAGTTTGGTGGTGGAAGCCGTGTCGGTCGAGGCCGTGAGCCCTGGCGAGCGCCCCGCGCAAGCCCCTGCGGCGCTGCATCCGCCGCGCCAGGCGCCGCAGCGCGCCACGGTGCGCATGTTCACCACCGGCACCGACGGCCAGCCTGCATGGCAAGCCGCCGCCCTGTACCAGCGCGACAACTTGCGCCCCGGCGATGCGCTGGACGGCCCGGCCATCGTGGCCGAACGCAACGCCACCACGGTGGTGGAGCCCGGCTGGCAGGCCCGCGTGACGGAACTGAACCACCTGCTGCTGCAGCGCCGCGTACCGCGCCCCGCCCGGCAGGCTGCAGGCACCCACGCCGACCCGGTGCTGCTGGAGGTCTTCAACCACCGCTTCATGAACATTGCCGAGCAAATGGGCCTGCAACTGCAGAACACGGCGCACTCGGTCAACATCAAGGAGCGGCTGGACTTCAGCTGCGCCCTGTTCGACGCGCAGGGCCGACTCATCGCCAACGCGCCCCACATGCCCGTGCACCTGGGCAGCATGGGCGAAAGCATCCAGACCGTGATGGCGCGCAACGCTGGCTGCATGCGGCCAGGCGATGTGTACGTGCTCAACGACCCCTACCAGGGCGGCACGCACCTGCCCGACATCACGGTGATCACGCCGGTGTATCTGGACGAGGGAGACGCGGGCGCCCCCCACTTCTATGTCGGCAGCCGTGGCCACCACGCCGACGTGGGCGGCACCACGCCGGGCTCCATGCCGCCGTTCTCCAGGCATATCGACGAGGAGGGCGTGCGCATCGACAACTTCCGCCTGGTCGAAGGCGGTGTGCTGCGCGATGCAGAGATGCTGGCCCTGCTGAAATCCGGCCCCCACCCCAGCCGCAACCCGCAACAGAACCTGGCCGACCTGCGCGCCCAGATCGCTGCCAACGAGAAAGGCGCCCAGGAACTGCGCCGCATGGTGCAGGAGTTCGGCCTGGCCACCGTGCAGGCCTACATGTGCCATGTGCAGGACAATGCCGAGGAAGCCGTGCGCCGCGCCATCGCACGCCTGGCGGCGCGTGTGCGCGACGGCCGCTTTGATCTGGAGATGGACAACGGCGCGCGCATCAGCGTGGCCGTGCGCCTGCACCCCGAAGACCGCAGTGCCGACATCGACTTTGCCGGCACCAGTGCGCAGCAGGACGACAACAACTTCAACGCACCGCGCGCCGTGTGCATGGCGGCGGTGCTGTACGTGTTCCGCTGTCTGGTGGACGACGACATCCCGCTCAACGCGGGCTGCCTCCAGCCGCTGCGCGTGCACATCCCCGAAGGCTCGCTGCTCAACCCGCGCCACCCGGCGGCTGTGGTGGCGGGCAATGTGGAGACCTCCACCGCCGTCACCAATGCACTGTTCGGTGCCCTGGGCGTGATGGCGGGCAGCCAGCCCACCATGAACAACTTCACCTTCGGCAACGAGCGCTACCAGTACTACGAAACCATCGCCGGCGGCAGCGGTGCCGGGGGCGAGTTCGACGCGCAGGGCGCGCTGGTGGGCGGCTTTGCCGGAACCAGCGTGGTGCAGACGCACATGACCAACTCGCGCCTGACCGACCCCGAGGTGCTGGAGTGGCGCTTTCCGGTGCGGCTGGAAAGCTACGCGCTGCGCCAGGCATCGGGCGGGGCAGGGCGCTGGCGCGGGGGCGACGGCGGCGTGCGCCGCATCCGTTTTCTGGAGCCGATGACGGCCAGCATTTTGTCCAACGGCCGCCGCGAGGGGGGCTTTGGCATGGCCGGGGGCCGCAGCGGCCAGCCGGGCATCAACCGCGTGCTGCGTGCCGATGGCTCGGTGCAGAAGCTGGGCCACATTGCCCAGGTGGAGATGGGCGCAGGCGATGTGTTCGAGATCCACACCCCCGGTGGCGGCGGGTTCGGCAGCACCTGAAGCAGTGGTGCTGGTGAACGGTTTATATAAAGAATTAGCTTCTATCGCTTGCCAAATAAGCGCTAGCAGCTATCAAAAATATAGCAAACGCCGGTGGGTTACTGCGCTGCGCTGGCCGAAGCCGCCGGTGGTTGCGCGCCCTGGGCAGGTGCAGGCTCCTGGGCCTTGCGCTGCTTGCGTGGGGACTTGGCCTTCTTGAAGCTGTGGCCGTTGACGCGCAGGCCCTCGGCCGAGAGCCTGGCCGCGCTGCCTTCGCCCACGCCCCGCACACGCTCGATCAGGTCGGCCCAGTCCTTGAACGGGGCCTTCTGGCGTTCTTGCAGGATGCGGGCCGACATGGCCGGGCCGATGCCCTTGATGCCGTCGAGTTCGGCCTCGCTGGCCTGGTTCACATCGACAGCGGCATAGGCCAGCGCGGCGCAGCACAGGGACAGCAGCACGAGGAGTTTTTTCAGCATGGTTTTCCTTTCGATATCGGGTGGTGGTTTCCGACCGCATTGTTGATGAAAACCGCGCCGGTTCAGAGGGCCAAGGGCACGCGGGCCAGGGCTCAAGGGCTGGGAAGTGGCAGATCCGTGACGAGCCGCATCCCCAGATGTGCTGGCGGAGCGCCAGCCGCGCAGCCGCCGTTGGCCGGATCACCCACCATGAAGGGGATGACTGCTTCGTGCTCTCCCATGACGTAGAAGGCAGCGCATTGGTCAGGGTTTTCGTTGTTGTTGTAACAGTCGGAAGTCCACTCCCATACGCTGCCATTGAGATCCGCCACCCCCTCGCGCGTGGTGGCGAAGCTGCCGCTGGTGCGCAGGCTGCGGGGCGGGGCGTCTCCCATCAAATAGGTGGAGGCCCAGGTCAAGGAAGGGTCGGTGAAGATCGGGTCTGGCTTGGGCGGCAGAACTTCCAAGGCCATGGTTCGCCACTCGGTCTTGCTCGGCAGGCGGAAGGGATGCCCGGTTTTGGCGTTGATCCAGGCCAGGTACTGGCTGACGTCCCTGAAGCTCAAGCCTGTGGCAGGCGTCGAGTCGGCCGGTTCGCCTGCGCCGAGCGTGATGGCCAGCGCGCATGCACCGTCCCTATGGCAGCGCATCCACTGGTCTACGGTGACTTCGTATTTCTGCACATAGATCTTTTTTCCGTCCTGGAGCACAACGGCTTTTTCTGCCATCAAGGGTGCATAGGCCAGATCGGGGCCGCTGCGCCAAGCGGCAATGCCGCCCAGCACGATGGCCGCAGCCGCAACCGCGATGCCCAGGGCTTTCGGTGCAAGGGTTTGGACTGCGGTCACGCGGCAACCCTCAACCCTTGAAGGGGCGGGGCGCCACCACCTGTTCCATCAGGTTGTTGTCCCACTGGCCCTCCACCACGAAGTGGGCTGTTGCACCCAGCAAAGCGGCCTCGATGAGGTTGTGGTTCACATAGGCATAGACGCCAGGCTGGCGGAAGGTGTAGAGCGCGGCACCCGCGCTGCCGCCACGGATGAACCAGGTCTCCATGTTGGTGAAGGGCGCGTCGCCAAACTTGCCGGTTTCCCAGGCGTAGTCGGCGTGGCCGCCGATCAGGTGCGGACGGGAATCGCGGTTGGCCTGGTTGTGGATCATCAGCACCGTTTGCCCCACCTTCGCCTTGAGGGCGTTCTTGCCTGTCAGTGCGCCAACGGAGCCATTGAAAACCGAGTGTGTCGGTGTCAGGGTGCGCATGGCTTCCATCGAATCGGCGTAGTCTTCGCCTGCCTTGGCATAGGACTTGTACTTGCCGTTCTTGTCCTTGGGAAGGTAGAAGTCCTGTTCGCCGAAATAGGCAATGCTGTCGTAGCGCAAGGGCTTGCCCTTGCCATCGGTCAGGCCCTTGCGCGGGAGGATCAGCACCGCACCGTTCATGCCATGGCAGACATGGTAGGGAATCATCTCGCCGCCGGGTGCGCAGTGGTAGGTGAACACACCGGCCTTATTGGCTTTCCAGCGCAGCACCACTTCTTCGCCGGGATAAACGTGCGTCAAGCCTCCGCCGCCCAGCGCGCCAGTGGAGGCGTGGAAGTCGATGTTGTGCTCCATGATGCTGCTGCTGGGGTTGCGCAGCGTCAGCTCGATCATGTCGCCTTCATGGGCAACGATCAGCGGTCCTGGAACGGAACCGTTGTAGGTCAGCGCCCAGATCTGGGCGCCAGTGCTTTCATCTACCGTCAGCAGCACCTCCTTGGTTTCCATGAGGACTTCGACGATCTTGGGGCCGCCCTTGGCAACCTGGTCGTGCTTTGGCGCAAACGGGGGGGTGACCAGGGTCTGCTTCACACGCGTGTAGCCCGACAGGTTGGCCGGTTTTGCATTGGATGCGGGCTTCACCTTTTCAGTGTCTTCGTGCGCAGGCGCCGCTGCAGGCGCGCTGGCCGTGGCAGGGTTGGAGATGGCAGCGTTGGGAACAGCGCTGACGATTGCCGCAGCGCTGGCCAGCATGGATCCGCGCAGGACATTGCGGCGGCTGGAGTTTTCCAGCCCGGAGTTCATTTCTTCATTCATGGCATTGGTCTCTTCAAAAAAGGCGAATGGGCAAGGGCTTCCCTGCGGCCTGCGCATGGGACATGGGTCGGCGGAAACACCTGCTGGCTAGGCAATATGGCTGCTCGGATTGGCGATCAGCCCGTTGACGAGCGGCTTGCAGCGAGTACAGCGCGGCGCGGTGCCTGGAGCGTTGCCCGGGAGGTTGGGAGGGACTTACTTGAGCTTGGCGATCTGGGCCTGAAAGCGGGCCTTTGCCTGGGGCGGAATACGCCCGCTCAAAAAGCTGTCTGCATTGGGAGCAGCCTTGCCTACCTTGATGGTGGCAACCATGCCCATGGCGAAGTGCGGCAGGCACTTGATGCCGTACAGCCCTTCTTTCTTGAAGGTGACTTCGATGTCCTGGTTCATTTTCCCGGCGAAACTTTCTGCCCCCTCTGGGTGCATGCCGGCGATCAGTTCTGCGTTGTGCAGCTTGTCCATGGCGACGAACTTCACGGTGTCGCCAGGGGCAATTTTCAGTGCAGAGGGTTCGAAGACCATGGCCCCGTCTTCACCCTTGTCGAGCATTTTGACTTCGTGCGTTGCTGCATGCACAACACCCGCCGCCAATAGCAGTGCGATCGCAATACTGCGATGGATCATTATCAATTTCCTTTCTTGGTAAGCATTTGCATTTAGATTCGCATTTGCAACAAGAATTTTATGAGGGTTGATGGGATCAGCAGATGACGTGAGTCAACGTTCAGCCCGCGTTCAGCAGCCGATGGGAGCACGTCCAGGCGGGCGGAAAGTCAATGGCATCCAGGCCATTGCCCAGATTTCCTGTCGGACAAAAGGAACCGTTCCCGGCGTGCAGTGCAGGTGTCGCCGCTGCCGGCAGGCAGGTGCGGCTAGAGTTCTTCGATGCGCCGGGCCGGGTAGCTGTCCCAGGACTGGCAGCCTGGGCATTGCCAGAAGTGCTGGCGTGCCTCGAAGCCGCAGGCCGCGCAGCGGTAGCGCGTGAGGGGCAGGGTGGCGTGGTCCAGCGCGCGTTGCACGGCGCGGTGGTGTTCTTCGTGTTCCAGCCGCTCGCCTGCCAGCCATTTGGCGGCGGCCACGAGAGAAGGTTCGGCCTGCAGGTGGCGCAGGTACCAGTCGCGCCCGGCCTGTGCGTTGGGGGCGGCTTGCGTGCCCTGGCTGAGGCTGACGATGGCGTCAAGCACGTCCAGCGAGGGTGCCTGGGCGTAGTGCTGCTCCAGCAGCGTGAGGGCCTGGTCCACCTTGCCGCAGCGGCGCGCGGCATCGGCCCACAGCGCAGCGGCCAGGGGCAGGGCCATGGGGGCCTCGCTGGCCAGTGTGCGCAGCGTGGCAAAGGCGGCGTCGCACCGGCCTTGCTGCATGTGCAGGCGCGCCTGCTCCACGCGCGGGCGGGCGGCCTGGGGGGCAATGGCCTGGGCCTGGGCCAGCAGGTCCAGGGCAGCGGCAGCGTCCTGCCGGGCCAGCTGCTCGCTGGCCTGCTCGCACAGGTAATGGGCCTGGCGCGCACTGAAGTCGCCCTGGCTGCCGTGCATCTTGCGCGCCATGGCGGCGGCTTGCGGCCAGTCGCGGGAGCGCTCGTAGATGGCCAGCAGGGCCAGGCGTGCGGGCTGCTCGAAGTCGGTGCCTTCCAGCCGCGCCAGGGCTTGTTCGGCGCGGTCGAGCAGGCCCGCCTTGAGGAAGTCCAGCGCCAGCGCGTGCTGGGCGCGGTCGCGGTCCTTGGGACTGAGGTCGCCGCGCTGCAGCAGGTGTTCGTGCACGCGCACGGCACGGTCGTACTCGCCCCGGCGGCGGAACAGGTTGCCCAGGGCAAAGTGCAGTTCGGAGGTGTCGGGGTCGTTCTGCACGGCCTCGATGAAGGCGTCGATGGCCTGGTCCTGCTGCTCGTTGAGCAGGAAGTTCAGCCCCTTGAAGTAGGCCTTGGGTACGCTGCGGTTTTCGGCGCGCAGCTGGCGCAGGTCGATGCGCGATGCGGCCCAGCCCAGCACAAAGGCCACGGGCAGGCCCAGCAAGAGCCAGACGTAGTCAGATTCCATGGGGCGGTGTGCTGTCGTTGGTGGGGGCGGGCTGGGGGGGCGTCGGGGGCTGGCGCTCGCGCAGGTTCAGCTGCTCCTGCGCCTGGCGGGCAGCGGCGCGGTGTTTCCACCAGCGCGGCACCATGCCCAGCACGCCGGCTGTCAGTCCGGTGGCAAAAGCGGCCAGCACCACCAGCACCAGGGGCGCGTGCCACTGCGTGCCAAAGAAGAAGTGCACGGTGGCGTCCTGCTGGTTGTTGAGGGCGAAGGCAAACAGGGTGAAAAAAATGGCTGCCTTGAGCAGCCACAGCAAGTATTTCATGGATCTCCCCCGTGGCGGTGTAAAAACCTCAGCGCGGTGCGCTTGCAGGCCCGTTTTCCAGTTCCGTGGTGCGCTGGTCCACGGCCTCGCGCAGGGCCTTGCCGGGCTTGAAGTGGGGCACACGTGTGGCCGGAATGGCCACGGATTCACCGCTGCGCGGGTTGCGCCCCATGCGCGGCGGGCGGTGGCTGACCGAGAAGCTGCCAAAGCCCCGCACTTCGATGCGGTGGCCTTGCACCATGGCCTGGCCGATGGCGTCGAGCAAGATCTTGACGGCGTATTCCGCGTCGCGCTGCGTGAGGTGGCTGAACCGTGCGGCAAGGGCTTCAACGAGGTCGGATCGGGTCATGGGACGAAGAAAAAGGCAAGAAAAAGCCGGGAGGGCACATTGTGCACCTACCCGGCCCGTGATGGAACAAGGGGCTTGGGGCGACGCTGAACTTCGGCGTCGCCTTGTGCCTTATTTGTCCGAGTTGTCCAGCTTGGCGCGCAGCAGGGCGCCCAGGCTGGTGGTGCCAGCGCTTTCGCGGGCCGATTGCTGCGACAGCGAAGCCATGGCTTCTTGCTGGTCGGCGGCGTCCTTGGCCTTGATCGAAAGCTGGATGTTGCGGGTCTTGCGGTCCACGTTGGTCACCACGGCGGTGACTTCGTCGCCTTCCTTGAGCACGTTGCGGGCGTCTTCCACGCGGTCACGCGAGATTTCGCTGGCGCGCAGGTAGCCAATGACGTCTTCACCCAGGTCGATCTCGGCGCCCTTGGCGTCCACGGTCTTGACCTTGCCGGTCACCACGGAGCCCTTGTCGTTGACGGTGGCGAAGGTGGTGAAGGGGTCGGAGTCGAGCTGCTTGATGCCCAGGGAGATGCGCTCGCGGTCCACGTCCACGGCCAGCACCACGGCCTCGACTTCCTGGCCCTTCTTGTAGTTGCGCACGGCGGCTTCGCCGGGTTCGTTCCAGGACAGGTCGGACAGGTGCACCAGGCCGTCGATGCCGGCAGCCAGGCCCACGAACACGCCGAAGTCGGTGATCGACTTGATGGGGCCCTTGACCTTGTCGCCGCGCTTGGTGTTCTGCGCGAACTCTTGCCAGGGGTTGGCACGGCACTGCTTCATGCCCAGGCTGATGCGGCGCTTGTCTTCGTCGATTTCCAGAACCATGACTTCGACTTCATCGCCCAGCGAAACCAGCTTGGCGGGAGCGATGTTCTTGTTGGTCCAGTCCATTTCGGAGACGTGCACCAGGCCTTCGATGCCGGGTTCGAGTTCGACGAATGCGCCGTAGTCGGCAATGTTCGTGATCTTGCCGAACAGGCGGGTGCTCTGGGGGTAGCGGCGCGAGACGCCCATCCAGGGGTCGTCGCCCATTTGCTTGAGGCCCAGGGACACGCGGTTCTTTTCGGTGTCGAACTTGAGGATCTTGGCCGTGATTTCCTGGCCAGCGGTGACCACCTCGGAGGGGTGACGCACGCGGCGCCATGCCATGTCGGTGATGTGCAGCAGGCCGTCGATGCCGCCCAGGTCCACGAAGGCACCGTATTCGGTGATGTTCTTGACCACGCCCTGGACGATGGAGCCTTCCTTCAGGGTTTCCATCAGCTTGGCGCGCTCTTCGCCCATGGAGGCTTCCACCACGGCGCGGCGGCTCAGCACCACGTTGTTGCGCTTGCGGTCGAGCTTGATGACCTTGAATTCCATGGTCTTGTTTTCGTACGGCGTCAGATCCTTGATCGGACGCGTATCGATCAGCGAGCCGGGCAGGAAGGCGCGGATGCCGTTGACCAGCACGGTCAGGCCGCCCTTGACCTTGCCGCTGGTGGTGCCGGTGACGAATTCGCCGGATTCCAGGGCCTTTTCCAGGCTCATCCACGAAGCCAGGCGCTTGGCGGTGTCGCGCGACAGGATGGTGTCGCCGTAGCCGTTTTCGATGGAGCCGATGGCCACGGACACGAAATCGCCCACCTGGACTTCGACTTCGCCCTGATCGTTCTTGAATTCCTCGATGGGCACATAGGCTTCGGACTTGAGGCCTGCGTTGACCACGACGAAGTTGTGTTCCACGCGCACGACTTCGGCGGTGATGACTTCGCCCGGGCGCATTTCGGTACGCTGGAGGGATTCTTCAAAAAGGGCGGCAAAAGATTCGGACATGTGTTTCCTTGCCACAAACAGGATTCCGGCAGCACCATTGCTACCGTTTTTATAGCTGCTTGCGGTGGTTTTGCGGGTGTTACCGCGGGTTAAGTTGTGAACCACCCAGCCATGCGCTGCTGCGCGATGGGGGCCGGGTGGGCCCTTGCAAGGCCTTGCTGCCCTGCTGCTTTATCAGCCCTGCGTGCGGGGCACGAAGGGCTGGCGCTCTTGCCACCAGAGGAGCACCTGATCCACAGCCTCTTCGACCGTGAGGTGGGAGCTCTCCAGCACCAGAGCGTCCTGCGCGGGCTTCAAAGGCGCAACGCTGCGGGACATGTCCCACGCGTCGCGCGCTTCGAGGTCTGCGCGAAGGCTGTCGATTGTAGTGTCGATTCCCTTTGAAATCAACTGCTTGTGGCGCCGCTGCGCCCGGCATTCCACGCTGGCGGTGAGGAAGACCTTGAGCGGCGCATCCGGGAAGATGACGGTGCCCATGTCGCGCCCGTCGGCCACCAGGCCGGGCAGGCAGCGAAAGCTGTGCTGCAGGTCGACCAGCGCGGCACGCACCGCAGGCAGGGCCGAAACGCGCGAGGCGTTCATGCCCGCTTCTTCGGTGCGGATGGCTTCGGTCACGTCATCACTGCCCAGCCAGACTTTGCCGTCCGCAAAGTGCACCGGGAGCTGGCGCGCCATGGCTGCAATGGCGGTTTCGTGGTCGGCGTGGATGGCCAGCCCGGCGCGCGTGGCGGCCAGGGCCGTGATGCGGTACATGGCGCCCGAGTCGAGAAACCCATAGCCCAGGCGTTGCGCCACCTCTGCCGCCACCGTGCCCTTGCCCGACGCGGTGGGGCCGTCGATGCACAGCACCGGAATCTGCTGCTGCGCCGCCTGGGCTACCGAGAACAGGGCCTCGAAGTAGTCTGGGAAGGTTTTGGCCACGCACTGCGGGTCTTCGATGCGCACGGGCAGGCCCGCCGGGTTGAAGCTGGCAAGCGAGAAGCACATGGCGATGCGGTGGTCGTCATAGGTGTGGATGGAGGCGGCCTTCCAGCGGGCAGGGCTGGTGGGCGGCGTCACGCGGATGAAATCCGGCCCTTCGTCCACGGTGGCGCCGAGCTTGCGCAGTTCGATGGCCATGGCGGCAATGCGGTCGGTCTCCTTGACGCGCCAGCTGGCGATGTTGCGCAGCACCGTGGTGCCGTTGGCGTACAGGGCCATGACGGCCAGGGTCATGGCGGCGTCGGGGATGTGGTTGCAGTCCAGGTCAATGGCGCGCAGCGGCCAGGCGCCGCGCGACACCTCCAGCCAGTTGGGGCCGCTGGTGACCTGTGCGCCCATGGCCTGCGCGGCTTCGACAAAGCGGATGTCGCCCTGGATCGAATCCAGCCCCACCCCCAGAATTTTGATGCCTTTTTGGCCGCTTGCGCCCGCTGCTATTGCGCCAGCAGCTATGAAATAGCTAGCAGACGAAGCGTCCGCCTCCACATGGATGTCGCCGGGCGACTGGTAGCGGCTGCCTGCGGGAATGGTGAAGCGCTGCCACTGGTCGTGCACCACGGCAATGCCAAAGCGCTCCAGCAGGCGCAGGGTGATGTGGATGTAGGGCTTGGAAATGAGCTCGCCCACCACCTCGATCACCACGTCCTGCTGTGCATTGGCCAACGGCAGCGCCATCAGCAGTGCGGTGAGGAACTGGCTGGACACGTCGCCGCGCACGCGGATGGGGGCGGCAAGCTGCAGGGGTGGCACACCGCTCGCCTGGGCGATGCGCAGCGGCGGGTAGCCGTCGTTGCCCAGGTAGTCGATCCGGCAACCCAGTTGGCGCAGTGCATCGACCAGGTCGCCAATGGGGCGCTCGTGCATGCGCGCAACGCCTGAGAGGGTGAACTCGCCGCCCAGCAGCGCCAGCGCCGCCGTCAGCGGGCGTATGGCCGTGCCTGCGTTGCCCATGAACAGCTTGGCAGGTGAGTGCGGCGCCCGGCCGCCCAGGCCGGTGATGTGCACCTGCGCGCCGTCTTCCTCGACGGTGCAGCCCAGTTGGCGCAGCGCGTCGAGCATCACGCGGGTGTCGTCCGAGGCCAGCAGGTCGTGCACGGTGGTGCGGCCCGCGCTCAGCGCCGCCAGCAGCAGCACGCGGTTGGAGATGCTTTTGGAACCAGGGAGCTGGACTTGGCCCGCTACAGCTTGAAGGGGCGGCAAATCGAGGAAGGCGGTGCGGTACATCGGTGTCGTTCGTCCATGGCCCTGGGGCCGGTGCAGGCGGCGCATCGGCCCTTGGGCATGCGCCGCGCGGGATTCGCTGAAGACGCCGCCCGGCCGGGGCTGCGCCGCAGGGAACTCCGGGGGTTACTTCTTGCCGCGCTGGGCGCCCATGCGCCAGTGCTTGCGGGTTTCGCTGGCGAAGGTGAGCATGTCCTCGATGGACTGCGAGTCGCCCTGGCGCATGGCGTGTTCGAGGCGCTCAAGCGCCTGCTTGTACATATCGGTCTGCTTGAGCAGCTCTTCGCGGTTGGACAGCAGGATGTCGCGCCAGACCTTGGGATCGCTGGCGGCAATGCGCGTGAAGTCGCGGAAGCCCGGGCCGGCGAGCGACAGGTAGGTATCGGCCTGCTCCTGCCCGGCGATGCTGTTGATGAGCGTGAATGCCAGCAGGTGCGGCAGGTGGCTCACGGCGGCGAAAGCTGCGTCGTGCGACTCGGGCGACATGCTGGTGACGCGGCAGCCCAGTTGCGTCCAGACCTCTTGCGCGCGCTGCAACTGTGCGGTGAGCGTGCGCTCGGTGGGCGTGAGGATGACCTGGCGGCCGTCGTAGAGGCCGGCCTCGGCGTGTTCCACGCCCGAGACTTCACGTCCCGTGATCGGGTGTGCGGGCACGAAGGAGCCCACTTTCTCGCGCAGTGCACTTTCGGCGGCCTGTACCACGTCGGCCTTGGTGGAGCCCACGTCCATGATCAGCATTTGCGGCGTGACGAGGTGGCGGATGGCCTTGAGCGTGGCCTCGGTGGCCGATACCGGTACCGCCAGCAGCACGATGTCGGCACCTGCCACAGCCAGCAGGGCCGAGGGCGCCTCCACGTCGATCACGCCCAACTGGCGTGCGCGGTCGGTGGTGGAGGGGGACTTGCTGTAGCCCACCACGCGCTGCACCAGCCCGGCCTGCTTGAGCGCCAGGGCAAACGATCCGCCCATCAGTCCGCATCCGATGAGCCCGAGTTGTTCAAACATGCAGTGTCCTTGTTGCGTTGCGGTGCAGGGGTCAGGGTGTGACCGGATAGGCACCCAGCATCTTGTAGTACGCGCACAGCGAGCGCAGTTCCTCCAGCGCCGCCGCCACATGGGGCTGCGAGGGGTGCCCGTCGATGTCGATGTAGAAATAATATTCCCACTGGCCCGTGCGTGCAGGGCGCGACTCGAAGCGCGTCATCGAGACGCCGTGTTTCTTCAGCGGCACCAGCAGGTCGTGCACCGCGCCGGGTTCGTTGGGGACCGAAACGATCAGGCTCGTGCAGTCCTTGCCCGTGGGTGCAGGCATGGCCAGCGTGTGGGGCAGGCAGATGATGGCAAAACGCGTGCGGTTGTAGGCCTCGTCCTGGATGGCGTGGGCCACGATGTGCAGGCCGAACTGCGTGGCCGCGCGCTCGCTGGCCAAGGCAGCCCAGGCCGGGTTGGTGGCGGCCAGGCGTGCGCCCTCGGCGTTGCTGGAGACGGGGCGGCGCTCGGCATGGGGCAGGTGCTTGGTCAGCCAGGCTTGGCACTGCGCCAGGGCCTGCGGGTGGGCCAGCACGGCCTCGATGCCGTCGAGCGAGTTGGTCTGGCGCAGCAGGTTGTGGCGCACCAGCAGGCTCACTTCGCCTACCACATGCGTGGGTGAGTGCAGGAACAGATCGAGCGAGCGCGTGACTACGCCCTCGACCGAGTTCTCGACGCCCACCACACCGAACTGCACGCTGCCCGAGGCCGTGGCGTGGAACACTTCGTCGAAGTTGGCGCAATAGACGATGTCGGCGGCGCCGCCGAAATACTCGATCGCGGCCTGCTCGCAGAAGGTGCCCGCGGGCCCCAGCACGGCCACGCGCTGGGGCGATTCGAGCGCCAGGCAGGCGGACATGATTTCGCGCCAGATGGCGGCGACATGCGCGCTCTTGAGCGGCCCAGGGTTGGCGCGTGTGATTTTTTCGATCACCTGCGCCACGCGGTCGGGGCGGAAGAAGGGGGTGCCTTCGCGTTTCTTGACCTCGCCGACACGCTCGGCCACCAGGGCGCGCTGGTTCAGCAGGGTGAGCAGTTGCTGGTCGATGTTGTCGATCTGGACGCGCAGGCTGGCCAGTTCAGGGGTGGCTTGTGGGGTGTTCATGGGTGGGGCGCGGCTCAGGCGTGGCGCTGCTCGAATTCTCGCATGTAGTCCACCAGCGCCTGCACGCCTGCGATGGGCATGGCGTTGTAGATGCTGGCGCGCATGCCGCCCACGGACTTGTGGCCCTTGAGTTGCAGCAGGCCGCGCTCTTTGGCACCGGCCAGAAAGGCATCGTTGCGCGATTCGTCACGCAGGAAGAAGGGTACGTTCATGCGCGAACGGCAGTGGGCAGCCACTTTGTTCAAGTAAAACGCGGACTGGTCGATGGTGTCGTACAGCATCTGCGCCTTGGCGATGTTGCGCTGCTCCATGGCGGCAATGCCGCTGAGACTGCCTTCGCGCTGGCGCTTGAGCCACTGGAAGGTCAGGCCCGCGATGTAGATGCCCCAGGTGGGCGGCGTGTTGTACATGGAGCGGTTCTCGGCCACCGTCTGGTAGTTGAACGCGCTGGGGCAGATGGGCAGGGCGTGGCCCAGCAAATCCTCGCGCAC
>JACPUE010000011.1 GCA_016192425.1 Burkholderiales bacterium
CCCGATTGCGCCCCAACCCGAAGGGCAGTGCCCTTTTCGGGCGGTCTGCGGCGTTGCGATGCTTCGCCCTGCGGGGCTATGGGCTGCGCACCGCGCCTTGCATCCCATCCCGAAAAGAGCGCTGCGTGGCATCAAATAATTTACGGACAAGTTCTTAGGCGCAACTGAGCCGCCATCGGCCTGGATATGCAAGCCGCAACTACGGACGGGCACAAGGATCACAAGCATTGAAGCAAAATAATGCGGATATCGCACACGCTAGCATAGAAAATGCGCGGCTTCATTGGCGTTTTTGGTTCTACCCGTTTTGTATTGACCCTTGGAAAATTTACTCCCGAATCACTCAACCAGCCCCTGGCGCATGTCCGTTGCGCCGATGCTGGACTGGACAGACCGCCACTGCCGCACCCTGCACCGACTGCTGAGCCGCCACGCCCTGCTGTACACCGAAATGGTGACCACCGGCGCACTGTTGCACGGCGACGTGGATCGCCACCTGCGCTACACCGCCGAAGAGCACCCGCTGGCCCTGCAACTGGGTGGCAGCGAGCCCGCAGACCTGGCCGCCTGTGCGCGCCTGGGGGAGCAATGGGGTTATGACGAAATCAACCTGAACTGCGGCTGCCCCAGCGAGCGCGTGCAGCGCGGCGCCTTTGGTGCCTGCCTCATGAAAGAGCCGCTCCTGGTGGCCGACTGCGTGAAGGCCATGGTGGATGCGGTGCAGGTGCCGGTGACGGTGAAGCACCGCATCGGCATCGACCAGGAGGAGAGCTACGCCTTTGTGCGCGACTTCGTGGGCACTGTGGCGCAGGCGGGCTGCCAAGTCTTTATCGTGCATGCACGCAATGCCTGGCTGCAAGGCCTCTCGCCCAAGGAAAACCGCGATATCCCACCGTTGCGCTACGAGGTGGCGCACCGGCTCAAGCAGGACTTTCCGCACCTGACCATTGCCGTCAACGGCGGCATACGCACCGACGAGGCCGTGCAGGCGCAGTTGCAGCACGTCGATGGCGTGATGGTGGGCCGCGAGGCTTACCACAACCCATGGTGGCTGGCGCGCTGGGACAGCCTCTACTTCGGCGCACCCGAGCGCCACCTGAGCGTAGAAGCCGTGGAAGAAGCCATGGTGGACTACATGGAGCGCGAAGCCGCACAGCACGGCACGCCCTGGTACCCCATTGCGCGCCACATGCTGGGCCTGCGCCACGGCCTGCCCGGCGCCCGGCGCTGGCGCCAGGTCTGGAGCGACCACCGCCTCAAGCACCTGCCTGCGCACGAAGTGGCGGCCCAGGCACGCGTTCAGGAATCCAGGTAGCGCTGCAGCCAGCCCCCATCGGGGGCTCGGGACGGCCGGACAGGTCACCCCTGCATGCAACCGTAAGCAAATACTGCTATATTGCACTGCAACATTTTTGGGATTGCTCCATGCTCTACAAGATTTACGAAACCCAGCGCTCATTCATGGAGCCCTTTGCCGATTTCGCAATGGCGGCTTCCAAGTTCTACAGCAACCCCTTGTCGCCGCTGCAGAAAACGCCTCTCGCCCAGCGCATTGCGGCAGCGTACGACCTGCTTTACCGCCTGGGCAAGGATTACGAGAAGCCCGAATTCAGCATCAAGACCGTGCCTGTCGATGGGGTGGACGTCGCCATCCACGAGCGTGTGGAAGTCAACAAGCCCTTTTGCGAACTGCGCCGCTTCAAACGCTTTTCCGACGACCCCAGAACCCTGGAAAAACTCAAGGGCCAGCCCGTGGTGCTGATCGTGGCGCCGCTCTCAGGCCACTACGCCACACTGCTGCGTGAAACCGTGCGGTCCATGCTTGGCGACCACAAGGTGTACATCACCGACTGGAAAAACGCCCGCATGGTGCCTCTGTCCGAGGGCGACTTCCACCTCGACGACTACGTGAACTACGTACAGGAATTCATCCGCCACCTGCAAAAAGCCTATGGCAACTGCCATGTGGTCAGCGTATGCCAGCCCACGGTGCCGGTGCTTGCAGCGGTGTCGCTCATGGCCAGCCGAGGGGAAGCCACGCCCCTGTCGCTCACCATGATGGGCGGCCCCATCGATGCCCGCAAATCGCCCACCGCCGTCAACAACCTGGCCAGCGAGCGCAGCTTCGAGTGGTTCGAGAACAACGTGATCTACCGCGTGCCCGAGAACTTCCCCGGTGCGGGCCGCCGCGTGTACCCAGGCTTCCTGCAGCACGCAGGCTTTGTGGCCATGAACCCGGACCGCCACGCCGTCAACCACTACGACTACTTCAAGAACCTGATCAAGGGCGACGGCAGCAGCACCGAGGCGCACCGCAAGTTCTACGACGAGTACAACGCCGTGCTCGACATGGATGCGCACTACTACCTGGAAACCATCCAGACCGTGTTCCAGGAATTCCGCCTCGTGCATGGCACCTGGGATGTGCGCTCGCCAGAAGGCAAGCTCGAACGCGTACGCCCGCAGGATATCCACCAGGGTGCGCTGCTCACCATCGAGGGCGAGTTGGACGATATTTCCGGCGCGGGCCAGACCCACGCCGCGCATGGCCTGTGCACTGGGTTGCCCTCCAAGGAACAGCGCCACATCGAAGTGAAGGAAGCAGGCCACTACGGCATTTTCAGCGGACGGCGCTGGCGCGAGTTTGTGTACCCGCAGGTACGAAGCTTTATCCGTGAACACCAGGCGGCCCTGGCAAGCACCTCGGCAGCAGCGGCCGCCCCGGCCACAGTCGTGGAGCCGCCCCCAACCAAGACTGCAGCCGCGGCCCCCAGCGCCAGCAAAGCCAAGGCCCAGAGCGCCGTGGTGAACAATAAGGATGCCGCTACGCCCCCCCCCGCAACACGCTGGGCAGGTGCCCAGGCACCTGCAGCATTGGCCGAAGCGGCGACTGCGGTCAAGAAAGCGCCCGCCAAGAAAGCTCCCAGCAAAGCAAAATTTGCCTGAACACCTTGCCCGACACCGCTGCTTCTGAAATCCTTTTCCAACGCCTGCTGGATGCACTGCCGCAAACACAGTGCCAACGCTGCGGGTACGAAGACTGCGCCGCGTACGCCCGGGCCATGGCGGTGGGAGAGGCAAACATCAACCGCTGCCCACCCGGTGGAGCCCAGGGCGTGGCGCGCCTTGCCGCGCTGACAGGCCGACCCTTGTGTGCGCTGGATGCCACATGCGGCGCGCAAGAGCCGCGCAGTGTGGTGCTTATCGACGAAGACTGGTGCATAGGCTGCACGCTGTGCATCAAGGCCTGCCCGGTCGATGCCATCGTGGGTGCCAACAAACTCATGCACACCGTGCTGGCGCAGGATTGCACCGGCTGCGGGCTATGCATTCCCGCCTGCCCGGTGGACTGCATCGCCTCCATCAATGCAAGCGGTAGCGCCACGGGCTGGGATGCCTGGTCAGCAGTGCAGGCCCAGCATGCGCGGCAGCGCTATGCGCAGCACCAGCAACGGCTTGCTCGCCAAGCCCGTGCCGAAGCTGCTTCAGGCGCCAGCACTACAACGCCAACGGACGCCGCGCCGCATATTGCGGCACCGGATCCCGCCACTGCGGCACAACAGCCCCATTCACGCCAGGCTGCCATCGCGCAGGCTTTGGAACGCGCCCGCGCCTTGCGCAAGACCGCCCCCGGATAGAGCGCGCTTACCTGCCGACCAGGGTCTTGTACACGCCGCAGCCCACGTACAAATCATCCAACTGGCAAACAAAGGACATCTTGGTCTGCACTGTGCCTGTGGTGGGGTTCTGGATGTCGTATTCCACCCAGCCGGGTTCGCGCTCGGCCTGAGCGAAGATGTCGCTCACCAAGCGATCCCCGGCAATGCCCGGAATGTCCTGCACCCGCGTGCCCACCTTGGCGGGATTGCCGCCAAAGGCCAGGTAGGTACCTGCCGTGTCAAGGGCGAAGACGTACATGTCCCGGTCGTGGTAGGGCTGCGCCGGATCGGTGACGGTGCGCAAGAACTGCTCACGCCCCACCCGGCGGTGCAATTGGGCAGCCTGCGTGACCAGGGCAACCGCTTCATCTGCCGTACCCTGTTGCAGCCGGAAGGAGGAGACTGCAAGCGCCAAAGTTCCAGCCCGGTCTTGCAAGGCTTCTGTCTGGCTGACGGTGTATTCGACCATCTGTGCGTTTTGCTGGGTGATCTGGTCAAGCTGGCCCACCGCCGTGCTGATTTCCTGCAGGCCAGTGCTCTGTTCGGCGGCGGAAGTGGCGATTTCGGACATGGTGTTTGCCAGCGAGCGGATGGCATCGTTCATCTGGCTGATGCCCTGCCCCGCCGAGCCGATGAGCCCGGCACTGGTTTCCACCTGTTCGACCGTGGTGCCGATGAGGGCGCGGATCTCACGTGCCGCTTCAGCCGAACGCCCGGCCAGCATACGCACCTCGGATGCCACCACGGCAAACCCCCGGCCCTGCTCACCGGCACGCGCTGCCTCCACGGCCGCATTCAGCGCCAAGATGTTGGTCTGGAAGGCAATGCCGTCGATCACGCCGATGATTTCATTCATGCGCCGGGCACCCTGCTGGATGCCCTGCACCGACTGCACAGCCCGTTGCATCGCCTGGGCGCCTTCGGCAGCCTCGCGGCTGACGCGGCTGGCGCGTTCATCGGCCGCGTGCACGCTGTGCTGGTTGCTTTGCACCGTACCGGAAAGCTCCTCCACGCTGGCGGCGGTCTGCTCCAGGTTGGCGGCTTGCTGCTCGGTGCGCTCGGCCAGGGCGCGGCTGTCGCGCCCCAGGCTTTGCCCCGCATGGGCCACCAGCGCCGCGTTGCTGCGAATGTCGGCCACCATGGCCGAGAGCGTTTGCACCATGCGGTCGAGCAAACGCATCAGTTCAGCGACTTCATCGTTTCCCTGTGCGGCCAGGCGCACGGACAAATCACCCTTTGCAGAGCGATCCATGGACTGTGCCAATACCCTCAAGCCTGCGCTCAGATTGACGTAAAGCGCCAGCATGAGATAGCCCAGCACCAGCACCCCGCCCAGCAGCACCCCGCCCACCGCCATGGCCGACGCACCCGACACGGCCATCAAGGCCAGAACCACCACCAACACCAGCACGCCCAGGCCCAGCAGCAAGAGTTTCCCTGGAAGCCGCATGGAGCCCATGAGCTTCAAGCCTGGCCGCAGAAAATAGGATGGAGTTTGTTCCACCGATGTCACCTTGTCGTTATGGATATGAATTTGGCGCGCAATACGCAATGCAAGTCAAGGGAAGAAACCTGCACGACCTGCCCCTGCACACCCGTTTGTTGCGCATTGTGTGACAGATTTCGTTCAGATGACTTACATCACAAAAGAGCGAACAGCCCCAGCCCCGGTTCTGCCTGGCAAGGTCCGCGCCCGCATCACCCATAATCACGCCCCATGAATCCCCTGCTTTCGCGATTGCAGCCTTACCCGTTCGAGCGGCTGCGGCAGTTGTTTGCCGACATCACACCCTCCCCCGCACACAGCCCCATCAGCCTGGGCATTGGCGAACCACGCCACGCCACCCCGGCATTCATCCAGCAGGCCCTGGTCGATGGCCTGGGCGGGCTGTCCGCCTACCCCGCCACCGCAGGCGAGCCGCGCCTGCGCCAGGCGTTTGCCGATTGGCTGCAGCGCCGCTACGGCCTGCAGGTGGATGCAGCCACGCAGGTGCTGCCCGTCAACGGCTCGCGCGAGGCCTTGTTTGCCTTTGTGCAAACGGTGATCGACCCCAGCGCGGGTGAGCCGGTGGTGGTGCTGCCCAACCCCTTCTACCAAATCTATGAAGGCGCCACGCTGCTGGCGGGCGCGGCGCCGTTCTATGCCCCGAGCGACCCGGCACGCAACTTTGCGGTGGACTGGGACAGCGTGCCCGATGCGGTGTGGCAGCGCACGCAGCTGCTGTTTGTCTGCTCGCCCGGCAACCCCACGGGTGCCGTGATGCCGCTGGCCGAATGGGAAAAGCTGTTTGCCTTGTCGGACCGGCACGGCTTTGTGATTGCCTCGGACGAGTGCTACAGCGAGATCTACTTCCGCGACGAGCCCCCGCTGGGCGGCCTGGAGGCCGCAGCCCGCCTGGGCCGCAAGGATTTCCGCAACCTGCTGGCCTTCACCAGCCTGTCCAAGCGCAGCAACGTGCCGGGGCTGCGCAGCGGTTTTGTGGCGGGCGATGCACAGCTCGTCAAAGCCTTCCTGCTCTACCGCACCTACCATGGCAGCGCCATGGGGCCGGCCATTCAGGCCGCCAGCGTGGCCGCCTGGAGCGACGAGCAGCATGTGGTGGAGAACCGCGCGCTGTACCGTGCCAAGTTTGCCCAGGTCACGCCCCTGCTCGCACCCGTGATGGACGTGCAACTGCCCGACGCCGGGTTCTACCTATGGGCCGGTGTGCCGCCCGCGCTGGGCATGAGCGACACCGACTTCGCGCGCGCCCTGCTGGCTCAATACAATGTCACGGTGCTGCCCGGCAGCTACCTCGCGCGTGATGCGCAAGGCGGCAACCCCGGTGCAGGCCGCGTACGCATGGCGCTGGTGGCCGAAACCGCCGAGTGCGTGGAAGCCGCGCAGCGCATCGTCCAGTTCATCCAATCGCAACCTGTTCAGCATCCATGACCCAGAATCTCCAGAGCACCATCGAAACCGCATGGGACAACCGTGCCAGCCTCTCTGCCAGCACCGCCCCCGCCGAGGTGCGCGATGCCGTGGAGCATGTGATTGCCGAGCTCGACAGCGGCCGCCTGCGCGTAGCCACCCGCGAGGCGGTGGGCCAGTGGACCGTGCACCAGTGGATCAAGAAGGCGGTGCTGCTGTCCTTCCGCCTGCGCGACAACGAAATCATGTGCGCTGGCGACCTGCACTTCTACGACAAGGTGCCCGCCAAGTACACCCACCTGAGCGCCGAGGAAATGGCCGCCACGGGCGTGCGTGTGGTGCCGCCCGCCATGGTGCGCCGCGGCAGCTACGTGGCCAAGGGCGCGATCCTGATGCCCTCGTTCGTGAACATCGGCGGCTACGTCGATGAGGGCACCATGGTGGACACCTGGGCCGCCGTCGGCTCCTGCGCCCAGGTGGGCAAGAACGTGCACCTGTCGGGCGGCGTGGGCCTGGGCGGCGTGCTCGAACCCCTGCAGGCCAACCCGACCATCATCGAGGACAACTGCTTCATCGGCGCGCGCTCAGAGGTCGTCGAAGGCGTGATCGTCGAGGAAAACTGCGTCATCAGCATGGGCGTGTTCATCGGCCAGAGCACCCCTATCTACGACCGCGCCAGCGGCGAAATCACCTATGGCCGCGTGCCTGCGGGGTCGGTGGTGGTGAGCGGCAGCCTGCCCAAGGACGGCGGCCGCTACAACCTGAGCGCAGCCATCATCGTCAAGCGCGTGGATGCCCAGACCCGCGCCAAAACCAGCCTCAACGACCTGCTGCGCGACTGACACGACGCGCCCGATCACGCCGGAACCACGCATCACAGAGGGACAACCGCATGAGCACGATGGAACGCATCCTGCGCCTGATGGCCGAAAAAAACGCCTCGGACGTGTACCTGTCGGCCAATGCGCCGGCGCTGATCAAGATCAACGGCGAGTGCGTGCAGATCAACAACCAGATCCTGCCGCCCGAGGCCCCCAAGAACCTGATTGCCGAAGTGGTGCCGCCGCACCGCATCGAGGAGCTGGAAGAGACCGGCGAACTCAACATGGGGGTGCCGCTCACCGGCGTAGGGCGCTTTCGCGTCAGCGCCATGCGCCAGCGTGGCAGCTATGCGGTGGTCATCCGCTTCATCAGCCAGCATATTCCGGAGCTGGGCGAGTTGAACCTGCCCACCGTACTGGGCGACCTGATCATGGAAAAGCGCGGCCTCATCCTGGTGGTGGGCGCCACGGGCTCGGGCAAGAGCACCTCGCTGGCCTCCATGATCGACAGGCGCAATGGGCTGTTGACCGGCCACATCCTGACCATCGAAGACCCGGTGGAATACCAGTTCCGCAACCGCAAGTCCATCGTCAACCAGCGCGAGATCGGCAGCGACACCCAATCGCTGCAGATCGCGCTGAAAAACGCACTGCGCCAGGCGCCGGACGTGATCCTGATCGGTGAAATCCGCGACCGCGAGACCATGTCCGCCGCCATCGCCTACGCGCAGTCGGGCCACCTGTGCCTGGCCACGCTGCACGCCAACAACAGCTACCAGGCGCTCAACCGCGTGCTGAGCTTCTACCCCGTGGAAGTGCGCCCCACGCTGCTGGGCGACCTGGCTGCGGCGCTCAAGGCCATCATCTCGCAGCGCCTGGTGCGCACCACCGAAGGCCTGCGCTTGCCCGCCGTGGAGGTCATGCTCAACACCAAGCTGGTGGCCGACCTGATCGAAAATGGCGACTTCTCCGGCGTGCGCGACGCCATGGAAAAATCCATGGCCGAGGGCTCGCAAACGTTCGAGGAAGACTTGGCGCGCCTGATCCTGGAAAACCGCATCGACCGCAAGGAGGGCCTGGCCTTTGCCGATTCGCCCACCAACCTGATGTGGCGCCTGCAAAACGACTTCTCGTTCGCGGCCAAGGCCGCCCAGGCCAGCAAGGACGCACGCGAGGCCCAACAACAGGACGACGCGCCGTCGTTCACCGAAATCGTGCTCGACATCAAGCCCGAGTCCTGATCCCATCCATGTCCCCCACCCTGCAACTGGCCCAGGCGCTCATTGCCCGCCCCTCCGTCACCCCCAGCGACGCCGATTGCCTGGAACTCATCGCCCAGCGCCTGCAGGCCCTGGGTTTTGCCAACGAGCGCATGGACAGCGGCCCCGAGTCCTTCCGCGTCAGCAATTTATGGTCAAAAAGGCTTTCAGGGCACGGCAGTGCTGCGCAAGACGCTATTAAAACCATAGTGTTTGAGGGACACACCGACGTCGTTCCCACCGGCCCGCTGGCCCAATGGGGCAGCGATCCCTTCACCCCCACGGTGCGCGACGGCAAGCTGTACGGCCGGGGCGCCAGTGACATGAAAACCTCCATCGCCGCCTTTGTGGTTGCGGTAGAGGAGTTTCTGGCCCACACACCCGCGCCCCTGCTGGACATCGCCTTCTTGCTGACCAGCGATGAAGAAGGCCCCTCGGTCGATGGCACCAAAGTGGTGGTCGAGCGCCTGGCCGCACGCGGCGAGCGGCTGGACTACTGCATCGTGGGAGAGCCCACCTCGGTAAAGCGCACGGGCGACATGATCAAGAACGGGCGCCGGGGCACGCTCAGCGGCAAGTTCACCGTGCGCGGCATCCAGGGCCACATTGCCTACCCGCACCTGGCGCGCAACCCCATCCACCAGGCGGTGCCCGCACTGGCCGAACTGGCCGCCATGCGCTGGGACGAAGGCAACGCCTTCTTCCCGCCCACCAGTTGGCAGATGAGCAACATCCACGGCGGCACGGGTGCCAGCAACATCATTCCGGGGGAAGTCACCATCGACTTCAACTTCCGCTTCTGCACCGAATCCACGGCTGAAAGCCTCAAGCAGCGCGTGCACGCCGTGCTCGACCGGCATGAGCTGGAATACGAACTGCAATGGACCCTGGGCGGCCAGCCCTTTCTCACGCCCCCGGGCAACCTGGTGCAGGCGGTGCAACAGGCCATCGCCCAGGAAACCGGCCTGGCCACCGAACTGTCCACCACCGGCGGCACCAGCGATGGGCGCTTCATCGCCACCCTGTGCCCGCAGGTGATCGAACTGGGGCCGCCCAACGCCAGCATCCACAAGATCGACGAGCACATTGCGCTGGCAGACATCGAGCCGCTGACAAACATCTACCGCCGTACCCTGGAACACCTGGAGGCCCAGGCCCGCGCAGGTGCTGCCGCATGAGCACACCTGCGCACCCTGCCTCTTCCCTGCCGCCGCTGACCGGCGCCACCGTAGGCGCCTTGGTCGAAGCAGGCGAACAACTGCTGCTGGCCGCCGGTGTCGGCTTTGGCCACGGTACCACCAACGCCCACGACGAGGCCGCCTGGCTCGTGCTCTGGCGCCTAGGCCTGCCCTTGGACAGCCCCCTTGGCGACGCCCCGGATTCCCTATCCAATCGGCCCGTAACGCCCGCCGATCAAGCGCTGGCAGCTACACTTTTTGAAGAGCGCATCCGCACGCGCAAGCCCGCCGCCTACCTCACGCGCGAAGCCTGGCTGCAAGGCGTGCCCTTTTATGCGGACGAACGCGCCATCGTGCCGCGCAGCTTCATTGCCGAACTGATCGTGGACAGCGGTTTCGACGATTTTCTGGGCGAACACACCCGCCAGGTACTGGACCTGTGCACCGGCAACGGCAGCCTGGCCGTGCTGGCAGCCATGGCCTGGCCCGAGATCCACGTCGACGCAGCCGACATCAGCGAGGACGCCCTGGCCGTAGCCCGCATCAACGTCGATCGCCACGGCCTGCAAGACCGCATCCGCCTGCTGCACAGCGATGGGCTTGCTGCCTGCCCCGGCCCCTATGACCTGATCCTGTGCAACCCGCCCTACGCCAACGCGCAGAGCATGGCGCAACTCCCGCCCGAATACCGCGCCGAACCCACCCTGGCCCTGGCCGGTGGCAGCGACGGCATGGACTTCATCCGCCGCCTGCTGCGCGAAGCGCCCGCAGTGATGAGCGAACACGCCGTGCTGGTGCTCGAAATTGGCAACGAGCGCGCGCATTTCGAGGCTGCGTTCCCCCAGTTCCCGGTCTTCTGGCTGGACACCAGCGCCGGATGCGATCAAGTGCTGCTGGCCGAACGCACCGCCCTCTCCTGCTTTTTCCCTTCCTGAATGATTATTCTTAAAAACATCACCTTGCGCCGCAGTGCCAAGGTGCTGCTGGACAGCGTCAGCGCCACCATCAACCCCGGCGAGCATGTGGGCCTGATCGGGCGCAACGGGGCGGGCAAGTCCAGCCTGTTCGCCTTGCTCAATGGCTCGCTGCATGAAGACGGCGGCGACTTCCAGGTGCCCGCGCACTGGCGCATGGCGCAGGTGGCGCAGAACATGCCCGAGACGGAAGAATCGGCCAGCGATTTCGTCGTTGCAGGCGACACGCGGCTGGCCGAGGCGCAGGCACGGCTGGCGCTGGCCGAGGCGGGCGACGACGGCATGGCCATTGCCCATGCGCACAGCGACCTGCACGACGCGGGCGCGCACGATGCCCTGGCCCGCGCACAGGCGCTGATCCTGGGCCTGGGCTTCAAGGTGGGCGAGCTGCAACGGCCGGTCAACAGCTTTTCGGGCGGCTGGCGCATGCGCCTGCAACTGGCGCGCGCGCTGATGTGCCCCAGCGACCTGCTGCTGCTCGACGAACCAACCAACCACCTGGACCTGGACGCGCTGGTGTGGCTCGAAGCCTGGTTGCAGCGCTACAGCGGCACGCTCATCGTCATCAGCCACGACCGCGAATTCCTGGACGCCGTGACCAACGTCACCCTGCACATCGAACAGGCCCGGCTCACGCGCTACGGCGGCAACTACAGCAAGTTCGAGGAACTGCGCGCCCAGCAGTTGGAACTGCAGCAGACCAGCTATGCACGCCAGCAGGAGAAGATCGCGCACCTGCAAAAATTTATCGACCGCTTCAAGGCCAAGGCCACCAAGGCGCGCCAGGCGCAAAGCCGGGTCAAGGCGCTCGAACGCATGGAGCGCATCGCCCCGGTGCTGGCCGAAGCAGAGTTCACCTTCGAATTCAAGGAGCCCAGCAACCTGCCCAACCCCATGCTGGTGATCGACGACGCCAGCTTTGGCTACCGCACCGAGGACGGCCAGGCCACCACCATCCTGCGCCACGTGCAGCGCAGCGTGCAGGCGGGCCAGCGCATCGGCATTCTGGGCGCCAACGGGCAGGGCAAGTCCACCCTGGTCAAGACCATTGCCCGGCAAATGGCGCCGCTGGCGGGCCGCGTGACCGAAGGCAAGGGTCTGGCCATTGGCTACTTTGCCCAGCAGGAACTGGACGTACTGCGCCCGGCCGACAACCCGCTGGAACACATGGTTCGCCTGGCCAAGGAACTGGGCGCCGATGCGCGCGAACCCAGCCGCGAGCAGGACCTGCGCAACTACCTGGGCAGCTTCAACTTCACCGGCGACATGGTCAAGCAAAGCGTGGGCAGCATGAGCGGCGGCGAAAAAGCCCGTCTGGTGCTGGCCATGATTGTCTGGCAGCGCCCCAACCTGCTGCTGCTGGACGAGCCCACCAACCACCTGGACCTGGCCACGCGCGACGCGCTATCGGTCGCACTCAACGAATTCGAGGGCACGGTGATGCTGGTCAGCCACGACCGCGCCCTGCTGCGCGCCGTGTGCGACGAGTTCTGGCTCGTGGGCCGGGGCGGCGTGGGGCCGTTCGATGGCGACCTGGACGACTACCAACGCTACCTTCTCGACGAAGCCCGGCGCCTGCGCGAGGAGGCCCGCACCGCAGGCCTGGCGGCAGGCGATGCGGCCGCAAACGCTACACAAACCATAGCACCTGACGCACAGCCCACGGGCGCTGATGGCCCAAAAAGCCCGGAAGCCATGCCCCCTCCGCCCGTGCGCGATGCACGCGAGCAGCGCCGCCAGGACGCCCAGACCCGCCAGGCGCTGGCGCAAAAGCTGCGCCCCCTCAAGCAAGAGCTCGACCGCATCGACCGCCGCCTGGCCGAACTGGCCCAGGAGCGCAGCACGCTGGAACAGCGCCTGACCGAACCCCTGGCCCCGGCCGACATCGCCGACTGCGGCCGCCGGCTCAAGGCCGCCAGCGACGAAACCGCCACGCTGGAAGAGCGCTGGCTGGAACTCTCCACCGAGATGGACAGCGCCAGTGCTTGAGTTCCATAGGAATTTTTGGCATCTATCGCAATGAATACGGGCGCCAACAGCTATACTTTTGATAGCACAAGAAAACACTGTGCGAACACCCAAAAATTTTTGCACTGCACTGTCAACCACGGCGCAAGGGCCCGCGTTGTAGAACCATCAACGGAGCTTATTGCCATGAACACCTTCTCCATCCTGACCGCCTGGCCCGAAGACGAACGCGATCGCAAGCGCGCACCCGCCCGCTTCTGAGTTCAGCGCCCCAGGGCTCGGAGCTGGCAGCAGCTCCCACAAAAAAACCCCGCTTTTGCGGGGTTTTTTTGTGGCGCAGGCACAGGATCAACCCATGTGCAGCCCGCCGTTGACCGAGAAATCGGCGCCGGTGGAGTAGCCCCCCTCGTCGCTGGCCAGCCAGGCGATGATGGAAGCGATCTCGCTGGGCTCGCCCAGGCGCTTGACCGGGATGGTGGCCACGATCTTCTCCAGCACGTCCGGACGGATGGCCTTGACCATGTCGGTACCAATGTAGCCGGGGCTCACGGTGTTGACCGTCACGCCCTTGGTGGCCAGTTCCTGCGCCAGCGCCATGGTGAAGCCGTGCATGCCCGCCTTGGCGGCCGAGTAGTTGGTCTGCCCGGCCTGGCCTTTCTCGCCGTTGACCGAACTGATGTTGACGATGCGGCCCCAGCCTTTTTCCACCATGTCGCCCACCACCTGCTTGGTGACGTTGAACATGCTGTTGAGGTTGGTTTCGATCACGGCGTCCCAGTCCTCGCGGGTCATCTTGAGGAACATGCGGTCGCGCGTGATACCGGCGTTGTTCACCAGCACGTCGATGCTGCCGTGCTCAGCCTTGGCCTTGGAAAACGCTTCCACGGTGGAATCCCAGTCGCCCACGTTGCCCACCGATGCGTAAAAGGTGTAACCCAGGGCCTTTTGCTCATCCAGCCACTTCTGGTAGTCGCGCGTGGGGCCGCAACCGGCGATGACCTTGAAGCCTTCCTTGTGCAAACGCTGGCAAATCGCGGTACCAATGCCCCCCATGCCGCCGGTGACATACGCTATTTTTTGGCTCATTTTCCTTGCTCCTTGACTGTACTGAATGGGTACCTTGCCACTCTACCCAAGTTTTATGCAGGCGCCGTGAAGGTAAACACTGAGAACCGGTTCCGAGTGCCGCCCCCCTCAGCGGCGCCCTCTGCCATCAGCGCTCCAGCGCGAGGGACACGCCCATGCCGCCACCGATGCACAGTGCTGCCAGGCCGCGCTTGGCATTGCTGCGCTGCATTTCGTGCAGCAAGGTCACCAGAATGCGGCAGCCCGAGGCGCCAATGGGGTGGCCGATGGCAATGGCGCCGCCGTTGACGTTGACCTTGGCGGGGTCGATGCCCAGTTCCTTGTTCACCGCGCAGGCCTGTGCGGCAAAGGCCTCGTTCAGTTCGAACAGATCCACATCGGCAGCGTTCCAGCCCGCGCGCTGCAGCGCCTTGCGCGACGCAGGCACCGGGCCCATGCCCATGGTGGCGGGATCCAGGCCGCTGGTGGCATAGGCGGCAATGCGCGCCAGCGGGGTCAGGCCCAGGGCGGCGGCCTTCTTGGCGCTCATCACCACCACGGCTGCGGCGCCGTCGTTGATGCCCGAGGCGTTGCCTGCCGTCACCGAGCCCGCCTTGTCGAACGCGGGGCGCAGACCGGCCAGCACCTCGGCGTTGGTCTTGCGGTTGAGATATTCGTCCACGTTGAAGACGATGGGGTCGCCCTTCTTCTGCGGCAGGCTCACGCCCACGATTTCGTCGGCAAACCGGCCTGCGTCCTGCGCTGCAGCGGCCTTTTGCTGGCTGGCCAGGGCCAGGGCGTCCTGCATCTCGCGGGTGATGCCGTACTGCTTGGCCACGTTCTCGGCGGTGATGCCCATGTGGTACTGGTTGTAGACGTCCCACAGGCCGTCCACGATCATGCTGTCCTGCATCTTCCAGTCGCCCATGCGCTGGCCATCGCGCGAGCCCATCAGCACGTGGGGCGAGAGGCTCATATTCTCCTGCCCGCCCGCCACGACGATCTCGCTGTCGCCCGTGGCCACGGCCTGCGCGGCCAGCATCACGGCCTTGAGGCCGGAGCCGCACACGGCGTTGATGGTGAGCGCCGGGGTTTCCTTGGCAACACCGGCCTTCATCAGCGCCTGGCGGGCAGGGTTCTGGCCCACGCCCGCAGCCAGCACCTGGCCCATGATGACTTCACCCACCTGGTCCAGGCCCACCCGCGCGCGCGCCAGGGCCTCCTTGACGACGAGGGCGCCCAGCTCGGTGGCTGGCGTCTTGGCCAATGCGCCGCCAAACTTGCCCACAGCGGTACGGGCGGCTGAAACGATGACGATGTCTTCCATGGTGATTCCTTCTTGCTGCTACTTCAAAAAATGGGCCTTCTACTCAAAGCGGACCCGACAGATGGGACAGACCGATTCTGACGGCGCTGCATGTCAGGACTTTTGCTTAACATATCGCCCCGGTGCAGGTTCAATGGCCTTGAACTGCGCGCCCTTGCCGTAGGCCTTGGGCGCAGTCACCTGCTTGCCCGCATGGCTGCGCAGCCAGTCGGACCAGTCGGTCCACCAACTGCCGGGGTGCTCGGTGGCGCCATCGAGCCAGGCGTCCAGCGTGGCGGGCAGCTTGCCGTCGGCGCGGATCCAGTGGCTGCGCTTGCCCTTGGCCGGGGGGTTGATGACGCCCGCAATGTGGCCTGAGGCGCCCATGACGAAGCGCTTCTTGCCCGGCAGCACCTGGGTGGATGCATAGGCGGCCTTGATGGGCACGATGTGGTCTTCGCGCGAGCCGTAGATGTACACCGGCAGGCGCACCTGGCCCAGGTCGATCTTCTCGCCGCACACCGTCAGCCTGCCCGGCTTGACGAGGTTGTTCTCCAGGTACATGTTGCGCAGATACCAGGCGTAAAACGGCCCCGGCAGGTTGGTGCTGTCGCTGTTCCAGTACAGCAGGTCGAACGGGGGCGGCGTCTCGCCCTTGAGGTAGTTGCCCACCACGTAGTTCCAGACCAGGTCGTTGGGCCGCAGGAAGCTGAAGGTGGACGCCAGCTCCTGCCCGCGCAGCAGGCCGCCGTCGGCCATCTGCATCTCGCGGAACTGCACGAAGGCCTCGTCGATGAACACGTCGAGGATGCCGGTGTCGGTGAAGTCCAGCAGCGTGGTCAGGAAGGTGGCGCTGGCCACCACGTCCTGCCCGCGCGCGGCCAGCACCGCCAGCGCGTTGCCCAGGATGGTGCCGCCCACGCAAAAGCCCAGCGCGTTGATCTGCGGCGCTCCGCTGATCTTGCGCACCACCTCGATGGCCTCGATGGCGCCGTGCTGCACGTAGTCGTCCCAGGTCTTTTTCGCCAGCGATTCGTCGGGGTTGCGCCAGCTCACCACAAAGGTGCGGTGGCCCTGCTCCACGGCATAGCGGATGAGCGAGTTGCCGGGCTGCAGATC
Organism: Burkholderiales bacterium; assembly: GCA_016192425.1. Lineage (GTDB taxonomy): Bacteria > Pseudomonadota > Gammaproteobacteria > Burkholderiales > Burkholderiaceae_C > Simplicispira. The sequence continues at coordinate 16,261 of JACPUE010000011.1, forward strand.
CAGGATGTAGAACTTGTTGATGCACGGCGGCACCATCAGGAAGGGTTTTTCAAACACCTTGGCCGTGAGCGGCTTGTATTCGATGAGCTGGAACAGCTCGTTCTCATAGACCACCGCGCCCTCGGTCGTGGCCACGTTGCGGCCCACCTCGAACAGGCGCTCGTCGGTCATGGACACATGGCCCTGGCGCAGGTCGTGCAGCAGGTTGGCCATGCCTTGGGCGATGCTCTCGCCCTGGGTGTCCAGCGCTTTTTTCTGCGCTTCGGCATTGAAGGCCAGGAAGTTGCTGGGTGCCATGGCGGCAATCCACTGCTCCACGGCAAAGCGGATGCGCGCACGGGTCTTGGCGTCGGTTTCCACCGCATCGGCCAGGCCCATGAGCGTGCGTGTGCTCAGCAAATAGGCTGCGGCTGTGTAGGCCGCCATGGGGTTGGCGGCCCAGCCGTCGCCAGCAAAACGCTTGTCGCCCTCCGGGGCCTGTGGTGCGCCCTGCAGGGCCTGCTTCCAGAGCTTGCCTGCTTCCTGCACATATTCCTGCTGCAAGGCCTGCAGCTTGTCGCCGGAAAAACGGATTTCGGGCAGCTTCTGGCCCGGTGCTGCGCTTGTGCCGGTGGGCTGCAGCGTCTGCAGGGCCTGCGCCCAACCCCCACCCCACATCTGTTGCCATTGCTGGGCGCCCTGCGCCCAGAGCGATTCCTGGTCCATGCTGTCTCCTGGTGCGATCCCCGGCCCCGCGATGGCAGGGCTATTGTGCGAATGGTGCAACCCATGCAGGTTGCGCTGGTATGGTAACGCGCGCTCGCTTACACCATCTGACAGCCGCACCCGCCCATGTACCTCGTTCTCATCGCCTGGTTCTACATCACCCTGCTCATGGCCCTGGCAGAGGCCACCAGCCCCACGGGCACTGTGCTGGGTGCGCTGGTCACGCTGGTCTTGTATGGGCTGCTGCCCATGGGCATCGTGGGCTACATCCTGGGCACACCGGCGCGCAAGCGTGCGCTGCGCGCCAAGGCCCTGGCAGAGCAGGCGGCTGCACAGCCCCCTGCCGATGGCGCCACCCCCACCTCAGCCGAGCCAGATGCAGGCAGCCATGCGCCCGCTGCCACCGAGGGCAGCGCTGTCGCGCCGGTGCGAAAAGAACCGTGAGCCCTGCGCCACCGTACACCAGCCGGGGCTGGAATCGTTGCCGTAGATCTGCGTGATGCCCAGCGCCTGCAGCCGCTGGCGCGCCAGGCCCGCCAGGTCGGCCAGGTACTTGCCCGCCCCGTGGGGCTGAAAATGCTGCGCCGCCGCCGGGTTGTGCGTGCAAAACGCCGCCTGCACCTCGGCGCCCACCTCAAACGCCTGCGGCCCAATGCACGGCCCCAGCCAGGCCAGGGTCTGGCTTGCGCACGCACCAACGCCCTCATTTGCTACATTTTTGATAGCTACTTGCGCTTTATGGACGCGCCTCAGGGCCGAAAATCGTTCAAAAACCGCTTCCAGCACCCCCACACCGCCCTGCCCCGCCAGCCCGCGCCAGCCCGCATGCGCGGCGGCCACCACGGTGCCCGCGCGGTCGGTCAGCAGCACGGGCAGGCAGTCGGCCACCATGATGGTGCAGGCCAAACTGGGCTGCGTGCTCACGCAGGCGTCGGCCACCACTCCATCGGCGGTGCCGGGCTCCAGCACCGCCACCTGCGTGCCATGCACCTGCTGCAGGAACACGGCCCGTGCCTGCGGTGTGACGCTTTGCAGCGCCGCCTGCAACACGCCCCGATTGGCGGCCACGGCCTGCGGGTCGTCGCCCACATGGTCGCCCAGGTTCATGCGCTCATACGGCGGCTGGCTGTGGCCCCCGTTGCGGGTGGTGCACAGCGCATGCACATGGGCGGGGGCAGGCCAATGGGGCCGCAGCCAGTCGGGGGGAATGTGCGTCATGTGAGCCAGTGTATCGGCGCCATGGCACACTCAAGGGCAGTCCCTGGACCCGCCTGAAATGCAACCCGCCATGAGCTTTGTCTTTACCCCTCCCCCCGTCCCCAGCGTCTCCGTGCACGGCAGCGCCCAGCGCTTTGCGGTGCACCGCATCTACTGCGTGGGCCGCAACTACGAAGATCACGCCAAGGAGATGGGCTTTACCGGCCGTGAGCCGCCGTTCTTCTTCCTCAAGCCCGCCGACGCCGTGCTGCCGATGGACGCTGGCCAGACCGGCCTGCTGCCCTACCCCAGCCTGACCTCCAACCTGCACCACGAGGTGGAACTGGTCGTTGCCATAGGCCAGGGCGGGCGCAACATCCCCGCTGCACAGGCGCTGCAGCATGTGTACGGCTACGCCGTGGGCCTGGACATGACCCGGCGCGACCTGCAGAACGACATGAAGAAACAGGGCCGCCCCTGGTGCATTGGCAAGGGCTTTGAGCACAGTGCCCCCATCGGCCCCATCACCCCGGCAGCGCAGGCAGGCCACATCGCGCAGGCCGCGCTGTGGCTGCAGGTCAACGGCCAGGACCGCCAGCGCAGCAGCACCGGCAAGCTCATTTGGAACATTGCCGAAACCATAGAGCACCTCTCCCGCGCCTGGGAGCTGGCCCCGGGCGACCTGATCTACACCGGCACCCCCGAAGGCGTGGGCGCCGTGGTCAGCGGCGACCTGATCGAAGCGGGCATCGACGGACTGGACGGCCTGCGCCTGCGCGTGCAATGACATCCGCCAGCACCCCCACAGGCTTTCAAAGCCAGATCAAGCACTGCCGCGCCTGCGGCAGTGCCGTGGTGTACCGCGTGCCCGACGACGGCGACACCCGCACCCGCGCCATCTGCCCGCAGTGCCACACCGTGCACTACGAAAACCCACTCAACGTGGTGGGCACCGTGCCCGCGCTGCCCGATGGCCGCGTGCTGCTGTGCAAGCGCAACATCGAGCCGCGCTGGGGCAAATGGACCCTGCCCGCAGGCTTCATGGAGCTTCATGAAACCACCGCCCAGGGCGCCCAGCGCGAAACCGACGAAGAAGCCGGCGCCCACATTGCCATGGGCCCGCTGTTTGCCGTGCTCAACGTGCGCCGCGTGTGCCAGGTCCACCTGTTCTACCGCGCCACGCTGCTGAGCGAAGCCTTCAACCCCGGCTTCGAAACCCAGGAAGCCCGCCTGTTCACCGAAGCCGAAATCCCCTGGGACGAACTGGCCTTCCACACCGTGCGCGAGACGCTGCTGCGCTTCTTTGCAGACCACAAGGCAGGGGCGTTTGGCATGCATTGCGTCGATATTGAATAACGGCGCCGCGCCCCAGCGCTCAGGGGCGCGTTTCCACAAAGAACGGCTGGTTGTTCTGCGCCGACCCAGGCACCACCACGCCGCGCAGCACTGGCATTGCGGACACGGTGCCCGGCTGCGGCGCAGGCGCTGCGCCAGGGTCTGCGGCCTCGGGCACGTTGCCGTAGGTGCCCGGCGGAAAAGGCGGCGCCTGGGGCGTGGCGTTTTCCAGCGGCACCAGCGGGGCTTCGATGATCTCGGGCTGCTCCGCTGCGGCGGGCGGCGGTAGGGCTGGCGCGGTGTCGGGGGCAGGCAAGGCGCCCGGTGCGTGGTCGGGGCCATCCGGCCCTCCGGTGCGGCGGCCGAACAGGTCGTACACCCAGTTGCGCACGCCCGCCACGGTGCTGCCCACCCAGCTGGTTTCTTCCTCGTCGATGAAGCGTTCGCGGGCGTCGATCACCTTGGCGCGCAACGCCTGCTGGAACACCTCGCCCACCATGGGCAGCGCACTGTGCGCGCCCTGGCCCCAGTAGTCGCTGCGCAGGGTGATGCGCCCGTCGTTGAAGCCCACCCACGCGCCCGCCACCAGCTGCGGGTGCATCAGGATGAACCAGCCGTCCGTGTTGTCCTGCGTAGTGCCGGTCTTGCCCGCCACGTCGGCGCTGATGCCCCAGCGGCTGCGGATAGCCGCGCCCGTGCCCTTGTCCACCACGCCGCGCAGGGCGTCACGCAGCTGCTGCGCGGCCGTCAGGCCCAGCGCGCGCTCGGGCGCAGCGGGGGCAAAGTCTTCCAGCACCTTGCCGTTCTTGTCTTCGATGCGGGTGATGACGCGGGGCGCGTGGTAGCTGCCCGCGCTGGCGATGGCGCCGTAGGCCGCCACCATTTCCTTGAGCGTGACCGGGCTGGTGCCCAGGGCCAGCGAGGGCACCACGTCCAGCTTGGATTCGCGCACGCCCATGGCGCGCGCCAGTTGCGCCACGCGCAGCGGGCCCACCTGCTGCATGACCTGCGCGGTGATGGTGTTCTTGGAAAACGCCAGGCCGTCGCTCAGCGTCATGGGCATGTCGCTCGGCGGCTTGTTGCCGTCCGTGGGGCGCCACACCTGCTTGTTGCCCAGCGGGATTTCCACCGCGGCGTCCATCAGCGTGTCGGTGGGCAGCAAGCCCTTGTCGAACGCGGCGCCGTACACGAAGGGCTTGAACGTCGAGCCCGGCTGGCGGCGCGCGGCCTGCACGTGGTCAAACGGGTCTTGCGCGAAGTCGCGGCTGCCCACCCAGGCGCGCACCTCGCCCGTGCGCGGGTCCATGGCCATGAAGCCGGCCTGCACGCGCGTCTTCTCTTGCCGCAGCAAGCGCAGGAAGGCTCCGTCGCCCAGCAGGTCCTTCAGGGCATCTTCGGGCGCGGCACCCTTGGCCACGGCGGCTTCGTAGCGCGCCGATTCGCGCACCAGTTGCTGCACCAGCAGGTTCTTGGCGTTCCAGCCATTGCGCGCGGCCCAGGCCCCGTCGGCCACGCCCTGCAGCGCCCTGCCCTGGCGCGCCACGGCCTGGTTGGCGAGCGTTTGCAGGCGGGAGTCGATGGTGGTGCGGATCACCAGGCCATCGGCATACAGGCTGTAGCCATTGCGGTCGGCCCAGTCGATGAGCTGCTTGCGCAACTGCTGCGCCAAGTGCGGCGCAGGGCCGGCGGTTTCCACCTGCCGCTCGAAGCGGATGCGCAGCGGGCGCTTGGTGAGCGCGGCGTATTCCGCCTCGGCCAGCTTGCCGCGCTTCTTCATCTGCGACAGCACGGTGTTGCGCCGCGCCTGGGCACGCTCGGGGTTGAGTACCGGGTTGTAATAGGCCGTGCCCTTGAGCATGCCGATGAGCGTGGCGCTCTCCAGCACGTTGAGCTGGTCGGCCGACTTGTCGAAATACGTGCGCGCCGCCATCTCGATGCCGTAGGCGTTGTAGAGGAAGGGCACCGTGTTCAGGTAGGTCTCCAGGATCTCGTCCTTGGAGTACAGCGCCTCGATCTTCAGCGCCGTGATCGCCTCCTTGATCTTGCGCGTGAGCGTGGGCGCCCGGCCAATGTCCTCGGGGTACAGGTTGCGCGCCAGCTGCTGCGTGATGGTGGAGCCGCCCTGCTTGTCGCCCCCCAGCGTGCGCACCAGCGCCGACGCCGTGCGCCGCCAATCCAGGCCCCAATGCTTGTAGAAGCGGTGGTCCTCGGTGGCGATCAGCGCGTCCACCACCGGCGGGGCAATCTCAGAGAGCGGCACCCAGGCGCGGTTCACCCAGCGGTACTCGGCCAGCAGCTTGCCGTCGGCCGCCACCAGCTGCGCCGGCTGCTCCGTCTTGGCCTTGCGGATATCGCGGATGCCCGGCGTGAAGGGGATGAGCACCAGCACATACAGCAACAGCGCCAGCCCGGCGGCAATGAACGCCCAGAGCAGGCTGTGCAGCGACAGCAGCTTTTCAGGCCGCCGCAGCATGCGCGCCCACACCGGCCGCAGCGCGGCCCAGCGCGTGCGCAGGAAAGCAGGGAAAAACATGGGGTTTGGAGTCAAAAGTGGCTCAAACGCTTGATGGGTAAGCGCTAGCAGCTATCAAATTGGGAGTTTGCAGGCAGGATGGGTTGGCTTGCAGGCCCCTCCGCGCGGAAGGCGGGAGGTGTGCAGTTATACCGCCAATCGTTGAGAATTGCGGTTTGGGGTTGTAGCTGTCGAGGGGGCTTCAGGATGGTTGCTGACGATGTGGATTGGAGCCAGCTTGCCGCCAAAAAGAGTAGACTGCCGAAAGTCAGACATTCACGGTGTCAATGTTTGGATCAGTCTTGAGAAAGTGTTGATGGCCCTATATTTAGCCTGTGGTATCGTGCCATTTGCCTAGGTCAATAATGGAACACAAGTTGCAATCGTGAACAAAACGCGCATCCAGCCCGTAGGTGGCACCCATGCCATCGAGATCATGGCGATTGGGATCGAATGGGTCTCCCCGCTCGATGAAGCCCAACTTGCAGCTCTTCAAAAGGTCTACGACGAGACGTCGCAGATAAAGGAATTTCTCCCGCAGCACTCTCCTGTCCAAGTTTTCACGATCCAGCACGCTGCACAGTTCGGGCCGAGTGTCGGTGGCCCCCAACCACAGCCGCAAGTCGTTCTGCCGCCTCAGTTCGTGTCGCAAGCCGCAGGCTTTGATCTTCGCCGCATGGAACCTAGCGGTACTACTTCTTGGGTAACTTCGATCCGTCCTGAGTTCTTATCGTGCAACTGCAGCGTCTATGATCGCTGGAAAAATGTTAGCCTCAAAGCGCTTTCGATTCTGCGGCCATTCGTTAACGCAGCCTTGAGTGCAGGAGCACAAATTAGCGCGATTGGTCTCCAATATCAGGATGCTTTCCGGTTACTTGATGGCGTCTCTCCAGAGGTTTCCAAGGAACTTTTCCGGCAGGACTGCGCATGGCTTCCGGGCCATGTATTCGACGAACCATCGTTCTGGCACTGTCACCAAGGATGGTTCTCCAAAGGACCCGACGGGCGTCGTTTACTTAACAACGTTACCACCGACATCTCGAACATCAATGACATCTGCTTTGCGCGCATCGGCGGCCAGCATCGAATTTTCTCGACGTCCTTTGACACAACGACGACGCTAAAAATCAATGCATCCGACATTGATCGGATTCTTGAGTGCTTGCACGATGAAAACAAAAAAGTAATCAATGGAATGCTCAGCGATGGTGCTCTAGAAGCCATCGGCTGCTCTGTGGGAGGCGCATGATCATTAACTCAGCTCTGTCCAGTACTGATGGCTATTCCTATGGAATTCCGACTACGGGACTATTACATAGCGAACACTCCTCAGCAGATCGGACAACGGTGTTCGTCGTGGGTGAGTATTTTGCATCTGCCTCTCAACCTACTGCAAAGTCGAACATCGATTATTTGCAATCACCGATTCAACAGATTCAAAGCCTGCTGAATGAATGGCTTGCTTCCTTCGGAAGCCAAACTAGGTTGCAATGCGAAGATTCAGCATTGGTCGTGGCACCTGCATCGAAGATCTGTCCGGAGTTTTTTGAGGGATACGAACCTTTCTTCAAGACTATATTTCTCTATCAAGCCGCTTTAGGTGCGCCAGAGATAGAAGATTCAACTCCACCCTCTGAAGCCCAAATGAACGCGGCCTTCTTGGGTTTGGCGAACCTCATGGCTGCATTCGTACCCGCACCTGCTCCGATGCTGCTTGAGGATGGAACGATAGGAGGCTATTGGCGCCGCGGAAGATGCTATGCAAGCATTGATTTCGAGGTCGACGGAGAACACACATGGGTGGAAACCGACGGAGAAGAATTTAAATCTGGGACATGGAAATTGCCTGGCCAGCAGATACCACTCCCGTTAATTCAGCAACTGCTTACGCTTGCTTCTTGAGTAGATCGATGAGTTTCTACGATCTCGATGCCTCGTCGAAGAAGGCACGCGCAGAACAGCTAGTAGAAAAAGACCCGGAGGGGGCCAAACAATTAGAGAAAGTGTCAAAGCACTCTCCTGGCCCCGTCAAGGACGAGGAACTTCTTGCCCGAAGTTTGGAGTATCCGTCTAAATTTCATGCAGAAGGCGGGTTGAATGATGCGCTTTTTCAGGACGCTTTCAGCCACGGCGCATCGGCTCAACGATTGACGAATGGCTGGGCAAGCCATGAGTCCGATGTGCATTCTCGATTTGAGGCGCGGGCAAAAGCGCGGCGCAATGGATCAAGCGGAAAGCCGATATCTCCGGATTTTACGTATATGGGATCGCTGCACATGACCGCAGGCGATTTACGGAGAGTCCGGCTTAATGCAGATGACAAGGCGCGTATTCGTGTTTACGACGCTGGAAACGATGAGTCGGATTCGCTTCACGCTGAAATCATCATTGACGCCTCCGGCTTACAAAGGCAGCAACGACACGAACTGAGAGTACGTTTGATGAAGCTGGCGGAACAGCGCGGTTTATATGTATCCCCGTATCTTGATCAGCAAGGACTACACAGAGCCGAATGCAGCCAATGCTGTTTAGTTCAACCGTCAGCGACCTTATCGATAGCCTCTCAAGAGGGCACTCCTGAAAAGTGCGAGAGCAAAGGTACATTGCTACCTTAAAGGAGCTGCACCATTAACGCCGCGCCGAGTTCAACTCTAGGGATTTGTCGTACTGCTGGCGTAGTTGACGGCGCAATGCGCCCCGGTTGGTCATAGTTCTCGATCAACTCCGCCGCAACTGGTGAAGCAACCTGGCGCTACGCCACCGCCCCCAACCCCAACTGCTGCAAAAACGGCAACGTCTTCTCCGCCGCACGCTGCCCCTCAGCGATAGTCTCTTCGGCACGGTAGAAGTCCATCAGCCCCAGGTGGGCCAGTTGCGGCGCAATCACCACCTCGGGCGGGTCGCCGGCCATGCGGCTGCGGGTGATGCGCACCTGCATGATGTTGACGCTGGCCAGCACCACTTCCAGCAGCGAGGGCGCGGGCACGCGCGCCGGGTCTGGAGTGGGCAGCAGCGCGGCAAAGCCGTCCTGCAGGCGGCCCAGCCAGCCAGCCGCTTCCTCATCGTCCTCCGGTGCCTCGGCGGACGGCTTGGCCGGGCCGCTGGCGCCGGGCTTGCGCAGGTGGCGGCCCAGGATGTCGGCGTTCAGATCCACGGCGATCACGATGTCGGCGCCCATGGCGCGCGCCAGCGACACGGGCACGGGGTTGACCAGCCCGCCGTCGATCAGCAGGCGCCCTTCGCGCTGGGCCGGGGTGAACAGGCCGGGCAAGGCCATGGAGGCGCGCACGGCGTCAGCCGTGGAGCCGGTGCGCAGCCACACCTCGCTGCCCGAATGCAGGCCCGTGGCCACGGCGGCGAAGGGAATGTCGAGCGCCTCGATGGGGCGGTCGGAGAAGCGGTGGCGGAAGAACTCGATCACCCGCTCGCCCTTGAGCATGCCGCCCGCGAGCTTGAAGTCCATGAACGAGATCACGGTGCGCCCGGTCAGGCCGCGCGCCCAGTGCTCGAAGCGGTCCAGCTCGCCCAGCGCGTAGGCTGCGCCCACCACGGCGCCGATCGATGCGCCACACACCAGATCGGGCTGGATGCCCGCCTGCTGCAGCGCGCGAATCACGCCGATGTGTGCCCAGCCGCGTGCGGAGCCACTGCCCAGGGCCAGGCCGATGACGGGTTTGCGCGGGGCGGTCATGGCTCCTGCCCCTCGGGGGCAGGCGCAGCCAGCAGCGCCAGCATACCCGCCTCGTCGAGCACCGGCACGCCCAGCTCCTGGGCCTTGGCGAGCTTGCTGCCAGCCTCTTCGCCCGCCACGACGTAGTGCGTTTTCTTGCTGACCGAGCCGGCCACCTTGGCGCCTGCGGCTTCCAGCAGGTCCTTGGCGGCGTCGCGGCTGAGCGTGGGCAAGGTGCCGGTGAGCACCACCGTCTTGCCCGCCAGCGGCAGCGTGGCGCGCTCGGCCGGGGCGCCCTCTTCCCAGGTCACGCCGCAGGCGCGCAGTTGCTCGACCACCTCGCGGTTGTGCGGCTGGGCGAAGAAGGTGTGGATGGCCTCGGCCACCACGGGGCCCACGTCGTTCACCTGCAGGAGCTGATCCACCGTGGCGTCCATGATGGCGTCCAGGCTGCCGAAGTGCCGCGCCAGATCCTTGGCCGTGGCCTCGCCCACGTGGCGGATGCCCAGGCCGAACAGGAAGCGCGGCAGCGTGGTGCGCTTGGACTTTTCCAGCGCGGCCAGCACGTTCTGTGCCGATTTTTCGGCCATGCGCTCCAGCGCAATGAGCGCCGTCAGGCCCATGCGGTAGAGGTCGGGCAGCATGCGGATCACGCCCTGGTCCACGAGCTGGTCCACCAGCTTGTCGCCCAGGCCCTCCACGTCCATGGCGCGGCGCGCGGCGAAGTGCAGGATGGCCTCCTTGCGCTGCGCGGGGCAGAACAGGCCGCCGGTGCAGCGGTGGTTGGCCTCGCCCTTTTCGCGCACCACGGCGCTGCCGCAGACCGGGCACTGCGCGGGCATGCGGAAGTTGGGCACGTAGCTGCTGCGCTGGCCGGGCACCACGCCCACGACTTCGGGAATCACGTCGCCCGCGCGGCGCACGATGGCGGTGTCGCCCACGCGCACGCCCTTTTTGCGGATTTCGAACAGGTTGTGCAGCGTGGCGTTGGTGACGGTGACGCCGCCCACGAACACCGGCGCCAGCCGCGCCACGGGCGTGAGCTTGCCGGTGCGGCCCACCTGCACGTCGATGGCCTCGATGCGCGTGGCCATCTCCTGCGCGGGGTATTTGTGCGCCACGGCCCAGCGCGGCTCGCGCGTGACGAAGCCAAGCTGCTGCTGCAGCGCCAGGCTGTTGACCTTGTAGACCACGCCGTCGATGTCGTAGGGCAGCGCGTCGCGCGCGGCGCCGATGCGCTGGTGGAACGCTATCAATTCAGTAGCACCTTGCGCAAGACCCGCCTGCCCTGCGACCGGAAAACCCCACAATTTGAGCTGCTGCAGCACCGCGTGGTGCGTGGCGAACTGCGCGCCCTGCACCTCGCCCAGCCCGTAGGCAAAGAACGACAGCGGCCGCTGCGCGGCAATGCCGGAATCAAGCTGGCGCACGGCGCCCGCCGCCGCGTTGCGCGGGTTGACGAAGGTCTTTCCGCCCTGCGCACGCTGGCGCTCGTTGAGGGCGTCGAAATCGGCGCGCGCCATATAGACCTCGCCGCGCACCTCCAGCACGGGCGGGGCATCGGCGGGCAGCGCGAGGGGGATTTGGCGGATGGTGCGGATGTTGTGCGTGACGTCCTCGCCCACCTCGCCGTCGCCGCGCGTGGCGGCCTGCACCAGCTTGCCGTGTTCGTAGCGCAGGCTCATGGCCAGGCCGTCGAACTTGGGCTCGACGATGTACTCGACCGGCGGGTCCTCTGGTGTGAGCTTGAGCTCGCGCCGGATGCGCACATCGAACGCCTCGGCACCGCTGGCCTCGGTATCGGTTTCGGTGCGGATGCTGAGCATGGGCACCGCGTGGCGCACGGGGGCCAGGCCGTCCATCACCGCGCCAATCACGCGCTGGGTGGGCGAATCGGGCGTAACCAGGTCGGGGTGCTGGGCCTCCAGCGCCTGCAGGTCGCGGAACATGCGGTCGTATTCGGCGTCGGGCACGCTGGGGGCGTCTTGCACGTAGTACTCGTGCGCCCAGGCGTTGAGCTGCTTGCGCAGTGCTATTATTTTTATAGCTGCTTGCGCACGCCCATTGGGCTCTGGAGGCGGAAAAAGCTCCAAGTTTTCAGTCATGGGCGAAACAGCCCTTCAACTGAACAAACGACGGGCCTGCGGCGAGCCAGCGGAGAGGTCGCGGGCGTCGAGCTGGTCGTAAAGCTGCTCCAGGTCGGCGGCGATGGGGTCCATGGCCATGGCGGGCAGCGGGTTGCCGTTCTGGTCGCAGAGCACGCCGTCCATGCTTTCGCACAGGGCTGCGGCCACCTGGCGCAGGCGGGCAAAGGGCTGCTCGGCGCGCGGCACGTGGGCGACGTCCAGGCTGAGCGATAGCTCGCGGATGGCCGATTGCTCGGGGTCGTCCGACAGGGCGGCCTGGGTGTCGTAGCCCAGGCCCAGCACGGGCGACTGGCCCGCCGTGCCTGCGGGCAGCACCAGGCGGCCGGGCAGCGCGCCGGGCACCAGCCCCAAGCGCACGGCGTTTTGCTGCACGTAGCCGGGGCTCCAGGCGGCCTGGCGGGCGCGCAGCTGGAAGGCGAGCTGCGCGTCGTGCTCGCTGGCGAACTGGTCCAGCTCGCGGGCGCGGGCCACTTCCTGCAGCATGTCGGGGAATTCGGGCGCGGCGTTCAGGGCGTCGGCAAAGGCCTGGGCCTTCATGACGAATTCGGAGAACTCGATCTCGTTGAGCGCACCCATGCGGTTGGCCAGTTGCACCCCGGCCTGGAAGGCGCGGTAGCGCTGGCCGGGCACGGGGGTTTCCCACTGGCCGCTGGCGTCGTTGAGCGCTTCGATGGCAAAGGGCTTGCTGCCCGCGCGCCGCGTGGGCGGCAGTGCGGCCAGGGCGGCTTCGCCGGGCACGGGCTGCTCGGGCACGATGGCGCCAATGGCGTCGATCAGCGCATCCAGCTGGAACCAGCGCTCGGGGCTGGCGTGCACGGGGGGCACGGGCAGGTGCAAGGTGTCTTGCGCATCCACGCCGTGGGCGCTGGGCTCGGGGCCGTGGTCCAGGCCATGCACGGGCGAAGGGGCGGGCACGCTGGCGTCGGGTCCGTCAAGCGCGGGCTCCAGGCGCTGCGCGGGCTCGGTGCGGGCATCCCGGTCGGGCGGCTGGGCCTTGCGCGGGGCGTTGCGTTGCGTGGTCCAGGCGTTGTAGGCCACGATCAGGGCCAGCAACACGGCGCCAATGACGGCCAGGCTGATTTGCAGGTTGCTCATGGTGGGTATGGATGGGATGGGTCAGGCGTCCGCCATGGAGAGGGCGGACTCCATGTCCACCGCCACGATGCGCGAGACGCCTTGCTCCTGCATGGTCACGCCGATGAGTTGCTCGGCCATTTCCATGGCGATCTTGTTGTGGCTGATGAACAGGAACTGGGTGCCCTGCTTGCTCATGCTGGTAACCAGCTTGGCGTAGCGCTCGGTGTTGGCGTCGTCCAGCGGCGCGTCCACCTCGTCGAGCAGGCAGAACGGCGCGGGGTTGAGCTGGAAGATGGCAAACACCAGCGCAATGGCGGTGAGCGCTTTTTCGCCGCCCGAGAGCAGGTGGATGGTCTGGTTCTTCTTGCCGGGCGGCTGGGCCATGACCTGCACGCCGGAATCCAGAATTTCGTCGCCGGTGATGATGAGCCGCGCCTGGCCACCGCCGAACAGCTCGGGGAACATGCGCCCGAAGTGCTGGTTGACGGCGTCGAAGGTGCCCGAGAGCAGGTCGCGCGTTTCGGCGTCGATCTTGCGGATGGCGTCTTCCAGCGTCTGCATGGCCTGCTGCAGGTCGGCGGTTTGCGCGTCCAGGAAGACCTTGCGCTCACGCGCGGCGGCCAGTTCTTCCAGCGCGGCCAGGTTGACGGCGCCCAGCGCGGCAATTTCACGCTGCAGGCGGTCGATCTCGCCCTGCAGGCCCGACAGGCGCACGCCGCCTTCGGCCACCGATTGCGCCAGCGCCTCCAGGTCGGCCTGCGCATCTTGCAGCAGGGTGCTGTACTGCTCCAGCCCCAGGCGGGCGGCTTGTTCCTTGAGCTGCAGTTCGGTGATGCGCGTGCGCTGGGGCTCCATGGCGCGCTCCAGTTGCAGGCGGCGCTCGTCGCTGGCGCGCAGGCGGGCGGTCAGGTCGTCGTACTGGCTGCGCTGGGCGGCCAATTCCTGCTCGCGTTGCAGCTTGAGCGTCAGCACCTGCTGCAGCCCGCCCTGCGCGGCGGCGTCGGACAGGCGCTCCAGCTCGCCCTGGGCGCGCTGGCGTTCGTCCTGCAGGGCCTGGGTTTGCTGGGCGGCGGTGTCCAGGGTGCGTGAAAGCTCGGCGCGGCGGGCCTCCAGGCTGCGCTGCGAGAAGGTGGCCTCCTGCGCCTGGCGCTCCAGGCTGCGCTGCTGCTCGCGGCATTCCTGCAGGCGGCGTTCGGCCTCGATCACGCGGTCGCCCAGCTGGGCGTGGCGCTCCTGGCTGTCGGCCAGTTGCATGTCGAGTTCTTCAAAGCGGGCTTCGGCGGCCACGCGGCGCTCTTGCAGGTCGTCCAGCTGGGCCTGCACTTCGGCCAGGTCGGCGCCGATCTGCTCGCTGCGCGCGCGCGCCTGCTCGGCCAGTTGCGACTGGCGCAGGTGCTCCACCTGCAGCTCGTGCGCGCGCGACTGGGCCTCGGCGGCCTCGCGGCCCAGCGTGGCCAGGCGCTGGGTGGCGTCGGCGTAGGCGGCCTCGGCGCGTACCAGCGCGGTGCGGGCCTCTTCGCCGATGAGGGCCTGGGCGCGCAGTTCCTTGTCGAGGTGCTCGATCTCCTGGGCACGCGCCAGCAGGCCCGATTGCTCGGAGTCCTGCGCGTAAAAACCTACGCTGTGCGCCGTGACGCAGTGCCCCTGCGGCACGTACAGGGCGCTGCCGGGCGCAAGCTGGGCGCGGCGGTCCAGCGCCTCGTCCAGCGAGGGGGCGGTGTGATAGCCCACAAGCCAGTCTTCGAGCACGGCGCGCAGCCCTGCGTCGTGCACGCGCAGCAGGTCCGACAGGCGCGGCAGGCCGTTTGCTGCGGCCGGCGTGGGTGCCTGCGGCGGCGTGAAGAAGGCCAGCTTGGCGGCGGGCGCATCGCCCCCGCCCGCGCCCAAGAAGCCGCGCACCATGTCCAGGCGGCCCACTTCGAGCGCGCCCAGGCGCTCGCGCAGCGCGGCTTCCAGCGCGTTTTCCCAGCCGGGTTCGATGTGGATGCGGCTCCACAGGCCCTGCAGGCCGTCCAGGCCGTGCTTGGCCAGCCAGGGGCGCAGTTTGCCGTCGGTCTTGACCTTTTCCTGCAGCGCCTTGAGGGCCTCCATGCGCGCCGAAAGGTCGGCCTGGCGGGCGGTCTCCTGGTTCACGGCCTGCTGGCGGGCGCGGCGGTCTTCGTCCAGGCGGGGCACGGCTTCCTGCAGTTCCTCCAGCCGGGCAGCGGCCAGTTCCTGGGCCTCGGTGGCGGCGTCGCACTGGCTGCGCAGGTTGGCCAGGCGTGCTTCGTCGGGCGCAGCCAGGGCGTTGCGGTCGGCGCGCAGGCGCTCGAAGCGGGCGTCGGCCTGGCGGGTTTGTTCGTCGATGCTGCGCTGCTCTGCCGCCAGCACCTGGATTTGCTGCTGCACCTGCACCACGCTGGCGCGCTGGGCGTCGGCCTGGCCCTGGGCCTGGCGCAGGGCTTCTTCCAGGTCGGGCAGGCGCATGGCCTGTTCTTCGACCTGGGCGGCCAGCAGCTCGGCTTTTTCCTCGGCATCGACCCCGGCCCCGGCCAGGTGCTCCAGCTCGGCGTCGGCCTCTTCGCGGCGCGCCTGCCACTGGGTGATTTGCTCGGCCAGTTGCACCAGGCGCTGCTCCACGCGCTGGCGGCCTTCAAGCACGTAGCGGATTTCGGCCTCCAGGCGGCCAACTTCGGCGCTGGCCTCGTAGAGCTTGCCCTGGGCCTGGTTGACCTGGTCGCCCGCAGCGTAGTGCGCCTGGCGGATGGTTTCGAGCTCGGCCTCGACATGGCGCAGGTCGGCCATGCGCGATTCCAGCTCGTTGACGGCGGCCAGCCCTTCGGTGCGCACGCGGGCCTGCTCGGCCTCGGCCTCGGTGCGCTTGAGGTACCACTGCTGGTGCTGGCGCAGCGTGGCCTGGGACTGCAGCTGTTTGAAGCGCTCGGCCACCTCGGCCTGTTTTTCGAGCTTTTCGAGATTGCTGCCCAGCTCGCGCAGGATGTCTTCCACGCGGGTGAGGTTCTCGCGCGTGTCGTGCAGGCGGTTTTCGGTTTCGCGGCGGCGCTCCTTGTATTTGGAGACACCGGCGGCCTCTTCGAGGAACAGGCGCAGCTCCTCGGGGCGCGATTCGATGATGCGGCTGATGGTGCCCTGGCCGATGATGGCGTAGGCACGCGGCCCCAGGCCCGTGCCCAGGAACACGTCCTGCACGTCACGCCGGCGCACCGGCTGGTTGTTGATGTAGTAGCTGCTGTTGCCGTCGCGCGTGAGCACGCGCTTGACGGCGATTTCGGTGAACTGGTTCCACTGGCCACCAGCGCGGTGGTCGGCATTGTCAAAGACCAGCTCCACGCTGGAGCGGCTGGCGGGCTTGCGCGAGGTGGTGCCGTTGAAGATCACGTCCTGCATGGACTCGCCGCGCAGCTCGCTCGCCTTGGACTCGCCCAGCACCCAGCGCACCGCGTCCATGATGTTGGACTTGCCGCAGCCGTTGGGCCCCACCACGCCCACCAGTTGCCCTGGCAGCATGAAGTTGGTGGGTTCGGCAAACGACTTGAAGCCGGAGAGTTTGATGGAGTTGAGACGCACGGATCACCCTGACAGACGCCGGGCCAGGGCTGTGAAAGCCCCGTCGGCAAGGCGCCGATGTTACCCGAGCGCCGTGTCCCGGCGCGGTTGTGGCACAGGCGTGTAAACAAATGAAACATCGGCGGGTTTGCGCTTTTCCATACCACCGCCTTTGCCTTGGGCATGACAGACTTGCACGCACCGTCAAGAACCTCTTGGAACGCACGCCATGAACGCCCCACCCTCTCTCCAGGAATCCCAGGCGCTGAGCGCCGCAGAAAACTCCCCCCTTTCCATGCAAGGACACGGCGCCGCGCTTGCGGCCCTGGGTGCGGCGGCCCTGGCCGCCTGCGGTGGCGGGAGCGACTCCAGCCCCTCCACACCCGGTGCCCCGGACACCAGCACGAACGCTCCTGCCGCCCCGCTCACCAATGAGGAAAGCGCCCGCTTCCTGGCGCAGGCGACCCTGGGCGCGAGCCGCGCCGACATCGAGGCGCTGACCAGCAAGGGCCTGGAGACCTGGCTCAACGAGCAGTTCGCCATGCCGGTGAGCCAAAGTTTGGTGGAGTGGCTGTACGCCAAAGGCTTTGATGCCGAAACCTACCGCTTCAGCCAGAACGGCCTGGACAAAGCCCTGTGGCGCACGCTCATCAGCAGCCCCGATACACTGCGCCAGCGCGTGGCGCTGGCGCTGTCCGAGATCTGCGTGGCGTCGGCGGCAGGCGTCAACAGCAGCTTTCCGCAGTTTGCCATGGCGTTTTATTACGACATCCTGCAAACCCATGCGTTTGGCAACTACCGCCAATTGCTGGAGGCCATCTCGCTGAGCCCGGCCATGGGCTACTACCTCACCTACCGGGGCAATGCCAAGGCCAACGCCAAGACCGGCAGCCAGCCCGACGAAAACTATGCACGCGAGCTGATGCAGCTTTTCTCCATCGGCCTGGTGCAGCTGCAAGCCGACGGCACGCCCGTGGTCAACAACGGCCAGTTCGTGGAAACCTACCGCGCCGAGGACGTGAGCGGGCTGGCGCGCGTGTTCACGGGCTGGGACCTGGACACGGCGGGCCTGGCCCAACCCTACCCGGCCGTGCTGATGTGCCGCTCCATGGCGCAGGCGGCCTCGCGCTACGAAACCGGTGCCAAGCAGTTCCTGGGCACCACCATCCCCGAAGGGACCGATGCGCTCGCCGCGCTGCGCCGGGCGCTGGACGCCATCTACGCCCACCCCAATGTGCCGCCGTTCATCAGCCGCCAGCTCATCCAGCGCCTGGTGACCAGCAACCCCAGCGGCAACTATGTGGCGCGCGTGGCAGCCGTGTTTGCCAACAACGGACAAGGTGCGCGCGGAGACCTGCGCGCCGTGGTGCGCGCCGTCTTGCTGGACCCCGAGGCGCGCGACCGCAACCAGCTGCAAAGCCCCTCCTGGGGCAAGCTGCGCGAACCGGTGCAGCGCTTCGTGCACTGGGCACGGGCTTTCGGCGCCACGTCCACCGGCCAGGCCTGGGACGTGGGCGACCTGTCCGACCCCGGTTCACGCCTGGGGCAGAGTCCGCTGCGCTCGCCCTCGGTGTTCAACTTTTACCGCCCCGGCTATGTGCCGCCCAACACCACGCTGGCGGCCCAGGGCCTGGTGGGCCCGGAATTCCAGGTCACCAACGAATCCACGGTGGCGGGCTACGTCAACTTCATGCAGAACGCAGTGGCAGGCAAGAGCGTGGGCGACCTGCGTGCAGACTACGCCCCGCTGCTGGCCAAGGCGGGCGACCCGGCGGCGCTGGTGGCCGAACTGCAGCTGGTGCTGGCGGCAGGCCAGCTATCGGCTGGAACGGTGGCCACGCTCACGGCACTGCTGGGAGGCATGCCCGGCAAGACCACCGCAGAGCTGCAGAACCGGGTATATGCCGCACTCACACTGGTGCTGGCATCGCCCGAATACATCGTCCAGAAATGAGGCCCCGCATGCCTGCACACCCCACCACCACCATGCACGACGCCACCCACGACGCTTCCCGCCGCGCCTTCCTGCGCCGCAGCAGCCTTTTGTCCATGGCCGCGGGGGCCGCTCCCTGGGCGCTCACGCTCTCGGCCATGGGCGACGCAGCCGCACAGACGGCCAGCGACTACAAGGCCCTGGTCTGCGTGTTCCTGCAAGGCGGAAATGACAGCTGGAACACCGTGGTTCCCTACGACAGCACACACCACGCGCTCTACCAAGGCCTACGCAGCAACATCGCCTTCACGCGCGATGCGCTGGCAGGCAGTGTGCTGACGCCTGCAGGCGGCAGCACCGACGGGCGTGCCTTCGCCCTGGCCCCCAACCTGGGCGCGGGCCTGTTGCCGCTGTTCCAGCAAGGACGCATGGCCGTGCTGCACAACGTGGGCACGCTGGTGCAGCCCACCACGCGCGCGCAGTACCTGGCGCGCTCGGTGCCGCTGCCGCCAAAGCTGTTCTCGCACAACGACCAGCAGTCCTACTGGCAGGCATCGGCCGCCGAAGGCGCCACCACCGGCTGGGGCGGGCGCATGGGGGATTTGTTCGTATCGGCCAACAGCACGTCGGCATTCACCTGCATCAACGTGACGGGCAACGCGGTGTACCTGTCGGGCAACACCGCCATTCCCTACCAGGTGACCACCAGCGGCGCGGTGCCCGTCAACGGTATCAAGAGCGCGCTGTTCGGCTCGTCTGCGGCATCGCAGGTGCTGCGCCAGTTCATGACGCAAGGCTCCCCGCACTGGCTGGCCAACGAGCACGCACGCGTGGCGCAGCGCTCCATCGAGGCGGGCGAGCGCATCACCGCCGCACTGGCGGGCAACCCGGCGCCCGTCGCCTTTCCCACCAACAACCGGCTGGCCGACCAGTTGGCCATGGTGGCACGCCTCATCAGCGCCCGGGGCAGCCTGGGCACCAAGCGCCAGGTGTTCTTTGTGTCGCTGGGCGGATTCGACACGCACGACAGCCAGGTCAACGCCCACGCCACGCTGATGGCCACCCTGGGCAACGCGCTGTCCGCGTTCTACCGCGCCACCGAAGCCCTGGGCGTGGCCTCGCAGGTCACCACCTTCACGGCCACCGACTTCGGCCGCACGCTGGTCAGCAACAACGACGGCACGGACCACGGCTGGGGCTCGTCACAGTTCGTGATCGGCGGCGCCGTGAAAGGCGGGAGCTTTGTCGGCACCGCCCCGCTGCCCGCCAACAACGGGCCCGACGACGTGGGCCAGGGCCGCCTGCTGCCCTCGGTGTCGGTCGAACAATACGCCGCCACGCTGGGCCGCTGGTTCGGCATATCCGCCACCGACCTGCCCCTGGTGCTGCCGCGCCTGGGTAATTTCGGCACGGCCGACCTGGGCTTCATGGCGGCCTGACCCCGAATTTGTGGATTGGATTGGGCTCCAACGCCTATCCATTAAGCGCTAACAGCTACTAATTCGATAGCATTCGCTGCTGCACCGGGTACGGTGCCAGCGTGCTGCGGCGCTCGTCCACCTCCAGCGTGCGGCCTACGGGGGGGAAGGCGCGTTGCGGGCAACTGGTGCGCTCGCAGACCTTGCAGCCCATGCCGATGGGCACGGTGGCGGCGGGGTCGGCCAGGTTCAGGCCCTTGGAATACACCCAGCGCGGCGCGTGCTCGATATCGCAGCCCAGCGCCACGGCGTGCAGCTTGCCCGGCGCGCCCCAGGCGCCGCCGCCATGCTGCACGGTGCGCGCCACCCACAGGTAGGTGCGCCCGTCGGGCATGCGGGCGAGCTGCGTGGCGATGCGGCCGGGCTGGGCGAAGGCCTCGTACACGTTCCACAGCGGGCAGGTGCCGCCGATGCGCGAGAAGTGGAAATGCGTGGCCGACTGGCGCTTGGAGATGTTGCCCGCCCGGTCCACGCGGATGAAGATGAACGGGATGCCGCGCGCCTGCGGCCGCTGCAGCATGGACAGCCGGTGGCACACCGCCTCGAAGCCCACGCCGAAGCGCTGGCCCAGGCGCTCGATGTCGTAGCCCTCCTCCTCCGCCGCACGCAAGAAGGCCGCATAGGGCATGAGCAGCGCCCCGGCAAAGTAGTTGGCCAGGCCGATGCGCGCGAGCTGCCGCGCTTCGCTGCTGGACAGGCGCGCGTCCTGCGCCAGGCGGCGCAGTTCGGGCTCCATCTCCAGAAAGGCCAGTTGCGTGGCCATGTGGAAGTTGCGCTGCCCGCCCTCCAGCCGGTCCGACAGGTACAGCACCCCGGCAGCGGGGTCAAAGAAGCGCAACGTACCGTCGCCCAGCACGGGCGCCTCGGGGCCGGGCGTGACCACGCGCACGCCGTGCTGCTGCTCCAGGCGCTGCAGCAGCGCGCCTTCTGCCCGGCGCGGCTCCACGCCCCAGGCCTGGGCGCAGCGCTCGGCGGTGTCGTCCAGTTCGGCCATGTGGTTGTGGTGGGCGAAGAAGTAGTCGCGCACCTCTTCGTAGGCCATGGGTGGCGGTGCCGCGCTGCCCTGCGCGCTGCGCTCGTCGCCCCAGCCTGCGGACAGGGCCTCCAGCCGCTCCAGCACCTGGCGGTAGCGCGTGTGCATGCCGATGAGGGTGCGCGCCACGGCGGGCATGCTGGCGGCCAGTTCGCGCACCTCGGCCAGCGACACCTGGGCGCGTGCATCGGCGGCGGCGCCCTGGTCGGCCAGCACTTCGCCCAGCCCGGCGATCAGGCGCGCTTCTTCATCGTCTGAAAAGCGCTGCACGTCCACGCCCAGCACGGCGTTGATCTTGAGCAGTACGGGCACGGTGAGCGGGCGCTGGTTCTGCTCGATCTGGTTCAGGTAGCTGGCCGACAGGCCCAGCGTGCGCGCCAGGGCCACTTGCGTCAGGCCGCGCTCTTCGCGCAGGCGGCGCAGCTGCACGCCCATGAAGGTTTTGCGCATGGTTCAAGCCCCTTCCAATTATTCGCAAAATTTGCAATTCACCATTTTTTGATTCGCAAACCTTCGCCAATTCAGGACTTTCAGGGCTACAGCAGTTTGCGTACATTGCAAATTATCCGCCAGACAGGCAGGAAAGCGCCACTTTTGATTTGCAATGGAGAACCCCGCACCATGACCGAAACCACCACCCTCGCCCCGCCCAAGGCCAAGAAATCCGTCGCCCTGTCGGGCGTGCAGGCAGGCAACACCGCGCTGTGCACCGTGGGCCGCACAGGCAACGACCTGCACTACCGCGGCTACGACATCCTGGACATTGCCGAGGTCTGCGCGTTCGAGGAAATCGCCCACCTGCTGGTGCACGGCAAGCTGCCCACGCAGGCCGAACTCAAGGCCTACCAGGCCAAGCTGCGTGCCCTGCGCGGCCTGCCCGGCAGCGTGAAGGCCGCGCTGGAACAACTGCCCGCCGCCAGCCACCCCATGGACGTGATGCGCACCGGCGTCTCCACCCTGGGCTGCGCCCTGCCCGAAAAGGACGACCACAACCTGCCGGGCAGCAGGGATATTGCCGACCGCCTGCTGGCCAGCCTGGGCAGCATGCTGCTGTACTGGTACCACTTCAGCAACTCGGGGCGCCGCATTGCGGTGGAGACCGACGACGACTCGATTGGCGGGCACTTCCTGCACCTGCTGCACGGCACGCCGCCGCGCGCCAGCTGGGTGCGCGCCATGCACACCTCGCTCAACCTGTATGCCGAGCACGAGTTCAACGCCAGCACCTTTGCCGCGCGCGTGGTGGCGGGCACGGGCAGCGACATGTATTCGGCCATCACCGGCGCCATTGGCGCGCTGCGCGGCCCCAAGCACGGCGGCGCCAACGAAGTGGCGTTTGAAGTGCAAAAGCGCTACGACAGCGCCGACGAGGCCGAGGCCGACATCCGCCGCCGCGTGCAGGCCAAGGAGGTGGTCATCGGCTTCGGCCACCCGGTCTATACCGTGAGCGATCCGCGCAACGCCATCATCAAGGGCGTGGCGCAGCGCCTGTCGCAAGAGGCGGGCAGCACCAAGATGTTCGACATTGCGCAGCGGCTCGAAGCGGTGATGTGGGAGGAAAAAAGGATGTTCCCCAACCTCGACTGGTTCAGCGCCGTGAGCTACCACATGATGCAGGTGCCCACGGCCATGTTCACGCCGCTGTTCGTCATTGCCCGCACCAGCGGCTGGGCAGCGCATGTGATCGAGCAGCGGCAGGACAACAAGATCATCCGCCCCAGCGCGCAGTACATTGGCCCCGAAGACCAGAAGTTCGTGCCCATAGAGGCACGCGCGTGAGCCGCCCGCCCACCCCCGCAACGCCACGCAGCCCCACCATGATGAACACCACCTACCGCAAACCCCTGCCCGGCACGGCGCTGGACTATTTCGACGCGCAGGCCGCGGTCGAACGCCTGCAGCCCGGCGCCTGGGCATGCCTGCCCTACACCGCCCGCGTGCATGCCGAAAACATCGTGCGCCGCGCTGCGCCCGCCACTGTGGACGACTGCCTGCGCCAGATCATCGAACGCCGCCGCGAGCGCGACTTTCCCTGGTACCCGGCGCGCGTGGTCTGCCACGACATCCTGGGCCAGACCGCGCTGGTGGACCTGGCCGGGCTGCGCGACGCCATTGCAGCCGAGGGCGGCGCCCCGGCCCAGGTGAACCCCGTGGTGCCGGTGCAGCTCATCGTGGACCATTCGCTGGCCGTGGAGTGCGGCGGCTTCGACCCCGATGCCTTCCAGAAGAACCGCGCCATCGAAGACCGCCGCAACGAAGACCGCTTCCACTTCATCGAGTGGACGAAAAAGGCCTTCGCCAACGTGGAGGTGATCCCGGCGGGGAACGGGATCATGCACCAGATCAATCTGGAAAAAATGTCGCCCGTGGTGCAGGTGCAAGACGGCCTGGCCTACCCCGACACCTGCGTGGGCACCGACAGCCACACGCCGCATGTCGATGCGCTGGGCGTCATCGCCATCGGCGTGGGCGGCCTGGAGGCCGAGAACGTGATGCTGGGCCGCGCCTCCTGGATGCGCCTGCCCGAGATCGTGGGCGTCAAGCTCACCGGCCAGCGCCAGGACGGCATCACCGCCACCGACGTGGTGCTGGCGCTCACCGAATTCTTGCGCAAGGCCAAGGTGGTGGGCGCCTACCTGGAGTTTTACGGCGAGGGCGCGCGCAGCCTGACCCTGGGCGACCGCGCCACCATCTCCAACATGGCGCCCGAATACGGCGCCACCGCCGCGCTGTTCGCCATCGACGCGCAGACGCTGGACTACCTGCGCCTCACGGGCCGCGCCGCCAGCCAGGTGCAGTTGGTAGAAACCTACGCCAAAGCAGCGGGCCTGTGGGCCGACAGCCTGCAAGACGCCCAGTACGAACGCACGCTCGCATTTGACCTCTCCAGCGTGGTGCGCAACCTGGCCGGCCCCTCCAACCCGCACGCCCGCGTGGCCACCGCCGACCTGGCGGCCAAAGGCATCGCAGGCCCCTGGGCCCTGCCCGCAGCCAGCGAAGGCACGCTGCCCGACGGCGCCGTGGTCATTGCCGCCATCACCAGTTGCACCAACACCAGCAACCCGCGCAACGTCATCGCCGCCGCCCTGCTGGCACGCAACGCCCGCCGCCTGGGCCTGAACCGCCAGCCCTGGGTCAAAACCTCGCTCGCCCCCGGCTCCAAGGCCGTGGAGCTGTACCTGCAGGAAGCAGGATTGCTGGGCGACCTGGAGGCGCTGGGCTTCGGCATCGTGGGCTTTGCCTGCACCACCTGCAACGGCATGAGCGGCGCGCTCGACCCCGCCATCCAGCAGGAGATCATCGACCGCAAGCTCTACGCCACCGCCGTGCTCTCGGGCAACCGCAACTTCGACGGGCGCATCCACCCCTACGCCAGCCAGGCCTTCCTGGCCTCGCCGCCGCTGGTGGTGGCCTATGCGCTGGCGGGCACGGTGCGCTTTGACATCGAACGCGACGTGCTCGCCGTGGTCGATGGCCGAGACATCCGCCTGCAAGACCTGTGGCCCAGTGATGCCGAAATCGACGCCGTGGTGCAGGCCGCCGTCAAGCCCGAACAGTACCGCGCCGTGTACGAGCCCATGTTTGCCCTGCGGCGCGACGACGGCCAGCGCGTGAGCCCGCAGTACGCCTGGCGCGCCCAGTCCACCTACATCCGCCGCCCGCCCTACTGGGACACCGAGGGCGTGGGCGCGCTGGCGGCGCACCCGCGCACGCTCAAGGGCCTGCGCCCGCTGGCGATCCTGCCCGACAACATCACCACCGACCACCTCTCGCCGTCCAACGCCATCCTGGCGGACAGCGCGGCGGGCGAATACCTGGCGCGCATGGGCGTGCCCGAGGAGGACTTCAACTCCTACGCCACGCACCGGGGCGACCACCTCACCGCCATGCGCGCCACCTTTGCCAACCCGCAGCTGGTGAACGAGATGGCCGTGGTGGACGGCCAGGTGCGCAAGGGCTCGCTGGCCCGCGTGGAGCCCGAGGGCCGCGTGGTGCGCATGTGGGAAGCCATCGAAACCTACCTGGGCCGCCGCCAGCCGCTCATCATCATCGCGGGCGCCGACTACGGCCAGGGTTCCAGCCGCGACTGGGCCGCCAAGGGCGTGCGCCTGGCGGGCGTGGAGGTGGTGGTGGCCGAGGGCTTCGAGCGCATCCACCGCACCAACCTCATCGGCATGGGCGTGCTGCCGCTCGAATTCCAGCCCGGCACCACGCGCCACACGCTGGCGTTGGATGGCACCGAAACCTACGACGTGGCGGGCACGCTGCAGCCGCGCGCCGTGCTGTCGCTCATCGTGCGCCGCAAGAACGGCGAGGTGCTGCAGGTGCCCGTGCAATGCCGCCTGGACACCGCCGAGGAAGCCTCGGTGTACGAAGCGGGCGGCGTGCTGCAGCGCTTTGCGCAGGATTTTTTGGCCCAATCGGCCCCCAGCGCCCCACCAGCAAGCGCTGTCAGCTATCAAAACTGAAGTAAAAGCCATGGCACCGCAAACCAAGATTCCCGCCCTCTACATGCGCGGCGGCACCAGCAAGGGCGTGTTCTTCCACCTGCCCGACCTGCCCGAGGCCGCGCGCCACCCCGGCCCCGCGCGCGACGCGCTGCTGCTGCGCGTGCTGGGCAGCCCCGACCCGTATGGCAAGCAGATCGACGGCCTGGGCAACGCCTCGTCCAGCACCAGCAAGGCCGTCATCCTGAGCCGCAGCACGCGGCCCGGGCACGACGTGGACTATCTCTTCGGCCAGGTCGCCATCGACCGCCCCTTCGTGGACTGGAGCGGCAACTGCGGCAACCTCTCGGCCGCCGTGGGGCCCTGCGCCATCCACTGGGGGCTGGTGAACCCCGAGCGCATCCCGCGCCAGGGCAGCGTGGCGGTGCGCATCTGGCAGGCCAACATCGGCAAGACCATCGTGGCGCATGTGCCCATCGTGGGCGGGCAGGTGCAGGAAACGGGCGGCTTCGAACTGGACGGCGTGGCCTTCCCCGCCGCCGAGGTGCCGCTGGAGTTCATCGCCCCGGCGGATGAAGGCGAAGGCGGGGCCATGTTCCCGACGGGCAACGAGGTGGACCAGCTCGACGTACCCGGCGTGGGCAGCTTTGCCGCCACCCTCATCAACGCCGGCATCCCCACCATCTTCCTCAACGCGCAAGACCTGGGCTACACCGGCACCGAGCTGCAGGCCGCCATCAACGGCGACCCGCAAGCCCTGGCGCGCTTCGAGGCCATCCGCGCACACGGTGCGGTGAAGATGGGGCTGATCCGCAGCGTGCAGGAGGCCGCACAGCGCCAGCACACGCCCAAGATTGCCTTCGTGGCCCCGCCCGCCAGCTACACCGCATCCAGCGGCAAACACATCGCAGCCGACGACATCGACCTGCTGGTGCGCGCCCTCTCCATGGGCCAGCTGCACCACGCCATGATGGGCACGGCGGCCGTGGCCATTGGCACCGCCGCCGCCATTCCCGGCACGCTGGTGAACCGCGCGGCCGGCGGCGGCACGCGCAACGCCGTGGTGTTTGGGCACCCTTCGGGCACCCTGCGCGTGGGCGCCGAGGCCGCGCAGGTGGGTGGCCAGTGGCAGGTCACCAAGGCCCTCATGAGCCGTAGCGCCCGCATCCTCATGGAAGGATTCGTGCGCATTCCGGCGGACAGTTTTTAAGCAAAATCAGCCTCCAGCGCTTATGCAGCAAGCGCAAGCAGCTATCAATTCAATAGCATTTGATCGATATCCCATGAACACCAAACAACAACTCAAGGCCCTGGCCCATGCCCGCCGGGGCGTCATCGTGCCCGGCGCATTCAACGCCCTCTCCGCCCGCGTGGTGGCAGACCTGGGCTTCGAGGCCCTTTACGTGACTGGCGCGGGCGTCACCAACATGTGGTTCGGCCTGCCCGACCAGGCCTTCATGGGCCTGACCGACATCGCGGACCACACCGCCCGCATCCGCGACGCCGTGGACCTGCCCCTGATCGTGGATGCCGACACCGGCTTTGGCAACGCCCTCAACACCTACCACGCCGTGCGCACCCTGGAGCGCGCCGGGGCCGACTGCATCCAGCTCGAAGACCAGGTCAGCCCCAAGCGCTGCGGCCACTTCGCTGGCAAGGACGTGGTGCAGGCCAGCGAGATGATCGGCAAGATCAAGGCCGCGTGCGACGCCCGGCGCGGCAAGGATCTGCTCATCATGGCCCGCACCGACGCGGCCGCCGTGCATGGCTTTGACGCCGCCGTGGAGCGCGCCCAGCAGTACGCCGAGGCGGGGGCCGACCTGCTGTTCGTCGAAGCCGTCACCGGGCTCGACCATGTCCGCGCCCTGCCCCAGCGCCTGGCCGTGCCCCAGCTCATGAACATGGTCATCGGCGGCAAAACCCCCATCACCAGCGCCCAGGAGCTGGGCCAGCTCGGCTACGGTCTGGTGCTGTACGCCAACGCCGCGCTGCAGGGGGCGCTGGCGGGCATGCAGCGCACGCTGACGCAGTTGCGCGAAACGCAGCGCATCGATGAAGACCCGGCGCTGGTGACACCGTTTACGGAGCGGCAGCGGCTGGTGGGCAAGGGGGTATGGGATGGGTTGGAGAAGAAGTATTTGGGGTGAAGCGAAGTACCCCAAAAAAATTCCGATATGTCCGGCCCCCCACCGGCGACCAGCTCCAGGCCGCGCGGATGGCCGCCAGGCTGAGCCAGGCTGCAGCGGCAGCAGTTCCGCACCCTTGAGGGTGACGAAGCCCGTCTCGCGGGTCACGTTCACGAAACCCTGCAGGCAGGGCTGCACCGGCAGCGCGGCCACGCCCTGGCCGCTCGCCACCAGCTGCAGCATGGCCAGTGTCCGCTCGGTGGCGCGGCGCCGACCGCCCCCCGCCATCCGTCCACATGGCGACCCCCTGAGGCATTTACTTGACTAGACAATTATTGTTTAGCCAAATAAAATCGCGTCCATGCCGGACTCCGCAAGCCCCTCCCCCACCCCCGCACGTTTTTACGACGCCACCCGCCTCGACCCCGACGAGAGCGTGGGCTATCTCATGCGCAGGGTCATGTCGTCCATTCGCACCCAGGTCGACTCGCAACTGTCCTTGCACGGCATGACCTATGCGCAATGGCTGCCGATCTACAAGCTGTCGCTGTGTCCCGCCACCACCACCGTCGCCAGCCTGGCCCGTGATCTGGAGACCGATCCGGCCTCCATGACACGCGCGCTCGACCGCCTGGAGGCCAAGGGACTGGTGGCGCGGGAGCGCTCCAGCACCGATCGCCGGGTAGTGCAGCTGGCCCTCACGCCTCAGGGGCAGGACGCCGCAGCCAAAGTTCCGCCCGTGCTGGCCGATGTGCTCAATGGCCACCTCAGCGGCTTCACCCCCGACGAGTGGCAGCAACTGCTGCATCTGCTGCGCCGCATGCTGGCCAATGGCGAAACCTTGCGCCAGCGGCAGCCCCTGGACTCGCCCCTTTCATCCTCTTGCGCTCCCAACCCATGACATCACCCACACGCCACTCCACCGAGGGCGCACTGCTGCACCTCACCACCCTGGCCGCTGCACTGGCGGCGGCCCTGTTGCTGGTAGCCTGCGCCAGCCCCGGCCCGGCGCACACGCCGCTGGCCACCTCCACGGCCCAGACGGCAGGCCTGCCTCCTTCCGGGTCTGCAGGCACGGCGCCCGCCCAATGGTGGCACGCACTGGGCGACAGCACGCTCGATGCCCTGGTTCAGCAAGCCCTGCAGGGCAATCCCAGCCTTGCCGTCAGCCGCGCCCGCCTGGCGCAGGCCTTGGCGCTGGCCCAGGTGCGCGAAGCAGCCAATGGCCCGCAGGCTGGACTGGGCATCGACCTCAATCGCCAGCATTACACGGCCCATGGGCTGATTCCCGCCCCCATTGCTGGCAACAGCTATTCCACGGGCAATATTCAGGCCTCCCTGAACTGGGCTCCCGACTTTTTTGGCCAACACGCCGCAGAGCTTGAAGCCGCGCTGGGGCAAGCCCGCGCCGCGCAGGCCGACGCCGCTGCGGCGGCCAACCAGCTGGCTGCGCTGGTGGCCCGCAGCTATGTCGGCCTGGCACGCCTGGGCGCCCAACGCACCGTGGCAGAACGTGCCTTGGCGCAGCGCCAGGAGCAGCTCGAACTGACCCGCCAGCGCCTGAACGCTGGGCTGGACAGCAAGGTGGAGCTGACCCAGTCGCAAGGAGCGGTTCCCGACGCCCGCACGCAGATCGAAGCGCTGGATGAACAGATCACACTGGCGCGGCACCAACTGGCCGTGCTCACAGGCCAGGCACCCAATGCGCTCGAAGGCCATTCCCCGGCCCTGGCTGCGCTGCAAAGCCCTCCTGTGCCCGATGCGCTGGGCGCCGACCTGCTGGGCCGCCGACCCGACGTAGCGGCTGCGCGCTGGCGCATCGAGGCTGCCACCCAAGGCGTGGCCGTGGCACGCAGCGAGTTCTACCCCAACATCAACCTGGCGGCCTTTGTGGGCCTGAATGCTGTGGGGCTGGACCGGTTGTTCAATGCGGGCTCGCGCCAGATCGGTGTTGCCCCGGCACTGCGCCTGCCGCTTTTTGACGGCGGGCGCCTGCGCGCCCAGCTGGGCGGACGCCAGGCAGAACTGGATGCCGCCATTGCCCAGTACAACGGCCTGGTGCTGGACGCAGCCAAGGAGGCGGGAGACGCCATCGCCTCGCTGCAATCGCTGCAACGCCAGCAGGCCTTGCAGGATCAGGCCGCTGCCAGTGCAGAGAAGGCCTACCAGTTTGCGCAAGAGCGCTACCGCGCCGGCCTGGGCAGCTACCTGGTGGTGCTGAGCACCGAAAACCAGGTGCTGGCCCAGCGCAGGCTGGGGGTGGACCTGCAGGCCCGCCAACTGGATACACGCATTGCCCTGATGAAGGCCCTGGGCGGCGGCTGGATCGACGACACCGCCACACTGGCTGCAGCCACCCACTGACCCCCTGTTCGACCGATTTTGAAAGACACCACCATGAGCGAACCCCTGACCGCCACCGAAGCCAACACCGCACGCCGCCGTGGCCTCACCCTCATTGCCCTGGCTGTGGCCGTGGCGGGCGCCGCCTGGGGCGGATGGCACTGGATGCACGCCCGCAACTTTGAAACCACCGACAACGCCTATGTGGCGGGCAATGTGGTGCAGATCACGCCGCAGATGGGCGGCACCGTGGTGGCCATCGGCGCGGACGACACCGATTTCGTGCGCAGCGGCCAGGTGCTGGTCAAGCTCGATCCGGCAGACGCCCGCGTTGCCCTGGAACAGGCGCAGGCCCAACTGGCGCAGACGGTGCGCGAAGTGCGCACCCTTTTCGCCAACAGCACCGCGCTGCAGGCCCAGGTCAGCCTGCGCCAGGCCGAGCTTGCACGCGCCCAGACCGAAGTGGCGCGCCTGCAGGACGACGTGAACCGCCGCGCCCCTCTGATGGCCAGCGGCGCCGTGGGCAAGGAAGAATTCCAGCACACCAATGCCCAGCTCACCGCCGCCAAGAGCAGCATGGCCGCAGCCCAATCGGCCGTGCTGGCGGCGCAGGAGCAACTGGCGGCGAGCCAGACCCAGACAGAAGGAACCTCTGTCGAGCAGCACCCCAGCGTGCAGCGTGCAGCCGCCCGCGTTCGAGAAACCTACCTCGCCGTGCAGCGCGCCCAGCTGGTCGCGCCCATCGATGGCCATGTGGCCAAGCGCGGCGTGCAGGTGGGCCAGCGCGTACAGGCCGGCGCCCCGGTCATGACCATCGTGCCCCTGTCCGAACTGTGGGTGGACGCCAACTTCAAGGAAAGCCAACTGCAAAGCCTGCGCATCGGCCAAAAGGCCACCCTCACGGCAGACGTCTACGGAACCAAGGTGGCCTACCACGGCACCCTCGCCGGCCTGGGTGCGGGCACGGGCGCAGCCTTTGCGCTGCTGCCCGCGCAAAACGCCACGGGCAACTGGATCAAGGTGGTTCAGCGCGTCCCGGTGCGCATCGCGCTGGATCCCGCCGAGGTGGCCGAGCACCCGCTGCGGGTGGGCCTTTCGATGGAGGTGGAAGTGGACGTGCGCGACCAAAGCGGCAAGACCCTGTCCGACGCCCAGCGCACCACGCCGGTGGCATCCACCACCGTGTTCGACGCCCAGCTCCAGGCCGCAGACGAATCCGTGCGCCAGACCATTGCAGCCAACCTGGGGCACAGGCAGGCACCACTGGCACGCAAGCCTGCCACCCAGCAACACGCCCAGGCTGCCTTGAGCAGCCCCAGCGTGCAGTGATCGCCCCGTCGCCCCATTTGCCCACTGAGCCATGAGCACCTCGGCATCCCCCACCGCTGAAGGCACGGCGCCCGCCTCGCAGCCCCAGCCCCCGGCCGCACCGCCCGCCCCACCGGCAGCCCATGCGCCGCTGCACGGCACGGCGTTGCTGCTGGGAACATTGTCCCTGTCGCTGGCCACGTTCATGAACGTGCTGGACTCGTCCATTGCCAACGTCTCCATTCCGTCCATCGCTGGCGACCTGGGCGTGAGCCCCACCCAGGGCACCTGGGTCATCACCAGCTTTGGTGTGGCCAACGCCATTTCCGTGCCCTTGACCGGCTGGCTCACGCAGCGCTTTGGCGCGGTGCGCCTGTTCACCATGAGCGTGCTGCTCTTTGTGCTCACCTCCTGGCTGTGCGGGTTTGCCTCCTCGCTGGAGATGCTGGTTTTCTTCCGCGTGCTGCAGGGTCTCGTGGCCGGGCCCATGATTCCGCTGTCGCAAACCCTCTTGCTGGCAAGCTATCCGCGCGCCTTGGCGGGCACAGCCCTGGCGCTGTGGGGGGTCACCACCCTGGTGGCGCCGGTGGTCGGGCCGCTGCTGGGCGGCTGGATCACCGACAACATCTCGTGGCCCTGGATTTTCTACATCAACGTACCCGTGGGCCTGTTGGCCGGGCTGCTCACCTGGGGCATCTACCGCCACCGTGAGACCCCTGTGCGCAAGCTGCCTATCGACACGGTGGGGCTGTCGCTGCTGGTGCTCTGGGTGGGTGCGCTGCAACTCATGCTCGACAAAGGCAAGGAGCTGGACTGGTTTGCCTCCGCAGAGATCACCATCCTGGCGGCAGTCGCAGTGGTGGCGTTTGCCGTGTTCCTGGTGTGGGAACTGACCGACAAGCACCCGGTTGTGGATCTGCGCCTCTTCGCACGGCGCAATTTCGCATTTGGCGCCATGGCACTCTCGGTTGCCTATGCGCTGTTTTTTGGCAACGTGGTGCTGCTGCCCCTGTGGCTGCAGCAATGGATGGGCTACACCGCCACTTCGGCGGGCATGGCGCTGGCGCCCGTGGGGGTGTTTGCCATCTTGCTCACCCCGCTGGTAGGCCGCAAGGTGGGCCAATGGGATCCGCGCCGCATGGCCACTGGCGCTTTTGTGGTCTTCAGCCTGGTGTTGTGGCTGCGCTCGCATTTCACGGTGCAAACGGATTTCATCCACATCCTGATCCCCACCCTGATCCAGGGTGCAGCGATGGCGTTCTTCTTCATCCCGCTGACCACCATCACCCTGGCGGGGCTGCCGCCCGAGCGCATACCATCGGCAGCCGGCCTGAGCAACTTCACCCGCATCACTGCGGGCGCCATGGGAACCTCCATCTCCACCACGCTGTGGGACAGCCGCGCCGCCATGCACCACGCCCACCTCACCGAAGGCCTGGTTCAAGGGCAAGGCGCCTTCGCAGCGGCGCTGGACCAACTCACCACATCCGGTCTGAGCCAGGCCCAGGCACTCGCCCAAATCAACCGGATGATCGACCAGCAAGCCTATACCCGCGCCGCAGACGACATTTTTCTGGGATCAGCTGCCATCTTCCTGCTGCTGATCGGCATGATCTGGTTTACCCAGCGCCCCGCATCTGCGGGTGCAGCTGCCGATGCAGGTGGCGCACACTGATGCGCCCAGTGCTGCCATAAGGGAGGCCGTCCACCGTGACGGCCTTTTTCTTTTGCGCATCTCTGCGGCACGTCCAATCGGCATAGGGGGCCTCCATTGTTGGAGGCACCCCTGCTACACCACCCGGCATGCGGGTCCGCACCGGGCGGTTCGGGAGTTTGAGGTCAGGACAGGCGCGGTACTCCCAGCCGATCAAAGTACGCGATGGTGAGCACCGTCTTGAGCAGTCGGTCGCTGTTGCGCCACCAGCGGCGGCAGTTACCCGCCACCTGTTTGGCCACATCTTCCGATGCCCTCAGCACCTTGAGTTCCCGGTAGATCGTCCCCGGCCTTCTCCAGTGCTTGAGCTGGATCGCACGCAATCGGTGGCGCAGCCATCTACGCCACCTCGCCTTGGTCACAAGAGCTTTGCGGTTTCTTGCCCGCTCGCCCTGCTCGGCAACGCCTTCTATGCGGTTCTTGTCCACGGACAAGCGATTTATGCTCCACGCTTCCTTCCCACACTCGGTCGCCCTCACGCAGTTGCGCTTCGCTTTGCTCACTGTGACCAGCTCGCAGCGGGACTTGCACCCGCAGGCGTACGCCCATGCTGGGCGCAATCGGCATAGGGGGCCTCCATTGTAGGAGGCACCCCTGCCACACCACCCGGCATGCGGGTCCGCACCGGGCGGTTCGAGAGTTTGAGGTCATGACAGTCGTGGCAGTCCCAACCGGTCAAAGTACGCAATGGTCAACACGCGTTTGATGGCCCCGTCGCTGTTGCGCCACCACCTGTGGCAGTTGCCCGCCACCTGTTTGGCCACATCCTCCGAGGCCCCCAGCGCCTTGAGTTCCCGATAGATCGCCTTGGGCCGCTTCCAGTGTCTGAGCTGGATAGCCCTCAGTCGATGGCGTAGCCACTCGTCCAGCTCTCGCCAGACTCTTGGCGTTTGCGCCATCCCGAAGTACGCCTTCCAGCCCAGCAGGTAGGATCTGAGCTTCTGCACCACTTGCGCCATGCCGCGCCCTCCCGAGCGGCGCGTGAGCTGTCGGATGCGGGCCTTGAAGTTGTCCAGTGCCTTGTGGGCCACTGCACATTTGACTTCCTTGCCTTTGGCCACCCATAGCTCGTAGCCCAGGAATTTGCGCCCGAAGGCGCTGCCTACCGCGCTTTTGGCTTCGTTGATCTGAAGCTTCAAGCCCGCGTACAGTTTCCTGAGCAAGGCCATGACCCGCTCACCAGCCCTTTTGCTGCCCACATAGACGTTGCAGTCGTCGGCGTAGCGCGCGAAGCTGTAACCCCGCACCTCCAATGCCTTGTCCACTTCGTCCAGCAGCACGTTGGCCAGCAGTGGGGACAGCGGCCCGCCCTGAGGCGTGCCCAGATGGCGATCAACCACCACTCCACCATCCATGATCCCGGCGTTGAGGTACGCCCGGATCAGCCGGATCACTCCAGCGTCGTCTGTGCGTTTCTTGAGCCTGTCGATCAGGATGTCGTGGTTGACCCGGTCAAAGAATTGGGCCAGGTCTACGTCCACCACCACGCGTTTGCCCGATTGGACGTACGCACGCGCGGCCTTGACCGCGTCGTGGGCTCGTCTGCCGGGGCGAAACCCGTGGCTGTGCTCGCTGAAGGTGGGATCGATGATGGGTTGCAGTATCTGCAGCAGTGCTTGCTGG
This sequence comes from Burkholderiales bacterium, assembly GCA_016192425.1. GTDB lineage: Bacteria > Pseudomonadota > Gammaproteobacteria > Burkholderiales > Burkholderiaceae_C > Simplicispira. The sequence goes on from JACPUE010000011.1 coordinate 50,456, forward strand.
ATCAGTCGATCTGTCACCGTAGGGATGCCCAGCTCGCGCTGGCTCCCGTCGGGTTTGGGGATCATCACCTTGCGTACCGGGCTGGGCCGGTAGCGTCCTGTCAGCAGTGCAGATCGGATGTCGGGCCAGCTTTGGCGTATGACCTGGGCGGTTTGCTCGATGTCGAGCCCATCGACCCCGGCTGCGCCTTTGTTGGCCTTGACCCGTTTCCATGCTGTCTGCAGGTTCTGTCTCGTCAGCGCCGCCTGCAGCAGGCCTCCTGTGCCTGCTATCGGCTTTGCCGTCCCTGTGGCTGGGTGTTCGTGCAACGTACCTCGGGTTTCGTCGCTGGCAGTGTCTGGCCCGGCTTCACCGTGCCGCCTTCCTGCCCGCCCGGATTGCTCCGGCATCTGACGCATGACCTTGTGGCTTTGCATGTCCTCAGTCACTCACTCTCGTTCGGTCCTTCGCTCTTGCCTTGTGGCCTCAGCGGCCCCGGCTCCAGCTACTACGACCTCTGCTGACTTCTCGCTGCGGCAATGCCGTCGCCCTTTCAGGCGTGAGGCGAGATCTCCCCAGGTAAGAACGCACACCTTCATCGCACAACCGCCGCATTTACACCCTGAACAACAAGACCCGCGTCATGGGACTTGGCCCCGTGCATCGCATCTCCTTCGACGAAGCCACCAAGCGGGCACGCAAAATTCGCGTGCTGCTGGATGACGGCATTGACCCGCTGGCCGAGCGTGACCACAAGAAGGCAGAGCAAGCCCTGAGCAAAACCTTCAAGGAGTGCGCGGCAGAATTCATCCGCAGCCATGAAGCGGGCTGGAAGTCCGCGAAGCACACCGCACAGTGGTCGGCAACGCTGGAAGCCTACGCTTACCCCACTATCGGAGACTTGGCGGTACAGAACATCAAGGTGGCACACGTCAAGAAGGTCATCGAACCGATCTGGCGCACCAAGAATGAAACCGCCGAGCGGGTTCGATCTCGCATCGAGAAGGTTCTGGCGTGGGCCACCGTACATGGCTATCGAACCGGCGACAACCCGGCACGATGGTCAGGCTACCTCAGCGAAATCTTCCCCAAACGGGCTGCTGTGCGTAAGGTGAAGCATCATCCTGCACTACCGTATTTGGAGCTACCTGCCTTCATGCGCCTGCTGGAAAACACCGCAGGTCGAGGCGGATGGGTGCTGCGCTTCCTGATCCTGACCGCCACCAGAACGACCGAGACGCGAGCCGCCGAATGGTCGGAAATCGACATGGAAGAACGCCTGTGGTGCATTCCGGCTGAACGCATGAAGGCATCACGCCCGCACCGTGTTCCGCTGTCGGAGCCAGCGATGGAAATCCTGCGCTACATGAAGGCCATCAACGATGCACACCCCACGCCATCGAAGTACGTCTTCAACGGCCAGACCTGGGGCAAGCATCCCTCGGAGGCCATCATGTTGATGCGGCTGAAACACATGGGCCGCACCGACATTGTTCCGCACGGCTTGTCCAGGCGACGGTGGCGACTTCTTGCCAGACTCGATTTCATGGCATAGTATGCCAATGCACACATTGATTCAGGAGGCTCCCATGCCAACCCGAAACGTTGTCCTGACCGACCATCAGGCTCACTTTGTCGAACAGCTCGTCACCTCCGGGCGTTACCAGAACGCCAGCGAAGTTCTGCGCGAAGGGCTGAGGCTGGTTGAGCGCCGGGAAGCGGAAGACGAAATGCGTCTTGCCGCCTTGCGTGATGCGGCCAGTGTGGGCATTGCAGACATCGAGGTCGGCAACTTCCGTAGTTTTAGCTCGGCAGACATGCTTGGTCAGCATCTGGCTGCACTGACTTCCGAAGTGATTGGCGCGTAGTGGTCGAACGGATTTGGACTGTTCGCCTATCGGCTGCCGCCGAGGCTGACTTTCGCCAGATTCTGCGCTGGACGGTAGATCATTTCAGCTCCGCGCAGGCGCGAATTTATGCCGAAACCCTGTCAACAGCACTGAAAGACCTATGCGCCGGCCCATCCATCATTGGGGTCAAGGAACGGCCGGAAATCGGTAGCAACATCTGGACACTCCATGTCGCGCGGAACGGTCGCAAGGGGCGACATTTCATTATGTTCCGAGTCGGCGCCGCCCAAGATAGCAAGGTGATCGACGTTCTTCGGCTCCTGCATGACGGCATGGATCTGGCAAAGCACATGCCATCGTAAGGCATGAGTCCCATGCCATTCTTCTTGACTCTTGAAGTATCCTATACGGCTATAAATTCGGGAACCTCACGCACGTAGCGTCATCCATCCGATGCTCCTCGAATAGCAATGATGGTCGCCCTGCTCACTTGGTAGCTCGCCGCCATGCTGCTGACCGTCGCCCCTGCCGCCAGGGCTTTACGAATCGCACGCTGCTGGTCTGGCGTGGTCTTGGATGGCCGCCCCATGTGCGTGCCAGCCGCACGGGCACAGGCCTGACCGGCTTGGGTGCGTTCAATAATCAAGTCCCGCTCAAAGTCGGCAACCGCCGCCAGCATCTTGACCATCAACGCGCCAGCGGATGAAGTCAGGTCGAGGTTGCCAAGCTGCAAGACCACGAGCCGGACACCCCGCATCATCGCGAAGCTGTCGGCATGGTGGAAGAACGCGCCACCTGGCAACAGCGTCATCGCAAGATGCCTCGGCCAGACGCTTACACAGTAGAGGCCGCCGTGCGGCGCTACCTCCAGGAACGTCGTCAGCTTGGCTTCGCCCTGAAGTCCCCCGGTACCGAGTTGCTGCGGTTCGCTCGGTTCGCCGACGCCCAAGGTCATCGCGGAGCGCTGACGCAGGAGCTTCAGCTCGAATGGGCGTGACAACATGTCCTGCGAACCAGTGCTGTCACCGCAGCCCGAAGGCTCGAGATCGTTCGACCCTTCGCGGCCTACTACCGTCAGTTCGAGATTGACACCGAGGTGCCGCCAACCGGGATCCTTGGGCGCGGGCACAGAAGGTCACACCCCACATCTACACTGACCAGGAGGTCTGCGAGTTGCTTGAGCAAGCGGGGCGCTTGCCCCCCGAGGCGGCCTGCGCCCGCTGATGTACCGCACACTGTTCGGCCTCATCGCCGCTGCGGGGCTCAGAGTCTCCGAGGCCTTGAAGTTGCAGGTCGAAGATGTTGATCTGGAGGGTGCCACGATCACCGTACGCCAGACCAAGTTCCACAAGTCCAGATGCCTACCTCTGCATGTGAGCGTCGTGCGCGCCCTGTCGGAGTACCGACAGGTACGAGACCAACACGCTGATCCCGGGCCGAATGCTCTGTTCTTCATCTCGCGCATTGGCGGCATCTTGCCAGTCGGTACGGTGCAGAACGTCTTCAGACGCATGCGTCCTCGGCTCGGGTGGCAGGCGCGCGGCGACCACGCCAACCCTCGCATCCATGACCTGCGCCACACCATGGTGGTCCGCCGCGTCCAACTGTGGCACGAGGCCAGAGCGTCCATCGATCACGCCATGTTCTGGCTGCGCACCTACCTCGGCCACGCCAAGATCTCCGACACCTACTGGTACCTCAGTTGGAGGGGGCGATGCTAACCGGCGCTCTCGCTGAAGCGGCCTGCGATGCGCGGCGCGCGGCGGGGTCGCCGGTCGACCGCCGACAGCAGCGCGCGCAGCGCCTTGTTGAACGCGTCGGGCGCGTTGAGGAATGGCAGGTGCCCGGCCTGCTCGACGACCACGAACCTTGCGTGGTCGATGCCCTTTTTCAGCAGCGCCACCTGGTCGATGGGGAACGCGATGTCATGGCTGCCGGCCACCACCAGTGTGGGCACCTCGATCTCCTGCAGACGGCTTCGTGTGTCGAATGTGAACAGGCTCGAGATGAAGTTCATCAGGGCCTGCGGATCGACCGTCAAATGGCATTGCCGAATGATCGACAGGCTGCGCGTCACTTCCGGCGCCAGAAAGTCGGCGCCGTAGATGTTGCTGAACTCCATCTGGTAGGTCAGCAACGGCGAGTCGGAGTAGTCCTCCAGATCCTTCTGGCTGACACCCCGCATGCGCGCATCGGTGGGTGTGGTGCACACCAGCGTCAGCGACGCCAGGCGCCTTGGGTGGCGCAGCGCCGCCAACTGCGCGATGTTGCCGGCCACGCACCAGCCCACCAGATGCACCTGCTCGATGCCGAGGGCGTCCATCAGTTCGATCAGGTCGTCGGCCAGATCCTCGAAGCTGAAGCCGACACCCGTGTAGACGCTGCCGGCATGACCCGGCAGGTGCGGAAAGATCAACCGGTGGTCGGCGCCGAACTCGCGGATCTGGTCGTCCCAGATCGACTTGCCGAAGGCCAACGCGGTGAGGAAGATCAGTGCCGGGCCCTGGCCGCATTCGAAGTACTCGCAGGTCTGGCCGCGGCTGCTGACGAACTCGCCGCGGCTCAGGCGCGCCGCGTGGTCCAGGGCCGTCTCGCTGCGCCCGGCCGCCAGCAGGCGTTGCAGCACACGTTCGTGCAGGTCGTCCGGCACGCTCGGCACGGCGACGGTGCCGGCCGGCTCGCTGCCCAGGTGCCGGTCAGCGAGCCGGCGGGCCAGCAGGTCGACACTGAGCGCCTCGCCGGCGGCCACGCCGAACAGACCGACATCCACCGACGCGCCGTAGCGCTGCTGCAGGCGGGCAAACACCAGCCCCCAGGTGAGCGAACTGAGCCCAGCGGTGGCGAGGTCTCGCGCGGGGTCGAGGGCGACGTCGTCGCCCACCGCGTCGGCGCAGGTTCGGAGCACCAGGCCATGGATCGCCTCGCGCTCGGCAGCCTGGCCGGCGTCCTGCGCCGGATCGGCATCGGACGGCGGCGCGGCATCGCGCACGAACGCAGACAACTGCGGCGCGGAGATGGCCTGCTGTCGGTAGCCGGCGCGGCGCAGCGCGGCCTGCAGCGCCTGGGCGTCGGGCAGGCGCTTGCCGGCCACCGGTGGCCACAGGTCGGTCAGGTCCATGATCAGTCGCAGCCCGTCGCACTCGACCGGGCCCACCACGAAGACCAGGCCGTCGGCTTCGCCCGCCGCGGCACGCCGCTCCAGCAGGTCTGCCGCCTCGCTGGCGCAGGGGTCCTGCAGGTTCACCACCACCAGATCGAAGTGGCAGCCTTCCAGCCGCTCGAGCAACGCGCCAGGCACCAGCGGCGTGAGCGCTGAAAAGTCCACGCCGGGCACCTGTTCGCGCCCGCGCTCCACCATCGCCTGCGCCACCGGCGACCATCCCGACACCATGCGGCAGCTCACCGGCACACCGGGCGCCGCCGACTCGGCCAAGGCCGCGATGAATTCCATGCCGCCGGCGCCGATCATCAGCATCGACAACTGCTCCTGACCCGCCCCCCGTTCGGCCAGGTACATCGACGCGGCCAGGCGGTGCACGAATGCCAGCTTGGAATCGGCGGTGAGCATGCCCGCCAGGCGAGAGAAGGCCGCCGCGAGGTGTTCCGGGCCGGGCCGCACGCCATCGAGCATGCCGCTCAGAATGGCCGCCAGCAATTCGCAGTACGGCTGCGATTCGGGCAGTGCGCGCAACCCGATGTCGTACTGCGAGCGAAGCTGGTCGAGATCCTTGCGGCTGCGGACGGAGGCCGGCAAGGCCAGGCGCAGGCCGGTGGGATCGGACACCAGGAAGGGAGTGGCCATCATGCGCTTAACGATGTAGGCCGCCATCATGCCGGTGACATCCGGCGACGCGGCGCCGAGGCGCACCAGACCGGGCCGGCCGGACGCCGACAGCCGCTCGCGCACGCGGGCCACCACGTGCGTGGCCAGGCCCATGAGCTGCTGGCGGCGGCCGCCCAGGCCCGCGGCGCCTTGCGGTTGGGCCAGGTACGCGGCCAGCCGGTCGGCCGCCTCCATGGCACCGCTCGGCAACCGCAGGTACAGGGCAAAGGAGCCGTCGGGTGCGCGGCGCTCCTCGAAGGCCACCCCCTTGTCGCTGAACACGGCGTAGACGATGCCCACGGTGGTGAGCCGCAGGTATTCCGCGACACCGCTGACCTGCTCTTCGATGTAGCGCTCGATGTCGGCCACCGTGCTGGCCGACTGCAGCAGCTTCGGGGCCGCCCCCACGGCGCCCACCACCGCCTTTGCCGGCGCCTCGGGCGCGGGATGGCGCGCCAAGGCCGCCTGCCGTGGTGGCTTGGGCGTGGGCGCCGGGCTGGCAGGCCCTGCAGGCGCCCGAGCTTCCTCGCGCCCGGCCCCCGGCCAGAAAGCACGCAACTCGAACGGCGCCCCCGGCAGCGACACCCGCCGCCGAGGGCCACCAGCCCATGGGCCCGCGCCCCAATCGACGGTGGCACCGGCCACCCAGCGGCGCGCCAGCGCCTGAAGGTCATCGGCGGCAGCCGACGCCAGCGTGGCGCCCTCACCCGCCGCCGGTGCGGCCCCTGCCTCCGCAGAGCAGACGACCCGGGCGTCGTCGGCGCCGTCGAGCCAGGCCCGCAGCGCTTGCGCGGCGGAGTCCGGCGAGTGGGCGACCCAGGCCAGGCGGTGGGCGAACGCGCGCCGGCCCACCCGCAGCGTGTGGGCCACATCGCACAGCCGCAAGCGGCTGCCATCGGGCTGGCTGTCTGGCTCGAGGCGGTGCGCCAATGCCTCGGCCGCGCGCCGCAGCGCCGGCCGGGACCGCGCCGAGAGCACCAGCAACTCGGCGGCGCGCCCGTCGTCACCCGGCGTCGCGGTGAGCGACGCGGGCGCCGCCTCGACAACGAGGTGCGCGGCCGTGCCGCCGGCGCCGAAGGCATTGATGCCCATGCGCGGAAGGTCGGCCGCCGTGAGCGGCAGCCTGTCCTGCCCGGTCTGGACCACGGCCCGCGCGTCGGCCAGGCCCAGTTGCGGATTGATGGCGTCGCCGGTGAGCGTGGACACCAGGGTGCGATGTTCCAACTGCAGCACCACCTTGAACAGCTGAGCCATGCCTGCCGCGGCCTCGGCATGCCCGATGTTGGGCTTGACGGAGCCCAGCCGCAGCGGTTCGCCCTGCCGCTGTCGGGTGTGATAACCCGTTTTCAGCGCGTCCACCTCGGCGGCATCGGTGACCTCGTCGCCGCTGCATTGCAGCTCGACATAGACCACCGAATCCGCGGCGAGGCCGGCGGCATCAAGCGCCTTGCCCATCACGCGGCTCTGCCCGCGGGACGACGGCGCGAAGTAGTTCAGCGTGTGGCCCGCATGCCCGACGGCACTGCCGCGGATCACGGCGTGGATGGTGTCGCCGTCCTGCAGTGCGGCCGCCAGCGGCTTGAGCACCACCGAGGCCACGCCCTCGCCCGCGAGGAAGCCCCGGCCACCGGCGCCGAAGCTGCGGCTGGTGCCGTCCTCGCTGATCAGCCGGCCCTGCGCCAGCGTCTGCATCCGGGAGGGATGCAGGTTGAGGTTGACGCCGCCGGCCACGGCCATGGCGCACTCCCCGCTGCGCAGGCTCTCGCAGGCCATGTGCAGCGCCACCAGCGACGACGAGCACATGGTGTCGACCGACAGGCTCGGCCCGGTCAGGCCCAGCGCATGCGACACCCGGTTCGCGATCGATGCGAACGACAGCGTGGCGGCCTGGGGCTGCCCGGCGAGCGACTGCTCGAATCCCACCAGGTTGTAGCTGGCGGCGGTGACGCCGACGAAGACGCCCACCTCCAGGCCGGCGCGGCCGCGTTCGGCCAGCCAGCGGTCATTGCCGTAGCCGGCGTCTTCGAGGGCATGCCAGCACGACATCAGGAACAGGCGCTCCTGCGGATCGATGACCTCGGCATGCAATGGCGAGATGCCGAAGTACCCAGGGTCGAAGAGCTCGACACCGTTGAGGAAGGCACCCCAGCCCTGCGGCGCGTGGGCGTCCGCGGCGGCCCCCTTGTCCGGCCAACGGCGGGCCGGACCAGCGTTGTCGGCGCGCTGGCCAGCCTTCAGCAGTTGCCAGAAGGCGTCCACCGAATCGGCACCCGGAAAGCGGCAGGCCATACCGACGATGGCGATGCCGCCCTGATCGGCGCGACCCGCGGGGCTCGTGGCCGCAATCGTGGCCGCAATCGTGGCCGGAATCGTGGCGGGCAAGGCTGCAGGCCGCAGCACGGGCGAGGCCGGCGGCGATGCGTGCGGCGGCAATGCGTGCGGAGATGCGGCCGCGGCATCGGCCACGCGCGGCGGTGCCGCGATCGCCTGGTCATCGGCCGTCGCCACGGCAGCGCCGGGCGCGTGCCCGGCGTCGGCCGCCACCCAGGCCACGAGCGCATCGCGCTGCGTGGCCAGGAAGTGGGCGGCGAGCGCATCGATGGTGGGATGGTCGAAAAACATCGCATTCCGGACATCGGCGAAGCGCTCGGCCAGCAGCCCCACGAGCTGCGTGACCGAGATCGAGTCGACGCCGTAGGTGGCGAGCGACTCCTCGGCATCAATCTGCCCCTGCGGCACCTGCAGCAAGCCGCCGACGAGCTGCCCGAGCGCCGCCACACCCAGGCGGTGGAGCGCGGCATCGTCCAGCCCGCCGGCGCCCGTGCCGGCCGGCAACGCCGCCGGTGCCGACCGCGCGGTCACCCGTTCGGCGCCACCGTCGCGCGGGGGCCGGGCGGGCGGCAGCGGGGCCGTCGTCTTGAGCAGCGCCAGCTGGCGGTGCGGCCCGCGGAGCAAGGCCTCCAGGGCCTGCCAGCCTTCGTCGGGCTCGATCGAGGCCAGGCCGTACTGCTTCATGCGCGCCTCGTAGGCCTCACCGGCGGCCACGCCGACGCTTCCCCACCAACCCCAGTTCATCACCTTCACGCAGCAGGCCCCATGCCGGCCCAGAGCCTGCACGAACGCGTCCTTGAACACGCAGCCAGCCGCGTAATTGCTTTGCCCCGGGCTCCTGAAGAAGCTCTGCACGGACGAGAAGAACAACGCGAAGTCCAGATCGAGCGCGCCGAAGACCTGCGCCATGCGCACGCTGACGTCCACCTTCGACGCCAGGCTCGCGGCGAAGCGCGCCTCGTCCATGCCAGCGAGCCCCTGGTCACCGAGCACCAGCGCCGACTGCACCACGCCGTGGATGCGGCCGAAACGGCGCTGGACCTCGTCGCAGGCCGCCTGCAGGGCCGCGCGGTCGGTGGCATCGGCGGCGATGTAGTGCGGCGCCGGCCCGTGCTGCGACAGCCGGTCGATGGCCGACCGAATGCCCGCATCGGCGGCACGGCGCCCGATCCACACCACCTGCGCGCCATGTTGGCGCAGCACGTGTTCGCTCCAGGCCTGGCCGATGCCGCCGGCACCGCCGATGACCACGTACACGCCGTGCTGGCGGTACGCCGGAGCCGTGTCCAGCGCGGGCGTCACCGGCCGCAGGTGCTGTCGGTACCAGCGGCCACCGCGCCATGCCCAGGTGTTGCCCTGGGGGTCGGCCGACAAGGCCAGCACATCGGCCAGCGGCCAGGGCTGTTCCACGGGCAGGTCGATGGTCCGCACGCGCCAGTTCGGGTACTCCTTGGCCAGCGCGCCGACCAGGCCATGGAGGGCGGCGTGATCCGGGTGGATGGGCTCGCCTTCCAGCACGGCATGGGTCTGCGAGGTCAGCACGCTCCAATGCAGGGTCTTGGCGCCGAAGCCGACATCCAGCAACGCCTTGATCACCCGAAAACCGTGCAGCACACCGTGCTGCTGGGCCTCAATCAGCGCGTCGTCCGCAGGCCCTTGCGCCTGCGCCTCGGGCGCGATCCACACCACGTGCTCGAACGCATCATGGGCGGCCAGCGCATCGGCGATCGCGCCCTGGCGGTCGCCCGGCGCGAAATCAGCCACCTGCAGCGAGGGGCAATGCCGACGCAGCACCGCGTGCTGCATGGCCGTGCCGCCGATGACGAGCACGCCACCGGCCAGCGGCGGCGCCGTGCCCGGAGCTGCCACGGCTTCCCACTCGGGCGCCAGCAGCGTGAGCTGGGCGGCCGCCACGCCGCCGCGCGCGGCCGGCGCCGCCTGCGCGTTGGCGCCACGCTCGATCCGGGGCGCCGCCTTGGGCACGCCCGCGTCGCGGTCGAGCCAGTAGGCCTCACCGGCAAACGGGTAGGTGGGCAGGCTCACGCGCCGCGGCCGGTGCTGCGTGTCGAGGTCGTAGAGGCGGTGCCAGTCGAACACCATGCCCTTGACCCAAAGGTCGAGCACGTTGCCGAACTTGCCGCGCTCGACCCATTTGCCGACGGCCTCCTGCATCTCCTCGTCGGCCGCGAACACGGCCATGGCCTCGCGGTTGTGGCGCACATGGCCGCGGTAGAGGTCTTCGATCGCCTCCTCGTCGGCCAGGAAGGCGGTGAGCTTGTGCTGCAGCTCTGCCATCGAGCGCGCCAGCAAGGCCAGCCGCTCTTCCATCGGCTCGCGGCCCACCTGCAGCGTGAAGGCCAGGTCGGCCAGGCGCTCGTCGCCCCAGCCGCCGACCGCGAGGGCCGCGAGCAAGTGGCGCACGCGCTCGCGCAAGCGATCTTCGTTGCGCGCCGACAGAACCACCAGCGCGGCGCCGGTGGGCACCGCTGTCTCGTGCGGCAGGGTGTCGACGTACTCCTCGATCACCACGTGGGCATTCGAACCCCCGGCGCCGAACGACGAGATGCCGGCACGCCGGGGCAGTTCCACGGCGCGCCCGTCCACGTCGATGACCGGCCGCTTCCATTCGGCCAGCTCGCGCTGCACGACGAAGGGCGTGGCCCCGAAGTCGATGTGCGGGTTGGGCGGATCGCTGTGCAGGCTGGGTGCGATGCGGCCATGCTGCAACTGCAGCAACACCTTGGTGATGCCGGCGATGCCGGCCGCGCTTTCGCAATGGCCGATGTTCGACTTCACCGAACCGATGGCGCAGAACTGCCGCGCCTGCGTGCTTTGCCCGAACGCCCGGCTCAGTGCCGCGATCTCGATGGGGTCGCCCAACGGCGTCCCGGTGCCATGGGCCTCCAGGTAGCTGATGGTGCGGGCCTCGATGCCCGCATCGTGCAGCGCGGTGGAGATCACCGCCGCCTGCGACAGCGGATTGGGCACGGTGTAGCCATTGGTCCGACCGCCGTGGTTCAGCGCCGTGGCCTTGACCACGCCGTAGACGTGATCGCCGTCGGCGATGGCCTGGGCCAGCGGCTTGAGCGCGATGACGCCCACGCCCTCGCCGTCGATGAAGCCGTCGGCGCCGTCGCCGAAGGCGCGGCAACGGTCGCCGGCCGAGAGCATGCCCATGGCCGAGAGCGTGACGAACTGCGAGGGGTGGACGATCAGGTTGACGCCGCCGACCAGCGCCGCATCACAGGCCCCCGAGCGCAGGCTCTCCATCGCCAGGTGCAGCGCGGTCAACGACGATGAACACGCCGTGTCCACCGCCATGCTCGGTCCGTGGAAGTCGAACAGGTACGAGACCCGGTTGGCGATCGACCAATAACGCGCACCGCCGCTGTACTGCCCGTTCATCACGCCGGCGAAGACGCCTACCTTGCCGCCGGCGGCCAGGGTGCCCGGCGTATAGCCGGCATCCTCGATGCTGGCGTAGGCCTCCAGCAGGAACAGGCGCTCCTGCGGGTCGATGAACTGCGCGTCACGCGGCGAGATGTTGAAGAACAGCGGGTCGAAATGGTCATGCCCGTCGATGAAGCCACCCCACTTGCTGTAGCTCTTGCCCAGGCGCCCCCGCTCGGGGTCGAAATGCACATCGGCATCCCATCGGCCGGCTGGCACCTCGGTGATGCAGTTGCGCCCTTCGGCGAGGTTGCGCCAGAACTCGCTCACATTGCGCGCCTGCGCATAGCGGCCCGACAGGCCGACGATGGCCACGTCGTGGCGCAGCGTGGGCAGGTGAGGCAGCGTCGCCCCCGCCTGCCCCGCCTGCGGGTGGCTGCTGCCGCGCCGCAGGCGGTTGGGCACGGCCCGTGCCGACATCGCCGGCACCTGCGCGCTGGCGGCCGCCGGCGCCCGCGTGGCGGCCGAAGCCCCCACGCTGCCCGGGCCGAGCTTCAGCACCTTCGCCATCGCCTGGGGTTGGGTCTGCAGGAAGTGGCTCACCAGTTCGTCGATGCTGCGGTACTCGAAGAACAGCGTGCTGCTCACGCCCTGGAACTCGCCCTGCAGCACCTTGGTCATCTCGACCACCAGGATCGAGTCGATGCCATAGGTCTCCAGCGGCTCGGCGCTGTTGATCCGCTGCACCGGCAGCTTCAGCGCCTTCGACAGCAGCCCCTTGAAGTAGGCCACGGCCTTGTCGCGCAGGGCGCCGCCCTCGGTAGGCGCCGCCTCTTGCTCGCGGCGGCGGGCCTGCGGCGCCGGGCCTCGGGCAATCGCCGCGGCCGGGGCGGACGGGGCCACGTCGACAGGGGTCGAAGCGGCCACCGCGGCGGCGGCGGCCGGGCCGCGCGCTGCGGTCACGGCAGCGGCCACACCCTCCAGCGCCTGGCGCACCACGCCATCGCTCTCGGCCGCGATGATCTGCTGACCCAGCGCCGCCTGTTCGCCCGCGGGAGTGAGCACGGCGCGGAAGCCTTCATCCTCCAGCACTGCACGCCAGCTGGCCGCCGACAGCCCCGGGCAGCCCGGAATGCGCAGCTCCGCATCCTCATACAGCCACCAGCCTTCGAGCAGCCCGAAGCTCAGGTGCGTGAACAGGTGGCTGCTGCTGATCTCGTTGAGCAGCAGCACGCCGTTCGTGCGCAGCGCCGCCTTGGCGTTGCGCACGCTGTGCCGGATGTTCGGCGTGGCGTGCAGCACATTGGTGGCCACCACCAGGTCGTAGCGCCCGGCCTCGATGCCCTGGCCGGCCAGCGGCCGGCCGATGTCGAACAAGCGGTACTGCAGGTACGGATTGGCCGGCCCGTACTGCGCCTCGGCGTGGAATAAGAAGGCCTTGGAGAGGTCGGTGTAGCAATACTCGTCGATGTGCGCCGCATACGGTCGCAGGCGCTCGAACAGCAGCACGCTGCTGCCGCCGGTGCCCGCACCGATCTCCAGCAGACGCAGCCGCGCCTGCGGATCCTGCCGCAGCCGCGCCTGCACGAACGCCACCACCGCGTCGGCCAGCAACTGGTTGAAGTGGTCGGCCACCGGGTTGTCCTTGTAGACCCCCTCCACCAGGCGCATCGACGACTCAGGGAACATCACATCCGTGGCCGACACGCGGCCGCTCAGAATATCGGGTAGGGCCTGGAGGGTGGTTTCCACCAGCGTCGCCTGCGCCCTCAGGCCCGGCGTGTCCGGCCACGAGGCCTTGCGCTGCGCCCACTCGGCCCAGGCCACCTGGAGATCGACCACACGCATGCCCTGCGTCTCGGCCCGCTGGCCATCGAACCGCAGATCGCCCCGCTCGGCCAGGGCCCGCAGCGTCTGCTCGAGCCAGCGCAGGTACAGCGGCCGCAGCCCCAGCACCCCGGCCACCTCGGCCACCGTGCCCTGAACGCCTGCCTTCAGCCCCAGCGCCTGCATTTGCCCGCACAGCAATTGGCCCAGGATCTCGCGCAGCGCCGCGTCTACGGTCGCGCCCGCGGACACCGGCCCTGGCAGCGCGCGCGAAGGCGCCTGCCCGATGGCATCCACCAGCGACGGGTACTCCTGCGCGAACAGCTGCACCGTGTCGGTCGGCGCAGACGCGCCCCAGGCCGCCGGACCGGCGGTCTTGAGCAGCGCCAATTGGCTCGCGCGGCCACTGAGCAAGGTGTCGAGCGCGGCCATGCCCTCGCTCGGCTCGATCGAGGCCAGCCCGGCCCGGGCCATGCGCTGCCGATAGTCGTCCGACGCCACCACGCCCACGCTGCCCCACCAGCCCCAGTTCATCACCCGCACGCGGCACGGCCAGGCCTGACCCAGCTGCTGCGCGAACGCATCTTCGAAGGTGCAGCCCGCCGCGTAGTTGCCTTGTCCGGCGGCACGACTGAAGCTTTGCATCGAAGAGAAGAAGAGCACGAAGTCCAGCGCCTCCTCGCCGAAGACTTGGGCCATGCGCACGCTCACGTCCACTTTCGCCGTTAGGCTTTCGGCGAAACGGCCCTCGTCCATGTGCGCCAGGCTCTGGTCGCGCAGGACGATGGCGGAGTGCACCACGCCGTGCACCGCGCCGAAGCGCTCGCGGATCTGTGCCCGCACCCGTGCCAGCGCCGACCGGTCGGCCGCATCGGCACTGAGGTAGGCCGGCGCCGGGCCAAGGGCGGCCAGGCGGTCGATGGCGGCCTGGATCGCCGCATCGAGCGCACGGCGCCCCACCCACACCACCTGGGCGCCGTGTTGGCGGATCGCATGCTCGGTCCAGACCTCACCGATGCCGCCGGCGCCACCGATCACCACGTACACACCGCCCCGACGGAACAGCGGCCCCGAATCCACGCCCACGCGGGCCGGCAACAACTGCTGCCGATGCCAGCGCCCACCGCGCCAGGCCCAGGCGTGGCCCTGGCTGTCGGTCGGCAATTCGAAGGCCTGCGCCAATCCCTCGCGGCCTTCCTGGGGCAGGTCCACCAGGCGAATCGCCCAATGCGGATACTCCTTGGCCATCGCACCGACCAGCCCGTGCACTCCGGCATGGGCGGCATGCACCGCCTCGCCCTCGTGAACGGCCTGGGTCTGCGCGGTGAACACGCTCCACTGCAGCGCCCGCGGCCCGAAGCCGGCCTCCAGCACGGCCTTCACCAGTCGGAAGCAATGCAGCACGCCGTGCTGCTGGGCCTCGATGGCCCGCTCGTCCATCACGCCGATCATCGAAGCCGCCGGGGCGATCCAGATCAGGTGATCGACGCTGTCGTGCGCGCTCAGCACGCTCGCCAATTCGGCGATGCCGCTCACCTCACGCGCGGCGAACCGGGCCTGCGGATGGCATCGGCGCAACAGGTCGCGCTGTTCTGCCGTGCCGCCGAACACCAGCACATTCGTCGACGCTGTCGGCTCGGCAGCCGGCGGCGTGGCGCACTGCCACAGCGGCGCCAGGAGCGTCAGCTGTGGCGCGTGGGCATCCATCGAGGCGGCCGGCAGGCCGCTGTCGGCCGGGCGTGTCGCAAACCCCTTGATCTGCACACACACCTGGCCGTCGTCGTCGCACAGCGTGATGTCGTACTTGCGAACGCGGCCGGGCGCCGGCTGCGATTCCGACGGCCGCACCCAGGCCCACAACGTGTCGGGGCAACGCGCCGTCACCACCACCTCCTGCATCGCGAACGGCAGCGCCAGCTCCGGTGTGGCGGTGTCGCTGAACAGGCCACACACGGCCTGCAATGCCGCGTCGAGCAGGCTGGGGGGCAACGCAAAGGCATTCGCCTTGCCGGCCGCGGCCTGTGGCAGGCTCAGGCGAGCCAGGGCCAGGTCGGAACCGCGCAGCAGGGTCTCCAGGCCTCGAAGCGCCGGACCGTAGTGCAGGCCCAAGGCGTCGAAACGGGCGTAGCAGTCGTCACCGCTCAGCGGCTCGTCGATGCATCGCGCGCGCAGGTCGGACAGGTCCACTGGCTCCTCGGGCGCCGTGTCGAGCAGCTCGGCCTGCCCTTCGGCATGCACCAGGCCCTGGTGGCCGAGAACCCGGAAGCTGATCCGACCGTCGTCCTGAGGCTCGAGCGCGATGTGCACCTGCGCCGGATCGGCGTCGACCACCAGCGGCCGGGTCCAGACCACATCGGTCAGCCGCGTGGTCGGCTCGGCGCCGACTTCCCCGTCGCTGGCCCCGGCCTGGGCCAGCGCCTCGCGCGCCATCTCAAGGTAGGCCACGCCGGGCAGCACCTTGCGCCCCTGCACCACGTGATCGGCCAGGAAGAACTCGTGGCCCGTGAAGGTGCTGCTGTAGCGCTGTGCTTGCAAGGTCGAGGTGTTGCGCTGCACCAGCGGGTGCAGCGCGGCTGCGGTGCCGGCCCCGGGCAGGGCGAAACCCGCGGCGCTGGCGTCGACCCAGTAGCGCTCGCGTGCAAACGGGTAGCTCGGCAGGCTCATGCGCTGCGGCTGGAAG
>JACPUE010000004.1 GCA_016192425.1 Burkholderiales bacterium
CCAGCGCATGCAGCGCCACGTCCCCTCGTCGATCACGAGTTTGCGGCTGCGTATCGCCGCAGCCTTGCTCAAAACGCTACCCCGATGTCCGTGCTGCCTGCGCGTCAACGCAAGGCTAAACTTGTAACACAGTAAGACTAGACGCTTGTAGCTACTATTTTTGTAGCAATTTAGTTCTGCCTTCGGAACCTCCATCATGAACCTGCGTTTTGTGGAAGCCTTTTATTGGGTTGCGTCCCTCAAGAGCGTGACGCGTGCAGCGGAGAAGCTGTTCCTTACCCAGTCAGCCATGTCCAGCCGCATTGCTGCCCTTGAAGAAGAGCTGGGTGTGCTGCTTCTGGATCGACGGGACAAACACTTCAAGCTCACAGTGGCGGGTACGCGCTTTCTGACGTATGCCAAGCGCATGTTGGAACTACAGCGCCAGCTCAAGGTCGAGATGGGTTCGGGCGCACCAATGGAGGTGAGCTTTCGCCTGGGGGCAATTGAATCGGTGTTGCACTCGTGGCTCATTCCATGGGTGGAACAAATGCGCAAAGACAACCCTTTGCTTGAGCTGGAACTCACGGTGGAGCCCACGCCTGTGCTGCTTGACCAGATCCGTCGCGGTACGCTTGATGCAGTGTTTGCTGCACTGCCAGCGTCGGCTGAGGGGATTCGTGGTCAAGCGCTGGCACCCATGGAGATGGTGTTTGTGGGTAACGGCCAGCTACACCGAAAGCGCAGGTATGCGCTGGCGGATTTCGGAGGCGCGGACATTCTTACCTTTCAACGTGGATCGCAGCCCCATGTGGCACTGCTGGATACCCTGCGGCAGGCTCACGTAGAACCACGCTGCGTACACAACATTTCTTCCATCTCTGCGATGGTGCAGCTTGTTCAAGGGGGCTTTGGGGTTGCAACATTGCCGCGCCAGGCTGTTCAGCGCATGCTCGCTTTTCCTGATCTGCGCGTGCTTGATTGTGACTCTGCGTTGCGCCCTTTGCCTATTTACGTCAGTTACCGCGAAGACCCTGCGTCGCCCGCCATGGAAGCTGTGGTCAGTTCTGCGCTGGCCTTCATTGAATCCGCCCCTGTGGCTGTGCCGCGCAAGCGCAGCTGAGTTTCCTCTGTGGTTCAAGAGGTCTTCTGAACGTCCTGGCGGCCGGTTTGCTCAGCATTTCGATGGGTTCCTGAGTCCCCTGGGGTTAACCCTGGTTGCGATTCAAGGGTTTACCCTGATTCTTCGGTGCTCTATTTCATTCCCAATGAAATGCATCGAAAAAATCGATGAGATAAGAAAAAATTTTTGAATTTGCCAGGATGGGTTACACACCCACACAATCCGCCCGACGTCATGAAAATGACATTTCTCAAGCAGAGGAGCCGCGGTGGAAACAGTTCAAGAAAAAGCACTTGCAGCGTTTGGTGCGAAGGGTATTGATAACCCCGCCCATGTTCGTGGCGTGATCCGTCGCGGGGGCTGGGCGACGCATACCAGCGGCGTGGCCGAGGGCCGCGTCCAGGGAAACTTGGTGATTCTTCCCGAGGCGCTCGCCAACGACTTTCTGCGCTACTGCCAGCGCAACCCCAAGCCGTGTCCTGTTCTAGCGGTCAGCGAAGTGGGCCAGACAGCACTGCCGTCCTTGGGTGCTGATATTGACATCCGCACCGACCTGCCGATGTACCGCATCTGGCAGCATGGTGAGTTGATGCATGAGGTTGCTGATGTCTCCAGCGTGTGGCGCGCGGATCTGGTGACGTTTGTGCTCGGCTGTTCGTTTTCATTCGAGTCTGCGCTGCAGGAAGTCGGCATTCGTCTGCGCCATATCGAGCAAGGCAAGAACGTTGCAATGTATCGAACCAACATTCCAACTGCGCCTGCGGGTCCTTTTGGTGGCGCCATGGTGGTGTCCATGCGGCCCATGCGGGCGGCCGATGCCATCCGCGCAGTTCAGGTGACATCGCGTTTTCCGGACGTGCATGGCGCGCCCGTTCACATTGGCGATCCGGCGCTCATTGGCATTTCTGACATCAATGCACCGGACTACGGCGACCCTGTCGAGGTGATGCCAGACGAAATACCCGTTTTCTGGGCTTGCGGCGTCACACCGCAGTCGGCCATTCTTCATGCCCAGCCAGCATTCTGTATCACGCATGCGCCAGGGTGCATGTTGGTCACAGATCTATTCAACCATCAACTTGCCAGTTTTTAAAGGAGACTCATCATGAAAAAAACCATGCTTTGTGTTGCAACTGCATTCGGCTTATGTTCGGCCCAGGCGCAGGTCAAATGGGATTTGCCAACGGGCTATGGGGCAAACAGTTTCCAGACGCAAAACGTACAGCAATTTGCAAACGAAGTGGATAAGCTGACTGGCGGCAAGCTCAAGATTACGCTGCACTCTGGCGGTTCTTTGTACAAGGCCAATGAAATCAAGCGCGCGGTGCAAACCGGGCAAGTTCCATCGGCTGAGTTCATTCTTTCGGGCGCTAGCAATGAAAACCCGCTGTTTGGTGTAGATTCCGTTCCCTTCCTGGCCACCAGCTACGCTGATGCCAAGCGCTTGTATCTGGCCGCCAAGCCAGCACAGGAGAAACTTCTTGCTTCGCAGGGAATGAAGGTGCTATTCACCGTGCCATGGCCGGGCCAGTCTCTTTATTCCGCCAAGCCCGTAAACGCTCCGGCTGACTTCGCTAGCACCAAAATGCGTGCCTACAACCCCGCCACCACGCGTATCGCACAACTGCTCAAAGCCCAGCCGGTCACCATACAGTTATCGGAATTGGGGCAAGCGCTGGCCACCAATACCGTGCAGAACTTTCTGACCTCCAGCGCCAGCGGCGTTGAGTCCAAGCTGTATGAGCAAGTGAAATACTTCTATCCCGTGAGTGCATGGCTTCCACGCAATGTCACGGTGGTGAATCAGAAGGCTTTTGATGCACTCGATAAATCACTGCAGGATGCCGTTCTGAAGGCAGCAGCGGCAGCTGAAGAGCGTGGTTGGTCTACCAGCGAGCGTGTGGACAAAGAGTTCATCAAAGAGCTTTCGGCCAAAGGCATGACCGTGGCAGAGCCAAGCGAGAGCATCAAAAAAGAGTTGACCAGCATTGGCGAATCCATGACTGCAGACTGGATTAAATCTGCTGGCCCCGAGGGCCAGGCCATCATCGATGCCTATCGCAAGAAGTAAGCCGTAAAGGCTTGCTCACAGGCTGCAGATCCCGGGCGGTACATCCCGTGCCCATTGGGATCTCCCCGTCACACCTTTTGCACTGCGTTATTGGAGCACGCCATGGATAAGCTCATGCGTCTTTTTTACAAACTGCTGATGTTGTTGTCAGCACTGTCCATGATTGCCGCTTTTTTGGCGGTCGCGTTGGGCATCATTGCACGCGAAGTGGTTCATGTGAGTATTGATGGTCTGGATGCCTATGCTGGGTATGCCATTGCGGCAGCACTCTTCTTTGCGTTGCCCAGCACCCTCCAAAACGGCGAACACATCCGTGTCACGTTGGTCTTGGATCGCCTGCCAGCTCGCTGGAGAAACTCCATGGAGTGGTTTTGCCTGATGACTGGTCTGGTGCTGACGGTATTCATGGCGTGGTATGCGGCGCGTGCCGTGTGGATCTCCTACGTCACCCATGACGTTTCACCAGCAGCCGATGCATCGCCCCTGTGGATTCCTCAGATCAGCATGGCCATGGGGTGCATCGGTTTTGCACTGGCCTTTGCCCATGGAATTGTCGCTCGCCTGCAGGGCAGAGCATTTATCGCCACCTCTGAGTTGGCACGTACCGAATAATTGCTTTACAGAGATTTCATCATGGATGTCGCCATTGCGTTTGGCTTGATCGTGCTGCTGTTTGCGGTGCTTGGATCGGGCTTGTGGATCGGGTTGTCCTTGCTGGCAGTCGCCTTGCTGGGAATGGAGCTTTTTACCAATCGGCCTGTAGGCGACAGCATGATGCTGACCATCTGGGGCTCCACCTCCAGTTGGACACTCACGGCTTTGCCACTGTTTCTATGGATGGGCGAAATCCTGTTCCGCAGCAAACTCTCCAGCAGCATGTTCAATGGATTGGCACCATGGCTGGAGCGCCTGCCGGGCCGTCTGCTGCATGTGAATGTGGTCGGCTGCACCATCTTCGCCGCAATCTCTGGCTCCTCGGCGGCCACCTGTGCCACCATTGGCAAGATAACGCTCCCAGAACTCAAGCAGCGGGGCTACCCCGAAGACATTTCTGTGGGCACGCTGGCCGGTGCAGGCACTCTGGGGCTGCTGATCCCTCCGTCCATCATCATGATCGTGTATGGCGTAGCGGCAAACGTATCGATCTCCAAACTGTTCCTGGCTGGCGTGATACCCGGGTTGATGCTGGCAGCTTTGTTCATGGGCTACATCATGGTGTGGGCCCTTTTCAACAAGGACAAAGTACCCGCTCCCGACGAAAAAACGAGCTTTGTGCAAAAGCTGTACGCCTCGCGCCATCTGATCCCCGTGGTGTCGTTGATCGTGTTGGTGCTTGGCGCCATCTATACGGGCATTGCCACTGCCACGGAGGCAGCTGCGCTGGGGGTGGCTGGTTCGCTCGTACTCGCCTGGATAGAAGGCTCCTTGAACTGGAATTGCTTCAAGGATGGGCTATTTGCTGCCTGCCGTGTGTACTGCATGATCGGTCTTATCCTGGCCGGCGCAGCATTTCTCACGCTGTCTATGGGCTTCATCGGTTTGCCTCGTCACCTGGCGGAGTTCATCGGAAGCATGCATCTGGCGCCTTTCACATTGATGCTGTTGCTCATTGTGTTCTTTATCGTGCTGGGGTGCTTCCTTGATGGCATCTCCATGGTGGTACTCACCATCGCTGTGCTGTTGCCGACCGTTGAGGCTGCAGGTTTTGATCTGGTGTGGTTCGGTATCTTCATTGTGCTGGTGGTGGAGATGGCGCAGATCACACCGCCTGTCGGTTTTAACCTTTTCGTGCTTCAAGGCATGACGCGGCGTGAAGTGACCTGGATTGCGCGCACTGCATTGCCTCTCTTTGCGCTGATGATCGCCGCTGTCATCGTCACTTATTTCGCGCCCGACGTGGTGCTCTGGCTGCCGCGCAACATGTAGCAGCAATACCTGCGACTGCTTCCTTTCTCGCACAGGAGCGTTCTATGAAATGTCTCGTCGCATTGGCTGCGCTTGCCGTAGCCACGGTATCGCACGCCCAGACGGTATGGAAACTGGCTACAGGCTATCGCGCTGAATCGTTTCACACTCGCAATCTTCAGCAGTTTGCAGCTGATGTTGAGCGTGCTTCGCAGGGAGAGCTTCGTATCGAGATCCATCCCAATAACAGCTTGTTCAAACTTGCCGAGATTTCGCAGGCTGTACAGCAGGGGCGTGCGCAAGCAGGCGAAACAATCATGACCAACCTGGTGGGTGAAATGCCCATTGCCGGTGCAGATGCAGTGCCCTTTGTTGCGCGAACTTATGCCGACGCGCGGCGTCTCTGGGATTTGCAGCGTCCCTTGATTGAAAACCACCTTGCGCAGCGTGGCCTCAAGGCTTTGTATGCCGTGCCATGGCCGCCGCAAGGACTGTTTTCTACAGAGCCTGTCAAGTCATCTGCGGATTTCAAGGGAAAACGCATGCGCACTTACAACCCGGCAACAGTGCGCATTGCAGAGCTATTGGGTGCCACACCGCTGGATGTCCCGATGGTGGAAGTCAACCAGGCACTGTCTTCAGGGCGGCTTGATTCCATGATCACCTCTGCATTGACGGGTGTGGAAAACCAGGTTTGGGGGCAGATTCATTTCTACTACAGCGTCAATGCGTGGTTTCCCAAGAACATCGTTCTGGTGAACCAAAAAGCATACGACGCTTTGCCAGTGGCCGTGCGCCAGCAAGTGGCACAGGCGGCCGTTGAAGCAGAGCGTCGTGGCTGGACGATGAGCGAATCGACTGCTCAAGAATCTGTTGCGGAACTTCAGCGCAAAGGCATCAAGGTGGATAGGCCCACAGCCGAACTCGACACAGAGCTCAAACGTCTGGGGGAGCGCTTTTCCCGTGAATGGGTGCATTCGGTGGGAAACGAGGCCAACAGCATCTTCATTCCGTATTACTTCCAGCGTTGACCCAGTGGGGATCTTTCCCGCTGTATCGCTCACACGCTATTTGCTTTCATTTACAGGAATCAAAACCATGCAAACTACTTCCAATCCTGTCGGTAACCGTTGGCAGTTCTGGATTGACCGTGGAGGCACCTTTACAGACATCGTGGCCAAGCGCCCCGATGGATCGTTGACAACGCACAAGCTGCTTTCGGAAAACCCCGAGCATTACAAAGATGCCGCAGTAGCCGGTATTCGATACCTGCTGGGACTGAAGCCAGGGGAGCCTGTGACGCCCGAGCAGGTGGAGTGCGTAAAGATGGGCACTACTGTGGCCACGAATGCTCTGCTGGAACGCAAGGGAGAACCCACGCTATTGGTCACAACGCGAGGATTCCGCGATGCGCTGCGCATTGCCTACCAAAACCGACCGCGCTTGTTTGATCGACATATTCAGCTACCTGAACTGCTGTACACCGAAGTCATTGAGGCCAATGAGCGCATGGGTGCCCACGGTGATGAACTTGAAGCACTGGATGCAGCTGCCTTGCGTAGTGATTTGCAGGTCGCCTATTCGAAGGGACTTCGGAGCGTGGCCATAGTGTTCATGCATGGCTACCGCTATGTGCAGCACGAAAAGGCTGCAAAGGCCATTGCACAGCAAATCGGCTTCTCCCAGGTCAGCGCCTCGCATGAAACCAGCCCGATGATGAAATTTGTGAGCAGAGGCGATACCACCGTGGTGGATGCGTATCTTTCGCCCATTCTGCGCCGATATGTGGATCAGGTGGCCAGCGAGATGCCCGGCGTCAAGCTGTTCTTCATGCAGTCGTCAGGGGGACTCACGGATGCGGGGGCTTTCCAGGGGAAGGATGCGATTTTGTCCGGCCCGGCTGGCGGCATCGTGGGCATGGCGCGCACGGCCGGCCTGGCCGGGCATCCTAAAGTGATTGGCTTTGACATGGGCGGTACCAGCACCGACGTGAGCCACTTTGCGGGAGAGTTTGAGCGTGAATTTGAGACCCATGTGGCGGGCGTGCGTATGCGTGCTCCCATGATGAGCATCCACACCGTGGCCGCTGGCGGAGGCTCGGTGCTGGCATTTGATGGGTCTCGGTTCCGTGTGGGGCCAGACAGCGCTGGTGCCAATCCCGGCCCTGTGAGCTACCGTCGAGGAGGGCCTTTAGCCGTGACCGATGCGAACGTCATGGTGGGCAAAGTGCAACCTCGCTATTTCCCCAGCGTTTTCGGCCCTGCTGCCAATGAAGCGCTGGATGCGGATGCTGTGCTCATGCGTTTTGGGGAAATTGCCGGACAGACGAATCGCAAACCTGAAGAGGTGGCAGAAGGCTTCATCCAAATTGCAGTGCAGCAGATGGCAAATGCCATCAAAAAGATCAGCGTTGCCCGGGGTTATGACGTGACGCGCTATACCCTGCAGTGCTTTGGTGGCGCTGGTGGTCAACATGCCTGCCTGGTGGCGGATGCCCTGGGTATGACGCGTGTGTTTGTACATCCGCTGGCGGGCGTACTGAGTGCCTATGGCATGGGCTTGGCAGACCAGACCGTGATTCGTGAACAGGCAGTGGAGTTGCCACTGACCTGCGAGGCTCTCCCGCTTATTGCCGATTACCTGAATGCTCTGGGTGCTGCGGCGCAGAGTGAGTTGGAGGGGCAGCAGGTCAGCATCAAACCGGTGCAGGTTCGTCACAATGTGCATGTGCGTTATGAGGGCACCGACTCTGCCCTGGTGGTGCCGTTTGGTGATATCGCCACCATTCAGTCCGCCTTTGAAACGGCCTATCGCCAGCGCTTCTCCTTCCTGATGGCGGGGAAGGATTTGGTAGTGGAAGCCGTGTCCGTTGAGGCCGTGATAGCGGGCGATGCGCCAACGGAGATTCGTCAGCCCGAGCAGCCGATCCGCCAGCACCCGCAACGCGAAACAGTGCGCATGTATTCAGGTGGGCAGTGGCATGATGCATCGCTGGTGGTGCGTGAGGATCTGCGCCCAGGCGACTTGATTCCTGGCCCGGCAATCATTGCCGAGAAGAACACCACCACAGTGGTAGAGCCGGGCTGGTCCGCCCGCCTGACGGACTTGGATCACCTTGTGCTTGATCGGGTGGTCGCCCGCAAAGTGCAGTACGCTGCCGGCACCACGGTAGACCCGGTGCTGCTGGAAGTGTTCAATAACCTGTTCATGAACATCGCCGAGCAGATGGGGCTGCAACTGCAGAACACGGCTTACTCGGTCAATATCAAGGAGCGATTGGATTTCAGCTGTGCATTGTTTGATGCAGATGGCAACCTTATCGCCAATGCACCACATGTGCCGGTGCACTTGGGCTCGATGGGCGAAAGCATCAAGACGGTGATCCGTGAAAACGCCGGCAAGATGCAGCCCGGCGACGTGTACATGCTCAATGATCCCTACAACGGAGGAACACACCTGCCGGACGTGACGGTGATTACACCCGTCTACGTGACGGGAGGTAAAGAGCCAACGTTTTATGTCGGAAGCCGTGGCCACCATGCCGATATTGGAGGCACCACACCAGGCTCCATGCCTCCTTTTTCAACCCGTATTGATGAAGAGGGCGTGCAGCTCAACAACGTGAAACTGGTGGACAAGGGTGTCTTTCTGGAAAGCGAGGTTCGCGCGCTCTTGGCCACAGGTGGTGGCACGACGCAGTTTCCCAGTCGCAATCCGGATCAGAACCTGGCTGACTTGCGCGCCCAGATCGCAGCCAACGAAAAGGGTGTGCAGGAGCTTACAAGAATGGTGGATCAGTTCGGGCTGGAAGTGGTGCAGGCCTATATGCGCCACGTGCAAGACAATGCGGAGGAATCCGTGCGCCGCGTAATCACGCAGCTAAAAGACGGACAGTTCACATTACAGCTGGACAACGGTGCGCGGATTTGCGTTTCCGTGAAGGTAAATACCAGGGAGCGCAGTGCCGTGATTGATTTTGCAGGCACCAGCGAGCAGCAACTCAACAACTTCAATGCTCCGCGTGCGGTGTGCATGGCTGCTGTGCTGTACGTATTCCGCACGCTGGTAGATGACGATATTCCCCTGAATGCCGGGTGCCTCAAGCCTTTGCAGGTCATCATTCCGCAGGGCAGCATGCTTAATCCGAATCCACCCGCATCTGTGGTTGCCGGTAATGTGGAGACTTCGACCTGTATCACCAACGCATTGTTTGGTGCCTTGGGTGTGCTGGCCGGGAGTCAGCCCACCATGAACAACTTCACCTTCGGCAATGCACAGTATCAGTACTACGAAACCATTGCAGGCGGCAGTGGCGCTGGTGCGGTGCTGGATATCCAGGGTCGAGCGGTGGGTGGGTTTGACGGTACCAGTGTGGTGCAGACGCACATGACCAACTCGCGTCTAACGGATCCTGAGGTGTTGGAGTTCCGCTTTCCAGTGGTTCTGGAGAGCTATGAAATTCTGCGAGGATCCGGCGGCGCTGGGCATTGGAAGGGTGGAGATGGTGGCGTGCGCCGCGTACGCTTCCTTGAGCCCATGACCGCAAGCATTCTCTCCAATGGCCGACTGAATCCTGCCTTTGGGATGGCGGGGGGGCAGCCTGGAAAGCCGGGCACCAATCGGGTGTTGCGCAGCACCGGTGAGATAGAAGTCCTGGGCCATATCGGTGCCGCATTGATGCAGCCTGGTGATGTGTTCGAGGTTTGCACGCCCGGTGGTGGTGGCTACGGTGCCCAGGAGTCGGAAGCAGCGTTGACCTGAGGTTGTGCGCTGTGCTTGCACTGCGTTTGCACGGTGCTTGGGGTTGTGCTGGGTTTCTTCACATTCCGCTGCAAATCCAGCATGACCCTGTATTGCAATTGGGCCTTCCAGATTCGGTAGTAACGAATGGAGAGGAAAGACCGCTATGAAATCTGTGCACGCTGTCGCCAAAGTTAAGCAAGACCAACTTGCAGCCAAGCAGGCCAATGCAGATGCCGCGCTGTCCATCAACCCTTCCGTGGCCGAGCCGACGTTATTCCCCGTTGTTGTACTTGCGGCAGGTCATCGCTCCATGTCTGTCGGCCAAAAGTTGGCAACCAGTTTTGGCTTACTTGGACTGGCTGTGGCATTGCTTGGGGCCGCCACTTGGTTTACTGGGGAGGAGACGCAGCGGCAGGCTTCGTTGTTGGTGCATGAGCAGTTACCGATCGAGAGGAACGTGCGTAACTGGAAAACGCAGTCTGTCACTATAGGTCAGGTTGCTTTACGGGCTACCACTTCCACGGATGTGTTTCCTCTAGTGGCGGAAATGCAGGATCGCCTCAAGGCAGAGGAAATCACACGCCAGCGCATCGAGCAAGCTCTCGCCAGTGCCGCAAATGCGCAAAGTACCGAACCCATGTGGAAAGACGCGCAAGCCCAAAGGCATCAATACGCTGCGGTTCGAAATGCATTGATGCAAAACGCACTGGAATCAAAGGTTATCAGTCAAAAGGAATTGCAGGATCATGCTGCTGCGTTGAACAGATACCTGAGCGCGATTGATCGCCTACTGGAGGCGTCAGAACAGTCGTCTCTTGTGGCTGGCCAAACAATGACCACAGGAGCAAGCAATGCACAGTGGATCAGCGGGATCGCTGTGGCCGTGGTTGTCGCCTTGGCGGCTGTGTTTGGATGGCTGCTGCGGCGTTCTATCGTCCTGCCGCTGCGTGAAGCTTGTGCCGCTGCTGCCGCCGTTGCGCATGGTGATCTCACAGTGCGCATGCAAGCGGATCGCAGCGATGAAATCGGCCAACTGCTCCACGCGTTGAACAAAATGGTTGAGTCGCTGCACTATGTGGTGAACGAGGTACGTGATTCTGGCGAGTCCATCCATGTAGCCAGTTCTGAGGTTGCTGCTGGCAATGCCGATCTCAGTACACGAACCGAGCACGCCGCAAGCAATCTGCAGGAAACGGCAGCCAGCATTGCACATCTTGCTCAAATGGTGGCGGAAAACGCCGAGAGTACGCGGCAGGCAAACGAATTGGCGATGAATGCCACCCATGTGGCCAGCAAAGGTGGGCAGGTGGTCAGCCGCGTGGTCAAGACCATGGAAGACATCAATTCCAGCAGCCAGAAGATTGCCGATATTGTTGGAATTATCGATGGCATTGCCTTTCAGACCAACATTCTTGCGTTGAATGCGGCGGTCGAGGCTGCCCGTGCAGGTGAGCAGGGCCGTGGGTTTGCGGTGGTAGCGAGCGAGGTCAGAGCTTTGGCTGGGCGTAGTGCAGACGCAGCACGCGAGATCAAGGTACTGATCTCCGCCAGTGTTGAAGAGGTCGGCGATGGTGCAAAGCTCGTGGTTACGGCCGGATCGGCCATGGATGACATCGTGAATAGTGTTGAGCGTGTCACCACCTTGATGTCAGAAATCAATGCTGCAAGCAGCGAGCAAAGTGCACAGATTGGCCAGGTGAGCCAAGCAGTGGATCGGTTGGATCAAATGACCCAGCAGAACGCTGCATTGGTGGAAGAGGGCGCCGCTGCAGCCCAAAGCCTCAAAGACCAGGCAAACCGGCTGGCAAGTGCAATTGGGCAGTTCCAGTTGGATCGCACAAGTTGATCCAGTACCTCAATTTTGTAAAAAAAAGGGCCTGCAACGCAGGCCCACCAAGCGCAAGGCGCTATGGTTTTTGATTACATGCCCGAATAGTTCGGCCCGCCACCGCCCTCGGGCGTGACCCACACGATGTTCTGCGTCGGGTCCTTGATGTCGCAGGTCTTGCAGTGCACGCAGTTCTGTGCGTTGATCTGCAGGCGCTGGGCATTGCCGCCTTTGGTTTCGTCGGGCACAAACTCGTACACCCCGGCCGGGCAGTAGCGTGCCTCGGGGCCTGCGTACTTGGCCAGGTTGATAGCGACGGGGACGCTCGCATCCTTGAGCGTGAGGTGCACGGGCTGGTTTTCTTCGTGGTTGGTGTTGCTGATGAACACGCTGGAGAGCCGGTCGAAGGTGAGCTTGCCATCGGGCTTGGGATAGTCGATGGGTTTGCACTCGGCCGCGGGCTTGAGGTACTGGTGGTCTGCCTTGTCTCGGTGCAGCGTCCAGGGCATGCGGCCGCGCAGCACGAACTGCTCGAAGCCGTTCATCAGCGTGGCGGTGGTCAGGCCGTACTTGAACCAGTTCTTGAAGTTGCGATCCTTGTACAGTTCGGTGTAGAGCCAGCTTTCCTCGAAGGCCTTGGGGTAGGCGCTGAGTTCATCGTGCTGGCGCCCTGCGGCCACGGCCTCGAAGGCGGCTTCACCTGCGAGCATGCCGGTCTTGATGGCGGCGTGGCTGCCCTTGATGCGGCTGACGTTCAGGTAGCCCGCGTCGCAGCCGATGAGCGCGCCGCCTGGGAAAACGGTCTTGGGCAGAGAGCTGAGGCCGCTGGCGTTGATGGCGCGCGCGCCGTAGGACAGGCGCTTGGCGGTGATCTCGCCCTTGTCGTTCTCGAAGTAGTAGCGGATGTTGGGGTGGGTCTTCCAGCGCTGGAATTCCTCGAACGGGCTCAGGTAGGGGTTGGTGTAGCCCAGGCCGGTGACAAAGCCCACGGCCACCTTGTTGCCCTCCAGGTGGTAGAGGAAGGCGCCGCCGTAGGTGTCGTTTTCCATGGGCCAGCCAGCGGTGTGCATCACAAAGCCGGGCTGGTGTTTCTTGGGGTCGATTTCCCACAACTCTTTGATGCCGATGCCGAAGCTCTGCGGGTCGCGCCCTGCGTCGAGCTGGTACTTGGCGATGATTTGCTTGCCCAGGTGGCCGCGTGCGCCTTCGGCAAAGATGGTGTATTTGCCCAGCAGTTCCATGCCGAGCTGGAAGTTGTCGGTGGGCTCGCCGTCCTTGCCGATCCCCATGTTGCCGGTGGCTACGCCCTTGACCGCGCCCTTGTCGTCGTAGAGCACTTCTGCGGCGGTGAAGCCGGGGAAGATTTCCACGCCCAGCGCTTCGGCCTGTTCGGCCAGCCACTTGGTCACGGCACCCAGGCTGACGATGTAGTTGCCGTGGTTGTGCGCGAACGGCGGCAGGAACATGTTGGGCACACGAAAGGCCGAGCGCTCGCTCAAAAAGCTGTAGGCGTCGTCGGTCACGGGCTGGTTCAGCGGGGCGCCTTTTTCCTTCCAGTCGGGGATGAGTTCGGTCAGCGCCTGGGGATCCATGATGGCGCCCGAGAGGATGTGCGCGCCGGGCTCGGAGCCTTTTTCGAGCACGACTACAGAGACCTCCTGGCCTTTTTCTGCAGCCAGTTGCTTGATGCGGATGGCGGTGGACAGGCCGCCAGGGCCGCCACCAGCGACCACCACGTCGTATTCCATGGCCTCGCGGGGGCCAAACTGGGCGAGGATCTCTTCGTTTGTCATGTGCTTCTCGTCGGGCGTTTGATAATGAGGCAGATTGTCTGCAAACAGGGGGTACACCCACTGTCCGGCGGGTGACTGATTGTATGCAAGGAATATAGACAATCGAACGACCGTTCTATTTTGTTCAGTGGAGAGACTCTAAATGGCCTACAACATCGATCTGTCCGGTCGCATTGCCTTTGTCACCGGCGCGTCCAGCGGCCTGGGCGCACAGTTTGCCCGAACCCTGGCGCGGGCTGGTGCCGCCGTGGTGCTGGCCAGCCGCCGCATCGAGAAGCTCAAGGATCTGCGCGCACGTATCGAGGGTGAGGGGGGCGATGCGCATGTGGTCGAGCTGGACGTGACCAGCCGTGATTCCATCAAGGCCGCCGTGGCGCATGCCGAAACCGAGATGGGTTCCATCGACATCCTGGTCAACAACTCGGGTGTGAGCACCACGCAGCGCCTGCTGGATGTGGACGAGGGCGATTTCGACTACGTCTTCGACACCAACGTCAAGGGCGCGTTTTTCGTTGCACAGGAGGTGGGCAAGCGCATGCTGGCGCGCGCGCAGGGCGCGGCGCCGGGCAGCTTCACGGGTGGGCGCATCATCAATGTGGCGTCCATGGCAGGGCTCAAGGTGCTGCCGCAGATCGGGGTGTACTGCATGAGCAAGGCCGCCGTGGTGCACATGACACGCGCCATGGCCATGGAGTGGGGGCGCTTTGGCATCAACACCAACGCCATCTGTCCCGGCTACATCGATACCGAGATCAACCACCACCACTGGAACACCGAGCAGGGCCGCAAGCTCATGGGCATGCTGCCGCGCAAGCGCGTAGGCCAGCCGCAGGATCTGGACGCCCTCATCGTCATGCTGGCCAGCGACCAGAGCCATTTCATCAACGGCGCGGTGATAGCGGCCGACGATGGTTTTGCCGTCTGAGCTCGGAACCGCGCTGGGCTTGCTCTTCCAGTGGCATCCCAACATGCCCGGTCACGGCCGGGCACTTGCCGCACTGCCCTCGGCCGATGGCAACACGATGCAGCCGGCCTGCGGCATGCCCCGCAGCGTGGTGGCACCCAATAGCAGCACCCTGCGCAACTCGGGCAGGTAGCGGATTGCGGTTTGGGGGGCGCTGTAGCCATTGCTGTCTTTGAGGGCTTCGTCCATGCGCAACAGCCGTCCGGTGGGCAGGTGCTCGATGGTGAGGCTGCGCACTCCCGTGTAGAAGGTGCTGTCGATGCGGGCCTCGGTGCCAAAGAAGCCGCCGCCTATCTTGGCGGTGCGCTGTCGGCCCCGAAAGGTGGTGGTGATGCGCAGTTGCTGGTCGCGGCTGGTGCAACTGCCTTCAAAGGCTGCGGCGCACACCATGGGCAGCGGATTTTTCTGCACCGTCACGGCCTGCACAGCGGGGTGCTTGGCTTCGGCCAGCGGCACGTTTTCCAGATGGGCGCAGTCGGCGTCGGGAACTACCCTCCAGGCTGCAGCCCCTGGGTCATCGGGAATACCGAAACGGGGAACGCCCAGTCCGGTGGACAGGTAGTACACGGGAGCATCTCCATCGCGCACCAGCAGCATGGCCGAAAGCAGCGGCGTGCGTGCATTGGCTGGCACGGTGAAAGGCAGCGCATGTTCGCGCAGCGTGCCGGTGCCGGGCGCGAATCCGCTGACCTGTGCCTGCACGCTGCTGGCGCAGGCCAGGGCCACAGCCATGCCGACTACCAGGGAATGAGGGCATGTGCGCATGGTGCGGATGTCTCTGGGTCGCTCGTCCAGTGAGGGGAAGGGGCAGCGTGGACTCATGGCAGGTGTTGCTACACCCCCGCCAGCAGCTTGTGCACCAGGTCGGCTGCGGTGGATGCGCCGTACTTGCGCATCAGCCGGGCGCGGTAGATCTCCACCGTGCGGTGGCTGATGCCCAGGGCCTTGCCGATCTCCTTGGACGTGAGGCCTTCGAGCAGGCGCGCGGCCACCTCGCGCTCGCGCCCGGTCAGCTCGGCCTTTACCGGGCGCTGCGAGCTCAGGTCTTCGAAGCTCCAGATACCCGACTCGTGCGGTGCCTCGCGGTTGAGGGCGCGGCCCGACACGTGGCACCAGAACAGCTCGCCGCTCGCGCGCTTCATGATGCGGTTGTCCGCATACCAGCCCTTGGCGTTGAGGATGGGCGCCATGCGCGCGCCCAGGCGCTCGTACTCCTCTGCGCTGGGGTAGAGCATCTGGAATGACTGGCCCAGCAGCAGCTCGCGCGAGCAGCCGAACATCTCGCACACATGGGCATTGCAGTCCACCATGGTGCGGTTGCGCGACAGGATCAGCCCCACGGGCGCCAGTTCGAAAGCAAGGCGGTAGTCCACATCCATAGTGCAAATCTTTACGGAAAACTACTTAAGCAAATAAGTAGTATCGTAGTGCATCCCTACAGATGAGGAGACTCTCGTGAACAAGGTATTTCCTTCGGCGGCCGCGGCCCTTGAGGGCGTGGTGGCAGATGGCCAGTTGCTGGCCGTGGGCGGTTTCGGGCTGTGCGGCATTCCCGAAGCCCTGATCGATGCGTTGCGCGATTCGGGGGTGAAGAACCTCACCGTCATCTCCAACAACGCCGGTGTCGATGGCTTTGGCCTGGGCAAGCTGCTGGAAACGCGCCAGATCAAGAAAATGATCTCCAGCTACGTGGGCGAGAACAAGGAGTTCGAGCGCCAGTACCTTGCGGGCGAACTGGAGCTGGAATTCACCCCCCAGGGCACGCTGGCCGAAAAGCTGCGTGCGGGCGGTGCAGGTATCCCGGCCTTCTTCACCAAGACCGGCGTGGGCACCATCGTGGCCGACGGCAAGGAACTGCGCGAGTTCGACGGTGAAACCTATGTGATGGAACGCGCCCTGGTGCCCGAGGTGGCGCTCATCAAGGCCGACGTGGCCGACATGTCGGGCAACCTGCGCTTTCACCTGACGGCGCGCAACTTCAATCCCGCTGCCGCCATGGCAGGCAAGATCTGCATCGTCGAGGTTGAACGCATCGTTGCCACGGGCGACATTGCACCCGACGACGTGCACCTGCCCGGCATCTACGTGCACCGCATCGTGCACAACCCCACGCCCGAAAAGCGCATTGAAAAGCGCACCACCCGCGACCGCAAAGTGTGAGGAGAACACCATGCCCTGGACCCAAGACCAAATGGCGGCGCGCGCCGCACAGGAACTGCAGGACGGCTTCTACGTGAACCTGGGGATCGGCATCCCCACGCTGGTGGCCAACCATGTGCCCAACCACATCGAAGTGTGGCTGCAGAGCGAAAACGGCATGCTGGGTATCGGCCCCTTCCCGTATGACGACGAGGTGGACGCCGACCTCATCAACGCAGGCAAGCAGACGGTGACCACCATCAAAGGCTCGTCCATCTTTGGCAGCCACGAGAGTTTTGCCATGATCCGTGGCGGCAAGATCAACCTGTCCATCCTGGGCGCCATGCAGGTCACCGACAAGGGCGACCTGGCCAACTGGATGATTCCCGGCAAGATGGTCAAGGGCATGGGCGGCGCCATGGATCTGGTCGCTGGCGTCAAGCGTGTGATCGTGCTCATGGAGCACGTAGCCAAAAAGAAGGATGGCACCGAAGACCTCAAGATCCTGCCGAACTGCACCTTGCCGCTGACCGGGCAGGGCGTGGTGGATCGCATCATCACAGACTTGGCCGTCATGGACGTGACACCCCAAGGCCTCAAGGTGGTGGAACTGGCGCCCGAAGTGAGCCTGGAGTTCCTGCAGTCCAAGACCGGCGTGCCGCTGATCCAGTGATCCAGTCGCCTCTGCCCTGACGCACGACGAAGGCCCGCATCGCGGGCCTTTGCTTTGCTGGGCACAGCGACGCCCTCACTACAATGGCCGCCGCCATGCACAACCCCCGCCGCCCCGACGTGTTGCCCATGCGCGCTGGTGTCAGCCCCAGTTGCGTGGTGCTGCCCTCCAGCGGCAGCGGCACCATGCTGGACTATCTGGCGCAGCGCATACCGGCAGTCACACGCGAGGAGTGGGCGCAGCGCATGGAGCAGGGCGATGTCGTCGATGAGCGCGGCACCCCCGTCACCCCCGCGCGGGCCTTCGAGCGGGGCATTCGCCTGTACTACTACCGCTGGCTCGAACAGGAGCCTTGCATTCCCTTTGAGGAAACGGTGCTGTACCAGGACGCGCACCTGCTGGTGGCCGACAAACCGCACTTCATGCCCGTCACCCCCACGGGCCGCTACCTGCACCACAGCCTGCTGGTGCGCCTGAAGCACCGGCTGCAACTGCCCGAACTCTCGCCCCTGCACCGCATCGACCGCGACACCGCCGGGCTCGTGCTGTTTTCGGTGCAACGGGCCACGCGGGGGCTGTACCAAGGCCTGTTCCGCGACCGCGCCATCACCAAGCACTACGAAGCCGTGGCGCCCTGGCGCGAAGGGTTGGTGTTTCCGCACGAGCACCGCAGCCGCCTGGAGGAAAGCCCGCAGTTCTTCCGCATGCATGAAGTTCCTGGCGAAGCCAACAGCCACACCCGGATGCAGGTTCTCGAAGTGGCCAACGGCTGGGCGCGCTATGGGTTGGAGCCGGTGACCGGCAAGCGCCACCAGCTGCGCGTGCACATGGCCGCACTGGGCCTGCCCCTGCGCAACGATGCGTTCTACCCCGAAGTCAACGACCCGCCAGAGGGCGACTACTCACGCCCCTTGCAACTGCTGGCCCGGTCGCTGGAATTCATCGATCCGCTCACGGGGTCACTCAGGTGTTTTGAAAGCCAGCGCCGGTTGGAAACGCTGTGAACGCAGCGGCGCGTTGGGGCCACGTCAGTATGCAACGAGCGTGCGTCGCAGGGAGAGGCTGGGGAGGGGAGGAGAATCTGGAGCGGGTGAAGGGAATCGAACCCTCGTATGAAGCTTGGGAAGCTGCCGTTCTACCATTGAACTACACCCGCGAAGACCGCCATTATAGGCATGCCTGCGCCCGCTTCTTGCGGCAGCGGGCGTCTTGGTTTGGCGAGGGCGGTTACCGCCCTGCCGGTCACTGGCTGCTCAGCGCAACGGGCTTGCCGTTCTTGAAGGTGTTGACCACCGTGGGCGCCTTCAGGCGGTTGCCCTTGTCGTCGTAGCCGTATTCGCCCAGCACGCCCTGGTGGGGGTTCTTGCGCATCCAGTCGCCCACCTTGGCGGGGTCGATGGAGCCGCTCTTTTGCATGGCTTCGCCGATGAACATGACCTGGTCGTAGTAGGCCGGGCCATACACGTCGGGGTTCTGGCCGAAGCGCTTCTTGAACTTGTCCTGGAAGGCCTTGGTGGTGTCGTTGGCGTCCATCAGCATGCCTGCGTAGGCGCAGTACACGAAGTCGTTGACGGCATCGCCTGCGAGCTTGGCGATTTCGGGGCTGCACAGCGTGTCGCCGCCCAGCAGCTTGGCATTGATGCCCAGCTGTTTCATCTGGCGCGCCATGGGGGCGGCTTGCGGTGCGTAGCCACCGTAGAAGATGGCTTCGGGCTGTTTGCCCTTGAGGCTGGTGAGAATGGCCATGAAATCCGTGGCCTTGTCGTTGGTGAACTCGCGGCCCACCACGGTCAGGCCCAGCTTCTGCGCTTCCTTGGCAAATTCCTCGGCCACACCCTGGCCGAAAGCCGTGCGGTCATCGACCACGCCCACTTTCTTGAGCTTCATGGCGTTGGCGGCGTAGGCGGCCATGTTGCCGCCGATCTGCGAGTCGCTGGCAACGATGCGGAACAGGTTCTTGTAGCCGCCTTGCGTGACCTTGGGGTTGGTGCCCACGGTGGAGAGCATGGCACCGCCGCCGTCGTACACGCGCGATGCGGGAATGGCCACGCCCGAGCAGTAGGGGCCCATGACGTACTTCACGCCCTGGTCTACCAGCTTTTGCGCCACGGCCACACCGGCACGGGCGTCGCACTGGTCGTCTTCGGAGACCACTTCGAACTTCAGCGTCTTGCCGCCCACGGTGATCTTGCGGGCGTTGAGCTCCTCGACGGCCAGGCGCACGCCGTTGTCGTTGTCGCGCCCGGCAAAGGTGTTGGGGCCGGACAAGGGGCCGCTGTGGCCGATCTTGACGATCTGCTCCTGGGCCATGGCAGAGGCGCCGCAGGCCAGGGCCGCAACAGCAACGAGGGAGGATTTCAGGGAAAGGGAACGCATGGGGAGAACGAGGCTTCCGAGGAAGGTTGCGGAAAGAGTGCCCTTGGGCGCCAGGCGGGTAGGCCCGGGCCCGCGGGCGGCGGTGTCTGGGTACAGACGATTGCGCAGAACGCGCGCAGCGATTCTGCCGCAGCAGGGCGCGATTTCAGAGCCATTAATAAATGACGCGGGGGAGTAGCGCGCCGAATCCTGTGGCGCAATGTTCGGTGACATTGCCGCATCAGGTAACGCGCCGGTAAACAAACCCTGTCGAAGGGTATCGCGGCGGTAAAACTGCGCTTCAGCGCTTGCCCGTGAACAGGCAGGGGCGCACCATGGCCCCATGACATCCGCATCTTTGCCCAGGCCTGCAAGCAGGCGCGAATTTCTGACCCATGCTGCGGTCGGCATGGCTGCCGTGTGTGCTGCAACAGCGCGCCTGCCGGCGTTTGCGGCGGTCTCGGCAGGCTGGGAGCATGCCACCCCTGCCACGGTGGCGCGCTTGCTTGATCGGGTGACCTGGGGAGTCACGGTGCAGGGGCCAGAGGCACTGGCGGGCAGCAGCGTGGCTGCCTACCTGCGCGCGCAGCTCCAGCCCGGCTCCGATGTGTTGCCTGGCCTGATGCAGGCGCATGTGGATGCCTTGCGCATCAGCCACACGCCGCTGACGGCCCTGTTGCCGGAGCTTGGGCAGCAACTGCACCAGGCACGCAAGCGGCCGGCCGAAGACGGGCGCAAGCAGGCGCTGAAAGAGGTGCGGCAAGTGCTGAATGCCTTGCAGGAGGAAACCACCCAGCGTTTTGTGTTGCGGGCGCTGCATTCGCCCTGGCAACTGCGCGAGAAGATGGCGTGGTTCTGGATGAACCACTTCAGCATTTTTGCGCACAAGGGCAGTTTGCGTGCCATGGTGGCTGACTACGAGGAACGCGCCATTCGGCCGCATGCGCTGGGGCGATTTCGCAATCTGCTGGGGGCGGTCACGCGGCACCCTGCGATGCTGCGCTATCTGGACAACGCCAAAAACGCCGCTGGCCGCATCAACGAAAACCTGGCGCGCGAGTTGATGGAACTGCACACACTGGGCGTGGACGGTGGCTACACGCAGCAGGACGTGCAGGAGCTGGCCCGTGTGCTGACAGGGGTGGGTATCACGCTGCAACCGCCCAGCGAGGCGCCCCTGCGTCTGCGCCCCGCGCTGCAGCGCCACTATGTGCGCGACGGGCTGTTTGAATTCATGCCCAACCGCCACGATTGGGAACCCAAAACCCTGCTGGGCCAACCGCTGCGCCGCGAGGGCTTGGCCGAGCTGGACGAGGCCCTGGATCGCCTGGCCCGCGCACCCGCCACGGCGCGGCATATTGCGCGCAAGCTGGCGCTGTACCTGGTGGGCGATGCACCACCGGCAGATCTGGTTGCCGCCATGGCACGTACCTTTGAACGCACCGACGGGGACATTGCGGCCGTGCTGGCAACGCTGTTCGATTCGCCCGCGTTTGCCGCATCGCTGGGGCAGCGCCTGAGGGATCCCACGCAGTACCTGATGGCGGCGATGCGCCTGCTGGCCACAGGCACCGAGGCAGACTTCGCAGCCCCCGGCTTGGCCCATGACTGGCTCCAGCGCCTGTCGCAGCCCCTGTATGGCCGCCCCACACCGGACGGGTATCCGCTCGATTCGGTTGCATGGGTGGGCTCGGGGCAGATGGTGACCCGCTTTGATGCCGCGCGCAGCTTGAGCGCAGGCCTTGCCGCATACGCACAGCCGCTGCGCCAGCGGGCTGCGCCAGCGGCTGCCACCGCCTTGCAGCACACCATGGCGGCGCGCACGCTGGTGCCCACCTGGTCGCAAGCCACGCGCAATGCATTGGCACAGGCCAGCACGGAGCGCGAATGGAATTTTCTGTTTCTGAGCGCGCCTGAGTTCATGCACGGCTGAACGCGCTTGCCATCCATCGTTTCAGACCACACGCCTATGCAACGCCGCCAATTCCTTCGCACCAGCGCTGGTGCCGCATCCGCACTCATGGGCCATGCCACGCTGCTGGCGGCTTCGCGTGCGGGACGCCAGCGTTTGCTGGTGGTTTTCTTGCGCGGAGGCTACGACTGCGCCAGCCTGCTGGTGCCCACGGGCAGCAGTTTCTATTACGAGTCGCGGCCCACCATCCACATTCCCCGTCCCGGCGCAGAGCAAGGCGCGCTGGCGCTGGACAGTGACTGGGGCCTGCACCCCGCACTGGCGGCATCCATGCTGCCGCTGTACCAGAAAAAGCAGTTGGCGTTTGTGCCATTTGCGGGCAGCGACAACCTCTCGCGCAGCCATTTTGAGACGCAAGACAGCATCGAGCTGGGGCAGCCGCTGGCGGGCGCCAAAAACTACCGCTCCGGTTTCATGAATCGACTGGCCCAGGAACTGGGCAGCCATGGGGGCGACCTGCAACCCATCGCATTCACCAGCACCTTGCCCCTGATACTGCGCGGCACGCTGGATGTGCCCAATACCGCCCTCACACCTGCAGCGGGCCGTGCCACGCTGGACGAGCGCCAGACCCGCGCCATTGCCGCCATGTACGCGGGTACGCCGCTGGCCGTTTCGGTCAATGAAGGCTTTGCCACCCGTGACGAAGTGGCCCGCAGCATGCAAGGCGAGATGGATGCCGCCAGCCGCGAAGCCTTGTCCACCAAAGGGTTTGAGAGCACCGCCCGGCGCATGGCCCGGCTGATGGCCACACGCTATGCCATGGGTTTTGTGGATGTGGGTGGATGGGACACCCATGTGGGCCAAGGGGCCAGCACAGGCCCGCTGGCCAACCGTCTTGAAGAGCTCGGTCGGGGACTGGCTGCCTACGCGCAGGAAATGGGACCGTTGTGGGCGTCCACCGTGGTGGTGGTCATGAGCGAATTTGGCCGCACTTTCCGTGAAAACGGCAACCACGGCACCGACCATGGCCATGGATCGGTCTATTGGGTGCTGGGCGGCGGCGTAGCGGGTGGGCGCATCGCGGGAGCGCAGCAAACCCTCACCGCCAGCACCTTGTTCCAAAACCGCGACTACCCCGTGCTCAACGACTACCGCGCCGTGCTGGGCGGATTGTTTGCCGACATGTACGGCCTGGGCAGTGCCGCGGTAGGGCGCGTGTTCCCAGGTGTGCGCCCCGCCTTGCTGCGGCTGGTGTGAGCGGCCTGATATTGCATGCTTTTTAGCGCCGCAGCGCTTGAAGAACAAGCGCTGGCAGCTATGCATTTGATAGCAATTCAGGCTATTTGAGGATGTCCCCCACGCAAAGGTACTTGATCTCGACATAGTCATCCATGCCATGGTGCGAGCCCTCGCGGCCCAGGCCGGACTGCTTGACGCCGCCAAAGGGCACATGCTCGGTGGCCAGGATGCCCACGTTGATGCCCACCATGCCGTACTCCAGCGCTTCGCCCACACGGAAGATGCGGCCCACGTCGCGGCTGTAGAAGTAGCTTGCCAGCCCGAACTCGGTGTTGTTGGCCGCGTCGATGGCCTCCTGTTCGGTCTTGAAGCGGAACACCGGGGCAAACGGCCCGAAGGTCTCTTCGCGTGCGCACAGCATGTCGGGCGTGGCCTCGGCCACCACCGTGGGCTCGTAGAACTGGCCTGAGCCCAGGCTGCTCAGGCGCTTGCCGCCGGTGAGCACCTTGCCGCCCTTGGCAACGGCGTCCTCCACATGGCGCTGCACTTTTTCCAGCGCGGCTTCCTCGATCAGCGGCCCCTGGTTCACGCCTTCCTCGAAACCATTGCCCACCTTGGCCGTCTGTACCTTGGCGGCGAACTTGCGCACGAACTCGTCGTACACGCCCTCCTGCACATAAAAGCGGTTGGAGCACACGCAGGTCTGGCCTGCGTTGCGGTACTTGCTGGCAAAGGCTCCTTCCACCGCGCTGTCGATGTCGGCATCGTCAAACACGATGAAAGGCGCATTGCCGCCCAGCTCCAGCGACATCTTCTTGACCGTGGGCGCCGACTGGGCCATGAGGATGCGGCCCACCTCGGTGCTGCCGGTGAAGCTGATGTGGCGCACGGTATCGCTGGCGCACAGTACCTTGCCAATGGCGATGGAGTTGGCGGCATCGGCGCAGAGGATGTTGAGCACACCCGCAGGAATGCCTGCGCGCTGGGCCAGCTCGGCGGCAGCCAGGGCCGTGAGGGGCGTCAGCTCTGCGGGTTTGATGACCACCGGGCAGCCAGCGGCCAGGGCAGGGGCCACCTTGCGCGTGATCATGGCCAGCGGGAAGTTCCAGGGCGTGATGGCCGCGCACACGCCGATGGGCTGCCTGAGCACCAGCAGGCGCCGGTTGTTGTCAAACTGGGGCAGCGTCTCGCCGTTCACGCGCTTGGCTTCTTCGGCAAACCACTCGACAAAGCTGGCGCCATAGGCCACCTCGCCCTTGGCCTCGGGCAGCGGCTTGCCTTGCTCGGCAGTCATGATGCGGCCGAGGTCGTCCTGGTTCGCCATGAGCAGGTCGTACCACTTGCGCAGGATGATGGAACGCTCCTTGGCAGTCTTGGCGCGCCAGGCGGGCCAGGCAGCATTGGCGGCGGCGATGGCGGCCTGGGCATCCTGGGGGCCCAGGTTGGCTACCTCGGCGAGCTTCAGGCCCGTGGCCGGGTCGTGCACGGCAAAGCGGCTGGCGCCTGCGACCCATTGGCCGTCGATCAGGGCATCGGTCTTGAGCAGGCTGGGGTCTTTGAGCTGCTTCAGAGGGCTGTTGCTTGAGGTCATGGTTGGTACTTTCAAGTGAGAAGCAAGGAATTCAAGAGTGTCGCGCAACACTGCGCAAGGCAGTGCGAAACGTGGTCAGCGGCTACAGCAGGCGTTGCTGGAACATGCGCTCCAGGGCCTGCCCATGTTGAATCCAGAACCTGGCTTCAAAGGGCAAGGATCGGCGCATGTTGCCAGGTGCGGAGGGCAGGTCGCTCGGCTGGAGCGAGAGATCCACGACATGGGAACCGTCTGCGATCGGCCTGGACGGGCGGGAGTCATAACGCAAGATGGCCTTCACATGGGTCGGGCCGTAGGCAATGGCCTGCGAAAACGCCAGCTGGGGTTCTTCGGAGGTGGCAAAGGAGATGAACTGGAGGGCCTGTGCAGTGCGGGGCGAACCCTTGACGATGGCCCAGTAGTCCAGCTCGTAGATCGCGTCGGTCCAGCTGATCTGCAAGGCGTCCTGCCCTTCGGCCTGGGCGGCTCCGATGCGTCCATTGAAGGCGCTGGAGACACTGACATCGCCTTTGGCCAGCCATTGCACCGGTTGTGCGCCAGACTCCCACCACACGATGTGCGGCTTGAGTTGTTCAAGGCGCTTGAAGGCGCGTTCCACGCCCGCATCGGTCGACAGGAGCGTGTAGACGTCACGCCGGCGCACCCCTTCGGACAACAGAGCGATTTCGAGGTTGTAGCGTGCTCCCTTGCGCAGGCCGCGCTTGCCGGGGAAACGCTGAACATCCCAGAAATCGGCCCAGCTGCGAGGCGCCTCGCGCAGGCGCTTGTGATTGAACGCCAGGACGGTAGACCAGACAAAAGCGCCCACGCCACAGTCCTTGATGGTGCCGGGCAGCAGCAAACCTGCATGCGGCAACTGGCTGCGATCGATTTTCTCGAAAAGACCTTCCTGGCAGCCATTCTGCAAGTCCACGGATTCCAGTTCGACAACGTCCCAGCGGATTTGGCCATTGCTGACTTGTGTGCGTATGGCTGCCAGGTCGCCGTTGAATTCCGCGCTGTTCGTCGTCACGCCATGCGCTTGGGAAAAGGGCTTGATGAAGGCCTGTTCCTGTGCCTTGCCATTGGCGCCGCCAAAATTGGCCACCGTGAGTGTCTGCGCGCTGGCGCAGTTCCAGATCAGGGCCAGGCCCATCAGCAAGGTGCGCGCCGCAGGCTGCAAAAAGGGCGTCATGGAGATCTCCTGTGGACTTCTGGCCTACCTGCGCCGCCCGCGCAGCCATTCCAGCGCCATCATCAGCGCGGTGGTGAAGATCGTGAGCAGCGTGGCCACGGCGGCAATCACGGGCGAGATGTTTTCGCGGATGCCGGTGAACATCTGGCGCGGCAGCGTGACCTGCTCGGGCCCCGCAAGGAACAGCGTGACCACCACCTCGTCGAACGAGGCGGCGAAGGCAAACAGCGCGCCCGAGATCACGCCCGGCGCAATGACGGGCAGCGTGACCTTGAAGAAGGTGCGCACCGGCCCGGCGCCCAGGCTCAGGCTGGCCTTGACCAGGTTCTGGTTGAAGCCCTGCAGCGTGGCCAGCACCGTGGTCACCACAAAGGGCGCGCCCAGCGCGGCGTGCACCAGCACCAGGCCGAGGTAGGTTTCCGACAGGCCGATGCGCGCGAAGAACAGGTAGGTGCTGACGGCCACCACGACGATGGGCACCACCATGGGCGAGATCAGCAGGCCGCTGATCAGCCCCTTGCCCACGAAGCGCGTGCGCGCCAGCCCCATGGCCGCGAGCGTGCCCAGGGCCGTGGCCAGCAGCGTGGCCAGCGGCGCGACGATGAAGCTGTTGCGCGCGGCGCGCGCCCATTCGGCCGAGGCGAACAGTTCCTGGTACCACTGCAGCGACCAGCCCGGAAGCGGGTATGACAGGAAGGAGCCGCTGGAGAACGACAGCGGCACGATGACGATGATGGGCAGCAGCAGGAACAGCAGCACGCCCGCGCAGAAGGCGCGCAGCGCCACCCAGCCCAGCTTGTCAGCCAGACGGTAGTGCGCGGGGAAGTAGGCGGTTTTCATGGTGGATATTCCGCGCAGGGGTTAGCCTAGGTTGAGTTCAGCCTTGCCGAACTTGCGGTACACGGCATAGAGCACCAGCGTGGTCATCAGCAGCACCGAGCCGAGCGCGGCTGCCATGCCCCAGTTGACTTCGACGTTGGTGTACTGCGCCACATAGTAGCTCAGCATCTGGTCGGTCGGGCCGCCCAGCAGGGCGGGCGTGACGTAGTAGCCGATGGCGGTGATGAACACCAGCAGGCCGCCCGCGGCCACGCCGGGGTAGGTTTGCGGCACGTACACGCGGAAGAACGCAGCCAGCGGCGTGCTGCCCAGCGAGACGGCGGCGCGCAGGTAGTTGGGCGGGATGGACTTCATCACGCTGTAGAGCGGCAGTACCAGGAAGGGCAGCAGGATGTGCACCATGGCGATGACCACGCCCAGCCGGTTGAACAGCAGCGGCACGGGCGAGTCGGTCAGGCCCAGCGACATCAGGAAGCGGTTGGCCAGGCCGTTGCTCTGCAGCAGCACGATCCAGGCGGCAATGCGCACCAGCACCGAGGTCCAGAACGGCACCAGCACCAGGATCATCATCAGGTTGGCGCGCCGCTCGCTCAAGGTGCTGAGCCAGTAGGACAGCGGGTAGCCGATGAGGATGGCCAGCAGCGTCACCGTGGCGCTCATCTCGAAGGTGCGCACCAGGATGTCGCGGAAGGCGGCCGCTTCGGCGGGCACGGCCACTACCTTGCCCTGGGGCGTGCGCT
This sequence comes from Burkholderiales bacterium, assembly GCA_016192425.1. Lineage (GTDB taxonomy): Bacteria > Pseudomonadota > Gammaproteobacteria > Burkholderiales > Burkholderiaceae_C > Simplicispira. The sequence goes on from JACPUE010000004.1 coordinate 27,073, forward strand.
GCAGGTCCACCGATGCGAGCAGGTAGTCCGGCGTCCAGCGCGAGGCGTTCTTGGCGATGGCCATCCAGTAGGGCGCCTCGGCCCAGCGTGCGTCGAGCGCCAGCATGCGCTCGCGCACCTGGGCGTCGCTCAGGCCCGGCTCCAGCGGCAGGGCGCGGTAGGTGCCCATGATGAGCGAGCGTGCGCCGCTGATCTCGCTGTTCAGGCGCCGCGCCAGCGCGCCGGCCTGCGCCGTCTCCTGCAGGGCCGAGAGGTCCCGCACTAGCGCGGCGTAGGCCGCATCGGGCGGGGTGCTCTGGCGGTCCCAGCGCTGCAGGGCATTGCCGGTGTGCACCAGCGTGTCGGCCACCTCGGGATTTTCGATGGCGCGCACCAGCAGGCCCGTCAGCGGTACCACGAACACCGCCAGCAAAAAGGCCAGCAAGGGCAGGGTCAGCGCCATGGAGCGCAGGCGGCGCCTGCGCTCGGCGGTGCGCAACTGGCGCCCCAGATCGGGGGGCGCATCCTGGTCCTGGGGGACGGCCATGGTGGCGGTGCTCATGCGGGGGCCTTCATGCAGGTGGGGGCTTGCCGGTGCTCAGGGCGGGCTTACTGGGCGGCCCAGGCGGCGAAGCGCTTTTCGAGCGCTTCGCCCTGGTCGGCCCAGAAGGGCACGTCAAAGCGCAGCGCATCCTTGCTGTTGGCGGGCGAGGTGGGCAGCAGGGCCTGGATCTTGGGATCGATCTTGGCCATGGCCTTGGTGTGGGTCGGGCCGTAGGAAATGTGGCGCGCATATTCGGCCTGGGCGTCGGGCGAGCTGGCCAGGGCAATGAACTTCATGGCCGCTTCCTTGTTGGCGCCGCCCTTGGGCATGACCCAGAAGTCCAGGTCGTAGATCCCGCCGGTCCAGGTGATCTTGAGGTTCTGGCCCTCGCGCTGTGCGGCGTCGATGCGGCCGCTGAAGGCGGTGGTCATGGCCACGTCGCCCGCCACCAGGAACTGCGGGGGCAGGGCGCCGGCTTCCCACCACTGGATATGGGGCTTGAGTTCGGCCAGTTTCTTGAAGGCGCGGTCGGCGCCGTCCTTGGTGGCCAGCACCTTGTACACGTCGGCAGCCTTCACGCCGTCGGCCATGAGGGCAAATTCGAGGTTGTAGCGCGCGCCCTTGCGCATGCCGCGCTTGCCGGGGAATTTCTTCACGTCCCAGAAATCGGCCCAGCCTGCAGGGGCGGTCTTGAGCTTGTCGCCGTTGTAGGCCAGCACGGTGGACCAGACGAAGGCACCCACGCCGCATTCATGCACGGCGGCGGGCAGGTAGTCGGACTTGGCTCCGAGCTTGCTCCAGTCCAGGCGCTCGAACAGGCCTTCGTCGCAGCCGCGGCTGATGTCCGGGCCCTCGACTTCGACCACGTCCCAGGTCACCTTCTTGGCCTCGACCATGGCCTTGATGCGGGCCTGCTCGCCGTTGTATTCCACGGTGGTGATCTTGGTGCCGGTGGACTTTTCATAGGCCTCGACAAAGGCTTTTTTCTGCGCTGCGCCGTTGGCGCCGCCAAAGTTCACGACGGTGAGGCTTTGCTGGGCCAGAACCGGGCCGGCCAGTGCGGCGGCTGCGGCCAGCACCAGGGTGCGCAGGGTGAAATGTTGCATGCTTGTCTCCTTGGGGTGGTTGTGAATGAACGAAGGGGGAAATCAGAGATACACGCGCATGTGCTGCGGTGGCGCATGCAGGTGGACACGGTGGCCGGGCGTGGGCACGGCGCTGTGGCCCAGCGAGAGCTTGACCATGACTTCGTCCTCGCTGGGCATCTTGCAGCGCAGGCGCAGGTGGTCGCCAAAATAGATCACGTCCATCACGGTGCCGCTCACAGTGTTGGGCTGGGCGGGGTCGGCCAGTTCGATGCGCTCGGGCCGCACGCTGCACTGCACGGCATCGCCTACGGCGGCGCGGTTGACGTTGATGCCCCGCAGCCGCTCGCCGCTTTGCAGCACCACGTCGCAGGCGTCGCCGTCGGTGGCCTGCACCTTGGCCTGTAACACCGCGTTGTCGCCCACAAAGTTGGCCACGAAGCGGTTCACCGGGGTTTCGTAGAGCCGGTCCACGCGGTCGATCTGCTGGATGCGCCCGTCGTTGAACACCGCCACGCGGTCGGACATGGTGAGCGCCTCGGCCTGGTCGTGCGTGACATAGACAAAGGTCACGCCCAGGCGGCGGTGCAGGGCCTTGAGCTCGATCTGCATGTGCTCGCGCAGCTGCTTGTCGAGCGCGCCCAGGGGTTCGTCCATGAGCACGAGCTGGGGGTCGAACACCAGGGCGCGTGCCAGGGCCACGCGCTGCTGCTGGCCGCCCGACATCTGCGCCGGGTAGCGCATGCCCATGGTGCCCATTTGCACCATGTCCAGCGCGCGCTTGACCTTGGCTTCCAGCTCGGCCTGGGGAAGCTTGCGCACCCGCAGCGGGTAGGCGATGTTCTCGGCCACCGTCATGTGCGGGAACAGGGCATAGTTCTGGAACACCATGCCGAAGTTGCGCTTGTGCGGTGGCGTGCGCGTGATGGGTTGGCCACCCAGGTAGATGTCGCCGGCCGTAGGGGACTCGAAACCGGCGAGCATCATCAGCGTGGTGGTCTTGCCTGAACCGGAGGGGCCCAGCAGCGAGAGGAACTCGCCGCGCTGGATGTCCAGGTTCAGGTCGCGCACCACCAGGCTGGTGCCGTCGTAGGTTTTTTGCACCCCTCGAAAGGTCACGAGGGCTTCGCTAGCGGTCATGGGCAGGTGTCGGTTCGTGAAAGGGGATGGGCGCTACTGTAGGCGGGGTGTCATTGCACGGACATATACAGAAGCGGGTGCGGCGGTGGGGCACTGTGCAGCAAGCGGGGCCTCTACATAGAAACCCTTGGTACCCGCGCAGGTAGCGATTCCTCCGCAATTTGCTATGTATTTGATAGCTGCTTGCGCTTGATGGTATTGCGCTGGGTGCCATTTTCATGCTGATTCTAGAGGCCTTCGCCCGCCGCTGTGTGCGCTGCGTTCAGCCCGCCAGTGCGGCCTGCAGCGAGGCGCCGATGATGGCCAGGCCCTCATCGATCAGTGCGTTGCTGGCCGTCAGCGGCACCAGGATGCGGATGACGTTGCCGTAGGTGCCGCAGGTCAGCAGGATGAGCCCGCGCTGGGCGGCGTGGGTGGCCAGGGCCTTGGCCAGGGCGGCGTCGGGGCGGTGCGGGTTGCCGTCCTGGCACAGCTCCATGGCCACCATGGCGCCCAGGCCGCGCACCTGGGCCACGCAGCGGTGCTGCTGGGCCAGTGCCTGCAGGCCTTCCGTCAGGCGCTGGCCCACGTCTTCGGCGCGCTGCAGCAGGTTTTCCTTTTCGAACACGTCCAGCACGGCCAGCGCGGCAGCGCAGGCCAGCGGGCTGCCCGCATAGGTGCCGCCCAGGCCGCCGGGGTTGGGGGCGTCCATCACCTCGGCGCGGCCCACCACGGCAGAGATCGGGAAGCCGCCCGCCATCGACTTGGCCAGGGTGATGAGGTCGGGCGCCACGCCGCTGTGCTCGATGGCAAACCACTTGCCCGTGCGGCCCGCGCCGGTTTGCACCTCGTCGGCGATGAGCAGGATGCCGTGCTGGTCGCACACGGCGCGCAGGTGCTGCAGCAGGGCCGTGGGCGCCACGTTGAAGCCGCCTTCGCCCTGCACCGGCTCGATGATGATGGCCGCCACGCGGCTGGGCTCCACGTCGTTCTTGAACAGGGCTTCGAGCGAATCGATGGCGTCCTGCACGCTCACGCCATGCAGTTCGTTGGGGAAGCGCGCATGGAAGATCTCGGCCGGGAAGGGGCCAAAACCCGTCTTGTACGGGGCCACCTTGCCGGTCAGGCCCAGCGTCATCATCGTGCGCCCGTGGTAGCCGCCGGTAAAGGCAATCACCCCCGAGCGGCCGGTGTGGGCGCGGGCGATCTTCACGGCGTTCTCCACGGCCTCGGCGCCGGTCGTCAGGAACAGCGTCTTCTTGGCGAAATTGCCCGGCGCCTTGGCATTCAGGCGCTCGGCCAGTTCCACATAGGGCTCATAGGCCACCACCTGGAAGCAGGTGTGCGTGTAGCGGTCGAGCTGATCCTTCACGGCCTGCACCACGGCGGGGTGGCGGTGGCCGGTGTTCAGGACGGCAATGCCGCCCGCAAAGTCGATGTAGCGCTGGCCTTGAACGTCCCAGATCTCGCCGTTCTCGGCGCGGTCGATGAAGATCTGGTGCGAATGGCCCACGCCGCGGGGAACGGCGGCTTCACGGCGTGCGTACAGGGAGGCATTGCTGGGCAGGGGGTCGCGGTGCATGGAAATCCTTTGGGCTGCAAATCGTGTTGCCACTGTAGAAGCCGCCCCGCGCAGCTAACATATACAGATAGCCCGCGCTTGTCTCTGCACTGTGCTGTTCAGGCTGCCTGTACAGACAAACCCTTGGTCGTCCCTGTTCCGCCCGCGATCCCATGTTCTCTTTGAATTCCCAGTCCTCCACACCGCTGGTTCTCCAGGTGGTGGAGGGTTTCCGGCAACTGGTCGAAGACGGCAGCCTGCGCGCCGGGGCCAAGCTGCCTTCGATCCGGCAGTTTGCCCATGCCCACGGCGTGAGCGTCTATACCGTGGTGGACGCCTACGACCGCCTGGTGGCCCAGGGCTATTTCGTGTCGCGCCCGCACTCGGGCTTTTTTGTGCGCCGCCGTGCCGATGCGGCCCAGGCGCCTGCCGCGCCGGGCGGGCTGTTCAGCTTCGATTCCATGTGGTACATGCAGCGCATTTTCGAGAACCGCGCGCTGCGCCTCAAGCCCGGCTGCGGCTGGCTGCCGGGGGACTGGCTGTTTTCCGAAGGCGTGCGGCGCAGCCTGCGCGCGCTGGCCGCCGCCGAGGACACCGACCTGGGCGGCTACGGCGAGCCCAAGGGCTACCTGCCGCTGCGCCAGCTGGTGCGCGACCTGCTGGCCGAGCACGAGGTGGTGGCCAACGCCGAGCAGGTGCTGCTGACCCTGGGCTCCAGCCAGGCCATGGACCTGGTGGCGCGCCATCTGGTGCGCCCTGGCGACCCGGTGCTGGTGGACGAGCCGGGCTATGCCAACCTGCTGTCTTCGCTGCGCTTTCTGGGCGCACGCCTGGTGGGTGCGCCGCGCACGCCGCAGGGCTACGACCTCGATGCCCTGGAGGCACGGGTGCAGGAGCACCGCCCCAAGGTCTTCTTCACCCAGCCCCGGCTGCAAAGCCCCACGGGATCGACCGCGCAGGTGGCCCACCTGTACCGCCTGCTGCAACTGGCCGAGAAGTACGACTTCGTGGTGGTCGAGAACGACATCTACGCCGACCTCGACCCCGAGCCCCGCCCCTCGCTGGCCAGCCTGGACCAGTTGCGCCGCGTGGTGTACATCAGCAGCTTTTCCAAGACCATCTCGCCCAACATCCGCGTGGGCTACCTGGCCGCGCAGCCCGACCTGCTGGAAGAACTGGGACGGCTGAAGATGATTTCCGGCCTCACCTCGTCCGAGTTCACCGAGCGCCTGGCCTACGGCGCCCTGCTGGACGGGCGCTGGCGCAAGCACACCAAGTCGCTGCGCGACCGCCTGGCCGTGGCCCAGCAGCGCGTGGCCTCGCAACTGCTGGACCAGGGGTTCACCTTGTTTGCCGAGCCCAAGGCCGGCATGCTGCTGTGGGCCAGCCACCCGGCCATCGCCAATGCCACCGAACTGGCCTACAAGGCTGCCGAGCAGGACATCCTGCTCGGGCCGGGGCATTTGTTCACCCTGGAACTGCAGCCCAGCCCGTGGATGCGCTTCAACGTCGCGCATTGCCAGGACGAGGCCTTGTTCGCCTTCCTGCGCAGCCAGACCCTCTAAAATGCGCGGTTCGCCTGCGGTTTTTGCATCCCAGGCTTGAGCGCCGCCGTTCCCCACCCAAGACCACGCCATGACAACACCGTTCACCGTTGCCGACATCCGCAAGACCTTTCTGGACTTCTTTGCCTCCAAGGGCCACACCGTGGTGGCATCCAGCCCGCTGGTGCCGGGCAACGACCCCACGCTGATGTTCACCAACTCGGGCATGGTGCAGTTCAAGGACGTGTTCCTGGGCACCGACAAGCGCTCGTACAACCGCGCCGCGTCCGTGCAGGCCTGCCTGCGCGCAGGCGGCAAGCACAACGACCTGGAGAACGTGGGCTACACCGCGCGCCACCACACCTTCTTCGAGATGCTGGGCAACTGGTCGTTTGGCGACTACTTCAAGCGCGAAAGCCTGAAGTGGGCGTGGGAGCTGCTGACCCAGGTGTACAAGCTGCCTGCCGACCGCCTGCTGGCCACCGTGTACCAGGAGGACGACGAGGCCTACGACATCTGGACCAAGGAAATCGGCCTGCCGCCCGAACGCGTGATCCGCATCGGCGACAACAAGGGCGGCCGCTACAAGTCCGACAACTTCTGGATGATGGCCGACACCGGCCCCTGCGGCCCGTGCAGCGAAATCTTCTACGACCACGGCGACCACATCCCCGGCGGCCCTCCGGGCAGCCCCGACGAAGACGGCGACCGCTTCATCGAGATCTGGAACAACGTGTTCATGCAGTTCGACATGAAGGAAGACGGCTCCGTGGTGCCGCTGCCCGCACCCTGCGTGGACACCGGCATGGGCCTGGAGCGCCTGGCCGCCATCCTGCAGCATGTGCACAGCAACTACGAGATCGACATCTTCGACGCGCTCATCAAGGCCGCCGCGCGCGAGACCGGCACCGCCGACCTGGCCAACCCCTCGCTCAAGGTGATTGCCGACCACATCCGCGCCACCTCGTTCCTCATCAGCGACGGCGTGATCCCCAGCAATGAAGGCCGCGGCTACGTGCAGCGCCGCATCGTTCGCCGTGCCATCCGCCACGGCTACAAGCTGGGCCAGAAGACGCCGTTCTTCCACAAACTGGTGGCCGACCTGGCGCGCCTGATGGGCGACGCCTACCCCGCCATCCGCGCGCAGCAGCAGCGCATCACCGAGGTGCTCAAGACCGAGGAAGAGCGCTTCTACGAGACCCTGGCCAACGGCATGGAAATTCTGGACGCAGCCCTGGACGGCGGCGCCAAGCTGCTGCCCGGCGAGGTCGCCTTCAAGCTGCACGACACCTATGGCTTCCCGCTGGACCTGACCAACGACGTGTGCCGCGAGCGCAGCGTGGCGGTGGACGAGGCCGGCTTTGCCGCCGCCATGGACAAGCAGAAGGCCCAGGCCCGCGCCGCAGGCAAGTTCAAGATGGACAAGGCGCTGGACTATGCGGGTGACGCCAACCGCTTCACCGGCTACGAGCACCTGGCTGAAACTGCAAAAATCGTAGCGCTCTACGTAGACGGGGTAAGCGTTGCAGCCCTGAAAGCCGGTCAAAACGGTGTGGTGGTGCTGGACACGACCCCGTTCTACGCCGAAAGCGGCGGCCAGGTGGGCGACGAAGGCGTCATCACCAGTGGCTCGGCCCGCTTTGCGGTGGGCGACACGCTCAAGATCAAGGCCGACGTGTTTGGCCACCACGGCACGCTCGAAGAAGGCACGCTCAACGTGGGCGACACGGTGCAGGCCCAGGTCAACACGGCCGTGCGCGCAGCCACCATGCGCAACCACTCGGTCACCCACCTCATGCACAAGGCCCTGCGCGAAGTGCTGGGCGCCCACGTGCAGCAAAAGGGCAGCCTGGTCAACGCCGAGCGCACCCGCTTCGACTTTGCGCACAACGCGCCGGTCACCGACGCCGAGATCCGCGAGATCGAGCGCCGCGTGAACGAAGAGATTTTGGCCAACGCGGCCACCCAGGCGCGTGTGATGGACATCGAATCGGCCCAGAAGACCGGCGCCATGATGCTGTTTGGCGAGAAGTACGGCGAGACCGTGCGCGTGCTCGACATCGGCAGCAGCCGCGAACTGTGCGGCGGCACGCACGTGCAGCGCACGGGCGACATCGGCCTGTTCAAGGTGGTGGCTGAAGGCGGCGTGGCCGCTGGCGTGCGCCGCATCGAGGCCATCACCGGCGCCAACGCGCTGGCCTATCTGCAAAGCCTGGAAGACACCGTGAACCAGGCCGCAGGCGCCCTCAAGTCGCCCGTAGCCGAACTGAACGCCCGCATCGTCCAGGCGCTGGAAAACGCCCGTGCGCTCGAAAAGGAAGTCGCCGCCCTCAAGGGCAAGCTGGCCTCTGCCCAGGGCGATGAGCTGCTGGCCCAGGCCGTGGACGTGAAGGGCGCCAATGGAACGATCAGGGTGCTGGCCGCAGCCCTGCCGGGTGCCGACGCCAAGACCCTGCGCGACACCATGGACAAGCTCAAGGACAAGCTCAAGACCGCCGCCATCTTGCTGGCCGCCGTGGATGGCGACAAGGTGCAGCTGGCCGCTGGCGTGACGCAGGATTCCATCGGCAAAGTGAAGGCCGGCGAGCTGGTGAACTTTGTGGCCAGCCAAGTGGGCGGCAAGGGCGGCGGCAAGCCCGACATGGCCATGGCCGGCGGCACCGACGCGGCCAAGCTGCCTGCAGCGCTGGCGTCCGTGGCGGCCTGGGTGGGCGAGCGGCTTTGACGGTGCTGGGGTGGGCCTTATGGGCCGCTGTGCAGGCAGCGCCAGCTGCCACTCCGTCTGTGCCAGTACCCGTGCAGGTTGCCAGCCTGCGAGCGGCAGAAACGGAAGATGCCGTCAAGCTGCGCGCCTGGTGGTATCCCGTGGCCAGTGCGCGCCCGGCACCTGCCGTGGTGCTGTTGCATGGCTGTGGCGGCATGCTCAATGAACGCGGGGAACCCTCTGCCAAAACACGCGAGTACGCAGACCTGCTCAACGGGCATGGCTGGCATGTGCTGGCGCTGGATTCGCTGACTGTGCGCGGCGAGAAAGAGCTGTGCACCCAGCGCATTGGCACGCGCAAGGTCACCATGGCCGAGCGCCGCAAGGACGCCCTGGGCGCTTTGCAATGGCTTGCTGCCCAGCCCCAGGTGAATGCATCGCGCCTGGCGCTGTTGGGCTGGTCCAACGGCGGCAGCACGGTATTGGCGGCCAACAACCGGTCCCACCCGCTGGTGGACGGCTTTGCCGTGCGGCCCCGGCTGGCGGCGGCCTTTTACCCAGGGTGCGAGGCCGATCTGCGGCGAGGCTACCGGCCTGCATCCGACACCTTGCTGCTGGTGGGGCTGGCCGATGACTGGACGCCTGCCGCGCCTTGCCAGCAACTTGAAACCTCCGGCCCGCCAAGCGTGAAGGCGCTGGCCTATGAGGGCGCCCACCACGGGTTTGATGGCAAGTCCCCCGTGCGCCTGCGCACCGATGTGCCCAATGGTGTGCATCCCGGCGCTGGGGTGCATGTGGGGGGCAACCCTGCCGCGCGGCAGGCGGCGCAGCAAGCCCTGGTGCAGGCCCTGGAAAATGCCTTTGCAGCGCCTTGAGGGGCGCTCTGGGTTGCTGGGCTAGAACAGTTCCACGTCGTCGTTGCTGACCTGCTTGGTCTGCAGCAGGCCTGCGGCCACCAGGTCGTCGTAGTAGCGCACCTGGTTGCGGCCGTTTTCCTTGGCGAAGTACAAGGCCTGGTCGGCGCGGCCCAGTACCTCCACGGGCGAACCGTTTTCGGCCGAGACAAAGCCTACGCTCACGGTGACCTGGCCGACCTGCGGGAAGTAGTAGTCTTCAACGTTTTTGCGGAAGCGGTTGAACACCTTGTGCGCCGTGGCCAGGCTGGTGGAGCGCAGCAGCACCACGAACTCCTCGCCGCCGAAGCGGAAGATGCGGTCGTGGCTGCGAAAGGACGAGCGCAGGATATTGGCCACCAGGATCAGCACCTCGTCGCCGTACAGGTGGCCGAAACGGTCGTTCACCATCTTGAAGTGGTCGATGTCCACCACGGCCAGCCATTGCTTGGCGGCCCCCTCCGATCCTTGTTCGGCCTCGTCGCGGGGCAGCTCCAGCGCCATGGATCCCGAGGCCTCGTGCGCTGCGGCGCGGGCAAACTGCTCGTCGAAGGTTTTGCGGTTGAACAGCCCGGTCAGCGCATCGCGCTCGCTGTAGTCCAGCAGGCTCTGGTAGTTCTGGAACACCTGGAAGACGCTGGTGATGGTCTCGATCTTTTGCGCCGAGAACGGGCGTGCCTGGATCACCTCCAGGCAGGAGTGCACCTTGTCGTTCATCCACACGGGCAGCCACAGGGCGTGGCGCCCTTTGCCCAGCATGGCCACGGCACGGGGGGCCTGGTTCTGCAGGCATTCGTGCAGCGCGGGCAAGTCGGCCACGCGCATGCGATGGGGGTCCGATTGGGCCTCGGTGCCTGCGCTGAGCCATTGGCCCTTGCCGTCCATCCAGGTGCGGGGCCGACAGTATTGCTCGCCGTCCAGCAAGAACACTTCCAGCGACCGCACCTGCAGCATGCCGCTGAACGATTGCAGCGTGGAGAGCACCGAAACCTCCAGCCGCAGGTGGTCGCGGTGACCGGTCATTTCGACCAGGTTTTGCAGAATGGGTTTCATGGGAGCGGGCTCCTGCGGTTCATGCGCGGCGCTGGAACACCAGGTCCCAGACGCCGTGGCCCAGACGCAGTCCGCGGTTTTCGAACTTGGTCAGCGGGCGGTAGTCGGGCTTGTCGGCATAGCCCTGGGCGGTGTTGGCGAGCATGGGCTCGGCACCCAGCACCTCCAGCATCTGTTCGGCGTAAGGCTGCCAGTCGGTGGCGCAGTGGATGTAGCCGCCAGGGCGCAGGCGCGCGGCGAGCTTGGCCACCAGGGGCGGTTGGATCAGGCGGCGCTTGTTGTGCCGGGTTTTGTGCCAGGGGTCGGGGAAGAACACATGCACGCCCGAGAGGCTTGCGGGTGCGAGCATGTGGTCTATGACCTCGACCGCATCGTGCTGCAGGATGCGGATGTTCTGCAGCCCTTGTTCGCCAATGCGCTTGAGCAGGGCGCCCACGCCGGGTTCGTGTACTTCGCAGCAGAGGAAGTTGTCCTCTGGGCGCACGCGGGCGATGTGGGCAGTGGCCTCGCCCATGCCGAAGCCGATTTCGAGGATCAGCGGCGCCTCGCGCCCAAAGGCGGCGGGCGCATCGAGCAGCGTGGCGGCATAGGGCAGGATGAAACGCTGCCCGAAGTCGGCAAAGGCCTTGGCCTGGCCTGTGGTGGTGCGGCCTGCGCGGCGCACAAAGCTCTTGATGGTCTTGGGGTGGAGAACGCCCTCGGGCGCGCTGCCTGGCGCTGCAGCGCCGGCCTGCGGCGGTGCAGATACGGCGGGCGCCAGCAGGGTGGGGGCTGGATGCATGGTTTCGGTCACGATGCCCGATTGTAGAGAGGTGCCCAGGCCTTGGCCCACTGCGCAAGCGCCTGGGCCAGCGTGGTGTTGTGGGGATGCACCAGTGGCGGCAGCCCGAGCACGGCAGCAGCCTGTCCCAGTGCGGCCAATGGGTCGTCCAGCTCCAGCGGTGCGGCGCCGTGTTGCTTGGAGAGTTTTTCGCCGTCGCTGCCGCGCACCAGCGGTGTGTGCAGGTAGTGCGGGGTGGGCACGCCCAGTGCGTGCTGCAGCAGCATCTGGCGCGGGGTGTTGTCGGCCAGGTCTTCGCCGCGCACGATGTGGGTGATGTGCTGCGCGGCGTCGTCCACCACCACGGCCAGCTGGTAGGCCCACAGGCCGTCGGCCCGCAGGAGCACGAAGTCGCCCACGCTCTGCGCTACGTCCTGCTGCTGGGGGCCCAGGCGCCGGTCGTGCCAGTGCAGGTTGCCGTTTGCTATAAAAAAAGGAGCGGCTTGCGCTTGTTCATCGGGCGCTGGAGGCCATTTTTGTATGTAACCCGTGGTGGCAAAGCGCCAGGCGCGGGGGCTGCGGCCCTGCAGGCCCAGGCGGCAGGTGCCGGGGTAGGGCAGGCCCGCGTGGCGTGCGCGCTGGTGCCCGGCGGCCAGCAGTGCGGCTTCGATGTCCTTGCGGCTGCAGGCGCAGGGGTAGGCCAGGCCGCCTTGCACCAGGCGGTCCAGCGCCTGCTGGTAGCTGCCGCCGCGGGTGGATTGCCAGACTGGCGGTTCGTCGGGCACCAGGCCGCAGGCGGCGAGTTGGGCCAGGATGTGCTCGCCCGCACCCGGCTGGCAGCGCGGGGTGTCCACGTCTTCGATGCGCACCAGCCAGCGGCCGCCAGGGTGGGCGCGCGCGTCCAGCCAACTGGCCAGGGCGGCCACGAGCGAGCCCGCATGCAAGGGGCCGGTGGGAGAAGGAGCAAACCGGCCGGTGTAAGGTCCTGGCTCTGCCAGGCTCATGCCACGGCCAGGGCCAGTTCCAGCCCCGAGACGAAGGCGTCTTCCACGCGGCGGCCCAGGCACCAGTCGCCGCACACGCCCAGGCCCGTGCGTGCATCCCACAGGTGGCTCTGGCCCAGGGGCCGCAGGGTACGGGCGTGGCGCCAGCGTTGCAGTTCGGTATGGGCGGGTTCGGTGCGGATGCCGGTGATCTCGGCAAAGGCCTTGCGCAGCTTGGCCTGCACGCGGGCGGGGTCGTCCTCCAGGTGTTCGGCAGACCATTCGGGGCTGGCCTGCACGGTCCAGCGCTCGATCAGGTTGCGCCCAGGCTTGGACGATTCGCGTGCCACCCAGGCAATGCGGTGGTGGGTGCTGCGCGCGGCATTCCATTGCGGGCCCAGGGTGGTCAGGCCCGGCTGCATGGCCTGGGGGTAGGCCAGCATCAAGGCCCAGCAGGGGGCCATGGCCACGTCGGCAAGGTCTTTGGCCATGGGGCTGCCTGCATCGGCCAGCAAGGCCTGGGCGGGTACGGCAGGCATGGCCAGCAGCACGGCATCGAATCCTGCATGCACGTGGCGTGCACCATCCTTGCCCTGGGTGGCCAGTTGCCAGGCGCCAGGGCGCAGGCGGTCGGGCTCGACGCGCACCACTTGTGCGTCGGTGTGCAGCCTGCCAGCGTCCTGCAGCGGGGCAGCCCAGGTTTGCACCAGGGCATCCATACGCGGGGCGGCCACCCAGTGCGGGTCTTTGGGCACAGGGCTGGCAGCCACGACGCGCCCGGCAGCGTCAAGCACGCGCACGGTGCTGGCGCTCCAGGGGCGGCACAGGCCGGGCTGGGTCTGCAGCACGCGTTCCAGGCGCGGGTCGCGTACGGTGAAGTACTGGGCACCAGCGTCAAAGCTGCCAAAGGGGCTGTCCACGCTGCGGGTGCGCCCGCCCGGCTCGGTGTGCTGTTCAAACACGCTCACCTGGTGCCCGGCCTGCACCAGGGTGCGTGCGCAGGCAATGCCGGCAACCCCCGCACCCACGATGGCGATGTGGCGCGGAACCTTGGCAGGGCTTTTTCGGCGGGCTGTGGAGGGAAGGGTGGTGCGGGCTTTGGGCATGGCAAAGGCTTTCTGGCAAAGGTGGCAAGGGCTTGGGCCCCACTCTACACGCCCTGCGGCCCGCGCTGCACCGTTTGGGGTCAGAAATGGTGGTGGTTTTCCAGGAGAGCGCGGCGCGTGATGGGGCTTTGCAGCTGCTCCAGCCACCATTGCAGGGCGCGCCCCGGTGCCGTGAAACCAGGCCCGCCCCAGGCATAGTGCAGAGACACCAGCCGTTCGGGGCGGGCCACCTTGCGTTCGACCAGGCGGCCCGCCTCCAGATAGGGGCGCACCATGGATTCGGGCAGAAAGCCGCCGCCCAGGCCGCGCAGCTGGGCCTGTATCTTGGCCTGCATGCTGTCCACGGTGAATACGTCCTGCCCACCCAGCAGGCCCATGGTCAGGCCGCCGCGCAGCGCAGAGTCGGCCACGGCAATCGCCCGGTGACCGCGCAGCACGGCGTCGGCAATCGGTTCGCTGGCCTGGGCCAGGGGATGGTGGGGCGCCACCACGTAGATGAAGCGCTGGCTGCCCAGCGGCATTTGCTGCAGCCCCGCCACCGCAGGCCCCAGGGCGCCCACGCCAATGGCCAGGTCGGCACGCCCCGAGGTCAGGGCTTCGAGCGTGCCGGACATGATGCCGTCGCGCAATTTCAGCCGGGTGGGCGGCGCCATGGCATAGAAGGCTTCCACCAGCTCCAGCATGGTGTGCGGAGAGATCACGCCATCGACGGAGATGGTGAGCTGCGGCTCCCAGCCCGTGGCCACGCGCCGCACGCGGTGGGCCACGGCGTCGATGTCCTGCAGCAGGCGCGCGCCTTCGCGCAGCAGCTCGGCACCGGCCTCGGTGGGGCGGGCCTGGCGCGCGCTGCGGTCGAACAGCAGCACGTCCAGCGCATCCTCGATCTGGCGTACGCGGTAGGTCAGTGCGCTGGGCACCAGGCCCAGCTTGCGCGCTGCTGCGGCAAAGCTGCCTTCCTCGGCAATCACCTGCAGCATGGCGAGGTTCTCGGGGGTCAGTGCATCGCGGGTGTCTTGCATGGTCGGGTGGGTTTGTTTCAATGATTTTGAATCATTCCGTCAAAGCAGCCGCCCCTGCCGGTGCCGATGGCGTTCTAGAGTGTCACCCGAAGGAGCACACCATGCTGACACTGCGCAAATCCCAGGACAGAGGTTATGCCGACCATGGCTGGCTGCGGTCGTTTCACAGTTTTTCGTTTGCGGGCTACCACGACCCGCGCTTCATGGGCTTTGGCAACCTGCGCGTCATCAACGAAGACCGCATTGCGCCGGGCACCGGCTTTGCCACCCATGCGCACCGCGACATGGAGATCATCAGCGTGGTGCTGTCGGGGGCGCTGGCCCACCGCGACAGCATGGGCAACACCGCGGTGATTCCTGCAGGCGACGTGCAGGTCATGAGCGCTGGCAGCGGGGTGACCCACAGCGAATACAACCATGCCAGCGGCGAGGACACGCACTTCCTGCAAATCTGGATCGAGCCCTCACAGCGCGGGCTGGAGCCCAGCTACGGTCAGACGCCCTTTGGCTGGCAGCCCGGCCTGGGGCTGCGGCTGCTGGCTTCGGGGCAAGCTGAGGCTGGCGCCTTGCGCATCCATGCCGATGCAGCCCTGCGGGCGGGCTACCTGGCTGCGGGCGAGACGGCCGATCTGGCGCTGGATGCCGCGCGCAAAACCTATGTGCACCTGGTGCGCGGCGGCTTGCGTGTCAATGGCCAGTCCTTGCAAACGGGCGATGCCGCCATGCTCGAAGGCGAGGCGCAGTTGCAGCTGGAGGCTCTGCGGGAAGGCGCGCTGGTGCTGGTGTTCGATCTGAGCCAACGCTGAGCAAAGCCTCAGGCTCTCAGGCCGACCTGGCGAGCAGCGCTTCTTCGATCTTGCCCGCCAGTTGCGCAATCGCCAGCGCAGCCGGGCAGCCCGGAAGCTGCAGCAGCAGCAACTGGCGCCGCATCACCGCATCGCGCACGGCAGGGTCAGCCGGAATGTCACCCATATGGATGAGCCGCAAGGCGCGGCCGGTGGTGGTGGTCACAAAACGCTCGAGCACCTGCTGCAGCTGGCCGGTGATGGCCCGGCCGTCGCCGGGGCGGGCGGTCTGGTTGATGACTATGCGCACATGCTGGCGCTTTTGCTGCATGGCCAGCACCTTGATGGCGGCGTAGGCGTCGGTCAGCGAAGTAGGCTCAGGCGTGGCCACGATGACCACCTCGGAGGCCAGCGAAACCGAGAACAGCACCACATCGGAAATGCCTGCACCCGTGTCCAGCAGGATCACGTCGTAGCGCGGCGCCAGTGTCTGGATCACATTCATGAACTGTGTGCGTACCTCGGGTGTAAGGCGCGAATACTCGACCATGCCCGAGCCCGCCAGCAGCACGGAAAAGCCCCCCGGCGCCTCGATCACCGCTTCGTCGAGGCTGGACTTGCCGGTGAACACGTCGTGCAGCGTGGTCTTGGGGTACAGGTTCAGCACCACATCCAGGTTGGCCAGGCCCAGGTCGGCATCGAGTACGAGCACGCGCTGGCCGCGCCGGGTGAGTGCGGCGGCCAGGTTGGCCGAAACAAAGGTCTTGCCCACGCCCCCTTTGCCGCTGGTGATGGCAATGATGCGGGCACCCGTGGGCGCACCGGTCGGAGGGACGGTGGGGGAGGGAATGGAGTTGGACGACGCTGGGCTCATGGGTTTGCCTTCAGGGGGCGTTGTCTTTGGAGGTCATGGCGGCCAGATCGCCCCAACCCGAAGGGGTGTAGAGCGGCCCGATGAGCATGCCTTTTTCCTCGGCGCTGACAGTGCTGTCGGGCTGGGGTTCGATGCACACGCGGTTGCGGCCCTCGGCCTTGGCCAGATAAAGCTGGTGGTCGGCACGGTCGGTCCAGAGGATGGGAGAGGAGCGGATCCATTGCATGGCAAAGGCGCCGCCAATGCTGATGGTCACGTCCAGACGGGTGGACGCGTCGATCTGCACGGGCATTGCCTCCACCGCACGCCGTATGCGCTCTGCCACCGCCATGCCAAAAGCCGCCTGGCAGGCGGGCATGACGATGGCAAATTCTTCGCCGCCATAGCGCGCCAGCGTGTCCATGGGCCGCACGCATTGCGCCAGCGTGCGCGCCACGGCCTGCAGCACCCGGTCGCCCGCAATGTGGCCATAGGTGTCGTTGACCTGCTTGAAGCGGTCGATGTCCAGCATCAGCAGCAGTGCCGCTTCGCCCGAACGCGCCACGCGGTCGATCTCACGGTCCAGTACGGCCTGGAAATGCCGCCGGTTGGCAAGGCCCGTGAGCGGATCTTTGAGCGACAGGTTGCACAGGCCGTCGATGACCTCTTGCAGCAGTTGCACAGGCGTCTGCCCCGGCGCAGGCGAAGGGCCTGCGTCCAGGCCGACCAGCGCGCAGGCCGTCTCCAGGCGCAGGTCGCGCAGATCGACGAGGGGGTGGTCAGGTTTGGACAGCACAGGCGTGTAGAGAGCAGACGCGAAAGTGTACCTGTGCCCTGGCGGAATAAAGCAGCAAATAACAGGTAAAGAACCTGCAGATGCCCGCTACGATGGCAGCATGCAAGACACGCCCCATTTCCCGGCCCCCGCCACCGCACTGATCCACCACGCCTACCAGCCCCCGGCAGGCTTTGAGGCCCCGCAGCCAGGGGTGTTCAAGGCCTCCACCGTGTTCTTCCCCAACGTGGCCGCCATGCGCGAGCGCGAATGGAAGGACAAAAGCGGCTACACCTACGGCCTGCACGGCACGCCCACCACCTTTATTCTGGAAGAGCGCATCTGCGCGCTCGAAGGCGGCCTGCAGTGCGTGCTGGTGCCCAGCGGCCTGGCGGCACTGGCCAATGTGGCGCTGGCCTTGCTGCGCCAGGGCGACGAGGTGCTGATTCCCGACAACGCCTACGGGCCCAACAAGGCCATGACGGCCTCGTTGCTGGCGCAGTTCGGCGTGTGCCATGCGCTGTACGACCCGCTGGACCCGGACGACCTGGCACAGCGCATCACCCCCGCCACACGGCTGGTGTGGCTGGAGGCGCCGGGCTCGGTGACGCTGGAGTTCCCCGACCTGCGCGCCCTGGTGGCCCTGTGCCGTGAGCGCGGCGTGACCACCGCGCTGGACAACACCTGGGGCGCGGGGCTGGCGTTTCACCCGTTCGACCTGATGGGCGACGGCAGCGGCAGCCTGGCGGTAGATGTGTCGGCCCACGCGCTGACGAAGTACCCCAGCGGTGGTGGCGACGTGCTGATGGGCAGCATCACCACGCGCGACCCGGCGCTGCACCTGCGCATCAAGCTGGCCCATATGCACCTGGGCCTGGGCGTAGGGGCCAATGATGCCGAGGCCGTGCTGCGTGCCTTGCCCAGCGTGGCATTGCGCTACCACGCCCACGACCGCGTGGCGCGCAGCCTGGCCCGCTGGATGCAGCAGCAGTCCCCCGTGGTGCAGGTGCTGCACCCGGCGCTTGCGGGTTCCCCGGGCCACGCGCACTGGCAGGCCCTGTGCGGCCAGGCCCAGGACGGGCAGGGCGCTGCGGCAGGCCTCTTCAGCGTGGTGCTGGACGCGGCAGTCTCGCAGGCCCAGGTGGATTGCTTTTGCGACAGCCTGCGCCTGTTCCGCCTGGGCTACAGCTGGGGCGGACCCATGAGCCTGGTGGTGCCGTACGATCTGGCCAGCATGCGCCAGCGGCCCAGCAGCCATCTGCAGCCTGGGCATGTGGTGCGCTTTTCCATCGGCCTGGAGGCCGAAGCCGACCTGCAAGCCGACCTGGCGCAAGCGCTGCGCCGTGCCTTCGGGGGCCGTTGAACGGTGCAAGACCCAGAGAAAAACTCGGGTTTGTTTTGACGACCATCAAGAAAGCGCCGGGCAGCATACAGTGGTTCAGACCCTGTAGCGCCCGCCATGAACAGCACCACCACCTCTGACACCACTGCGTTCTCGATTGCGTTGCAGCCCCTGCGCTGGGGCGACCCGCTGCGCTGGCTGGCCCTGGGCTGGTCTGACCTGCGCGCTGCGCCTGGGGTGGGGGCGTTTTATGGCGCGTGCTTCTGGGGTATGGCGCTGGTGCTGGGCTGGGTGTTCCAGCGCCAGCCGGAATACGTGATGTCCCTGGCCAGCGGCTGCCTGCTGGTGGGGCCCTTCCTGGCCATGGGGCTGTACGACACCAGCCGCCGCCGAGAGCAGGGCCTGGCGCCCGAACTGGGCCGCTCGCTCACCTGCTGGGACAGGCACCTGGGCAGCATGGGCATGCTGGTGCTGGTGTTGATCATTTTTGAGCTGCTGTGGGGCCGGGCATCGCTGGTGGTGTTTGCGGTGTTCTTCCACACGGGCCTGCCTTCGACCACCGGGGTGGTGGATGCCTTGCTCAACCCTCAGAACTGGAGCTTTGTCGCCTTGTACTTGATGGTGGGGGGCTTGTTCGCAGCGCTGGTGTTTTCCTCTACCGTGGTCTCCATTCCCATGATTCTGGACCGCGACACCGACGCACTGACCGCCGCCATCACCAGCATGCGCGTGGTGCTGGACAACCCTGGTGTGATGCTGCTGTGGGGCGGCCTGATATCGCTGCTGGTGCTGCTGTCCTTGTCGGCCTGGGGCGCGGGCCTGCTGGTGGTCGGGCCGCTCCTGGGCCATGCCAGTTGGCATGCCTACCGCACGGCGGTGCGTCCTGCCGTGCAAGCCGGGCCTGCAGCGCCCTGAAGCTGCTACAGTAGCTTTCCACCAAAGAAAGCACACCTTGGCAACACCCAACTACGGCTACGAGAAGCGCCAGCGCGAGCTGGCCAAGAAAAAGAAGAAAGAAGACAAGCTCCGTGCCCGCGCATCCAATGCTGGCCGCAACACCGCAGACGACAGCGCCGACCCCGCGCCAAACCCACCCGCAGCCCAGGACGGGCAGGCGCCTAACGCAGCAAACCCTTGAGCGCGGGCCACACGTTGTCCAGCAAGCGCGGATGGGCCTGCTCGTTGGGGTGAATGCGGTCTGCCTGGAACCAGCGGTTCGCATCCGGCGCGTTGGCCACGCCTTCCAGCAAGAAGGGCACCAGCGCCGTCTTGTGCTGCCGGGCCACGTCGGCAAAGGTTTGCGCAAAGCGGCGCGTGTAGTCGCTGCCATAGTTGGGCGGCACCTGCATGCCCACCAGCAGCACCTGGGCCCCGGCCTTTTGTGCGGCTTGCACCATGGCGGACAGGTTGTCCTCGGTGTTCTTCAGCGGCAGGCCGCGCAGCGCATCGTTCCCTCCCAGCTCAATCACCACCACCGTGGGCTGGTGTTGCGCCAGCAGTGCGGGCAGCCGGGCGCGGCCCCCGGCCGTGGTGTCGCCGCTCACGCTGGCATTCACCACCTTGGCATTGACCTTCTGCTGCTGCAGGCGCTGCTCCAGCAACGCCACCCAGCCACTACCGCGCTGGATACCGTACTCGGCGCTCATCGAGTCGCCCACCACCACAATGGTGTGCGCGCGGCCCTTGGCGGCAGCGGCCTGCACCGGCGCGGCACAAAGCCCCGCCAGCACAGCGGCTGCGGCGCTCAGGATAAAGTGGCGTCGATTCCCCATGGCTTTCACTTGCGGACACCTTTCATCGTTCATGTCTGATTCTTCCAAGCCCATCGAGACCCCGGTCATTGCCGTCGAGCATGTGTTCAAGTCGGTCAGCGACTCCACGGGCACGCTCGACATTCTGCGCGACATCGATTTCCGCCTGGCGCCCAGGGAAACCGTGGCCATCGTGGGTGCCTCGGGCTCGGGCAAGAGCACGCTGCTGTCCATCATCGCCGGGCTCGACACCCCCACGCGGGGCACCGTGCGCCTGGACGGGCAAGACCTGTTCGCGCTGGACGAGGATGCCCGCGCCGCGCTGCGGGCCCAGAAGGTGGGCTTTGTGTTCCAGAGCTTCCAGCTCATGGGCAACCTCACTGCGCTGGAAAACGTCATGCTGCCGCTGGAGCTGGCGGGCCAGCGCGATGCGCGCCAGCGCGCCGCCGACATGCTGGCCCATGTGGGCCTGGGCCAGCGCCTGGGGCATTACCCCAAGTTGCTGTCGGGCGGCGAACAGCAGCGCGTGGCCTTGGCGCGGGCGTTTGTCGTGCAGCCCGCCGTGCTGCTGGCCGACGAGCCTACCGGCAGCCTGGACTACGCCACGGGCGAAACCATCATGGAGCTGATGTTCCAACTCAACCGCGAGCAAGGCACGACGCTGGTGCTCGTCACGCACGACCGGGGCATTGCCCAGCGTTGCGAGCGGCGCATCACCATCGAGGCCGGGCGCATTGCGGATTTGTAGTGTTTTTGGTCCCTGGCGCAATAAATACAAGCGCAAGCAGCTACAAAAATAATAGCAAATGGCGCAGCGGATAATCACCCCCCATGTCCAGTCCCAAAGTCCTGTTCGGCTTCCATGCCGTGGGGGTGCGCCTCAAGACCGCACCGCAATCCATCATCGAGATCTACTACGAGCCCACGCGCCGCGACCAGCGCATGCGCCAATTCCTGGAGCGTGCGCGTGAAGCCGGGGTGCGCCTGATCGAGGCCGACGGCCTGCGCATCGCCAAGCTGGCGGGCAGCCACGGCCACCAGGGCGTGGCCGCGCGCGTCAACCCCATGGCGCAGGCCAGTTCGCTGGACGACCTGCTCGACCAGTTGGAAGCCGATGGCGCGGTGCCGCTGCTGCTGGTGCTCGACGGCATCACCGACCCGCACAACCTGGGCGCCTGCCTGCGCGTGGCCGATGGGGCTGGTGCCCACGCCGTGATCGCCCCCAAGGACCACGCCTGCGGCATCAACGCCACCGTGGCCAAGGTGGCCAGCGGCGCGGCAGAAACCGTGCCGTACTTCATGGTCACCAACCTGGCGCGCACGCTGGGCGAGCTCAAGGAGCGCAACATCTGGATCATCGGCACCAGCGACGACGCACCGCGCACGCTGTACCAGGCAGACCTCAAGGCCCCCGTGGCCCTGGTGCTGGGCGCCGAAGGCGCAGGCATGCGCCAGCTCACGCGCAAGACCTGCGACGAACTCGTGGGCATCCCCATGCAGGGCGCGGTCGAAAGCCTCAACGTCTCGGTCGCCAGCGGCGTCTGCCTGTACGAGGCGCTACGCCAGCGCAGCGTCGGAAATAAAACATCCCCCTGAATCGTCTTCGGCGCCTTCCCCCTGCCCGCACGTGGGAATACTGGCGGCCCTTGCGCGGGAGCTCTGCCAGTTCCCTGCGTTGCGGGTACAGCACAGATGGAATGGAGTGCGCAGCCAGGGCATATGGCAGGTAGCGCATAATCAGCGCCGACCGGTGCGCACGCTGGGGGGTGCTTATCCCGAGCGCCACCCCTGCGGGCACGCCGGTTTTCATGTCTTCAGGGCGGGGTGAAATTCCCCACCGGCGGTAGGCGCGGTGCACCTGGCGGTGTGCCGTGCAAGCCCGCGAGCGCCCTGGCCGTCCTGTGGGTGGCCGGGGGTCAGCAGATCCGGTGCGAAGTGGTGTTGCCGCTTCCATTCCGGGGCCGACGGTCACAGTCCGGATGAAAGAAGATGTGCTGCGCGGGCATGCCCCGTGCAGCCGCGCGTTGCGTGCGTACCGGTGCCCTGGGGCACGGGGGCGTTCGCGCGTGCTTCTTGCGTGCAAGCCTTGGAGCGTTTCTTTCACTTGTTTGAGGAGCGTTTCATGCCATCAACCCCAACCCATTGCCTCGCACCCGGCGCGTCGGAGCCTTGTTCCAACGCGGTGGACGACGGCGTCCCCCTGTCCCCGGTTCCGCAGGTCATTGCGGCCATTGCTGCGGGCCAGCCCGTGCTGGTGCTCGACGATGCCGAGCGCGAAAACGAGGCCGACCTTGTCTGCGCCGCAGCCAACATGACCCCGGCCTCCATGGCGATGATGATCCGCGAGGGCAGCGGCATCGTCTGCCTGTGCATCACCGCAGACCATGCGCAAGCCCTGGGCCTGCGGCCCATGGTGGAAGTCAACCGGTCGGCGCATGGCACGGCCTTCACACAGTCCATCGAGGCGGCCCATGGCATCAGTACCGGTGTCTCGGCCATCGACCGCCTGCAAACCGTGCGCTGCGCCCTGCGCATTCCAGCGCCGGACGGCCAGCCTGAAGTGGTCAGCCCTGGCCATGTGTTTCCGCTGGTGGCGCGGCCCGGCGGCGTGCTGGAGCGCCAGGGCCATACCGAGGCTGCTGTCGATCTGGCCGTGCTCGCAGGCCTGCCCGCTGCGGGTGTGCTGTGCGAGCTGATGAACCCCGATGGCAGCATGGCGCGCGGTGCCCAGGTGGCGCAGTTCGCGCGCGCCAACGGACTGCTTTGCACCACCGTGCAGGCCCTGGTGGCGTACCGCAGCCAAGGGTTTTCACTGTGTCCGCAAAGCCCCAGGCTGTCGCTGAACTGACAGCGGGGGCAGGTGGCCCGAACGTAAGCTCTGGCCACCTTTTGTTGCATGGAGCCCCGCACCACCATGAGCCGCCGCGATTTTCTTTTGCGCACCCTGGCCGCCGCCACGCTGCCCGCCTGGACGCACCACAGCCACGCTGCCGAAACCGATGGGGCGGGGCGCCTGGTCACCCTGGGCTGTTCCATGGCCTTGTCGGGTCCCTTGGGGGCTGCAGGGCTGGAGCAGGTGGCGGGCATGAAAGCCGCCTTCCAGGAGGTGAACCGCGCAGGTGGCATCCACGGGCGCGAGATCGCACTGGAAGTCATGGACGACGCTTATGTGCCGGCCCGAACGCTCAAGAACGTGACCGAGATGGTGGACGCCAAGTCCGTCTTCGCACTGATTTCACCCATGGGCACGGCCAACACGGCGGCCCTGCTGCCGCTCATCGAAGGCAAGGGCATACCGACCGTCGGGCCCATCACAGGCGCACCGTCGGTGCGCAGCCCAGAGCAGCGCAACCTGTTCTTCCTGCGTCCCAGCTATGCCGATGAGGCGCGCCGCCTGGTGCAGCAGATGGTCTCCATGGGCCTGCGGCGCATTGCCGTGGTGTACCTGGACAACCCTTTCGGAAAAGAAGTGCTGGGCTACATGTCCACCGCACTGGACGAAGCACAGGTGGAACGTGCCGGCGCCTTTGCCCTGGCCGTGGACGGCAAGAACGGTGAGGAAGTGGCCGACAAGGTCTATGCCGACAAGCCGGGCGCCGTAGTGCTGGCCACCACGGGCACGGCCAACACAGCCTTTGTGCTGCCATTCCGTGCGCGCACCAAGACTGTTCCGCTGGCCGGTCTCTCGGTGACCTTGTTTGTTTCGGAGCTGCCCAAGCTGGGCGACGCCACCCGTGGGATGGCCGCAGTGCAGGTGTTTCCGGATGCCACGTCCACCAAATCGGTGGCAGTGCGCAGGTTCCAGACCTCCATGAAGAACGCAGGCGCCAAGCCAGAGTACCTGACCAGCTCAAGCAGCCTGGAAGGCTGGATCAATGCCCAGGTCATGATCGAAGGCCTGCGCAATGCGGGCAAGGACCTCAGCCGCGAGCGCTTGCGCGCCGGGTTGGCGGGCATTCGCTCGCTGTCGTTTGGAGATTTCCATGTGGGCTTTGGCAACAGGGCGCCCTACGTGGGGTCGAGCACGTTGTATCTGGCCATTTATGCCGAGAACGGGCGGCGTGTGAGCTGATGCCCAAGGGCTTGCGCTAGCTCAAAAAGAGCCCGCATCGCGCGGACAAATGCCGCGCTGCAGATTGACGTGTAGGTCAACCGCTGCCGATACTCGCCCACAGATCGACGCCTTCCCCTGTCGCCCCGTCCAGGCGCGTGCGGGGGGCGGTTCACCTGGGAGGGGCCATGAAGCGATCGCACACGATAAAGGCTGCGCTGGAGCAGGAACTGGCGCAGCTGCAGCAGCGCTACGCAGCCCTGCAGGCCGAGCTGGCCGCAAAGGACGCTGCCCTGCGCGGAGCCCAGGCTACGCTGGAGCGCAGCGCAGCCTACAACAAGCGGGTGTACCAGGATTCGCCCGTGCCCATCGTCATCATCGACCCGGCGATCGGCATCGTGGACTGCAACATGGCAGCCGTGCGCATCTACGGCTTCCAGACCCGCGATGAAGTGCTGGGCCGCATGCCGCTGGATTTTTCGGCGCCCACGCAGTACGACGGCACCGACACCCAGACCGCAGGCGAGGAAATCACCCGCTCCATCGTGGAGCACGGTATTGCCAATTTTCTGTGGCGTGCGCGCCGTGCGACGGGCGAAATCTTCGATGCCGAGGTCAACCTCATGGCCTTCGACTGCGGGGGGCGCATCCTGCTGCGCTTTACCGTGGACGATGTTTCCGAAAAGCGCCGCGCACGCCTGGAAATCGAGCGCCAGCAGGCCGAGATCCGCAAGCTGCTGGAAGAGCAGCAGGTCATTTTCGACAACGCGCCCAACGGCATGTGCTTCACGGCAGACGGCATCATCCTGCGCGTCAACCGCAGGCTGTGCCAGAGCCTGGGGCTGGAGCCTCAGGACCTGGTGGGTCACTCGGTGGCACAACGCATGTTTTGGGATGAGGCCAGCTACAAGGCGTTTTCCGCCGTGGCAGCGCCCTTGCTGGCTGCAGGCCAGGAGGTGCATATCGAGTGGGACTTCAAGCGCAATGATGGAGCGGTGTTCGAGGCCATGGTGTCGGGCCAGGGCATCAACATCCCTGGGTTCGAGCGCTCGGCCGTGTGGGTGTACGAGGACATTGCCGAACGCAAGCGCCTGGAGCGCGAGCGCCAGGAAAACGAAGCCCGGCTGCGCCGCATTCTGGAAAACAGCCCCGTGGGCGTGATCATTGGAACCGAGGCCGGGCAGATCGTTTTTGCCAACCGCCAGCACGAGGAAATCCTGGGCGTGCGTCCCGACGAACTGGCCACGCACCCTGCCAGCAAGTCCTGGCGCAACCCGGAAGACCGCCTGGCCTTCATGGAACAGCTGCGCCGCGACGGAGCCGTCAAGGGCTACCAGGCCGACTTCGTGCGGGCTGATGGCACGCCCGTCACGGTGTTGCTCTCGTCCATCCTGCTCGACTTTTCGGATGGGCGCTACCTGGTGTCCTGGATTTACGACATCACCGAGCGCCAAAAGGCCGAGCAACTGGTGGTGCGCAGCGAGGAGCGCCTGGCGCTGGCCCTGCGTGGCGCCAACCTGGGGCTGTACGACTGCATCATCAACGACCAGCACGAGATCGTCGAGGTGGCGGTCAACGACATCTGGGCCGAAATGCTGGGCTACGACAAGCAAAGCCTGCTGGCGCAGCACCCCAACCACATGGCCTGCTGGGTTGCATTGATCCATCCCGAGGATGTAGCGCGTGTGCAGGATCACCTGCGCCGCTTCCTGCTCAACGAAATGCCCGACTACACCGAAACCTTCCGCATGCGCAGTGCAGGGGGCGAATGGCGCTGGATCCTGGACATCGGCCACGCGGCGCTGCGCGGCAGCGATGGCTGCCCGCGCCGTCTGGTGGGCATCAACCAGGACATCACCGAGCAGAAGGTTGCGGAAGCCAGCCTGCGCGACAGCGAGGCCTACAACAAGATGCTGTTCCAGGAGTCTTCGCGCCCCATCATCATCCTGGACCCGGACTTTGGCTACATCGACTGCAACCCGGCGGCCGTGCGGATCTTTGGCGTGAACGCCAAGAGCCAGCTTCTGGGCAAGGGCCTGCTCTACCTGTCGGCCCCCCAGCAGTACAGCGGCCAGGACAGCGTAACCGCCATGCAGGACACCATGCCGCAGGTGCTCAGCCAGGGACATTCCAGCTTCGAATGGCGCTACCGCCGCCCGGATGGCGAGACTTGGGATGCGGAAGTGCACCTGGCAGCCTTTGAGTACCGTGGGCGCCGCCTGGTGCAGTGCATGCCCGAAGACGTGACCGAGAAACGCCGTGCACGCCTGGAGATCGAACTGCAGCAGCGCGAACTGCAGAACCTGCTGGACGAGCAGCAGATGATTTTCGACAACGCCCCCAACGGCATCATCTACACCGCCGACGGCGTGATCCTGCGCGTGAACCAGCGCCTGGTCGAATACCTGGGCTACCCGGCAGACGAACTGGTGGGCAAGCCCGGCAGCGTCATCCAGCAGTCGCCCGAGCATTACGCCCGCTTTGGCGCGCTGGTGGGCCCGGTGCTGGCGGCGGGCAAGGACGTGAACGTGGAATGGGACTTTGCCCGCAAGGACGGCGGCACCTTCGTGGCGCAGGTGTCCGGGCGCGGCATCCGGTCGGCGCGGCACCACCATGTGACGATCTGGGTGTTCGAAGACATCGCCGAGCGCAAGGCCGCCGAGCGCGCCATGGAGCAGGCGCGCCGTGCGGCCGAGGATGCAGCCAAGGCCAAGAGCGATTTCCTGGCCAACATGAGCCACGAAATCCGCACGCCCATGAACGCCATCATCGGCATGTCGCACCTGGCGCTGCAGACCGCGCTGGACGCGCGCCAGCGCAACTATGTGGAAAAGGCGCACCGCTCGGCCGTGGGGCTGCTGGGCATCATCAACGACATCCTCGACTTCTCCAAGATCGAGGCGGGCAAGATGGTGATCGAGGACACGGCATTCTGCCTGGACGACGTCATGGAGAGCCTGTCCAACCTCATCGGCCTGCGTACCGAGGAAAAGGGACTGGAACTGCTGTTCTGTGTGCCGGGGCAACTGCCCACTGCGCTGGTGGGCGACCCGCTGCGCCTGTGCCAGATACTGGTGAACCTGGGCAATAACGCCGTCAAGTTCACCGAACAGGGCGAGGTGGTCATAGGCATCGAGGAGATTGACCGCGATGCGAACCATATCGAGCTGCACTTCTGGGTGCGCGACACCGGCATCGGCATGACGCAGGTGCAGTGCGCCAAGCTGTTCCAGCCCTTCAGCCAGGCTGACAGCTCCACCACGCGCCGCTATGGCGGCACAGGCCTGGGGCTGGCCATCTCGCGTGCTCTGGTGGAGCAGATGGGCGGGCGCATCTGGGTGCGGAGCGAGCCGGGCGTGGGCTCGGAGTTCCATTTCACAGCGCGCCTGGGGCGCAATGCGCAGGGCAGTGGTCCGCGCCGTATTCCGCGCGAAGTGCTCCAACACATGCGTGTGCTGGTGGTGGACGACAACAGCAGCGCCCGCGAAATCACGGCCAGCATTGCCCATGGCCTGGGCCTGCAGGTGGACATGGCCGCCAACGGGCAGGCGGCGCTGGCCTGCGTGGCCGAAGCTGAACAGCTGCAGCAGGCTTACGACCTGGTGCTCATCGACTGGAAGATGCCCGAGATGGACGGCATCGAAACCCTGCGCCTCATGCATGCGCGCAGCCTGCCCAACGTGCCTGCCAGCATCATGGTCACCGCCTTTGGCCGCGAGGAGGCACTGGACGAGGCGCAGCGCCAGGGCGTGGCGCTCAAGTCCGTGCTGACCAAGCCGGTCATGCCCAGCCAGTTGCTCGATGCAATCGGCGCCGCCATCGACCGCAAGGGGCTGGTGGAAAACCGCACCGGCATCATGGCGCAGGAAAGCCGCAACGCCATGCACCAGCTCGAAGGCGCGCGGGTGCTGCTGGTGGAAGACAACGAGCTCAACCAGGAGCTGGCCATGGAACTCTTGCGCCATGCAGGGGCGCAGGTCACCCTGGCCACCAATGGGCTGGAGGCACTGGAAATGCTCCAGACACGTGGGGAAGCGTTCGACGGCGTCCTCATGGACTGCCAGATGCCCGTGATGGACGGCTACGAGGCCACGCGCCGCATCCGCGAAAACACCGCGTTGCGCGCGCTGCCCATCATCGCCATGACCGCCAACGCCATGGCGGGTGACCGCGAGCGCGCGCTGGCCATGGGCATGAACGATTACATCCCCAAACCGCTGGATGTGGGCAACATGTTCAGCACCCTTGCGCGCTGGGTGGGCAAGGCCGGGCCGCAAGTGGCTGGTGGTTCCGTACCCCAAACAGAGCCGGTATTGCGGGCCGCAGCCGCCATGCCGACGAGCCCCTTGCCGCTCTTGCCGGGGATCGATGTGCACGCGGGCCTGGTGACCTCCATGCAGGACGAGCGGCTGTACCGTTCATTGCTGGGGCGCTTTCTTTCCGGGCAGCAGGCGTTTGCAACCGGCTTCAGGGCGGCGCAACAGGGGGTGGACGCCAGCGGGCCCGAACGGCTGGCACATACGCTCAAGTCGGTGGCGGGCAGCATTGGCGCGCGCGGCGTGCAGGCCGCCGCTGCCGAACTGGAACGCGCTTGCCGTACCCAGGCCGCCACACCCGTGGTGGAGCAAGCGCTGGAGCGGGTAGAGGCCGCACTGGCCCCGGTCATCAGCGGCCTGGCGGCCTGGCAGGCGGCTGAACCCAGCCCGGCACCCGCCCGGCCTGCGCCTGCCATGGCCGTGCTGGACGAAGCAAGCGCCTTGTTCAGCGCCCAACTCCAGGCCTTGCTGGCAGAGGGCGACAGTGCCTGCATGGATCTGGCCAGCAGCCAGCCCGAGCTGTTGGCCCAGGCCTACCCGGCGCAGCACACAGCGATTGCGCAGGCGATCGAGGGGTTTGACTTCGAGCAGGCGCTCCAGCTCATCCGCCAGAGCGCCGCGCAGGGTGTGTGACGCCTGGTCTGATTCAGCGCACCTTGAGCACGTGGCGGTTGCGTCCTGCGCTCTTGGCTTCATAGAGCGCAGCATCGGCCAGATCGACCAGCGCCTGGTGCGGCTCGTCGGCGCGGGGCACCACGGTGGCCACGCCCAGGCTGATGGTCACGTGGTCGTGCGTGCCCGATTTGGCGTGTTCCAGCGCACGGGCCAGGATGCCCAGGCGGATTTGCTCGGCCAGGTTGGCGGCGCCGGCGCTGTCGGTGCTGGGAAGCACGCAGGCAAACTCTTCACCGCCACAGCGCGCCACCAGATCGGAGGGGCGCGTCACGCAGTTGTCCAGCGTGCGCGCCACCTCGATCAGGCATTGGTCGCCGCCAGGGTGCCCGTAATGGTCGTTGTAGGCCTTGAAGTGGTCGATGTCGATGGCGATCAAAGAAATGGGGGCCTGCTCACGCACTGCGCGGCGCCATTCAAGCTCCAGAAAGTCATCGAACCGGCGCCGGTTGCTGATGCCGGTGAGGTGGTCCTGCGTGGTCAGGCGCTGCAGCAGGTCGCGGCTGCGCTTGAGTTCCAGGTGGTTGCGCACGCGCGCCTGCACGATCGAGGGCCGGATCGGCTTGACAATGTAGTCGATGGCGCCCAGCGACAACCCCCTTGCTTCGTCCTCCTCCTCGTCGCGCGAGGAGACAAACAACACCGGAATGTTGGCCGTGGCGGCATGGCCCTTGAGGCGCCTGCAGACCTCGTACCCGTCCATGCCAGGCATCATCACGTCCAGCAGGATGAGATCGGGCGGCGGCTCGGCCTGGGCCAGCGCCAGGGCGCGCTCGCCGTTCAAGGCCACCTTGACCTTGTAGTGCTCTTTCAGAACGGCAGAAAGAACCTGCAGGTTCTCGGGCGAGTCATCCACCACCAGGATCGTTGCCTGTGCATCCATCAGCTTGTCTCCGTACTTCGCCATGGGCGCTGGTTTTGCTGAATGTGTATTGCGCACCAGCATAGGGGCGTGGCGGTGCCTTGTGCACAAAAAAACGGCGTGTTCTGTGCTGGATCAATGCTGCGGCGCAGCCTTCCTGCGGGAGTCGCGCAGGCGACAAGTTCTAAATGCCCAGCGCGCCCAGCAAGGCGCCAGCACCCAGCAGCCATAGCAGGTGCAGGCGGGTGCGCCATACCAGCACGGCCACCACGGCGGCCAGCAGCCACAGGAGCGCGTCGGTGGCCGGGTTGCCCTGGCCGCGGCCCAGCACCCAGGTGGCAGCCATCAGCAGGCCGATGACCACTGGCGCCATGCCTTGCCTGAAGGCCCGCACCGCGCGCCGCTGCCGGTTGCGGTGGGCCCAGCGCGTGGCCAGCCAGGTCAGTGTGGTGCTGGGCAGCATGATCCCCACCATGCACACCAGTGCCCCCCACAGGCCCAGGATCCAGCCCCAGGGGCTGGCACCTGCGGCGTTGAGGCCCACATGCCAGCCGATCAGTGCGACAAACAAGACGTTGGGCCCTGGCGCTGCCTGGGCGATGGCTATGCTGGCGTTGAACTGCACGTCGGTCAGCCAGCCCTGCTGGTTGACCAGAAAGCGGTGCATGTCTGGCGCTGTGGCAATGGCGCCGCCCACGGCCAGCAGCGAGATCGACAGGTAGTAGAGAAACAGGTTCAGCCAGTCCACAGGCTGCAGTGCAAAGGCTTGGGTCATGGCGCCAGCCTCCGCCAGGTGAGTATGCAGGCCATGCCGCCCAGCACCAGCAGCACGCCGTACAGCGGTATATGCCACCACGCCACCGCCACAAAGGTGGCCAGCGCCAGTGCACCGCAAACCCAGGGGCCCAGCACATGCGTGTGCAGTGCCGCCGCCAGCTTGAGGGCCATGCCCCCGATGAGGCCCGACGCCACGGCCCCCATGCCGCGCAGCGCCCCCGCCATGGCCGGGTGCGTGGCCCATTGGGCATAGAGCAGCGCAGCCGCCAGCGCCAGCACCATGGGCAGCGCGAGCATGCCCGCCAGCGCCGCCAGGCCGCCGCGCAGGCCGAAGTGGCGGTCGCCAATCATCAGCGACAGGTTCACCACATTGGGCCCGGGCATCACCTGGGCCACGGCCCAGTCTTCGAGGAATTCCTCATTGGTCATCCAGCGCTTTTTTTCGACCAGCTCGCGCTGCACCACCGCCACCACGCCGCCAAAACCCTGCAGCGCCAACCAGGTGAAGGACCAGAACAGGTCCGCAGGGCTTTGCGGCCGGGGGCGATCCTGCAGGTCAGCGGCGGTCGGGGAGGGCTTGGGTGACATCTTTGAGTAAAAAATGGCTTCGGCGCTTTATTCATAAGCGCTAGCAGCTATCAATAGTGTAGCAACAAGCCGATGGCGCCTGCAGTCGTTCATGCCAGTCATCCATTCCGCGAATGCGGCACCCGCGAGGCATGAAACTGGCGCGCCCCAGGCCAGGGCCACCGCGCAAAGGCCGCCCCGCCGCGCTGAGCAAGCGCTCCCCCTGCCCGCAGCGCTGCGAGAGCGGTGGGCCCCTGCGGCGTCAACCCAGCTTGCCGCGCAGCTTGTGGCTGGGGCTGCGCCAGCCGGCTTGCTCGGCGTACTTCACCTTGTGCACCTTGAGGTCGGCCTGCGTCTCGTACTTGACCCAGTGGATCTTGACGCTGGCCTGCTGCTCATAGTCCACGAAACACCATACCGCATCCCCCTGGGCCTGGGGGGCGTATTGGACCTCGAACCAGCACAGATCGGCCTGGCTCTCGTAGGCCACTTCGCAGACCTTGGCATCGGCCTGGCTCTCGTATTTGGTCTCCAGAATCTTGGCCATTTTTTCTTTCGATAGGAGAGGGGGCGGGAGGCCGCAAGGCCCGGAAACAGCCTGGCGGCGGCCCGCTGCATGCAGTAGTGGCCTGCCCGGAGGGACTCGAACCCCCGACCTATAGCTTAGAAGGCTATTGCTCTATCCAGTTGAGCTACGGGCAGGTGCGGCCTTTGCAAGGCCCAGGATCATAACCGGGCGGGATGGCTGTCCGTCACTCCAATTCCTCGAACACCAGGCTGGGCGTGGCCATGACGCGCACCACGTCTTCGGGCCGCTCGATCAGCCCCTGGCCAGGGTAGCCAAAGGGGGTGCCGGCTTCCAGCGCGGCGACGGCGACGTTGGCCAGGGACTGGTTCAGCGGTACGTAGTAGCTGCCAGCCGGCACGTCGATGGTACTGCGCGCCAACGGGCTAGCCCCTTGAGGCGGGGTGGTTTCGGCCAGCACGGTGCCGGGTTCAGCCACGCGCAATACCTGCAGGCCGTGCAGGCGCAGCCTCTCGACCGCGTTCAGTGCCGTCGGCGCGATCCAGTAGCCGCAGGGGCGTGCGCGCTCCAGCGTGGGGCTCAGGCGCAGTGCGCTGTCCCAGTCCACGCGCAGCGGCATGTCGGCGCCGGTGTCCGGGTTCAGCAAGGTGAGTTCGCGGGTTTCTGCCGTATGCGCAGCCTGCACCAGTACCTTGTTGCGGCATGCCAAGGCCACGGTGTCGCGGACTACGAAGGAGTGGACCTGCTCCAGGCGCGCGGCACGTTCGGAGGCAATGCGCAGTGCGGTGGCCATGGCGTTGACCTGGGTGTGCACCCGGCGCTGGATGTGGCTGCGCCCCAGGCCTACGCCACGGCTGGCCACGCGCAGGCTCACGGCGTGCTTGAGGCCCATCAGGTTGCGGCCGTTGTCGGGTTGCACGCTGTCCATGACCATGCGGCGCTCACCGGGTTGGGCAGACGGGCTGTGCGCCCATTCCACGGCCAGGCCCAGGCCTTGCAGCGCCTGCTCCAGTGGTTGATGCATCCACTCGCGTGCGGCCTTGGTCACGAATTCGTGGACATTGCCGGTGGTGGCGTAGCTCAGGTGTGCATCGTGCCGGTTCAGGCCGCCAAACTGGGCCAGCACGGCGCCTCCGGCGGGGAATTCGTCGCTGTCGAGCACCACCATGGGCCGGAAGTCGCGCACCAGCTGTGCCACAGCGCGGGCTTCGGGTGTCTGCAGCAGCAAGTGGTCACGCTGCAGGTCGGTGCCGTCGGCCGTGGAGGCGGTGCCAGCCTCGGCCCCGTCGGGGTTGGCGCGCGGCACGATGACCACGTTGATCCGCTCCAGCAAAGGGGCCAGCAGGCCTTGCGCCAGTTCCTGGGCCACCACCAGCAGGGCTTCGCTGGAAGCGGGCGCGTCGCCATGTTGCTGCCCGACGAGAAGCACGGTAGGGCGTTTGCTTTCGGCCAAGGCCTGGGGGCGGTCGTCGCGCTCCTGGGTCAGCACCAGGGCGTACATCGGCGCCCCGCGCTGCGTGGGCCCCAGCTGCAGCACCGTCGCACGGGTTGCTGGCGGCGTCGTTTGCCGGGCCAGGGCGTGCAGCCACTGGCCGATTTCGGCGTTGGTGGTGAAGGCGCGGCGTTCGGGCTGCAGGCCGGGGGTGTGGTAGAGGATGGCCGGGTCTGGGAACCGTGCAGCCACTTCGGGGCTGTAAGGCAGGTCGGGCAGGGTGCCGGTCAGCGGAGCGAGTGATGGACGCACCACGGCCGCAGCGGTCGCACCATCGGCCGTGCGCGGTACCGGCGCGGGCAGCACCACGCCTGGACGGGCCAAGGGCGCCTGCCCTGGGCGGCTGGGCGGTGGCACAGTGCGTACCGGGGGCGGAGGGCGGCTTGCATTGCGCTCAGGCCAGGGCGGCAGCGGGGTGCTGGCGCAGCCCCCCAGCAAGGCGCTGGCGAGCGCTATGGCCGCAAGCGGCGACGGCATTTTCACCCATGCAGCCAGATGTCGGGTGCTGGTGTGGGGAATAGAGTTTGAGCGAAGCAGGTGGAAAGGGCTCATGCGTGGACCACGGTGCCCAGGCGCCGCCACATGGGGCCGGGGTTGGGCGGCATATTACCCGCGAAGCCGCGGTGCTGCGGCAGGTGCACGCAGCCATGTGTGCCCGGTTGCATGCCCCGCTGTGCGAGCCAGGCCTGGGATTGCCCCAATGGACAAAGCGCCAGCAGCTATCAATTCAATAGCTGCTGGCGCTTGCTGGATGTGCCTTGGCTGCAATTTCTTACAAATATGCAGCCGCAGAACGTGCCGTGCCCGAGGGCGGGCGCGGCTTCAAAGGGTTCAGCGGTTGAAACCGCGTGGGCCGCCTCGGCGGCGGCCACGGTCGGCCATGCTGTCGATGCTGGTACGCATCGTGCCGTGCCCGAGGGCGGGCGCGGCTTCAAAGGGTTCAGCGGTTGAAACCGCGTGGGCCGCCTCGGCGGCGGCCACGGTCGGCCATGCTGTCGATGCTGGTACGCATGGGGTCGGGCTGGCCCGAGCCACCCATGCCCCGGCGCGCCTGAAGGTTCAGGCCGCTGTGGGTGCCCAGGTGGGCGTCGGGGCGCGGGGGCTGGTCCTCGTAGCGGTGCGACCCGCCAGCGCCCGGCGCTGCGCCGCTGCGGTTGCGGCCGCCACCTGCCTGGCCACCCGCTTGCTGCGGGCCCTGGCGATGGTTGCGGGGTGCCGGTTGCCCTTGGCGCGCGGCCTGCTGGCCGTGGCCATGTCCGGCACCGGCGTTGCTGCCCTGGCCTGCAGGCTTCTTGCGCTGGCCGTTGGCGCTGGTCTTGGCTGCAGCCGGGCTGTTGCCCTGGCGGCCGCCGCGTTCGCCTTGGGTGCCCTTGTTGGCGCGGATGCGGTCCATCATCTCGCTGCGGGCAGCCTTGGCGGCGGCCTGCATCACTTCGCGGCTCGGGGGTTTGCCAGCGCCGCCCCAGAGCGTCTGGCGGCCCATGGCGATGGGTTCGGCCTGTTCGCCTTCGTCCGGGCCAAAGCCCTCCAGGATCTGGACGGGGATTTCCTGCTTGGTGAAGCGCTCGATCTCCATCATGAAACCCTCTTCGTCCATGCAGACCAGGCTCACGGCCTGGCCTTCGCGCCCGGCGCGGCCCGTGCGGCCAATGCGGTGCACGTAGTCTTCGGGGACGTTGGGGATCTCGTAGTTGACGACGTGCGGCAGGTCGTCGATGTCGATGCCGCGCGCGGCAATGTCGGTGGCCACCAGGGCACGGATCTGGCCGGTCTTGAAACCCTCCAGCGCCTGGGTGCGCGCGCTCTGGCTCTTGTTGCCGTGCAGTGCCATGGCTGTGACGCCGTTCTTCTGCAGGAAGTCGGCCACGTTGTTGGCGCCAAACTTGGTGCGCGTGAACACCAGCACCTGGCTCCACTCGTTCTGCTGGATGATGTGCAGCAGCACCTGCTTTTTCTTGGCACGGCCCACCGGGTGGATGACCTGGCTGATGCGCTGCACCGTGGTGTTGCGCGGCGTGACCTGGATGCTTTGCGGGTTGCGCAGCAGGGTGTTGGCCAGTTCGCGGATTTCGTCGCTGAAGGTGGCCGAGAACAGCAGGCTTTGCTTGTCGCGCGGCAGCAGCGCAAGGATTTTCTTCACATCGTGGATGAAGCCCATGTCCAGCATGCGGTCGGCTTCGTCAAGCACCAGCACCTCGACCGTGGACAGGTCCAGGTGCCCTTGCTGCTGCAGATCCAAAAGGCGGCCGGGCGTGGCTACCAGAAAGTCCACGCCGCGCTGGATGCGGTCGATCTGCGGGTTCATGCCCACGCCGCCGAAGATCACCGTGGAGTCCAGATCGAGGTACTTGCCGTAGGTGCGGATGGATTCCTCGACCTGTGCGGCCAGCTCGCGCGTGGGCGTCAGTACCAGGGCACGCAGCCCCTTGCCGCCGCGCTTGCCTTGCGGTGCGGGCTGCTGCGCAAGGCGGTGCAGCAGCGGCAGCGTGAAGGCAGCGGTCTTGCCCGTGCCGGTCTGTGCGCCGGCCAGCAGATCCTGGCCCTGCAGCACGGCAGGAATGGCTTGCGCCTGGATCGGGGTGGGGGTTTCGTAGCCTTGCTCGCGCACGGCCTTCAGAATGGCCGGGGCCAGGTTCAGTTCGTCAAATGTCATTTAGGGAGATGCGCCTTCCGGGCGCCGGGGATCGGCCTGTCGGTACAGCCGCTGCGGGCTGCCGAGCCAGTGTCAAGCCGATGGGTTCTGTCGGATGGGACGGTGCAAATCCGGGATTGCTGTCCCCAGCACATGTTGCTGATGCCGGGCCCACTGGAGGGCTCGGCGCGGCGGTATTGTCGCATGAGTCGATAATCGGGGTGTCTCACGGCACAATTGCCGCACTTTTGACAGAAACAACTCCATGGCCCAATACGTTTTTTCGATGAACCATGTCAGCAAGACCGTGCCGCCGAAGCGGCAGATCTTGAAGGACATTTCGCTTTCTTTTTTCCCAGGCGCCAAGATCGGCGTGCTGGGCCTCAACGGCTCGGGCAAATCGTCCCTGCTCAAGATCATGGCTGGCGTGGACAAGGAGATCGACGGCGAAGCCATCCCCATGGCTGGCTTGAAGATCGGCTACCTGCCCCAGGAACCCCAGCTCAACCCCGAGCACACGGTGCGCGAGAGCGTGGAAGAGGCCATGGGCGAAGTCTTTGCCGCCAAGGCCAAGCTGGAAGAGGTGTACGCTGCCTACGCCGAGGAGGATGCCGACTTTGATGCCCTGGCCGCCGAGCAGGCGCGCCTGGAGGCCATCATCGCCACTGCGGGCACCGACTCCGAGCACCAGCTCGAAATTGCCGCCGACGCGCTGCGCCTGCCCCCGTGGGACGCCAAGGTGGGCGTGCTCTCCGGCGGTGAAAAGCGCCGCATCGCGCTGTGCCGCCTGCTGCTGTCCAAGCCCGACATGCTGCTGCTCGACGAACCCACCAACCACCTGGACGCCGAGTCCGTGGACTGGCTGGAGCAGTTCCTCTCGCGCTTCCCCGGCACCGTGGTGGCCATCACCCACGACCGCTACTTCCTCGACAACGCGGCCGAGTGGATTCTTGAACTCGACCGCGGCCATGGCATTCCCTACAAAGGCAACTACTCCGAATGGCTGCTGCAGAAGCAAAACCGCCTGGAGGCCGAGCAGAAGGGCGAGGAAGCCCGCGCCAAGGCCCTGAAGAAGGAGCTGGAGTGGGTGCGCCAGAACGCCAAGGGCCGCCAGGCCAAGAGCAAGGCGCGTATCGCCCGCTTCGAGGAACTGAGCGATTTTGAATACCAAAAGCGCAACGAAACGCAGGAAATCTTCATCCCTGTGGCCGACCGCCTGGGCAGCCAGGTCATCGAGTTCAAGAACGTCAGCAAGTCCTTCGGCGACCGCCTGCTGATCGACAACCTGAGCTTCAACATTCCTGCGGGCGCCATCGTCGGCATCATCGGCCCGAACGGCGCCGGCAAGTCGACGCTGTTCAAGCTGATCGCTGGCAAGGAGCAGCCCGACAGCGGCGAAGTGGTGATCGGCCAGACCGTGAAGATGGCCTTCGTGGACCAGCACCGCGACGCGCTGGCCAACGACAAGACTGTCTGGGAAGACGTTTCCGGCGGCCTGGACATGCTCAACATCGGCAAGTTCCAGATGGCCAGCCGCGCCTACTGCGGACGCTTCAACTTCAACGGACAGGACCAGCAGAAAAAGGTCGGCATGCTCTCGGGCGGCGAGCGCGGGCGCCTGCACCTGGCCAAGACGCTGATCCAGGGCGGCAACGTGCTGCTGCTGGACGAACCCTCCAACGACCTGGACGTGGAAACCCTGCGCGCGCTCGAAGACGCCTTGCTTGAATACGCAGGCACCGTGCTGGTCATCAGCCACGACCGCTGGTTCCTCGACCGCATCGCCACGCACATCCTGGCGGCAGAGGGCGACAGCCAATGGACATTCTTCGACGGCAACTACCAGGAGTACGAAGCCGATAAGAAGAAACGCCTGGGCGAAGAGGGCGCGCGTCCGCATCGCATGCGCTTCAAAGCGCTCAAGTAGAAGTACGATAGGAATCCCGCGAAAAACAAACTGCCCGCAACAAAATGCAACAGCCTGCTCCCCGTTCCCGGACGGTGTTTCGTGCCTGCGTGGTCAACGCAGTGCGCGAGGGCGAGTTGCTGATGCAACAGTTGGTGACAGTGACGCGGGGCGCGCTCACCGCGCAGGAAAACGAGTTGCGCGACATAGCGCGGCGCAACCTGGCCAGCGACGCGCTGCGCCTGCTCAACCAGCATGAAGCCGCGCTGCTCAAGGGCTATCCGATGGCCCTGCTGGAAGTCTTTGCCGACGGGCCGGAGGCGCCAAAGACGACCAAGGCCGAGGCCACCGGGCTGGATTTTGGCGAGCTGACCCTGGTGGATGACGACGAGGTGCAGGCGCAGGTGGAGCTTTCGCGTGCCCAACAACTGGCCATGCACGCCACCGAGGCGGTGCTTTCGGAGTTGAACGGCCTGGTCAGTTCCGCCCAGGGGCTGCGCCGCGTACACCCCGAGCGCAACCCGCTACGGCCCGAAAACTACATCCGCGCCCTGCAGCAGGTGATTGCCGGCACCGGGGTGGCTGCACCCATCCGCGAAGCCTGGATGCAATCCATGCGCAACCAGTTGGGCAGCCTGCTGGTCGATGTGTACAAGCGCGCAGCACAAAGCCTGCGTGACCAGGGCGTGCAGCCCGTGGGTTTTGGCGCAGCACCTGGGGCCACGGGCTACGGCCCGCCAGGGCGCGGCGGCTATGACAGCGCCTACGCCGCAGGCGCAGGCAGCCAGTGGGGGGGGGCACCCAGCGGCCAGGGCTACGGCGCTGGCTATGGCGGCGGCATGGGGTACGGAGCTTCCACGGGTTATGGCCGGCCCGGTTGGGCTACTGGCGAGGCCAGCATGTCTGGCATGGCTCCCGACGCTGAGGAAGCGCTGCTGACCGTGGGCATCCTGCGCCAGATGCTGGCGGGCGGTGGCGATCCCTTTGAATCCGTGCGGGCACCGGTGCCCATGGCGCCCCCCGCAGGCCCAGGGCGGCGTATCACGGAGGCCGCGCCCAGCACCACGCAGGGCGCACCTATCAGCGGCCACTACGCGCACATGAACGTCGCAGCCGTCGAAGCCATGGAAGACATTGCACAGCTGGAGCGCCTGGTCGGGCGCCTGGCTGGCAGCAGCCAGCCGGGCTATGTGCCCAGCGGGCACAGTGCGCCGCGCAGCCTGTATGGGGTGAGCTACGGCGCTGCCGAAGAGGCCTCGCCCGCACAGGCGGCCGAAGTGGTTGCGCGCATGGTGGAAAACATCGCCCAGGATTCGCGCCTGCTGCCACCGGTGCAACAGGCCGTGCAGCGCATGGAGCCCGCCATCCGCCAGCTGGTGCGCCACGATGCACGGTTTTTCAGCGATGCCAACCACCCCGCACGGCGCCTGCTGGACGAAGTGACCCAGCGCAGCCTGGCCTACACCGATGTCAACGCCACAGGGTTTCGCAGCTACATGCGTCTGGTGCAGCAGGCGGTGGATCATCTGGCGCAAAAGGAAATCACCAGCGCCACACCTTTCGAGGCCGTGCTCAAGGCGCTGGAATCAGCCTGGGCCCAGCAAGAAAAGAAGCTGCAGGCCCGGCGTGAAGCAGAACAGCAGGCCCTGCTGCAGGCCGAGCAACGCGAGATGCTGGCCGAAAAGATCGCAGCCAACATCCAGAAGCTTTCGGGCGTGGGCTACGTTCCCGCCGACATCATGGAGTTCGCCACCGGCCCCTGGGCTCGGGTGGCTGCCCAGGCACAGGTGCAGCAGCCCGGTGCGGCAGATGGCGATCCGGATGGCTACCTGGCGGTGGTTCCCGAACTGTTCTGGAGTGTGCAGCCCGATCTGGTGGGCACCGACAAGGATCGCCTAATCGACGCCATCCCCTCCATGCTGGCCAAGCTGCGCCAGGGGCTGCAGTCCATCAACCATCCGGTCGAAGACATCAATGCCTTTGTCGAGCGGCTGGTGCTGCTGCACCAACAGGTGCTCGACGCCGCAGAGCAAGCTTCCCAACAGGCAGCGCTGGACGCAGAACCTTCGCCAGAAACCAGTGAGGCGGCCCTGGAGCCCGAAGCCCTGTCCAGCATGGCGGCGCTCGACGTCAATCTGGACAACGCCGCACCTGCAGCCAGTGCCGAAGCCGAAGCTGACGAAGACCCGTTCTACATTGGCGCCTGGGTTGATCTGGTCACCAACGGCAAGGTCGTGCGCACCCAGCTCACCTGGGCCAGCCCGCACAACACGCTGTTCCTGTTCACGGGTGCCGACGGCAGCACCCAGTCGATGACCAGGCGCATGCGCGACAAGCTGGCTGCCGAGGGCCTGCTGCGCGTCCTGCCGCGCCAGCATGTGGTGGATCGTGCCATCGGCGCCATGGCTTCGTCTTCGCGCCAGAACCGCCGTTCTTCATCGCGCAAATAGTCAGGCACAGTGCAAGGCGCCGTCGGCCAGGCCCGGCAGGTGCAGGCCTTCGGCGGTGGTGATGCTGCGCGCCGCCTGGACTGCGCGCAGTGTGGCCCGGGCCACGGCTTCAGCCGCCAGGGTGGCCAGCAACAGCATGCCAGGGTTGTGGCCTGCGCAGCCCGTGCCCAGGGCAAACAAGGTGTCGCCATCGAGTTGCGTGTGCACAGGGTTGATGCTGCGTGCCAGCCCGTCGTGCCCCGCCACCGCCAGGCGCTGGGCCTGGGCCTTGGTGAGCACCGCGTCGGTGGCGACGACGCCGATGGTGGTGTTGGTGCCCGCCAGCAGGGACTGCGCCACGTCTCCGCGCAGCAGCGCACGGCGCGTGTCGGCCAGGTGCAGGCCATCGGCCGTGCGGGCCCCGGCCACGGGGCGTGCGGTATCGGGGTCGATGACGTCGCCCACCGCATTGCAGGCAATGAGCGCGCCCACGGTGACGCCTGCCACGCTGACCGATGCGCTGCCAACGCCGCCTTTCATGGCGCGCTGCATGCCAAACATCTTGCCCACGCTGGCCCCTGTGCCAGCACCCACGTTGCCTTCGGCGGGGTCGGCGCCCGAGGCGGCGGCGCAGGCTGCATAGCCAGCGGCGGCATCGGGCCGCACACGCATGTCGCCAACCATCAGGTCAAACAGCACGGCGGATGGCACCAGGGGCAGGCGGCCCACGCCGATGTCCAGGCCCACGCCGCGCTCCTCCAGCCAGCGCACCGCGCCGGTGGCCGCGTCCAGCCCCCAGGCGCTGCCGCCCGACAGCACGATGGCGTGCACCTTGTCCACCAGGTTGCAGGGATGCAGCAGATCGGTCTCGCGCGTTCCAGGGGCCGCGCCGCGCACGTCCACCCCGGCCACGGCTCCGTCATGGGCGAGCACCACGCTGCAGCCCGTGGGGCGGCGGGTGTCGGTGAAGTGCCCCACCTCGATTCCCGCCACGCGGGTGATGCTGCCGGGGTCGGCGGCGGCGCTCATGCCTTGGCGCCCTGGTGGTAGCTGCTGAACACGCGGGTGCTGCCGTCGCGTGCCACCAGCAGCACATCGTAGGGGTCGCGCCGGTTGCCGTACACCGGGCCGTCCATGCCGGGCGATCCCACCGGCATGCCCGGTACGGCCAGGCCCAGCGCGTTGGGTTTTTGCTGCAGCAGGCGGCGCACGTCGGCGGCGGGGACATGGCCTTCGATCACATAGCCGCCCACCAGGGCGGTGTGGCAGGAGCCCAGCTTTTGCGGTAGGCCCAGGCGTGCGCGGGCGCTGGTGTTGCCGGTGTCGTGCACCGTGAAGCGGAAGCCCGCCGCTTCCATGTGGGCCACCCAGTCGTGGCAGCAGCCGCAGCTGGGGTCTTTCCAGAGTTCGGCGGGCGTGCCTTGCGGCGCAGCGGCCTGGCTCCAGCGGGGCAGGGTGGCGGCTGCCACGCCTGCCCCGAGCAAGGGCAGGGCGGCGGTCAGCCATTGGCGGCGGGGCAGGGAACGCAGGGAGGGGCGAGGGTGGGATGGCATGGCGGTCCTTGGGGGGCGTTCAATGGAAAGGGAGTCCGGCACCTGCTTGGTGATTGTGCGCCAAGTGCTTTTGTCGGAGCTGCCACAGCGCGCAATGGTTCCGTTTGCCCGCTTCAGGTACCGGTGTAGCGGCCGGGCCGGTGGTTCAGCGCCAGCACCAGGTTGAGCGCCACGGCGCCTGCGATGGACCAGGCCACGCGCAGGGGCTCCACCGTCCACAAGGCCAGAAGGACGATGCAGCAGTCCACTGCCATCTGCACCTTGCCTGCGCGCCAGCCGCAGCGGTCTTGCAGGTACAGCGCGGCAATGCCCACGCCACCCAGGCTGCAGCGGTGGCGGAACAGTGCCAGAAAGCCTGTGCCGGTGATCAAGCCCCCGGCAATGGCGGCGTACAGCGGCTCGATGCGTGCCACCTGCAGCCATTGGTGCTGCCACTCCGTCATCAGCGACAGCAGCAGCACGGCCACAAAGGTCTTGAGCGTGAACTCGCGCCCCAGCTTGCGCAGTGCGAGCCAGTAGAACGGCAGGTTGAGCACGAAGAAAATCTTGCCGAAGCCCACGCCGGTGGCGTAGTGCAGCAAAAAGGCCAGGCCCGCCGTGCCGCCGGTCAGCAACCCGGCGCTGGTGAAAAACGCCACGCCCACGGAAATCATCAACACCCCCGTAAAAATGGCCACCACGTCTTCGGTGGTGCTGTGGGGCTCGGCTGCGG
Organism: Burkholderiales bacterium; assembly: GCA_016192425.1. Lineage (GTDB taxonomy): Bacteria > Pseudomonadota > Gammaproteobacteria > Burkholderiales > Burkholderiaceae_C > Simplicispira. Next base: position 69,424 of record JACPUE010000004.1, read on the forward strand.
GAGGGGTGGGCGCGGTCATCAGCGGCGGTGCAAAAAATACGAGGAGGGGATTGGAACATGGTTGCCGCCCCCCGGCCGACGTCAGCTGCCTACCCCGCGCTCAATTCCCGCAGCGCATGCCGAACCACACTGGTGCCGCCACTGATGGCCAGGCCCGCCATGATGGCGGCTACCGCCAGGTCGGGCCAGGCGGCGCCGGTGCCAAACACGCCCAGCGCAGCCGCCATGACGGCCAGGTTGCCCAGTGCGTCGTTGCGGGTGCACAGCCAGACGCTGCGCATGTTGGCATCGCCTTCGCGCCAGGCGTACAGCAGCACGGCCACCCCCAGGTTGGCCGCCAGGGCCAGCAGGCCGATGGCGCCCATGGTGATCGGCTCAGGCGGCACGCCCTGCAGCGCACCCCAGGCCACGCGGGCAATGACGAACACGCCAAAGGCCAGCATGCTCGCGCCCTTGAGCAAGGCGGCACGCGCACGCCAGGCCGCTGCCATGGCCAGCACCCACAGCGACACGCCGTAGTTGGCGGCATCGCCCAGGAAGTCGATGGCATCGGCCAGCAGCGCTGCCGAGCCCGATTGCATGCCTGCCCCCAGCTCCACCGCAAACATGGCGGCGTTGACAAGGAGCGCAATCCACAAGATGCGGCGGTAGCGTGGATTGGCGCTGGGTGGTGGGCTGCTGCTGCAGCCGCCATGGCAATGAGCAGACATACGGGTTTCTCCAGGAAAAAACAATCAATGGCATGATTGAAAACCCTTAAGCCACTTCAAGGTCAAGCATGTCTGCGCCATCCCCCCATCACCGTATCGGCGATGCGGCCCGCCGCTCGGGCGTGACGGCGGCCAACATCCGCTACTACGAAAGGGAGGGCCTGCTGCCCCCCGGAGCACGTGCCGACAACAGCTACCGGCTCTATAGCGATGCCGATGTGCACCGCCTGCGCTTCATCCGCCTGTGCCGTGCCATGGACATGTCGCTGGACGAGGTACGCTCGCTGCTGTCGCTGGACTTGCGCTCCAAGGCCGACTGCGACGCTGCCTGCGCCACCATAGACGCCCACCTGCACCATGTGCGCGAACGCCTGCAGGAGCTGCAGGCACTGGAGCGCAGCCTGCTCGATCTGCGCAACTGCTGCGACGGCACAGGCGCGCACTGCCGCATCATCGAGGCGCTGCACGCCCAGGCCGACGCCCAGGCCAGTGGCGAGCCCTTACGGCCGGGTGGCCCCTTGCGGCATGTTTGAGTGCTATGGTATTCATAGCTGCTTTCGCTTGTTGGATAAGCGATAGAGCCATATTTTATTAGTATTGCTGCTGCCAGCTATCATCCCCCCCATGCTGCACCGCCTTGCACCGCCAGCTTTGCACGCCCGCCTATGGCTTGCCCTGCAGCGCCGGGTGCTGGCCTGGGGGCGCATGGTGTACCTGGGGGCCGTGGTGCTGGTGCTCGCGCTGTCGCCATCGACCTACGCCCGCGCGGTGCGGCGCGGCTTGATGCACCGCATTTACCTGGAAACGGCCCCCATCCTGCCGGGCTTTACCGTGCTGGCCGCGTTGCTGAGCCTGGTGCTCACGCGCATCGTGGTGGTCACGGCACTGAGCTATGGGCTCACTGCGTATGCGCTGGAGATGGTCATCCGCGTGCTGGTGCTTGAACTCATCCCGCTGACTGCGGCACTGTTTGTTGCCCTGCGCTGCACTATTCCGAGCGGCGCCGTACTGGCCAGATTGCGCTACACGGGCCACCTGGATGCCTTGCGCCGCGCCGGGGCCGACCCGGTGCGTGCCGAACTGCTGCCGCGCGTGGCCGCCGGGGTGTTTGCCTGCATCACGCTGGCTGCGCTATCCTGCGTGGTGGCCTCGGTCATGGCCTATCTGGGGGTGTACGGCTCCAACCTGGCGGGGCTGCCCAGCTACACACGCATGTTCGGCCATGTGTTTTCGCCCGCGGTGACGCTGGTGTTCGGCCTCAAGACGCTGCTGTCGAGCCTGGCCGTGGCAGTGATTCCACTGGCCTCGGCCCTGTACGACGAGGGCGACGCGCTGCCGCAGCAAAGCGAACTGGGCGGCTTGGCGCGCATGTTCGCCGTGCTGCTGCTGATCGAAGTGGCCTCCCTTGTGGGCAACTACTACTGACCATGAACGCCGCCCCACCGCCTCCATCCCCGGCAGCGCCCGAACCGCTGCGCCCGGTAGCGCACCTCACACTCAAGGCCACAGCGCTGCTGCTGTTCACGCTGGCGCTCATCGTGGGCTCGGTGCTGTACCTGCTGTACGCGCGCGGCGCCTTCGAGCCCACGCAGACCCTGGTGCTGGTGGCCGACGACTCCGAAGGCGTGGTGGTCGGCATGGACATGACGTTTTCAGGCTTCCCCATCGGACGGGTGCGCCGCATCGAACTGGCCGACGAAGGCAATGCACGCATCGTCATTGATGTAGCGCGCAAGGACGCCCACTGGCTGCGCGTCTCCAGCGTGTTCACCCTGGTGCGCGGCGTGGTGGGCGGCACGGCCATCCGTGCGTATTCGGGCATGCTTGACGACAAGCCCCTGCCCGAAGGCGCCGTGCGCCCGGTGCTGCGCGGCGATGCCACATCTGAAATTCCCCAGCTCATGGCCAGCGCACGTGAACTGCTGGGCAACCTCAACGCACTGACCGCGCAGGATGCCGCCCTGGCCAGCAGCCTGGCCCAGGTGCGCACGCTGACCGAGCGGCTCAACGCCCCCGGCGGCGCACTGCAGGTGCTCATGGGCAATGCGCAGGATGCCGGCAAGGTACTGGCCGCACTGGACCGCACCAACGCCTTGCTCGCCCGCATCGACGGCCTGGCCGCCAAGACCGACACCCAGGTGTATGGCCCCGGTGGCCTGATGCCCCAGGTGCAGGCCAGCGTGGCGCAACTGGGCGGCCTGCTGGCCGACACCCGCGCCACGCTGCGAAAGGTGGACGCCGTGCTGGCCGAGGCACAGGCAGTGGGCGCCAATGTGCGCGAAGGCACGGCCGACCTGGGCGCGCTGCGCGCCGAAGTCGAGTCCAACCTGCGCAAGATCGACCAGTTGGTGGGCGACATCCAGCGCAAATGGCCCTTCGCGCACGACACCGAACTCAAGCTGCCATGACCCAGAACGCCACCCCCACGACAAGGCGCCGGGGCGCTGCAGCCGCCATCCTGTGCCTGGGGCTGGCCCTGGTGCTGGCAGCATGCTCCAGCCAGCCTCCGGCGCCCGCTTGGCAGCTCGAGGCGCACGGCGCATCGCAACGCGCCCTGGAAGCCTACCTCAGCGGCCAGGACCGCGTCGCCGCGCTGGAATGGCAGCACGCCCGCCAAGCCATCGCCCGCACCGGTCAGCCCGCACTCATGGCACGGTTGGAACTGCTGCACTGCGCCGCACAAACCGCCAGCGCCATGCCCTGGGCCTGTCCGCGCTTTGACGCCCTGCGCGCCGATGCCGCAGCCCCCGAGGCTGCCTACGCCACCTACCTGGCAGGCCAGGCCCTGGCACCCTCCCAGGCTGCACTGCTGCCGACTGCGCAGCAACCCCTGGCTCTGGTCAGCAACGATGCCGCGGCCAATGCACAGGCACTGCAGCTGTCCGACCCCCTGGCCCGTCTGGTGGCTGCCGGTGTGCTGCTGCGCCGCTCCCAGGCATCACCCGCCGTTGTGCAGGCGGCGGTGGACACCGCGTCGCACCAAGGCTGGCGCAGGCCCTTGCTGGCCTGGCTGGGGGTGCAGCGCCAATGGGCAGAGCAGGGCGGCCAGCCCGACGTGGCAGCCGCGTTGCGCCGACGCATGGACCTGGTGGAGCAAGGTGCTAAACCTTAGAACCTGTTCCTGTCGAGCCATCCTGCCGCTGGATCAGCTCGATCTTGTAGCCGTCCGGGTCGGTCACAAACGCAATCACTGTGCTGCCGCCCTTGACCGGCCCAGGTTCGCGCGTGATGTTGCCACCGGCGGCACGGATGCGCTCGCAGGCCGCATAGGCGTCTGGCACACCCAAGGCGATGTGGCCATAGGCGCTTCCAAGGTCGTAGCTCTCCACGCCCCAGTTGTAGGTGAGTTCGATCTCGGCCTGGCCGGGGTTGCCCCCGTCGAAACCAAGGAACGCCAGTGAGTATCGGTACTCAGGGTTCTCTGACTGGCGCAGCAATTGCATGCCCAGCACCTGGGTGTAGAAGGCTATGGAGCGCTGGAGGTTGCCAACGCGCAGCATGGTGTGCAGGAATCTCATGACCGCGATTGTGCCGGGAGATCGAAAACCAGGCAGGTCGTCGTGGCGTGCGCATACAGCGTGCCATCGGGCCCGACCAGGCGCGCCTCGGCCGTGGCCAGTTGGCGCCCGCAGTGGATCACGCGGCCTTCGGCGCGCACGCGCTGCACCTTGGGCGTGATGGCCTTGACCAGGTTCACGCCCAGCTCTGCCGTGGTGTAGCCCCGGCCAGGTGCCATGCGCGTGTGCACGGCACAGCCCAGGGCTGAGTCGAGCAGCGTGGCGTACCAGCCGCCATGCACCGTGCCCATGGGGTTGAGATGCGCCTGGCCCGGCGTGCCCTGGAAAACGGCGCGGCCTTCGTCCACCTCGACGAGCAGGAAATCCAGCGTGCGCGCGATGGTGGCGTAGGGCAGCTCGCCACGCAGCAGCGCCTGCATCTGCTGCAGACCGGTGAGCCCCGCAATCTGCTCTGGCCGGGCCACGCCCGGGCCTGCACCGGCATCAAGCCTTGCCGCAATTTCGCGTTCGTGCGCCAGCCATTGTTCCAGGGTGCCATGGTGCGTCATCAAGGTTCTCTATTAAAGTTGCATATGCAATTGTTGCAGATACAATAAAAACCATGCAAGCCCCCCAAGTCACCTTGGCAGCACCCGCTGTGGCCACACCGCAGGGTTGTACCAACCTGAAGCTGCGCCAGCTCATGCGCCGTGTGGCCCAGCATTACGACGCGGAAATGGCGCGGTGCGGGCTCAAGACGACGCAGTATTCCCTGCTGTCGCATGTGCTCAAGCTAGGTCCGTTGCGCCCAGGCGATCTGGCGCAGGCCATGCGGATGCAGCCATCGACGCTTACGCGCAACCTGCGCCCCTTGCAGGATGCTGGCTGGGTGGCTCTTGAGCAAGGCACCGACGCACGCAGCCGCCTCGTGCGCATCACCGAGACCGGACAGCGCAAGCGGCAGGAGGCACAGCAATGCTGGAAAACTGCGCAGTTGGCCCTGAATACCACACTGGGCCATGAGCGGGTGCTGGCATTGCACCGGCTGGTGGACGAATCGCTGGAACTGCTGGGACCTGGGGCTGGGCATGCCGATGGAGAAGACTGAGCCTATCGGGTGGTGCCGTTGCACCGCTCCATACAATTCCAACGATTAGATACGATGTATATTATGTTAAATAATCTAGACAGGGGATCATGAGCTTTTCAGCCATGCTCAGGGGCGTCGTATGCGCGCACTGCCCTCATTCCCTGGAAAAGATTGCGTGCTGGGTCTTGGTCGCGCGCTCATACTGGCGTGCAATGCTGCCACACACCAGGTCGCACAAGGCATAGACCGATTCGTCCGCGATGCTGTAGTACACGCTGGTGCCCCGGCTCTCGCGGCGCACCAGGCCTTGCTGGGTCATCAGGGACAGGTGCCGTGAAATGTTGGCTGCGGTGTAGCCGCAGAGCTGCGCCAGTTCGCCCACGTTGCGTTCACCGTCGCGCAGATGGTTGAGGATGCGCAGGCGCGTGGGTTCGGCCAAGGTCTGGAAATAGGCAGCCACCTGCTGCAGGGCTTCGGGCGGGAGGTTTTTCATGGTGGGGTTCCTGGCACGGGTACTGGAAACACGCGCAGTCATCGTCGCGGCACGTTGGCGATGATACATCGTTTGACTAATTAGCTGTTTGGCTAAATAATTCAATCAACAAATGTTACTCACCGTGTTGCGAAGGAGATTGCAATGACTTCCTGGCAAGTAGTCCGCCTGCTGGCGGGTACCTTCATTCTGTTGTCGCTGGCCCTGGGGGTTCCGGGCAGTCCGCTGTTCATGAGCCAATGGTGGCTGGCGTTCACTGCCTTTGTGGGCGCCAACCTGCTGCAAAGCGGGCTGACCAAATGGTGCATGCTGGAAAACATCTTGCGCAAGCTGGGCATCCAGCCTGGCTGCTGAACCTTGCTGGACGTTGATATGACCTCTCAGTCCGGCAGCGAAGCGGCGCCCATTCTGGTGGATGTGCGTTCACCCGGTGAGTTTGCGTCGGGCCATGTGGACGGCGCATTGAACGTACCGCTGGACCGGCTGCAGCAAGACGTTCGCGCCTTATTGCCGGATCAGTCGGCAGATCTGCTGTTGTACTGCCTGTCTGGCGCCCGCTCGCACATGGCCATGGTGTGGCTGCAGCAAATGGGCTACTCCGGGGCACGCAACGGCGGTTCCGTCGGCATGGTTGCCATGCAGACGGGGCGTGCCATTCGGCGCATCTGAGTCTGATGCCCACAAAGGATTGCCATGAACGAAAGCAAGGTCCGTATCACCCTGCGCCAGCAGCAGGACTACCGGTTCCAGGTCGATTTTGGAGAGGGTGTTGCGCCCCTGCTGGCCGATGAGCCCGCGCCGCTGGGCACGGGCCAGGGCCCATCCCCCGTGCAGTTGCTGGCTGCGGCTGTGGGCAATTGCCTGTCGGATTCGCTGCTGTTTGCGCTGCGCAAGTTCAAGCAGGCGCCCGAGCCGCTGCACTGCACCGTGGATGCCGAAGTGGGCCGCAACGAACACAAGCGCCTGCGCGTACTCAAGATAGCTGCGGCCCTGCACCTGGGCGTGCCCGCGTCCAGCCTGGAGCACCTGGACCGCGTGCTCGACCAGTTCGACACCTATTGCACCGTGACCCAGAGCGTGGGCCAGGGCATCCCCATTGAGCTGCAGGTGTTCGACAGCACAGGCCAGCGCCTCAAGTAGCGCTGCGCCGCCATAGCCACTTGTCCATCAGAAAGGAAAAAACCATGAAACACAATGCCGGATCCCTGGATCGCATTTTGCGCATCGTCGCCGGTCTGGTGCTGATCGGCCTGGCCGCCACGGGCACGGTAGGCCTGTGGGGCTGGATCGGTGTGATGCCGCTGGCCACGGGCCTGTTCGGCTTTTGCCCGGCCTACGCGCTGCTGGGCATCAACACCTGCCAGATGAAGAAGTAAAACACTTCTTTTTAGACAAAATGGCTTGCAACGCCCTATCCATGGGCGCTGCAAGCTATATTTTTAATAGCAATCTCTCAGCCGCAAGTACAACCGCAGCCGCAACCCTGCGCTGCATTGGCGGCAGGCGCAGCGCCCTCCTCCTGCGTCTGGCGGCTGCGCAGGCCCAGTTTGCGCAGCAATTGCAGGTCGGCATTGGCGTCCGGGTTGCCGGTGATCAGCAGTTTGTCGCCGTAAAAAATGGAATTGGCCCCGGCCAGAAAGCACAGCGCCTGTACCGCCTCGCCCAGTTGCTGGCGCCCTGCCGACAGGCGCACGCGCGCCTTGGGCATGGTGATGCGGGCCACGGCAATCATGCGCACAAAGTCCAGCGGGTCGATGGGCTCGCTGTCAGCCAGCGGCGTGCCGGGCACACGCACCAGGTTGTTGATGGGCACCGAGTCCGGGTAGGGGTCCAGGTTGGCCAGTTGCGCAATCAGCCCGGCGCGGTGCACGGGCGCCTCGCCCATGCCCACAATGCCGCCGCAGCACACGCGCAGGCCTGCGTCGCGCACGTTCTGCAAGGTGTCCAGCCGCTCCTGGTATTGGCGCGTGCTGACCACGTCCTGGTAGTACTCTGGCGCGGTGTCCAGGTTGTGGTTGTAGTAGTCCAGCCCGGCGGCCTTGAGGGCCTGCGCCTGGTCGGCCTGCAACATGCCCAGCGTGGCACAGGTTTCCAGCCCCAGGCCTTTGACGGCGGAGATCAGGCCTGCCACTTTTTCAATGTCGCGGTCCTTGGGGGCGCGCCAGGCGGCGCCCATGCAAAAGCGCGTGGCACCGGCCCGCTTGGCGGCTTGGGCGGCTTGCAGCACCTCGTCCACCTCCAGCATTTTTTGGGCTTTGACGCCGGTGTCGAACTGCGCGGACTGCGGGCAATAGCCACAGTTTTCGGGGCAGCCGCCGGTCTTGACGGACAGCAGCGTGGCCAGTTCGATATCGCCCTCGGGCCAGTGCTGGCGGTGCACGGCCTGGGCTTCGAAGACCAGGTCGAGCAGGGGGCGGTCCAGCAAATCCTGCACGGCCTGCACCGTCCATGGGCCCTGCGCGGGCGCTATGGAGGCGGGGCGATGCAATTGCACGGGATGGTCGGCAGCAACACTGGTCATGGGAAAACTCCGGGCTGTAGTTGGGCTCAAATCACGCCAAGAAAATGCCTTGGCGCGACAGTCGGTACATTCATTTTGGCCTTGAAAATGAATGTTTTTCTGCCGTGCATGGGAATAAATCCTGCCAACTTCTGCCGCGTTCAAGGTCCGTCAACCGGCGCCAAAGATGCATGCAGAAAAGGCCTGATGCCGACAATAGCCGGTACGTTGCAGGTGCTGGCAGCAAGTGGCAGCCATCGCGCCGCATCTACCGCAAACAGGCGCCAATGTTGGGCACTCAGCCCAGCGCAGCGATCACCTCGGGGGGCGCCTGCACCAGCTCGATCAGCACGCCCTCCCCGGCAATGGGAAACTCCTCGTTGCTCTTGGGGTGCAAAAAGCAGATGTCATAGCCTGCAGCACCCTTGCGGATGCCGCCGGGTGCAAAGCGCACGCCCTGAGCGGTGAGCCACTCCACGGCGGCGGCCAGGTCGTCAATCCACAGGCCGATGTGGTTGAGCGGCGTGGTGTGCACGGCGGGCTTCTTCTCGATGTCGAGCGGCTGCATGATGTCCACCTCGACCTTGAAGGCCCCCTGCCCCATGGCCAGGATGTCCTCGTCCACGTTCTCGCGCTCGCTCTGGAAGGTGCCGGTCTGCTCCAGGCCGAGCATGTCCACCCACAGCTTCTTCATGCGGCCCTTGTCGGTACCGCCAATGGCGACCTGCTGGATACCCAGCACTTTGAAGGGGCGGGATGCGTTGCTCATTGATGTACTCCTGATTTGATAGCTGCTCGCGCAATAAATACGGTCGCTAGAGGCTAAAAAGACTATGAAAAAGGGGCGCGAGGCCCCTTTTCAAGGAATGGCCCTGGGTCACTGGAATTCCAGAATCACCTGATCCACCGCGAGCGACTCGCCCTTGCCCGCGACGATCTTGCCCACCACGCCGTCTTGCGCGGCAAAGAGGATGTTCTCCATCTTCATGGCCTCGATCACGGCCAGTTTTTCACCGGCCTGCACCTTCTGGCCGGGCTGCACCGCCACATCGACCAGCAGGCCGGGCATGGGCGAGAGCAGGTACTTGGACAGGTCCGGCGGCGCCTTGAAGGGCATGAGCTGGTGCAGCCGTGCGCCCAGTGGCGAGAACACCATGGCGTCGATCTGCGTGCCGTTGTGCGCAATGCGCAGGGCCAGCGGGTTCTTGGCAGAGCCGCGCTCGACCTGGGCGGTGAAGCCCTGGCCGTTGCAGCTGCCTTGCACACGGATCTGGCCCAGCGTTGCAGTGCTACTGATTTGATAGCTCTTGCCGCCCACCAACACGGCGCTGGAGCCTGATTTGTCCTCAAAGTCGGACACTGTCACCTCGTGGTGCTGGTTCTTGCCCTCGGCCCCCAGGGTGACCACGACGAACTGCTCGCCCACCTTCACCTCATGCCCGGCCAACTGGCCGCTGATGCCCGAGGCGCGTGCGCGGTAGCGGCGGTGCATGAAGGCGGCCAGCGCCACCAGGAACTGCGGGTCGTCGTGCGGCACATCCTCGGCGGAGAAACCCTTGCCGTAGTGCTCCGCAATGAAGCCGGTGTTGAAGTGCCCCGACACAAACTTGGGGTGTGCCAGCAACGCCGCCTGGAACGGGATGTTGCTGCTGATGCCACGGATCACAAAGCCGTTGAGCGCGGCGCGCATCTTGGTGATGGCGTCGTTGCGGTCCGTGCCGTGCACGATGAGCTTGGCGATCATCGAGTCGTAGTACATCGGGATCTCACCACCCTCGTACACACCCGTGTCCACGCGCACGCCATGCTTCTTGCTGGTGTCGGACTGGAACATGCTCTCTTCGGGCGGCTGGAAGCGCACCAGGCGGCCGGTGGAGGGCAAGAAGTTGCGGAACGGGTCTTCGGCGTTGATGCGGCACTCGATGGCCCAGCCGTCGCGCTTCACGTCGGCCTGCGTCAGCGGCAGCTTTTCGCCCGCGGCCACGCGGATCATCAGCTCCACCAGGTCCAGGCCGGTGATGCACTCGGTCACCGGGTGCTCCACCTGCAGGCGGGTGTTCATTTCGAGGAAGTAGAAGTCCTGGTCCTTGCCGACCACGAACTCCACCGTGCCCGCGCTCTGGTAATTCACGGCCTTGGCCAGCGCGACCGCCTGCTCGCCCATGGCCTTGCGCGTGGCATCGCTGATGAAAGGCGACGGCGCTTCCTCAATAACCTTTTGGTGGCGGCGCTGGATGGAGCATTCGCGCTCGTTCAGGTAGATCACGTTGCCAAAGCTGTCGCCCAGCACCTGGATCTCGATGTGGCGCGGCTCCTGCACGTATTTTTCGATGAACACGCGGTCGTCGCCAAAGCTGTTGCGCGCCTCGTTCTGGCACGACGCAAAGCCCTCGAACGCTTCCTTGTCGTTGAACGCCACGCGCAGGCCCTTGCCACCGCCGCCTGCGCTGGCCTTGATCATCACGGGGTAGCCAATGCCCTTGGCAATCTCCACCGCCTGCTCGGGGCCGGCAATGGCGTCGTTGTAGCCAGGGATGGTGTTGACGTTGGCCTCATTGGCCAGCTTCTTGGACGCAATCTTGTCGCCCATGGCGGCAATCGAATGCGCCTTGGGGCCGATGAAGGCAATGCCCTCGTCTTCGCAGCGCTTGGCAAAGGCCTCGTTCTCGCTCAGGAAGCCGTAGCCGGGGTGCACGGCCTGTGCGCCGGTCTGCTTGCAGGCCTCAATGATCTTGTCGGCCAGCAGGTAGGACTCGCGCGAGGGCGCAGCGCCAATGCGCACGGCCTCGTCGGCCAGCTTGACGTGGCGGGCTTCCTTGTCGGCGTCGGAATAGACGGCGACGGTCTTGATGCCCATCTTCTTGGCCGTTGCAATCACTCGGCACGCAATTTCGCCACGGTTGGCGATCAGGATTTTGGTGAACATGATGAATTTCTTTCCGAAAACTCTTGCCCGAAACGTATTGGGTTAGGTGCTGGCACAGCCCAGCGAAGCGGTTGGGGCTAGGCGCCGGGCCGCAGGCAGTAGCAGCGCTACGGCAAGGCCTGGCAACGACGCCCCAAGGGCTGTGGCAGTGCCGCTCAAAGAGGAATGTTCCCGTGCTTGCGCCAGGGGTTCTCAAGTTTCTTGTCACGCAGCATGACCAGCGAGCGGCAGATGCGCTTGCGTGTCTCATGCGGCAGGATCACGTCGTCGATGAAGCCTCGCGCACCGGCCACGAAGGGGTTGGCAAAGCGGGCCTTGTATTCGGCTTCCTTGGCGGCGAGCTTTTCGGGGTCGCCCTTGTCCTCGCGGAAGATGATTTCCACCGCGCCCTTGGCGCCCATCACGGCGATTTCGGCGTTGGGCCAGGCAAAGTTCACGTCGCCGCGCAGGTGCTTGGAGGCCATCACGTCGTACGCGCCGCCGTAAGCCTTGCGCGTGATGACGGTGATCTTGGGCACGGTGCACTCGGCATAGGCGTACAGCAGCTTGGCGCCGTGCTTGATGATGCCGCCGTATTCCTGCGACGTACCGGGCATGAAGCCGGGCACATCGACAAAGGTGACCACGGGGATGTTGAACGCATCGCAAAAGCGCACGAAGCGCGCAGCCTTGATGGAGCTCTTGATGTCCAGGCAGCCTGCCAGCACCAGCGGCTGGTTGGCCACGATGCCCACCACCTGGCCTTCCATGCGGGCAAAGCCGATGAGGATGTTCTTGGCGTATTCGGGCTGCAGCTCGAAGAAGTCGCCGTCGTCCACGGTCTTGACGATCAGCTCCTTCATGTCGTAGGGCTTGTTGGGGTTGTCGGGCACCAGGGTGTCCAGGCTGCGGTCTGCGCGGTCGGCCGGGTCGTTGCTGGGGCGCACGGGCGGCTTTTCGCGGTTGTTCAGCGGCAGGTAGTTGTACAGGCGGCGCAGCATGAGCAGCGCCTCCACGTCGTTCTCAAAGGCCATGTCGGCCACGCCGCTCTTGGTGGTGTGCGTCACGGCGCCGCCCAGTTCCTCGGCGGTCACTTCCTCGTGCGTCACGGTCTTGACCACTTCGGGACCGGTCACGAACATGTAGCTGCTGTCCTTGACCATGAAGATGAAGTCCGTCATGGCCGGGCTGTACACCGCGCCACCTGCGCAGGGGCCCATGATCATGCTGATCTGCGGGATCACGCCGCTGGCCATCACGTTCTTCTGGAACACGTCGGCATAACCGCCCAGGCTGGCCACGCCTTCCTGGATGCGTGCGCCGCCCGAGTCGTTGAGGCCGATCACGGGGGCGCCCACCTTCATCGCCTGGTCCATGATCTTGCAGATCTTCTCGGCGTGCGCTTCGGACAGCGCACCGCCGAACACGGTGAAGTCCTGGCTGAACACGAACACCAGGCGGCCGTTGATCATGCCGTAGCCCGTCACCACGCCGTCGCCAGGGATCTTGTTGGCTTCCATGCCGAAGTCGGTGCAGCGGTGCTCGACGAACATGTCCCATTCCTCGAACGTGCCGTCGTCCAGCAGCAGCTCGATGCGCTCGCGCGCGGTGAGCTTGCCTTTCTTGTGCTGGGCATCGATGCGCTTTTGCCCCCCGCCCAGGCGGGCCAGCTCGCGCTTTTTCTCCAGTTGGTCCAGGATGTCTTGCATGGTTCGTCCTTTTGAGTGAACTTGGGTGGTGTTGTTTATGCTACTGAATTGATAGCTGCTTGCGCTTGTCCGTATTGCGCTGCAAGCAGATTTCTTGCCGCAGTGGAGGGCGCGATGCGCCCCGCCGTCACGTCCTGCTGCATGCGGGGCAGCAGCGCGCGCACCTGCGGGTGCTGGTGGAAGGCCTGCTTGAGTCCGGCCTCGATGCGCTCCCACATCCAGGCCAGGGCCTGCTTTTCGCGCCGCAGGGCCAGGCGGCCGTTGGCGGCCTGGAGCTGGCGGTATTGCGTCACAAAGGCCCAGAAGGCGTCGATGCCCTGCCCTTGCAGCGCGCTGATCTGCACCACCTGCGGGTGCCACAGGGTCTGGTCGTGGAAGGCATGCTCAGGGTTGCCATGCTGGCTCAAGAGGCGCAGGCTGGATGCAATCTGCGCCTCGGCGCGCGTGGCAGCGGCCTTGTCGATGTCGGCCTTGTTGATGGCCACCAGGTCGGCGATCTCCATCACGCCCTTCTTGATGGCCTGCAGGTCGTCGCCCGCGTTGGGCAGCTGCAGCAGCACGAACATGTCGGTCATGTTGGCCACGGCGGTTTCGCTCTGGCCCACGCCCACGGTCTCGACGATGACCACGTCGTAGCCCGCCGCCTCGCAGACCAGCATGGCCTCGCGCGTCTTCTCGGCCACGCCGCCCAGCGTGCCGCCGCTGGGGCTGGGGCGGATGTAGGCGCTCTCGTTCATCGAGAGGTGCTCCATGCGCGTCTTGTCGCCCAGGATGGAACCGCCCGAAACGCTGCTCGACGGATCCACCGCCAGCACCGCCACCCGCAGCCCCTGCCCGATCAGGTACAGCCCCAGCGCCTCGATGAAGGTGCTCTTGCCCACCCCCGGCACGCCGCTGATGCCCAGCCGGAACGCCTTGCCCGTGTGCGGCAGCAGCGCGGTGAGCAATGCGTCGGCCTGCGCGCGGTGGTCCGCGCGGGTCGATTCGAGCAGCGTGATGGCCTTGGCCATGGCGCGGCGCTGCAGTGCAGCGCTGCCACGGACAATGCCATCGAGCAAGGCTTCAGGGCTCACGCGCGGGCCTTGCGGATTTGCTCCAGCACGTCCTTCGCGCTGGCAGGGATGGGTGTGCCAGGGCCGTAGATGCCCTTGACGCCGGATTCGTACAGGTAGTCATAGTCCTGCACCGGGATCACGCCGCCCACGAAGACGATGATGTCGTCGGCGCCCTGGTCCTTGAGCGCCTTGATGATGGCGGGCACCAGCGTCTTGTGGCCTGCGGCCAGGGTGGAGATGCCCACGGCGTGCACGTCGTTCTCGATGGCCTGGCGCGCGCATTCCTCGGGGGTCTGGAACAGCGGGCCGATGTCCACATCGAAGCCCAGGTCGGCAAACGCGGTGGACACCACCTTGGCGCCGCGGTCGTGGCCGTCCTGGCCCAGCTTGGCGATCATCACGCGCGGACGGCGGCCTTCCTGCGTGGCGAAGGCGTCGATCTCGGCCTTGAGTTTGTCCCAGCCCTCGGCTGAGTCGTATGCAGCAGCGTACACCCCGGTCACCTTTTGCGTTTCGGCGCGGTGGCGCCCAAAGACTTTTTCCAGCGCGTCGGACACCTCGCCCACCGTGGCGCGCAGGCGCACGGCCTGGATGGACAGGTCCAGCAGGTTGCCTTCGCCGCTGGCGGCCGCAGCCGTGAGCGCTTCGAGCGCGGCCTGCACCGCGGCATTGTCGCGCGTGGCGCGGATTTTTTGCAGGCGGGCGATCTGGCCGTCGCGCACCTTCATGTTGTCGATTTCGAGGATATCGACCGGGTCTTCCTTGGCCAGCTTGTATTTGTTGACGCCGACGATGACGTCCTTACCCGAGTCGATGCGCGCCTGCTTCTGCGCGGCGGCGGCCTCGATCTTGAGCTTGGCCCAGCCGCTGTCCACGGCCTGGGTCATGCCGCCCATGGCCTCGACTTCTTCGATGATCTTCCAGGCCGCGTCCATCATGTCCTGGGTGAGCTTTTCCATCATGTAGCTGCCAGCCCAGGGGTCGATCACGTTGGTGATGTGGGTTTCTTCCTGGATGATGAGCTGCGTGTTGCGCGCAATGCGGGCCGAGAACTCGGTGGGCAGCGCAATGGCTTCATCCAGCGCGTTGGTGTGCAGGCTCTGCGTGCCGCCGAACACCGCCGCCATGGCCTCGATGGTGGTGCGCACCACGTTGTTGTAGGGATCCTGCTCGGTGAGCGACCAGCCCGAGGTCTGGCAGTGCGTGCGCAGCATCAGGCTCTTGGGGTTCTTGGCGTCAAAGCCCTTCATGATGCGGCACCACAGCAGGCGCGCGGCGCGCATCTTGGCGACTTCGAGGTAGAAGTTCATGCCGATGGCCCAGAAGAAGGAGAGACGCCCGGCAAAGTCGTCCACGTCCAGGCCGGAGGCGATGGCCGTCTTCACGTATTCCTTGCCGTCGGCCAGGGTGAAGGCCAGCTCCAGCGCCTGGTTGGCCCCGGCTTCCTGCATGTGGTAGCCCGAGATCGAGATCGAGTTGAACTTGGGCATGTTCCGGGCCGTATAGCCAATGATGTCGCCGATGATGCGCATCGAGGGCTTGGGCGGGTAGATGTAGGTGTTGCGGACCATGAACTCCTTGAGGATGTCGTTCTGGATGGTGCCGCTGAGCTTGTCCTGGCTGACGCCCTGCTCCTCTGCCGCCACCACGTAGCCCGCCAGCACCGGCAGCACGGCGCCGTTCATGGTCATGGAGACGCTCACCTTGTCCAGCGGGATCTGGTCGAACAGTATCTTCATGTCCTCGACCGAGTCGATGGCCACGCCCGCCTTGCCCACGTCGCCCGTCACGCGCGGGTGGTCGCTGTCGTAGCCGCGGTGCGTGGCCAGGTCGAACGCCACCGACACGCCCTGTCCGCCCGCAGCCAGTGCCTTGCGGTAGAAGGCGTTGGATTCTTCGGCGGTGGAAAAGCCCGCGTACTGGCGGATCGTCCAGGGCCGCACCGCGTACATGGTGGCCTGGGGGCCGCGCACGTAGGGCTCAAAGCCCGGCAGCGTGTTGGCATACGGCAGGTGGGCCGTGTCTTGCGCGGTATAGAGCGGCTTGACGGTGATGCCGTCGGGTGTCACCCAGTTGAGCGCGTTCACATCGCCACCAGGGGCCGACTTGGCTGCGGCCTTGGCCCAGTCTGCCAAGCTGGCATTGGCGAATTCGGACGCTGGGTGGGGGGGGGTGTCACTCATGGCGGGTGTTCTCCGGCGGTTGCGTTGCTCTGGGTACAGGGTGTTCCCTGTGTAACGGCGAGTTTACATCATTCATAATTATTCATTCAAAATATTGTTTGCAGCTTACAATCGCACCCATGTCTGCCGTCACCCTCACCCCCCGCGCCCTGTACGAAGACGTGGCCGAGCTGCTGCGCCAGCGCATTTTTCGGCGCGAGCTGGAACCCGGCAGCTGGATCGACGAGCTCAAGATTGCCGACGAACTGGGCATCAGCCGCACACCGCTGCGCGAGGCGCTCAAGGTGCTGGCCGCCGAGGGCCTGGTCACCATGAAGGTGCGCCGGGGCGCCTATGTGACCG
This sequence comes from Burkholderiales bacterium, assembly GCA_016192425.1. Lineage (GTDB taxonomy): Bacteria > Pseudomonadota > Gammaproteobacteria > Burkholderiales > Burkholderiaceae_C > Simplicispira. The sequence continues at coordinate 85,908 of JACPUE010000004.1, forward strand.
AGATGTCGGAAAAAGACCTGCGCGACGTGTACCACCTGCTCAGCCTGCTGGAGAGCGACGCCGCCGCCGTGGTGGCAGCCCAGGCCAGTGCGGCACAGCTGCAGTCCCTGCAGGCCCTGCACGACGAACTGGAAGCCGCCACCAACGAGCGCGACCGCTTTTTCGCCATCAACGAGCGCTTTCACATGCGTCTGCTGGAGCTGGCCGACAACCGCTGGCGCAGCCAGATGGTGGCCGACCTGCGCAAGGTCATGAAGCTCAACCGCCACAACTCGCTGCTCAAGCAGGGGCGTATCGACGACTCGCTGCAAGAGCACCGCAGGCTGATGCAGGCCTTGTGCGCGCACGACGCCGAGGCCACGCGCCAGGCCATGCAAGACCATTTCCACCAGGGGCTGGAAGCCGCGGCATAACGCGCTGCAAGCCTCTGCGCGACAGGGCCATTGCGGCTGGAGCGCTATAGTTTCAGGGTTAACCCTGCGTCCGGTGCGGCTGCGCACCCTGCCCCCATCGCTCCATGACGTCCCTTCCCCAAGCCCTTGCAGCGGTGCAGACGCTGCCCGCGTTGCTGGCCTTTCGCGCCGCCCAAACCCCTGATGCGCCCGCCTACCAGGCCTTTGATCCTGCCCGCCAAAGCTGGCAGACCCTGAGCTGGGCCCAGGCTGCGCAGCGCGTGCGGCAATGGAGCCAGGCGCTGGCCGCCATGGCACTGCCCCAGGGCGCGCGCATCGCCATCCTGCAGCCCAACGGGCTGGACGCCATGAGCATCGACCAGGCCACGCTGGCCTGCGGCCATGTGCCTGTGCCGCTGCACGCCATCGACAACCCCGGCAGCATTGCCTACATCCTGTCGGACTGCGAGGCTTCGGTGCTGGTGCTGGAGCGCGAGGAGCAGTGGGAGCGAATCCATGCCGTAGGCACCGATCTGCCGCACCTGCGCTGCGTGCTGGTCACCCAGCCTACGCAGGCCAGCGATCCGCAGGCCCCGGTGCCGCGCTGGACGCTTGCCGACTGGCTGGCACAGGGCGCCACCCATGTGCACCCGGTCACGCCGCCGCAGGCAGGCGACCTGGCCGCCATCGTCTATACCTCGGGCACCACGGGCAAGCCCAAGGGCGTGATGCTGACGCACGCCAACGTCATGGCCGACGTCAAGGCGGTGCTGCAGCGCGTCACGCCCACGGCGGACGATGTGTTTCTGTCCTTCCTGCCGCTGTCGCACACCTTTGAACGCACGGCGGGCTACTACCTGCCCATGGCGGCGGGGTGCTGCGTGGCCTATGCGCGCTCGGTGGCGCAGTTGTCCGAAGACCTGCGCACGGTGCGCCCCACGGTGCTGGTGTCGGTGCCGCGCATTTACGAACGCGTGCACGCCAAGGTGCTGGAGTCGCTGGCCCCCTCGCGCCTGCGCACCCAGCTGTTCGAGGCCGCCGTGGCCGTGGGCTGGCGGCGCTTTTGTGCCGCCCACGGGCTGCCCGCCCCCGGCGCCGACGACGCCCGGGCCGCAGGCCTGTGGGCCGCCCTGCCCTGGCCGCTGCTGCAGCGCCTGGTGGCCAGGCCGCTGTTGGCGCAGTTTGGCGGACGTGTGCGCGTGGCCATCAGCGGGGGGGCGCCGCTGTCGGCCAGCATTGCGCGCTGTTTTCTGGGCCTGGGCCTGCCCGTGCTGCAAGGTTACGGCATGACCGAAACGGCGCCTGTGGTGGCCGTCAATGCGCTGGACGACAACCACCCCGCCAGCGTGGGCCGGGCGCTGCCGGGCGTGGAGGTGCGCATTGGCGAGAACCGCGAACTGCAGGTGCGCGGCCCCATCGTGATGCAGGGCTACTGGAAACGGCCCGAGGACACGGCGCGCATCCTCTCGGCCGACGGCTGGCTGGGCACGGGCGACCAGGCCGAGATTCTGGATGGGCGCATCCACATCCGGGGCCGCATCAAGGAAATCATCGTCACCTCCACCGGCGAGAAAGTCCCCCCGGCCGACCTGGAACTGGCCGTGACCTCCGACCCGCTGTTTGAACAGGCCTTTGTGGTGGGCGAGAACCTGCCCTTCATTGCCTGCGTGGCGGTGGTCCACCCCGAGGAATGGCAGCGCCTGGCGCACGGCCTGGGGCTGGACCCCAAGAACCCCGCCAGCCTGGCCCACCCCGCCGTGCAGCAAGAGGCGCTGGCCCGCATCGCACGGCACACGGCGGGTTTTGCGCGCTATGCCGTGCCCCGTGCGGTGCACCTGGTGACCGAGCCCTGGAGCATCGAGAACGGCATGATGACCCCCACGCTCAAGCTCAAGCGCGCCAACCTGCTGGCGCGCCATGCCGCCGCCATCGAGGCCATGTACCAGCGCCCTGGCGCACGCTGAACATTCGGCGCGTTGCGTGCAGCACGCTGCAGGCCTGAAAACAAGCGGAAACATCTGGCCGGATGCCTGCGCCTGCCCTATGCTATGGGCAGGTCAGCCATCCAACACCATCAGCATGAAAACCGCAGACAACCCCGTCGTGTACGGCATCGAAGACATCCTCACCAGCCTGTGCAACTCGGTCACCCGGGTGCTGAACAAGGCCACGCAGAGCGAAATCCACTACTCCGGCATGGTGCAGCGCATCACGCGCACCTGCCTCAAGCCCGACATCGGCTGCTTTGTGCTGTTCGACGGCGGGTTCTCAGGCCTGGTCATCATCAACTTCTCGGCCCAGGCCGCCATGGAGCTGTATTCCAAGTACATGCTGCACATGGGCATGGCGCGTGAAGACCTGGCGGGCTCGTTCACCGCCGACGAGGTGGGCAACGTGATGGGCGAGCTCATGAACCAGGTGCTGGGCGACTTCACCAGCAAGGTGCACCGCGAGCTGCAAACCCACATCACCCAGAGCCAGCCCAAGATGATGGCGCTGAACAAGCAGGTGCTGCTGAGCGTGGACGCCAACCTGGACCAGCCCGAGGCGCGGCGCGTGACGTTCTACACCGCGTCCAACCATTTGTTCTACCTGGAAATGGCGATCGACCGCACCGAGTTCATCAAGCTCTACGACTTTGCCCCCCAGGAAGCGCCCGATCCCGATGCCCTGATTGCGCAGGCCCACGAGCAAGGCGTGCAGGCTGCGCCCGCAGCACCGGCAGCGCCCAGCGACACAGACGACCTGCTCAAGTCGCTGGGCATGTAGCTCACACCGCGCAGGCCTCGACGCAGGTTTCGGGCTGCGCGGCGTATACGCTGCCAAAGCGGTTGGCCAGAAAATCTGCCAGCGCCACCTGTTCCTGCCCCACAAAGCCCTGCTGCGGCAGTTTGCCCTGGGCCACCAGGTCCAGCGCGGCGCAAATGCCTGCGGCCGTGGTGCGCTGGATGGCGCTCAGGCGGTGGCCCTGCACCTCGCAGCCCAGAATGCGCGAGGAGTGCGACTCCTGCACCAGGCGGCCGCCCTGCACCCCCGTGCTGCTGGCAAACACCACGATCACGTCCTGCTCCGTGGTGGGAATGGCGGCCTCGAAAATCTCCTTGAGCAGATCGCGCCGCTCGCGCAGGCGCAGGTCGTTGAGCAGGAGCTTCAGGATGGCGCAGTGCCCAGGGTAGCGGATGGACTTGTAGTCCACCTGCCGCGCACGGCCCGCCAGGGTTTCGGTCAGCGTGCCCAGGCCGCCCGAGGTGTTGAAGGCCTCGTACTCCACGCCGTCCAGCGCAAAGGTTTCCAGCCCTTCGAGCGCGGGCACGGTGGTCTTGGCGCCGTCCACGATGGCCTCGCAGGGGTTGCAGTATTCGTTGATCAGGCCCTCGGTGCTCCAGGTCAGGTTGTAGCGCAGCGCCCCTTGCGGGTAGCGCGGCAGCGCGCCCACGCGCATGCGCAGTTGGTGCAGCGCATCAAAGCGCCGCGCCAGGTCGTTGCCCACAATGCCGATGAAGCCCGGCGCCAGGCCGCACTGCGGCATCAGCACGCTGCGTGCTGCGTTGGCCAGCTCGCGGATGGCCTGGGTGCTTTGCACGTCCTCGGTCAGGTCAAAATAATGCACCCCGGCGCGCGCGCACAGGGCGGCCACGCCCACGGCGCAGTGGAACGGCAGTGCGTTGAGTACGGCGTAGCGCCCTTCAATGGCGCGGGCCAGTGCGGCATCGTCGCCCGCAGTGCAGGTGGCTACGCCCAGCGCCGCCACGGCTTGCAGGCGCAGCGGGTCGCGGTCGGCCACCAGCACTTCGTAGTCGCCGCTGCGCGAAAGCAGCAGGGCCATGGCAAAGCCGATATGGCCTGCGCCCAGGATGGTGATGGAACGGCGGGGGGTGGTCATGGTGTGTCTCCTCGGTTCTTGGGGTGGAGCTGTCGTGCAGCACCCTTGCATGCTAGGCGAGAGTAATGTCAATGTGTAGCGTGCAATGCGGCGAATACCGCTTTAATATGCGTCATTCCGACGAAACCACCCGACACACCATGTACCCCACCCTGGACGAGACCGACCGCCAGCTCTTGAGCCTGCTGCAGGCCAATGCCCGCGAGAGCACAGCCACGCTGGCGCGGCGCCTGGGGCTGGCGCGCACCACCGTGGTTTCGCGTATTGCGCGGCTGGAACGCGATGGTGTGGTGGCAGGCTATGGCGTGCGCCTGGGCACACGCATGGACCAGGCCACCGTGCGCGCCTGGTGCAGCCTGAGCGTGCTGCCGCAGTCCGCCCCCCAGGTGCTGCGCGCGTTGGCCGCCATGCCCGAGGTGGAGGAAGTTTCGGCCGTGAGCGGGCCGTTTGATTACCTGGCCTTTTTGCGCTGCCCCAGCCACGAACGGCTGGACGCCCTGCTCGACCAGATCGGCCAGACCGATGGCGTGCACCGCACGCAAACAAGCATCGTGCTCAGCCGCAAGATCGATCGCCGTGGGGTGGTTGTTTAGCTACCATATTGATAGCTGCTGGCGCTTATTGGATAAGCGCTAGGGGCAAATTTCATTCAACATCAAACTGGTGTGCGTTCTTGCCCTGGATGGGAGCGTAGAACGCCTTGATGCGGGCCATGTCGGCTTCTACGTCGCCGGTGGGCTCGAACAGTGGCCCCAGGCCGCCCACCTTGCGGCCATAGTCCACAAACGCCAGCACGATGGGCACGCCCGCCTGCTGGGCGATGAAGTAAAAGCCCGTCTTCCAGTGCCGGGTGCGCCCGCGCGTGCCCTCGGGCGGAATGATGAGCTGCATGGGGCCCTCGGCCTCGCGCATGGCCTGGGCCGAACTGGCCACGAGGTTGTTGTTCTGGCTGCGGTTGACCGGAATTCCCCCCAGCCAGCGCATCAGCCCGCCGAATGGAGCCCGAAAAATGCTCTGCTTGCCCATCCAGTACACGCGCAGGTTCAGCACAAAGGCCAGCATCAGGGTGTAGGGCAGATCCCAGTTGCTGGTGTGCGGCGCGGCAATCAGCACGCTCTTGGCGGCCTGCGGGGGCAGGCAGCCCTCGACCTTCCAGCCGCCCAGCCGCAGCAAGCCCAGCGACAGGCCGCGCAGCAGGGTGTTGACGACAGGGGTATCAAAAATGGTGTGGTGGCGCATGGAAACAAAGGCTGTGCATGCACCAAGGGCGGTCTTGATACTTTTAGCAACAAATGCGCGCGAGTGTAGCAGCGCCTCCCCCATCCCGCTGACCGCGCCCACCCCAAAACAAAGCGCCGCAGGGCAAGCCCTTGCGGCGCTGCGGGCGGTGGATGCACCGCCAGTCTGACGCTTTGAACGCCTTGGCGCTCAGGCCCCTGCGAGCACCACCTCGACACGGCGCGCTTCGGCGTTGCTGCCGCTGCCCTGGGTGGCTTCGGGCTTCTGGAGTTCGATGCTGCCTTCGGCCACGCCCAGGGACTGGAGGGCGCTGCGCACGGCCAGGGCGCGGTTCTTGGCCAGTTCGGCGTTCTGCGCGGCGTCGCCCGTGGCGTCGTGGAAGCCCGAGACCACGGCTTTCTGCCCTGCAGCCACGCCCTTGACGATGTCGGCCAGCGCTTCATTGGCGCCTGCGGCCAGGTCGGCCTTGCCGGTAGCGAAGTAGAACTTGACCACGCCGTCTTCCACGCGCACGCTTGCGCTGTCGTCCGCTACGGCCACAGCCGGTGCTGCCGGTGCCGCTGCAACGGCGTGGGCCTTGGCGCCGCCCATGCCGCGCTTGACCACCACCGTGCCCACCACGCTGGCCACCACCAGCGCAATCAGGACAAACACCAGACCCAGGGCAAAGCGCTGCTGGCTGTCATCATCGGAACTGCTGAACGACATCTTGGAAACTCCGTGAAAAAATTGAGGTAACCCCGCATTGTAAAACCGCGCCATGACAGCCTTTGCACCCTCCACCCGCGACCCTGAACCCTTGCTGGAACACACCCTGCGCACCTGGGGCGGCCGGGGCGACCTGTGGGTGTTTGGCTATGCCTCACTGATCTGGCGGCCCGACTTTGACTACGCCGAACGCCGCGCCGCCAGGGTGCATGGCTGGCACCGCGCACTCAAGATGTGGAGCCACGTCAACCGGGGCACGCCGCAATGCCCCGGCCTGGTGTTCGGCATGCTGCCCGGCGGCAGTTGCCACGGGGTGGTGTTCCGCGTGCGCGAAGCCCAGGGCGAACCCGTGCTGCGCACCCTGTGGCTGCGCGAAATGCCCGTGGCCGTGTACGACCCGCGCTGGCTCCCCTGCCACACCCCGCAAGGGCCGGTGCAGGCGCTGGCATTCACACTATCGCGCCGCAGCCCGCACTACACGGGCACCCTGCCGGTGGAGCAGTACCGCCGCATCTTCGCCCAGGCCCAGGGCCGCTACGGCAGCACACGCGACTACGCCGTGGACACCTACGAAGGCCTGCGCGCCGTAGGCATCCACGACCGCGCGCTCCAGCGCCTGATCGAAAGCGCCCAGGGCGACGCACCCACGGCACAATCGGGGGCATGAGCAGCCCCACCCCCTCCATCGCAGACCTGCGCAAAAGCTACGAACGCGCCGAACTCAACGAAGACGCCTCGCACGCCGACCCCATGCAACAGTTCGACCAGTGGCTCAAGGAAGCCCTGGCCGCCCAGATTCCCGAGCCCAACGCCATGACCGTGGCCACCGTGGGCAGCGACCTGCGCCCCAGCACACGCGTGGTGCTCATCAAGGGCTTCGATGCGCGCGGCATCGTCTGGTACACCAACTACGAAAGCCGCAAAGGCCGCCAGTTGGCGGGTAACCCCTACGCGGCGCTGCAGTTCCATTGGGTGGAGTTGGAGCGCGTGGTGCGCATCGAAGGCATTGTGGAAAAGGTGACCGAGGCCGAGAGCGACGAGTACTTCCATAGCCGCCCGCTCGACTCGCGCATCGGCGCCTGGGCCAGCCCGCAAAGCCAGGTCATCTCAGGCCGCGGCGTACTGGTGGCCAACGCCGCCAGGTACGGTGCCCAGTTCATGCTGAACCCGCCACGCCCGCCGCACTGGGGCGGCTACCGCCTCAAGCCCGACCAGTGGGAATTTTGGCAAGGCCGCAAAAGCCGCCTGCACGACCGCCTGCACTACCGCCAGGAAGGCAGCGCTTGGGTGCGCGAGCGGCTGGCACCCTGAACAGGCCCTACACCACCCAGCGCGTCACCACCCACAGCACCACCGGCACGGTGGCCATGCCCAGCGCAGTGGACACGGTGACGCCAGCGGTCATCTCGTCCTGGGCCACCTCGTAGCGCTGGGCAAACAGGAACACATTGGCGCCCACCGGCAGCGCAGCCGCCGTCACCATCACCGCCAGGGGCAGGCCCGACAGCCCCAGCGCCCAGCCCAGGGCACCCACGGCCAGCGGCAGTACGGTGTTCTTGACCAAGGCAATGCGCAGCGCCGAGCGGAAATGCGGCCCCACGGTGGAGAACGCCAGCGTCACCCCCACCAGCAGCAGCGCCAGCGGCCCCAGGGCCTGGCCCAGCAACTGCAGGGGTTTGTCGATGAGCGGCGGAATAGGCCAGCCGGTTTGCGCATACAGCAGGCCCGCAATGATGGGCAGCGGCACCGGGTGCACCAGGCCGCTCCACAAGGCCTGCAGCACCATGCGCCACAGCGCCGGCGGCACATGGGCCTGGCCATCGGCACCGCCGGGCTGGTTGCGCGCCAGGGCCAGCTCCAGCACCACCGTCGCCACGGTGAGCAGGATGAGCGCATGCACCGAAATCAGTGTGAACAGCGTGACCAGCCCCGCCTGCCCGAACACCAGCCCCACCAGCGGCACCCCCACCATCACGTTGTTGCTGAACGTATGGCCCAGCGCGCGCACCGCGCCCAGGGTGCTGAACCCCGCCCAGGCCAGCGTAGCGCCAAACACCAGCGCCACCCCGCCAAAGTACACCGCAATGGGCCCGAAATCGAGCTCCTGCACATGCACCCCGGCCATGGTGCGAAACAGCAGCGCAGGCGCCAACACCATGAACACGAGGTTGGACAAATCCTTGACCGCCTGCGCACGAATCCAGCCCTTGCGGCCCGAAAGGTAGCCCAGCGCAATGAACAGCACCACGGGCACGAACGAAGAAAGAACAGGGGAATTCAAGACAGGCCGCACATGCAAAGAGAAAGGCGCACGCCCGGCCCCGGAAAACGCCTCAGGCTTTGCGTGCTACCAAAATAATAGCTACTGGCGCTTGCTGTAAAAGCGCCAGGGCCATATTTTGCTTGCAAATCCAATTCCTCAGCCCGCCCAGGGGCAGAATGCCAGCGCACCCACGAAGCCAAGCTGACGCCGCTGCGCCTGCGGGGAAGGGGTAAAGAGCTTGACTTAACGAGTAAGGTCAACAGACTGCCTGCCAGGGTTGATCTGCTGGACAGATGGGCTGCTTGCGCCCGGAGCACTCTGAGGTCTGATTGGTACCAACATCCAGATGTCGTTCCAGACACTCCAGAACTGGTCTAGTTCGGCAGACTGACCGAGACTCTTTGGATCATTGACCTGCACATCGTATTTAGCGCTACCAGCACGGATTGAAAGCGAGTAGTGAGGTGCATGGAGTGGGAGAAATTTTGGTTCGATTCTCTTGGAAAGTTTGTCGAAACCACGCGCCCGCGCCTCGCTCTCAATGCGGGTTAGCGCTTCTGTCTCTATGAAGAAATTCCCCATGACGCTTCCCTGGGGGACGCTACTGAAGTATTGCAAATACCCTACACCGCTGCGAGTGAGGTGAAGATGCCAATGCTCACCGTATGATCCAGCGGTCGTAGCAGTCGCCGTAATTTCAATATCAGAAGAAAACCTCTCATTTGCATTTGCATACTGATTTATGATAAATACACAAATTATCGAAATCAATAAACGAATAGAAAACATTATTTAACCACCACTTGGTTTTCCACAATAAAGGCAAAATTTGCAAGACAAATGCTGGCACCTTCAGTCAATTGCATCATGCAGTGCAACTAGAATGCCAGATTATTTTTAACCCTACTTTGGGTGATACTTCCCAATAAAATCAAGCCAATCGACGGCACGGGTGATAGCGCACCGATGAAATATGGGCAGACCAAGGAATACTCCCAGTCACGCTGATAGGCATCCGAAGCATAAATAATATAAACAAACGACAAGCCAATCAGAATGAGACGCCCTAAAAAACAATCCTTAACCAGCGAAGCCTTTTATCTGTGCGCTCGAGAAAATAGCGCGTCCATGGCCATACAAAAAGGCCGCCAAACATCCATGCGATGACAGGAAATAATCAAATAACATATACAAAATCACAAGCGCGTGATCTATTTTGTTTGCATATCAAGACAAAAGGATATCGTGATACGATGAATTTATATTGTGCATCGCAGGTTCAAAATCTTGAAACGACGGCGCTAAGACAGCGTAACCGGGTTCAGACCGTGAAAAGAACATCAGTCGCTCATGCGCGGGCCCAAAGGCATAGAAATTTCCAAGTTCGTCCTGTGCGAAGCGACAGCCACCTTTGAGCTCACCATTCCGGACTGGCTGAAACCACTCATTCCTGATGCTGAAAGTCTGGTCAATGTCCCCGTACCCCGCCAAAGAAAGCCACGCCTTCAAGTCAGGCGGCAGGAGACAGCAAACCCGCTGCTCGAGCGCGGCCAAATCGTCTTCCGACACCAGGCCGGAGTTTTCAAAGACAGGCCGAGAACGGAGCCATCCCCTTCGGCGGGCTGATAACAAACGATCGGCGAGGTCGTGCATTCTTTGGTTTAACGACAAAGGTCAACAGCAGTCAGCGCAGATGGCTGACTGTCCGCTGGGCAGAATTGTTGAGCATTAACATGTGCCTACTGGAAGAACTCACTTTTTCTCCTTGCCTGTTTCCGGATGTTCTTTAGTTTCCGAGGGGCATGGTCACCCCACATGATTTCAGCGCCATCTTCAATTTCTTCGTAGATGGGTAAGAGATTGGTCACTCCTTCGAAAACCCATTGAACATCAATTCCCTCCGAACCGCCCTTGTATGGTTCGGTGCTTTGCATAGCAACCTTAACCACTTTGTCGTAGGCTTCATCAAGATTGTTGGCTTTCACGAGAACTGTGTTTTCCCATGTGACAAAGCGACGTTCAGGATCTTCATTGCCTTCTTCGGCGAGCTCGATAAACCTTAGGAGGTACGAGCCAACGTACCAGCCATACGGTGCAATGTTCTTCGAATCTATCATGACATCCAACGCATAATCTGCAGAACCTGCAGGATAAACTAAACGGTGCGAGATATCACAGGTGACGGCATCCGCCAGCAGAGCCAAAGACCGGTGGTAACGCTCAATGATTTTGTTCCGAGGCACATCGTGCTTGCCCATGCGAACCCGGTGCGCTACCCGGGAAATGTTGATCTCCGGGTCTTCGGTGGCCACATAGTACAGATAGGTTTTGACCCCTTGCTTGCGCGCACGGCAGAAAAATTCCACCTTGGCGCGCGTGGACATCACCGTCTCGAAGGTAAATGACTTTTTCCGGCGCAGCAGGTCATTGCGGATGAAATCCGCCAGCACCGAGGCGAAGTACGAATTCACCGCCACAGCATCAAAAATGACCCGGCCATGTTTCAGCTGGATCTTTTGTGCATCGGCGTCCAGGCCCTGCTCACGCAGGAAGTCCGAACCTGCAAAAAATGCAAGTAACTCAGCCTGTGTGGCGGAGACCCCATAGGGCTTGACCGACGCGAAACCATGCGCACGGATCTCGGCCTCGATGTCGTCGGCGTTGACGTAAACGCCCAGCCAATTGACATCCTTGAGCGTGCTTTTGCCCGAGCCATTCGGGCCTGCAAACATGCGTAGCCGGGGCTGAACGGCGCTCATCAAGCTGCGGTTGCGCGGGCCTTGAGCTTGTACCTGGCGCCCATGGCAACCTTTACCGGGCTGTGAATAGCACGCACCACTGTCTCGGAGCCGTCGGCATAGGTTTCTACCAACGTGCCGTTGACAGCGCGCACACCTTGCCGCTGGTGGTCAATGCCTGGTAGTGCGCGCGCTGAAAGGCGCCCTGTGCCAGCTTGGGAATGCCTGCCTCCAGGACGCTCATGGATTCTTCGGTCAACTTCATGGCGTTATCTCGGTTGCCGTCACCCTAGCAGCAAACCTGCTAATTTTTTCAGCACCTCGCTCGCGTAGAGTATTTGAGGGTTTCACACCGCAAGCCAGCAGCGCCCTCCCCCGCCGCTGGCTCGCTCACATCACGACGGCATCACCCGTCAGAATGCCATCCTCACCCCCACCGTCACATTGCGCCCCATCAAAGGCGCGGCGGTCTTGATGAAGGAGGTGTGCGCATAGGCCAGACGGTCCGTTAGGTTGTTGCCCTTCAGGTACACCTGCCAGGGCGTGCCATTCGTCTGCCCGCTGTAGCTCACGCCCAGGTTCAGCATGCCGTAGCCGGGCGTGGGCTGCTCGAAGGCGGCCACGCGGCTCTGGCGGGCCACTTGCAGCCATTCCACCTGGCCTTGCCAGGCGTTCCAGGTGGCGTTCAGGCGCAGGCCGGCGCGGGCCGGGGGGATGCGGGGGAGCAGGCTGCCGTCCTGCAGGCGGGCGCGCACGGCGTCGCCGAACAGGGTGAGGCCCACATGGCGGTTCAGGCGCTGGCGCACCTGGGCTTCGATGCCGGTGAAGGTGGCGTTTTGCTGGGCGTATTGCAGCAGTTGCAGGCCGTCCAGCTCGTCCAGCGTGGTGCCGTGGATGTAGCCGTTGATGCGGTTGCGGAACACGCTGACGCCGAAGGTGGTGTCGCCGCTGGTCTTGCGCAGGCTCAGGTCGATGTTGTTCGACGTTTCCGCGCGCAGGCTGGCGTCGCCGCGCTCGTAGGTGGCGGTGGCCATGTGCAGGCCGCGGGCGTACAGCTCTTCGGGCGTGGGGGCGCGGCTGGCGTGGGTGAGGCTGGCGCCTAGCTGGTAGCCGGGGCGGAACTTCCACACCGCGCCCAGCGATGCCGAGGTGCCGTTGTGGCTGCGCTCAATGCCGCTCGTCTCTGCCTGGGCCGTCTGGCGGTCGTGGCGCAGGGCGGCCTCGAAGCGCCAATCGCCCCAGCGGTATTCCTCCAGCGCGAACAGGCCTGCGCGGCGCGTGGTGGTGGGCTGGATGTAGGCCTCGTCGCCCTCGGCACTGAAGCGGCGTTGCGATGCCTGCACGCCCAGCATGCCGCGCCAGCCCGCCAGGGGCTCGTGCTGCAGTTCTACGCGGGCGCTGTGGGCCTTGTTCTTGAAGGTGGTGACGGGGGTGCCGTCTTCCACCTCGTCATGCTGGTAGTCGGTGATGCCGGCGCGCAGGCGCAGGGCGGTGAAGCCTGCAAAGGGGTTGCGCAGCTCGCCACGGATGTCCAGGCGCTCGCTGCGCAGGTCTACCACGGGTACGTCGCTGTGGTTGTCTTCCTGGGTGTGGTCGTGGGCGTTGTCCTCACCGTCGTGGCCGCAGTGCAGGTGGTCGCCGTGGGTGTGGCAGCCTTCAAAGCCGTGGTTGTGGCCGGGCAGGCCGTATTTGGCGGTCTGGCGCGTGTAGGCGGCGCCCAGGTAGCCGCGCTCGCCCACCCAGGATATGCCCACGCTGCCCGTGTCGGTGCGGTTGAAGCTGCCGGGCACCTTGCGGTCCACATGGTCTTCGTGCACCCAGCCGGGGCCTACGCGGTAGTCGGCGGCGTCGCGCGCCACGCCTTCCACATGCACGGCCAGGTTGCCGGTGCCGCCGGTGAGCGAGATGACGCCCGCCTTCTCGCTGGCGCCGCTGTTGGCGCGCAGTTCCAGGCTGCCTTCGTAGCCCTTGGCGGGGACGGCGGTGGGCACCTTGCCGTCGAGCACGTTGACCACGCCGCCCACGGCGCCGTCACCGTGCACCAGGGCCGAGGGGCCGCGCAGCACTTCGATCTGGGTGGCGAGCAGGGGTTCGGAGACCACGGCGTGGTCGGGGCTGAGGGTGGAGGCGTCGTGCAGCTCAGCGCCGTCGCTCAGCACCTTGACGCGCGGGCCGTCCATGCCGCGGATGATGGGGCGGCTGGCCCCGGCGCCGAAGTGGCTGCTGGTGATGCCGGGCTCGCCCGCCAGGGTTTCGCCCAGCGTGGCCTCGCGGCGTTGCACGAGTTCATCGCCTTCGAGCACGCTGGCGGGGGTGGTCATGTCGCTGGCACCCAGTTGCAGGCCACTGGCGGATACGGTCACATCGGGCAGGCTGGGCGCCGGGTCTTGCGGGGTGGATGGCTGCTGCGCAGCCGCAGCGCCGCCCCAGGAAATGGCAACCGCCAGCGCCACAGGGCGCAGGCGGGGCAGGCAGGGAATGGGGGCAAAGGTTTGCATGGTGGGTTCCAAGTCACAAGCGCGACCGCCCCCAGGGCAGCATGCGCGCACGGCGGCGCACGGCCAGGGGTGGTCGTCAAAAATTTCAATGAAAATGGCCTGTAGCGCCCTATCCATAAGCGCTAGCAGCTATCAATTCAATAGCATTCAGGCAAGAGAAGACAGGTGTTGCGCCGCATCGGGCGGGCCACGGGCGTGGTACTGCGCTGGGCACACCGTGGCCGGTGCGCAATGGGCCGCCTGCACCGGCTGGGCCGGTGGCGGCAGGCTTGCCATGGCGCCTGCTGCGCTGGGGGCAGCATCGGCCAGGGCCAGGTGGTCGAACAACAGGCAATCGCTGGCCGTGGGGTGCGCTGCCAGCAGTTGGGCCAGCCCATGCGCCGGGGCCGTGGCTGGCGCAGCTTGCAGGCTGTGCGCATGTGCATGCCCCACGGGGTGCGCCAGGGCGTGCAAGCGCCCCAACAGCGGCGCGGCCAGCAAGGCACACAGCAGCCAGGCCAGCAGAAGGCGCTCGCCACCCAGCGCAGGCAGGCCGCGCCGCAACCCGGCGGGCTGGCGTGCGCACCGGAAGATGCGCTGCAGGGCGTGGGGGGCGGGCCTCATTCCGATACGGCTACTTCAGGCAATGGGCAAAGGTCTTGCGAAACTTCTCGACCTTGGGGCCGACCACGTAGGCGCAGTAGCCCTGGTGCGGGTGCTGCGTGAAGTAGTCCTGGTGGTAGTCCTCGGCGGGGCTGTAGTTGTGCAGCGGCAGCACCTCGGTCACCACGGGGGCGCCCAGGCCGCCTTCGCGCTCCAGGGTGTGGATGATGCTCCGCGCCTGTTCGGCGTGCTGCGGGTCTTCAAAGTACACCCCGCTGCGGTACTGCGGGCCCACGTCGTTGCCCTGGCGGTTGGGGGTGGTCGGGTCGTGGATGCAGAAGAAGATTTCCAGCAGCTCGCGCGCGCTCACCTGGGCGGGGTCGAACTGCAGGCGTACCACCTCGGCGTGGCCGGTGTCGCCGCGGCAGACCTGTTCGTAGCTGGGCTGCAGCACATGGCCGTTGCAGTAGCCCGACTCCACCGCCACTACGCCGCGCACGCGGCGGTACACCGCGTCCAGGCACCAAAAACACCCGCCGCCCAGGGTGAGGGTGGACAGGGGCTGGTCGGTGGAGCCTGGCGCGGTCATGGGGGTACTTTCTCAGCCGCTCAGGCCCAGTCGCTCACTTGCACCATGGTGGTGTCGTCGGCGTGCTCGACCAGCATCGTGCGCACGCGGCCTTGCCACAGTTCGGCAAAGCGCGCCAGTTCGGCGGGGCTGGCCTGCCCTGTCACGGCCTTGGGCATCAGGGTTTTCATTTCGTCGGGCCAGGGCACGACAGAGGCGTCGAGCCTGACCTGCACGGCCTTGCCCGTGTCCGTGCGGCGCAGGCCCAGCACGCCTTCCAGGGTGGCTGCGCCAAAGGCCAGCAGGTTGTGGCGCGCAAAAAGGTGCGCCGCGCCTATGCCCTGGAAGCCCGTTTCAGGCGCCGCGCCGGTCAGCAGCTGCGCCACGGAGGAAATCACGCCGGTCACGCCGCTGTCGCGCGCATCGCGCATCCAGACCTGGACCTCGCCGCGCACAGGCAGGCCGCTGCCGTACAGCGCGCGCAGGCCGTGCACAGTCATCAGCCAGGCGCCTGCCACCGTAGGGCAGGAGTGGCCAGCCAGGCGCACGGCGTCGGCGTAGCGGTATTCCATGACGCCGTCCTGCGCTGCGCCCAAAAACTGGGCCAGCGGGTCGCGCACGGTGAGGCTGGGGGCATCGGCAAAAAAGGCGGGCATGCCCTGGTCATGGGTTTTCATGGAGCGGATTATGTGCACCAATCGATTGACCGGTGATGACAATGCGGAATTAGGGTGGTGGCCCGGCCGGTGCTGCCATGCCGCTTGCGCTGGCTACAGCGGCGGTGCATGCAGCACGCTCCAGGCGGTGGCTGGCTCCTGGGGGGCCGACAACCATTGCTGGATGAAGCCCGTGTGGTGGGGGTCGCACAGCACGGGAGTGTGGCCGGTATCGGGTACATGCATCACCGACACGCGTGGATTGCGCACCATGCGCCGAATGGTCGCTGGCAGCAAGGCATCGGAGAGCAGGCCATGGATGAGCAAGACCGGACAGGAGACTTTTTCCCAGCTCGCCCATTGGTCCAGGCACTGTGCGGCCTCTTTCTGGTAGGCCTGCATGGCCCGCACGTCGTGGCGGTAGACGCGGCCTCCATCCGCGTCAGACCACCGGGTCTGGTAGTAGCCCAGGCTGAAGCGAACGCGATCGTCCATGCGTCCATCATTTTTCTGGGAAACCCCTATGCGCCTGAACAACTCGGACGGCTCCCGAAACACGTAGTGCCGTGCCAGCGTTTCTGCGCGGCGCTTGCGCCGGGCCCTGGGGATGTAGGGGCCAATGTCGTTGAGCACAATGCCCTGGACCTTTTGGGGATGGCGAGCGGCAAATTCGATGACGACGCTCCCGCCCATGGACGATCCGAGCAGGAAGGCCTGCCGCACCTCCAGGTGCGCGACCAACTGGCGTAGCTGCTCCACATAGGTGGACAGCGCGTAGTCCGACTCATGGGGCATCCAGCCGGATTGGCCCCGCCCCACCCAATCCATGGCAATCACCCGAAACCTGGCGCACAGATCCGAGGCCAGGAAGTTGAAGCGCATGGCGGTGTTTGCCACCCCGCCGCAGCAGACCAGCACCGGGGCATGCCGTGGCCCCCAGTCGGCATAGGCCACCCGCACGGCCTGCTCTTTGCGCAGGCGTGCTGGCGAGCCCTGCTGCAGCCGGACTGGATGGTGGTATTCAAAATGGCGCAGCCGAAACCGGCCGTGGAACGGGCCTATGCAGCGCTGGATGAATGTTTCGTAGTCGATCCAGGTCAGGGGAAGCACTGCGCCACCGACAGGCCTATTGCCTGCCGGGCTGCATTGCACCATTTGCCGTGTCACCTGCATGTCCATGCGGACCTTTCGTGGACGATGTGATGGCGGATTGTGTTGGCACAGCGCTGCACCGCTGCGCCTCCAAAGCACACGATGAGGCAACAAAATGCAACAACAAGAAGCTGCACTGCAGATTGACCCTGGCATCCTCCTTTGCTACATTACTAACCAGTCAGTCATTAACTTGGTTCCGTCTTGCCCGATTCCGCCCTGCCCCCCTCCCACAGCAAACGCGAGCGCCGCAAGGAAGCGCGCCCCGGCGAATTGCTGGACGCCGCGCTCGACCTGTTTGTGGAAAAAGGCTATGCCACCACGCGGGTGGAGGAAGTGGCCGCGCGGGCCGGGGTCTCCAAGGGAACGCTGTTCCTGTATTTCCCCAGCAAGGAAGAGCTGTTCAAGGCCGTGGTGCGCGAGAACATCGTGGGCCGCTTTGCCCAATGGCGCAACGAACTGCAGCACTACGAGGGCAGCACCGCCGACATGCTGCGCTATGGCTACCGCTCCTGGTGGGAGTCCATCGGCTGCACGCGCGCCTCGGGCATCACCAAGCTCATTTTGAGCGAGGGCTGCAACTTCCCCGACATCACGGCCTTCTACCAGCAGGAAGTCATCCTGCCGGGCCAGGCAATGATCCGTGCGCTGCTGCAGCGCGGCGTGGATCGGGGTGAATTCCGCCCGGTTGCGCTGGACTACGCCGTCTACGCCGTACTGGCGCCCATGATCTTCCTGATGCTGTGGAAACACTCTGTGGGCGCCTGCGTGCCCGTGGGCTTGGACTTCCAGCCTGAGGCGTATCTCCACAGCCAGGTTGAAACCCTGCTCCACGGCCTGCTGGCCTCGCCCGACGAGGCGCCACCCACCTCCCCCCATCCCTGAGCTCCCCCATGAAACGCTGGATTCCCTGGACCATCGCCGCCCTTGTTGTCGTCCTTGTTGGCGCAGGTACGCTGCGCGCCCTGGGTGCGCGCAAGGCGCAGCAGCAGGCCCTGGCCACCCCTGCCAGCCCTGAAGTGGTCATGCAGATCGCCAGCAACGAACTGTGGGTGGCGCAGCGCCAGAACCTGCCGCTGACCGTGCCCCTGACCGGCACGGTGCGCGCCGTGCAGACGGCCGTCATCAAGGCGCGGGTGCCGGGCGAGGTACAGGGCCTTGCGCTGCGTGAAGGCGACAGCGTGCGCACAGGCCAGGAAGTGGCGCGCATAGACCCCACCGAGCTGCAGGCCCGCGTGCGCCAGGCGCAGCAGCAGGCCGACGCCGCACGCGCCCAGGTGGACATTGCGCAGCGCCAGTTCGACAACAACCGTGCCCTGGTGGACCAGGGCTTTATTTCGCGCACCGCGCTGGACACCTCGCAGGCCAACCTCGGCGCTGCCCAGGCCAGCCACCAGGCGGCGCTGGCCGCCGTGGACGTGGCCCAGAAGTCACTGGCCGATGCCGTGCTGCGCAGCCCGCTGACCGGGCAGGTGGCGCAGCGCCTGGTGCAAAACGGCGAACGCGTGGCCGTGGATGCACGCATCCTGGAGGTGGTGGATCTTTCGCGCATGGAACTGGAAGCGCAGCTTGCACCCACCGACGCACTGGGCGTGCGCGTAGGCCAGAAGGCGCAACTGTCCATCGAAGGCGGCGGGCAGACCGTACAGGCCACGGTGCTGCGCATCAACCCCAGCGCGCAAAGCGGCAACCGTGCCGTGCCCGTGTACCTGGGCATAGACAGCGGCCCCAACACCCCGACGCTGCGCCATGGCCTGTTCGTGCAAGGCCGCCTGGATGTGGGGCAGGTGCAGCGGCTGGTGGTGCCTTTGGAATCGGTGCGCATCGACCGGCCCGAACCCTATGTGCAAGTGGCCGACCAGGGCCGCGTAGCCCACCTGCCCGTGCGCCAGGGCGAGCGTTTTGAAGCCCAGGGCCAGACCCTGGTGGCCGTGCAGGGCGTGCCCGAGGGCGCCGCCGTGCTGGCCGGACGCGTGGGCGCAATGCCCGTGGGCACGCGGCTGCGCCTGCCCGACGCGGCTGCAGCGCCCTCTTCTGCCCCAGCGGCAGCCCCCGCCGCCAGCGCGGCGGCACCGGCCGCATCGGCACGCTGAGGACACGGCATGTGGTTCACCAAGGTCAGCCTCAAGAATCCGGTGTTTGCCACCATGGTCATGCTGGCCATCGTGGTGCTGGGGGTGTTTTCCTACCAGCGCCTCAAGGTGGACCAGTTCCCGGAAATCGATTTCCCCGTGGTCGTCATCACGGCCGACTACCCTGGCGCCTCGCCTGAAATCGTCGAGAGCGAGGTGACGAAAAAGATCGAGGAAGGCGTCAACTCCATCGCGGGCATCAATGCCCTGACCTCGCGCAGCTACGAAGGCACGGCGGTCGTCATCATCGAGTTCGAGCTGCACATCGACGGCCGCAAGGCCGCCGAAGACGTGCGCGAGAAGATGGCCACCGTGCGCACCCAGTTCCGCGAAGAGGTCAAGGAGCCGCGCGTGCTGCGCTTTGACCCGTCCAGCCGCGCCGTGTGGTCACTGGCCGTGCTGCCCGATGGCGACGACAAGACCCGCCAGAGCGCGGTGCAACTGACCACCTGGGCCGACCAGACACTCAAAAAGCGCCTGGAGAACGTACGCGGCGTGGGCGCCGTGACGCTGGTGGGCGCCACCAAGCGCGAAATCAACATCTACCTGGACCCCAAGGCGCTGGAGGCCTACGCCATCACCCCGGATCAGGTGGCGCAGGCCGTGCGCACCGAAAACCAGGACCTGCCGCTGGGCTCGGTGCGCTCGCTCACGCAGGACCGCATGGTGCAGATCGACGCCCGCATGCAGCGGCCCGAGGACTTTGGCCGCATCATCGTGGCGCGGCGCGGCGGCCAGCCCGTGCGCGTGGACCAGATTGCGCGCGTGCAGGACGGCCCGCAGGAGGCCGAGAGCCTGGCCCTGTACAACGGCGAGCGCACGCTGCTGCTGCAGGTGCAAAAGGCCCAGGGCGAAAACACCATCGACGTGGTCGATGGCCTGAACGCCGCCGTGCAGGCGCTGCGCAAGGAGCTGCCCCCCGGCGTGCGGCTGGAGACCATTGGCGACAGCGCGCGCCCCATCCGCGTGGCCGTGAATAACGTGCGCCAGACGCTGTTCGAGGGCGCCCTCCTCACGGTGCTGATCGTCTTCCTGTTCCTCAACTCCTGGCGCTCCACCGTCATCACCGGACTGACGCTGCCGATCGCGCTCATCGGCACCTTTTTGTTCATGCACATGTTCGGCTTCACCATCAACATGATTACGCTGATGGCGCTGAGCCTGTGCGTGGGCCTGCTGATCGACGATGCCATCGTGGTGCGCGAGAACATCGTGCGCCATGTGCAAATGGGCAAGGGCCCCTACGCGGCGGCCATGGACGGCACGCAGGAAATCGGCCTGGCGGTGCTGGCCACCACGCTGTCCATCGTGGCGGTGTTCCTGCCCATCGGCTTCATGGGCGGCATCATCGGCAAGTTCTTCCACGAGTTCGGCATCACCATCGTGGCGGCGGTACTGATTTCGATGTTCGTGAGCTTCACGCTCGACCCCATGCTGTCGAGCGTGTGGCACGACCCCAGCATCCACGCCCACGGCCAGAAGGTGGCGCCCGTCACCCTGTACGACAAGACCATAGGCCGCGTGACCGGCTGGTTCGACCATGCCACCGACGCGCTGGCCGGGTTCTACCAGAAGATGCTGCGCTGGTCGCTGGTGCACAAGCTCAAGACCCTGGCGCTGGCGCTGGGCATCTTTGGGCTGAGCGTCTTCATGGTGCCCATGCTGGGCACGGAGTTTGCGCCCAAGGCCGACTTCTCCGAGACCATGGTCAACTTCTACGTGCCGGTGGGTGCGTCCATCGAGGCCACCGAGATGAAGACCCGCCAGGTCGAGGCCGTGATCCGCGAAATGCCCGAGGTGCGCTACACGCTCTCGACCATCAACACCGGCACCACGCAGGGCAAGATCTACGCCAGCATCTACATCCGGCTGGCCGACCGCAAGGAGCGCAAGCGCAACGTGGACGAAATGTCCGCAGTGCTGCGCGAGCAGCTGCGTGCCATCCCTGGCATCACGGTCACGCACGTGGGCCTGCTCGACCCCGTGGGCGGGCAAAAGCAGATCGAATTCTCGCTGCAGGGCCCGGACCAGCAGGAGCTGGCGCGGCTGACGCGCGAGATCAGCGCCAGGATCCGCGGCATCCCCGGCCTGGTGGACCTGGATTCGAGCGTCAAGCCCGACAAGCCGGTGATTGCGCTGGACGTGCGGCGCGACGCGGCCTCGGACCTGGGCCTGTCGGTCATGTCCATGGCGCAGTCGCTGCGCACGCTGATTGCCGGCCAGACGGTGGGCAACTGGAGCGCGCCCGACAACCAGACCTACGACGTGAACGTGCGCCTGGCCCCCGACGCCCGCGACAACCCGCAGGACCTGGAATACCTGCCCTTTGCCCTGAGCGCCGCCGATGGCAGCAGCCGCATCGTGCGCCTGGGCCAGGTGGCGCAGGTGCGCGAATCCACCGGCCCCAACCAGATCAACCGGCGCAGCCTGACACGCGAAGTGGCCGTCAACGCCAACGTGTACCAGCGCTCGGCGGGCGAGGTGTCGGCCGACATCCGCAAGGTGCTCGACAGCACGGCCTTCCCGCCAGGCTACCGCTACCAGTTCGGCGGCTCCACCAAGAACATGCAGGAGTCGTTTGCCTACGCGGTTTCGGCCCTGGCCATGGCCATCATCTTCATCTACATGATCCTGGCGAGCCAGTTCAAGAGCTTTTTGCAGCCGCTGGCGCTGATGACCTCGCTGCCGCTCACGCTCATCGGCGTGGTGCTGGCGCTGATGATGTTCCGCTCCACGCTGTCCATCTTCTCGGTCATCGGGGTGGTCATGCTCATGGGGCTGGTGACCAAGAACGCCATCCTGCTGGTGGACTTTGCCATCCGGGCCCGCGACGAGCACACCGACGACCAGGGCCGCACCGTGCCCGGCCTGCCGCGCGCCGAGGCGCTGCTGCTGGCGGCCCGCGTGCGCCTGCGCCCCATCCTCATGACCACGCTGGCCATGGTCTTCGGCATGGTGCCGCTGGCCTTTGCACTGAGCGAAGGCGCCGAGCAGCGCGCCCCCATGGGCCAGGCCGTGATCGGCGGGGTGATCACCTCGTCCTTGCTCACCCTGGTGGTGGTGCCGGTGGTCTATTGCTACATGGACGATCTGGCGCAATGGGCACGCCGCCATTGGGGCAAAAAGCAGGCCGCAGCGAACTAAAATCAAGGGTTTGTCCCGACCTGCCCCACCCATTCCTCTTTGGAGCCCTTTCCATGAACATGCCTCTGAACACCACCGCCGACACCAGCTGCCCCACCACCCAGGCGCGCTACAACATGATCGAGCAGCAGATCCGCACCTGGAACGTGGTGGCGTCTGCCGTGCTGGAAACGCTGGATCAGGTGCACCGTGAAGACTTTGTGCCCCAGGCCTACCGCGCCATGGCGTTTGTGGACATGGAAATCCCCCTGCAGGGCGAGCCCCAGGCCGCCCTGCGCAGCGGCCAGTACATGCTCAAGCCCAACGTCGAGGCCCGCATGCTGCAGGACCTGCAGCTGACCAAGGACGACCGCGTGCTGGAAATCGGCGCCGGTTCGGGCTACATGGCCGCGCTCATGGCGCACCAGGCCGCCCAGGTGGTATCGCTCGAACTCGATCCCCAGCTCGCCCTCATGGCACGCGAAAACCTGGAGCGCGCAGGCGTCACCAATGCCAGCGTGCGCCCGGCCGATGGCGCCCTGGATCCCATCCCCGACGGTCCGTTCGACGCCATCGTGCTCAGCGGCTCGGTAGCCGAAGTGCCCGCGCGCCTGCTGTCCCAGCTCAGCGACGGCGGCCGCCTGCTGGCCATCACGGGCCAGGAGCCGGTGATGCGCGCCACGCTGGTGCGCCGCAAGGGCGACCGCTTCGAAGTGTCCTACCCCTGGGACATGAACGCCGCCCGGCTCCAGCATTTCGAAGAGCCCTCGGCCTTCCGGTTCTGACGCACAGCGCATCCCCGCAGCTCTATGGTTGATCTGGTCCGGCCCGCTGAACTGCTCTCCTGGTTTACCTGGGAGAGCAGCGCACGCACGCTGGCCATCGAAGGCGGCATAGATGCCTGGTCGCAAGAACATGACCCCAGGTGCTTGATGCCCTCAGGCCCCCTCTTCCCTTCTCGCAGGCAACCCTAGAAAGACCCTTCCCATGCAGCTGTTCCGGATGCTCCCCCTGACCCTGGCGCTGGGCGCCGCACTGGCCGCCCCGGCGCAGGCCCAGAGCCTGACCGAACTGGTGGAATCGGCCCGCGCCTACGACTCCGCCTGGCAGTCTGCCCAGGCGCAATTGGAGGCAGCGCTGCGCCGCGCCGACCAGGCCCACGCGGGGCTGCTGCCATCGGCGGGCCTCTCGGCCGGGGTGAGCCGCTCCAACACCGACATCACCCGCCCCCCGGTGGACCGCAACAGCGGCACGCAAAACCTGGCGCTCAGCGCCTCGCAGCCGCTGTACCGCCCGGCCAACCGCATTGCCTACGAGCAAGGCCAGCGCGGCGTGGACGTGGCCCAGGCCCAGCTCGACGCCGCACAGCAAGACCTGCTCATCCGCGTGAGCCAGGCGTATTTCGACGTGCTGGCCGCGCAGGACACGCTGACCTTCGTGCAGGCGCAAAAGTCCGCCGTGTCCGAGCAACTGGCTGCCGCCAAGCGCAATTTCGAGGTGGGCACCGCCACCATCACCGACACCCGCGAAGCGCAGGCCCGGTTCGACCTGGTCACCGCCCAGGAAATCGCGGCGGAAAACGACCTGCGCGTCAAGAAGCTGGCGCTCGACCAGTTGGTAGGCATCCAGGGCACCCGTCCGCAGCCGCTGGCCCAGCCCGTGCAGCTCAGCCCTGTGCAGCCCGACAGCGTGGAACACTGGGTGCAAACAGCCCAGGACCAGCAGCCCGGCGTACGCCAGGCCGCCCTGGCGCTGGATGTGGCGCGCCTGGAAACGCAGCGCGCCCAGACCGGCCACCTGCCCACCGTGGACCTGCAGGCCAGCTACAGCGTCACGCACAGCCCCAATGGCACGGTCACGCTGCCCAACGTCAACACACGCACCAACGTTGCCACGGTCGGTGTGGCGCTGAACCTGCCGCTGTTTGCAGGCTATGCCGTGCAAAACCGCGTGAAGGAAACCCTGGCTCTGGAACAAAAGGCCGAGGCAGACCTCGAAACCGCACGCCGCAACGTCGCCCAGGCAACGCGCAGCGCGTTCTTTGGCGTGCAGTCGGGCATGGGCCAGGTCAAGGCGCTGGAAGCCGCAGAACAATCCAGCCAAAGCGCGCTGGACGCCAATAAGTTGGGCTACCAGGTGGGTGTGCGCATCAACATCGACGTACTCAACGCCCAGAGCCAACTGTTCCAGACCAAGCGCGACCTGGCCGCGGCCCGCTACAACGTGCTGCTGGGCCAGCTCAAGCTGCGCCAGGCCGTTGGCACGCTCACGCTGGACGATGTGAGGGCGCTGAACCAGCAGCTCGTCAAATGACGGTGCAGGGCAGGTTGTCGCCCTGCCCTTGGCCAGCTATCGCGCGCATTCATCCAGGGCCTGCGCCAGATCAGCCACCAGATCGTCGGGGTGTTCGATGCCCACGCTCAGGCGCACCAGCCCCTCGGTCACTCCGGCGGCATCGCGCGCCTGCTGCGATACGAAGCTGTGGGTGGTGCTGGCCGGGTGGCAGGCCAGGCTGTCGGTGTCGCCCAGCGAAACAGCCTGGGTGAACAGTGCCAGTCGGTTGAGCACCGAGGCCACGGCGCTGCGCTCGCAGCGCTGGAGTTCAAACGCCACCATGCCGCCAAAGCCCCCTTGCATCTGGCTCCGGGCCAGGGCGTGCTGGGGGTGGCTTTCCAGGCCGGGGTAGTGCACCAGGCGCACGGCGGGGTGCTGCTGCAGAAACCGGGCCACCGCCAGGGCGCCCTCGCAGTGGGCGGCCATGCGCAGCGGCAAGGTCTTGATGCCGCGCAGGAACAGGAAGGCCTCTTGCGGCGCCAGGTTGCCGCCCACCTGGCCCAGCCCGGTCTTGCGCACGGGGGCCACCAGGGCATCGGCACCGGCAACGATGCCGCCCGTGGCGTCGCCATGGCCGCCCAGGTATTTGGTCATGGAGTGCATCACCAGGTCGATGCCGCACTCCAGCGGCCGCACCAGGCAGGGGGTGCAGAAGGTGTTGTCCGCCACGGTGGTGATGCCGCGCGAGCGCGCCGCGGTGGCCACGGCGGCCAGGTCGTGCAGGCGCAAGGTGGGGTTGGTGAGCGTTTCGACCCAGACCATGCGCGTGGCGGGCGTGAGGCTGGCCTCTAGCCCGGCAGCCGTGGCATCGACCACGCGGATGCCCCAGCGCTCGCCCAGGTTGCGCAGCAGGCCTTCGGTGCCGCCATACAGCGGGCCCAGAAACACCAGCTCATCGCCGGGGTGCAGCAGGCCCAGCACCAGCGATGCCGTGGCCGCCGTGCCGCTGGCAAAGGCCACGGCCGTCTGTGCGCCTTCCAGGTCTGCGAGCTTGGCTTCCAGCGCGGCTACGGTGGGGTTGGCAAAGCGGCTGTAGCGGTAGCCTGGCACCTCGCCTGCAAACAGGGCGGCGCCGCGCTCCAGCGTGCCGTAGCCAAAGGCCGTGGTCTGGGTGATGGGGGTGGCGATGGCGCCGGTGCCGGGGTCGGGCTGCTGTCCGGCATGGACGGCGCGGGTTCTGAGGTGGGTGGGTTTCATGGCAAAGACTCCGGCAGCAGGCCGCAAACCGCATGGGCCGTGGCCTGTGCCGCGCCGCGGTGCGCCTGGGCAAACGCCAGGGCGGCGCTACGTGCCTGGGCAAGGGCCTGGGCGTTCTCCACCCAGGCATGGGCTGCCTGCACGGCCTGGTCCATGTCCTGCACGCGCTGGGCTGCGCCCTGGGTGCAGGCGCGCTCGGCGGCGTCGGCAAAGTTGAAGGTGTGCGGCCCCAGCAGCACTGGGCAGCCGCAGGCCGCCGCTTCGATGAGGTTTTGGCCCCCCAGGGGCGCAAAGCTGCCCCCCATGAGAGCCACATCGGCCAGTCCGTAGTACAGCGGCATTTCACCCAGGGTGTCGCCCAGCCACACATCCACGTCCTGCGGCGGTTGCGCCCAGGTGCTGCGGCGCGACACGCGCAGCCCGGCATCACGCAGCAGTTGCTGTACCTGCGCAAACCGCTGCGGATGGCGCGGAACAATCAGCCATTGCACAACCAGCGGCGCGCAGGCCGCGTCACTTGCTTCGTTTTTGATAGCTGCTTGCGCTTGCTGGGCGTGCCTTTGAGGCCTGTTTTTGCCAATAGCCTGCAGCCATAGGGCCTCTTCCCCCTCGCGCGAGCTGGCCAGCATGACCACGGGCCGCTGCTGCTGGGCACGCCAGGCGCGGCCCTGGGCAAGCTGTGCAGCATGGGGCTCCATGTCGAACTTGAGGTTGCCCAGCACGGCCTGCACGGGCGCGCCCAGGGCGCGCAGGCGCTGCGCATCGGCTTCGGTCTGCGCCCATGCTGCGGCCAGGGCGCTGTAGGCGGGCCGGGCCAGCCAGGCCAGGCGCTGGGCCTTGTGCAGCGACGCAGCGTTGAGCCGCGCGTTGGCCAGCACCAGCGCAATGCCGCGCCGCTGGCAGGCCTGCACCAGGTTGGGCCAGATCTCGGTCTCCATCAAGATGCCCACGCTGGGCCGAAAGCGCTGCAGAAAGCGCGCCACGGCGCCGGGTGTGTCCCAGGGCTGCCAGACCTGCAGGTCGCCGGGGTGCAGGAGCTTTTCGCCCTCGGCCCGGCCGGTGGCGGTACCGTGCGTCAGCAGCAGGCGCATGCCGGGAATCTGGTCCCGCAAAGCGCCCAGCAAGATCGCCGCCGCGCGCGTTTCACCGAGCGAGACGGCATGGATCCACACCAGCGGCCCCTGCGCATGCAGGGTGCTGTAGGGCACCAGGCTGTCCAGCGGCCGTGCGTAGCGCCCAAAGCGCTCGCCCACATGCTGGGCATAGCCCGGCTCGGCAATGGCGCGGCGGCGCAGCTTGCGCAGCAGCAGCGGCTGTGCGGCCCACATCAGGGCGGAATACAGCCACAGGACGAGGCGTGCCATGGTGCAGCGGGTTCAATGCGCAGCCGCGCCCACCTTCGCATCGGGCTTGACGCGCTGCAGCAGCGCGAGCATCGCCGCCTCGATGCGGTGCAGGGCCTCGGGCGTGTGGCCCTCGAAGCGCAGCACGAGCACGGGCGTGGTGTTGCTGGCGCGGATCAGGCCGAAGCCGTCGGGCCAGTCCACGCGCAGGCCGTCGATGGTGTTGATCTGCGCAGGCGCGGCAAAGGCCTGGGGCGCCAGGGCCTGCAGTTCGGCTGTCAGCCGGTGCGGTTCGCCCTCGGCGCACGGCACGTTGAGTTCGGGCGTGCTGTGGCTGGTGGGCAGGCCTTGCAGCACGGCGCCGGGGTCGGGGTGTCGGCTCAGGATTTCGAGCAGGCGGCAGCCGGCGTAAGTGCCGTCGTCAAAACCGAACCAGCGCTCTTTGAAGAAAATGTGGCCGCTCATCTCGCCGCCCAGGGGCGAATCGAGCTCCTTCATGCGCGCCTTGATGAGCGAGTGGCCGGTCTTGTACATCAGCGGCACGCCGCCTGCCTGGGCAATGGCGGGCGCCAGGCGCTGGGTGCATTTCACGTCGAACAGGATGGTGCCGCCGGGCACGCGCGAGAGCACGTCCTGGGCGAACAGCATCATCTGGCGGTCGGGGAAGATGTTGTCGCCGCTGCGCGTGACGATCCCCAAGCGGTCGCCGTCGCCATCGAAGGCCAGGCCCAGCTCGGCATCGCCCGCCTGCAGCGCGGCGATCAGGTCGCGCAGGTTCTCGGGCTTGCTCGGGTCGGGGTGGTGGTTGGGGAAGTTGCCGTCCACCTCGGAGAACAGTTCGGTCACCTCGCAGCCAATGGCGCGCAGGATGGCGGGCGCCGTAGCCCCGGCAATGCCGTTGCCGCTGTCCACCACGATCTTCATCGGGCGGGCGAGCTTGATGTCGCCCACGATGCGCTCGCGGTAGGCGGGCAGCACGTCGGCCTGGCGGATGAAGCCGCCCTGGGCCAGCGTCCAGCTTTGCTCTTCGATGCAGCGGCGCAGGCCCTGGATCTCGTCGCCGTAGATGGCGCGGCCGTTCAGCACCATCTTGAAGCCGTTGTAGTCCTTGGGGTTGTGGCTGCCCGTGACCTGGATGCCGCTCTTGCACAGTGTGCTGGCGGCAAAGTACAGCATGGGCGTGGTGCAGGGGCCGATGTCGATGACCTCCATGCCGCTTTCGGCCAGGCCCAGCATCAGCGCCTGGGACAGCAGTGGGCCAGACAAGCGCCCGTCGCGCCCCACGGCAACGACGGATTCGCCCTCGATGCGGGCGGCCGTGCCAAAGGCGCGGCCCAGGCAGCGGGCCACATGTTCGTCGAGGGTGCCGGGGACGATGCCCCGGATGTCATAGGCTTTGAAGATGGCGGGAGCAACTTGCACGGTGATGGGCTTTCCTGTCAAACCGGCGCCGATTGTAGGTGGCGCCTGTGGGATAGCTCGGGCGGGCGCAAAGCACATGTCCGAAAACGGCTAGCCTGCACGCACCCAATCCCTATGATGTGCCCATGCCCGCCCCAGCCCCCCTCCCCGCACCCGACGACAGCCGCTACCTGGCGCTGTGCTCGCGCGATGCGCGCTTTGACGGGAAGTTCTTCACCGGCGTGACCAGTACCGGCATCTACTGCCGCCCGGTCTGCGCCGTGCGCACGCCGCGGCGCGAGAACTGCCGCTTCTTCGTGCTGGCAGCCCAGGCCGAGAGTGCGGGCTTTCGGCCCTGCCTGCGTTGCCGCCCCGAGGTGGCGCCGCAGGCGCTGGCCTGGTCGGTGCAGGACGCGAGCAGCATCCTGGTGCAGCAGGCGCTGCGCCTGATCGACGCGCCCCAGGCCTGGGACGCCCCTGAGGGCCTGGGCGTGGCCCGGCTGGCGCAGCGCCTGGGTGTGAGCGACCGGCACCTGCGCCGCATTTTTGAAGCGGCGCTGGGCGTGTCCCCCCTGCAATACCTGCAGACCCGGCGCCTGCTGCTGGCCAAGCAGTTGCTGACCGACACCCGCCTGCCTGTCACCCAGGTGGCGCTGTCCAGCGGTTTTGGCAGCGTGCGGCGCTTCAATGCGGCGTTTGCAGCGCACTACGGGCTCAACCCCAGCCAGTTGCGCCGTGCGGGCGCACCGGCAGCGCACAGCGACGCGGGGCTGTGCGGCAGCATCCGCCTGGCCTACCGCCCGCCGCTGGATGCAGCAGCGCTGCTGGCCTTTTTTGCGCAGCGCCAGTTCACCGGCGTGGAATGCGCCGACCCCGCCAGCGGCACCCTGCGGCGCACCGTGCGGCTGCAGGCCGCAAACCAGGACATCACCGGTTGGATGGCGGCGCGCTTTGACACCGCGCACCACCAGGTGTGGCTGCAAGCCAGCGAACACCTGGCCCCCGTGCTGGCCCAGGTGATTGCACGGGTGCGTGCCATGCTCGACCTGGACGCCGACCCCGCCGCCATCCATGCGGTGCTGGGCGCGGCCTTTCCAGGCGCCGAGGGCCTGCGTGTGCCGGGCGCCTTTGATGGCTTCGAGCTGGCCGTGCGCGCCGTGCTGGGCCAGCAGATCACCGTGGCGGCCGCGCGCACGCTGGGCCAGCGGCTGGTGGAACGCCAGGGCG
The DNA here is from genome assembly GCA_016192425.1 of Burkholderiales bacterium. GTDB lineage: Bacteria > Pseudomonadota > Gammaproteobacteria > Burkholderiales > Burkholderiaceae_C > Simplicispira. The sequence continues at coordinate 115,344 of JACPUE010000004.1, forward strand.
AGCCCGTGGCCACGCCCTGGCCCGAGCTGCAGCGCCTGTTCCCCTCCCCCGCCACCCTGGCGCGGGCCGAAGGCGAGGTGCTGGGGCAACTGGGCATCGTGCGCCAGCGACAGGCCGCCATCGTGGCGCTGGCACGGGCCGTGGACGCTGGGCACATCGCCCTGCACCCTGGCGCCGACGTGGCAGCCACCACACACGCACTGTGCCAACTGCCCGGCATTGGCGACTGGACGGCGCAGTACATCGCCCTGCGCGCGCTGCGCTGGCCCGATGCCTTTCCGGCAGGCGACGTGGCCCTGCACAAGGCCCTGGGCATGCAGGACCAGCCCCACCCAGCACGTGCAGCCACGGCGCTGGCCGAGGCCTGGCGACCCTGGCGCGGCTATGCGGTGCTGCGGGCCTGGGCGGCGGGCAGCATCAGCCCGGCTTCACTATCAAAAGCATAGCTGCTTACGCTTGCCCTGCAAGCGGAAAAACCAAAAATCGCTTCTAATCAAGGTTCTTCGCCATGCGCTTCCATCCCTTTACCGTCCAATCCCACGCCGATACGCCCCTGGGCCGCGTGTGGTTTGCCGCGTCGCCCCTGGGCCTGTGCGGCCTGTGGTTTGACGGGCAGCGGCACCTTCCCGGCGAACTCCAGGCCTGGCCCCAGGCGCCGCAGCACCCGGTACTGCGCGCCGCAGCCCAGCAACTGCAACAGGTCCTGCGCGGCGAGCGGGCGGGCTTTGACCTGGCGTTGGACCTTAGCGGCGGCACCCCCTTCCAGCAGGCCGTGTGGCAGGCCTTGCTGCGCATTCCACACGGCCGGACCGTGAGCTACAGCGCGCTGGCGCACGCTATCGGCAAGGCGCAGGCCGTGCGCGCCGTGGGCGCGGCGGTGGGGCGCAACCCGCTGAGCGTGGCGGTGCCCTGCCACCGCGTGCTGGGGAGCGATGGCAGCCTCACGGGCTACGCGGGCGGGCTGGAGCGCAAGCGCACGCTGCTGCACCTGGAAGGCATTGCCATGAAGGCCGCTGCATGAGCAAGCCATCTTCCACCACCCGCCCGGTGTCCGAATGGATTGGGGAATTCATGCTGCTGTCCGCCCTGTGGGGGGCGTCGTTCCTGTTCATGCGCCTGGGCGCTTCGGAGTTTGGGCCGCTGCCCACGGCCGGGCTGCGCGTGCTGCTGGCTACGCTGTTCCTCTGGCCCCTTTTGTGGCACCAGGGCCAGTGGCCCGCGTTGCGCCGGCATTGGAAGCCCGCGCTGCTGTCCGGGCTGGTGAACTCGGCCGTTCCGTTTGCGCTGTATTCCTGGGCGGTGCTGCACATCACCACGGGGCTGGCCTCCATCCTCAACGCCACGGTGCCGCTGTTCGGCGCACTGGTGGCCTGGGTGTGGCTGGGCGACCGCATCCACCGCGTGCGCTGGCTGGGCCTGGGCATTGGTTTCGTGGGTGTGGCGCTGCTAGTGTAGTGTTTCGCTCTAATGAGCACTTTCAGCCAGTGGCCAAGGGGCCAGCTGCTAGGCGCAGCGGCGCAGGCATAACGGGTTACGTCAAGCCGCTGCAACAACGCAGATGGCCCCTTGGCCGCTGGCCCGAAGGGAGCCCCGAAAAAGCTGCCCAGCGTCGTTGCAGCGCTTGGCAAGGGCGCCACCATTGCCTGCGCGCTGCGCCTAGCCGGGCAGCTTTTTCGGGGCCCTGAAAGTGCTCATTAGAGCGAAACACTACACTATGGCGTGCGCCGGGCGGCGCGGGCATCAAGTCGGCAGCGGCGCCCTGGGCCATTGCGGCCTGCCTGGGCGCCACCACCTGCTACGCCATTGCCGCCAGTTTTGCGCGGCGTTACCTGCAAGGCGTGCCCCCGCTGGCCACGGCGACGGGCAGCCAATTGGGCGCTGCGCTGGGGCTTTTTGCGCCCATGGTCTGGTTCTGGCCCGCCACGCTGCCGGGGCCGCGCGCCTGGGCGGCCATTGTGGCCATTGCCGTGCTGTGCACGGGCATTGCCTACATCCTGTACTTCCGCCTCATTGCCCACGCGGGGCCCAGCCGGGCGCTGGCGGTCACCTTCATGTCGCCGGTGTTCGCCGTGCTGTACGGCGTGGTGTTCTTGAGTGAGCCGGTCACGCCCTGGATGCTGGGGTGCGCGGCCATCATCGTGGCCGGAACGGTATTGTCAACAGGACTCATCCGGAGGCCATCCAAGGCTGCACAAGGGATGGAACGGGCCTAAACTCGGGGACATGTCCGCTGCGCCGTTTCCGCCCAATCCTGCACCGCTGTCTGTGCAGGACTCTGCCATGGACCATGGCCGTCGGCAGGTGGAATCGGCGCCGCAGCCCGACCATTTCCGCACCATCTACGAAGCGCTGCCCGACCCGGCGGGCATCACCCGCGTGTCCGATGGCGTTTACGTCGAGGTCAACCCGGCGTTCTGCCAATTGCTGGGGCATTCGCGCGAACAGATCCTGGGGCGCACCTCCACCGAGCTCCACATCTGGGCCACCGACCAGGAGCGCGGCAAGCTCGTGTCCACCCTGCAGCGCGATGGCAAGGCGGAGAACCTGCCTCTCAAAGCCCAGCGCAATGGGCAGGTCATTCCGGGCAAGATGTCGGCAAGGCCGGTGCGCATTGGTGAAGAAGACTGCCTGGTATTCGTCTTCCACGACACCAGCGAGGAGACGCGCATCCGTGATGAGCTGCTGGCCAAGAACGCAGCCCTCGACCAGGCAGGGCGCATGGCCCAACTGGGCTACTGGGTGGATGAGCGCGGCCAGGGCCTGGTGTTCTGGTCCAACGTGTGCTACGACATCCATGGCCTGCCCAGGGGCTCCGCCTTGCCCAGGGACTACATCAACACCTGCGTGACGCCGCGCTGGCGCAACGAAATGCGCAGGCGCATTGCCGACTGCCTGCTGCACCACACGCCCTGGAGCATGGATGTGGAAATCCAGCGGCCCGACGGCTCGGTGATCTGGGGCCGCGCACGCGGGGAGCCGGTGGTCGAGAACGGCCGCGTGCAGCGCATCCGTGGGGTAATGCAGGACATCGACGAACAAAAACGTGCCGAGCAGCGCCTGCGCCAGTCCGAAGAACGCTTTGCGCGCATCTTCCAGTTGCTGCCCTACCCCATGGGAATCTCGCGGCGCGACGACAGCGTGTACCTGGAAGTCAACCCCGCCTGGGAGGCGATGTTTGGCTACACGCGCCAGGAGGCCCTGGGACGCAGCGCGATGGAGCTGGGCGTGCTCAGCCCGCAGGATCGCGCTGAGCTCATAGAGGCAGCGCAGCGCAGCCAGTTGCTCGAATCCTATGAACTGCAGGTCACCCTGCGCAGCGGCGAGCGGCGCACCTGCCTGCAGTCCATGCGCGCCACCGAGTTCGATGGCCAGCCCTGCTGGCTGTTTGCCCTGCAGGACATCACCGACCGCAAGCGCCAGGAAGAAGAAGTGCGCGAGCGCGAAGCGCTGCTCTCGCTCACCCTGACCACGGCGGCGCTGGGCCGTTGGGACTGGAACCTTCACACCGGCATGATCGTGGGAGACGAACGCTGGCGCGGCATGCACGGCCTGGCCACGGGCACCATGAAAGGCCCGGCCTTCCTCTGGACCGAGCCCCTGGGCCCCGAAGAAGTGCTGCGCGTGACCACCGAGGTGACGCGCCATGTCGCCCAGCCGGAAACGCCGTTCGACACCACCTTCTGCATCCGCAAGCCGCACGAGAAGGAGCGCTGGATCCGCAACCTGGGCAAGGTCGTCAGCCTGGACGCGGAAGGCCAGCCCGAACGCATGCTGGGCATTTCGCTCGATGTGACCACCCAGCACGAACAGGAAAGCCTGCTGCGCCGCCTGGCGCATTACGACACGCTGACCGGCCTGCCCAACCGTGTGATGCTGGCGCGCAGGCTCGCCGATGCCATGGATCAGGCCCAGGCCACCGGCTCGCTGCTGGGCGTGGCCTACCTGGACCTGGACGGATTCAAGCCCGTGAACGACCGCCTGGGCCACGACGCGGGCGACCGCCTGCTGGTGGTGGCCGCGCAGCGCATGGTGCGCTCCCTGCGCCCGCAAGACTGTGTCGCGCGCCTGGGGGGCGACGAATTCGCCATCCTGCTGCCGCAGGTGCAAAGCGTGCAGGAATGCCGCCAGCTGCTGCAACAGGCCATGCAGAGCATTGCCTCGCCCTACCAGTTGGGCAAGCACCGCGTGGGCGTGACGGCCAGCATCGGCTACACGCTGTTCCCCCAGGACGACTCCGACGCCGACACCCTGCTGCGCCACGCCGACCAGGCCATGTACGCCGCCAAACAGGCCGGGCGCAACCGGCTGCACGAGTTCGACTCCTCGCAGGAGCGCCAGTCGCGCAAAGTGCGCGAACAGATCCAGCGCCTGCGCGAAGCACTGCTGCGCGGCGAGTTCGAGCTGTTCCTCCAGCCCAAGGTGGACATGCACCAGGGCACCGTGGTGGGCGCCGAGGCGCTGGCACGCTGGCGCCACCCGCAGCAGGGCGTGCTGGCGCCAGGGGCCTTTTTGCCGCAGCTGGAAGGCACCGAGCTGGAGGTGCCGTTCGGCGCCTGGGTGCTGCAGGCCGGCCTGCAGCTGGCGCGCGCGCTGCAGGCACAAGGCCTGCCTTTGCCCGTGAGCGTGAACGTGTCCGCACCGCACCTGCAGCAACCGGGCTTTGCGCGCTGGGTGGCGGCCGAGCTGGCGCGCCACAGCGATGTGCCGCCCGGGCTGCTGGAGATCGAGATCACCGAAACCGCGGCGCTGTACCACATCGAACCCGTGGCGCAGACCCTGGCCGACTTGCGCCAGCAGGGCGTGGGCGTGGCACTGGACGACTTTGGTACCGGCTACTCCTCGCTCACCTACCTGCGGCGGCTGCCGCTGTCCACGCTCAAGATCGACCAGAGCTTTGTGCACGGCATGATGGACGACGCTGGCGACCTGGCCATCGTGCAGGGGGTGATCGGGCTGGCGCGTTCGTTTGGCTACCGCGTGATTGCCGAAGGCGTGGAAACCGTGGACCAGGGCCAGATGCTGGCGCAAATGGGCTGCCACCTGGCACAGGGCTACCACATCGCCCGGCCCATGCCGCTGGCCGACTTCATGGCCTGGAGCCGCAGCTGGCAGTGCCCGCCGGAATGGAAGCGCTGACGCAGTGCCGATTTCAAATTTTCATAAAAATAGCTGCTTACGCCCGTAGATAAGGCGCAAGTAGCTATTGTTTTAATAGCAAATTCAGGCTTCTACCAGGGACTTGACCTGTTGCAGTGCGCTGGGGTCTTCCATGGTGGTGAGGTCGCCGGGATCGCGCCGCTCGGCCACGGCCTGCAGGGCGCGGCGCAGCAGCTTGCCGCTGCGCGTCTTGGGCAGCGTGGTCACGAAGTGCACGCGCGCCGGGCGGGCCACGGCGCCCATCTGGCTGTCCACCAGCTTCATCACCTCGGCCTCCAGCTGGGCGCGCGCCTCGGGGGTTTCCAGCGCGGCGGCGTTCTTGGGCACGGCGAAGGCCATGGCCACCTGGCCCTTGAGCTGGTCGGCCACGCCCACCACCGCCACCTCGGCAATGTTGGAATGCGAGGAAATGCATTCCTCGATCTCGCGCGTGCCCAGGCGGTGGCCGGCCACGTTGATCACGTCGTCGGTGCGGCCCAGGATGAAGTGGTAGCCGTCCGCGTCGCGGATGCCCCAGTCGAAGGTGCTGTAGACCAGGCGGCCGGGGATGCTCTTCCAGTAGGTGTTGACGAAGCGGTCGTCGTCGCGCCACACGGTCTGCATGCAGCCGGGGGGCAGCGGCCCCTCGATGGCGACCACGCCCTTCTGGTTGGCGCCGGTCAGTTCCTCGCCCGTGGCCTCGTCGATGAGCTTGACGTTGAAGCCATACACCGCCTTGCCAGGGCTGCCAAAGCGCGTGGACTGCTGCTCCACCCCGTTGCACAGGGTGAGGATGGGCCAGCCGGTCTCGGTCTGCCAGTAGTTGTCGATGATGGGCACCTGCAGCGCATCGCTGATCCACTGCGCCGTGGGCTCGTCGAGCGGCTCGCCCGCGAGCCACAGCGCCTTGAGGCTCTTGACGTTGTACTTGGCCAGGTAGGCAGAATCCTGCTTCTTGAGCACGCGCACCGCCGTGGGCGCCGAGAACATGTGCGTGACCTGGTACTTCTCGACAATGCTCCACCAGATGCCTGCGTCGGGGCGGATGGGCAGGCCCTCGTACATGATGGTGGTCATGCCCGCCAGCAGCGGGCCGTAGATGATGTAGCTGTGCCCCACCACCCAGCCGATGTCGCTGGTGGCAAAGTAGGTCTGGCCCGCCTGCGCGTTGAAGATGTGCTTCATGCTGGCCGCCAGCGCCACGGCGTAGCCGCCCGTGTCGCGCTGCACGCCCTTGGGCTTGCCGGTGGTGCCGCTGGTGTAGAGCGTGTAGCTGGGGTGGGTGGCGTCCACCCATTCGCAGGGCACGGTCGCATCCAGGTGCTGCTCGCGCAGCGTGGCCCAGAGGTGGTCGCGCCCGGCCACCAGGTTCATGGGCACCAGGCCCCGGTCCACCAGCAGCACGCTGGCGGGCTTGTGGCTGGACAGGCGGATGGCCTCATCCAGCAAGGGCTTGTAGGGCACCCCCTTGCCGCCGCGCGAGCCCGCGTCGGCACTGACAATGACCACGGGCTCCGCATCTTCGATGCGCGAGGCCAGCGAACCCGAGGCAAAGCCCCCGAACACCACCGAGTGCAGCGCACCGATGCGCGTACAGGCCAGCATGGCAAAGGCGGCCTCGGCGATCATGGGCATGTAGATCAGTACGCGGTCGCCCTTTTTGACGCCCAGCGACAGCAGGCTGGCGGCCATGCGCTGCACCTCGGCGTGCAGCTCGGCAAAGCTGTAGCTGCGCTCGGTGTCGGTTTCGGTGGAAATGGCCACCAGGGCGGCCTGGCTGGCGCGGTCCTTGAGGTGGCGGTCCACCGCGTTATGGCACAGGTTGGTCGTGCCGCCCACGAACCAGCGCGCGAAGGGCGGGTTGCTGTAGTCGCAAATTTGCTGGGGCGGGGTTTGCCAATCGATCAGGCGGGCCTGTTCGGCCCAGAAGGCGTCGCGTTGATCGATGGAGTTGCGGTGGAACTCGGCGTAGCTGCTCATGGGTGGTTCTCCTTGGCCTCGAATCCCGCCAGTGCTGCGGGTTTTGAATTCATAATTATTCATGACGGGCTTGCGGGAATCTGACGGGACAGGCCAGCACCCTGCCCGTCTGCACTCTCAATCGCCTAGACAAATGCCCAGGTCGCGCGCAGTCTGCACAGTGTCGCCGTCCAGCGGCACCCCCTTCATGCGGCCCGCCACCTCGGCCAGCGGCACGTACACCACGTTGGGGAAGGAGAGCGAGACCATCACGCCCGACAAGCCCTCTTCCAGCGCACGCACCGCCGCCGTGCCAAAGCGCAGCGCCGCCAGCCGGTCGAACGCAGTGGGCGAGCCCCCGCGCAGCAAATGGCCCAGCACCACCACGCGCGCGTCCTTGCCGGTGCGGTGCGCCAGCTCGCGTGCCACCTGTTCGCCCATGCCGCCCAGGCGCTCTGCGTGCCCGGCCTCGGCCGGGGCGGTGAGCACCCGTTGCCCGTCGCGCGGGAAAGCCCCTTCGGCCACCACCACCAGCGAGTACATGCGGCCCAGCGCATCGCGGGCACGGATCTGATCGACCACGCCCGCCAGGTCGAACGGGATTTCGGGCAGCAAAATGGCGTGCGCCCCCCCGGCAATGCCCGCGTGCAGCGCAATCCACCCGGCATAGCGCCCCATCATCTCGACCACCATGATGCGCTGGTGGCTCTCGGCCGTGCTGTGCAGGCGGTCCAGGCACTCGGTGGCAAACGATACCGCCGTGTCAAAACCGAAGGTGGTGAAGGTCTTGTCCAGGTCGTTGTCTATGGTCTTGGGCACACCGACCACGCGCAGGCCCTTGCGGTGCAGCTCGTGCGCGATGGAGAGCGAGCCGTCGCCGCCCACGGTGACCAGTGCATCAATGCCCTCGCGCGCAAAACAGGCCAGCAAATCATCGGAGCGGTCGCACTCGCCCATGCTGCCGTCGGCCTTGCGCACCGGAAAGTGGAACGGGTCGCCCTTGTTGGTGGTGCCCAGAATGGTGCCGCCCAGGTGCGAAATGCCGCGCACCCGCTCGTGCGTGAGCGGCACCAGCCCGCCCTGCGGGTAGCGCTCGGGCACCAGCAGGCCGTTGTAGCCGTCGCGGATGCCCACGCATTCCCAGCCCCGGCGCAGCGCTGCCGACACCGTGGCACGGATCACCGCATTGAGGCCTGGCGCGTCCCCGCCCCCAGTGCTGATGGCGATGCGCCGGATGGGTGCGCCTGTCATGGCTGCACCACGGCGCCCAGCGCCCACACGTCCTGCAGGATGCGCCACTGCGATGCAGCGCGCGGGTCACCAAAATCCAATGCCATGCGGGCCTCCCCTGGTTTGTTGCCTTTGATGGGTTTGCACGGTACAGCGTACGGCCTTATTTGACCAGCGCCAGCACGTCCTTGAAAGCCGGGTGCTCGCACGAGCGCAGCCACTCGAAGCACACCATCTCGGTGGTCACCAGCTCGGCGCCCGCACCGGCCAGGCGGTCGTAGGCGGCGTCGCGGTTGCGCTCAGTGCGCGAACCACAGGCATCGGTCACCACCCACACCTCAAACTCATCCTCGATGAGCTCCAGCGCCGTCTGCAGCAGGCACACATGGGCCTCGCACCCGGCCAGCACGATGCTGGGGCGCTCGGGCTCGCTCTGCGCGGTTTTCTGCAAGTGCTTGGGCAGGCTGCGCGCATTGCCTGCGGGCGGGCGCGCCGGGGGCCGCAGCAGCGCGGCCAGCCCGTCGGGCGCGGCGCTGAAGTGCATTTTGGGCAGGGCCTTGCGGTACAGCGCGCGCAGGTCGGCATCACTGGAGCCCAGGCGCGCAGGGTTTTGCTCGGTGCCCCACACGGGTACGTCCATCAGCCTGGCCGCCTGCGCCAGGCGCCGCGCGTTGGCCAGCACCGCTGCGCTGTCGTGGATGGCGGGCATGAGCTTTTCCTGAAAATCCACCAGGACGAGCTGGGATTCGGTGGCGTCGAGGAGCATGGCAGGATCTTTCTGTCTTGTAGGTGCAATGGCAGGATTGTCGCAGCCAAGGCGCCCCACCCATGGCCCTGCGCCTTCAGGGCACCCGCCGCGCACCCTACATGGACCAGCGGAACGGCGCCCTGATGCGCGTGTGGGCCACCTCCAGCGAGGCACGGTTTCCGTGCACGGTCAGCGTGAACGGCTCCACCCGCCCGTCGCCACCGCCGTACACCAGCACCAGCTCCTGGCGGCGCGGGTCAAACGCCTTGACCCGGAAATTCCCACGCAGGACAACGCCTTGCGCGTCCCCCGGCCTGTGGAACGTGACGCTGGCCACCACAGGGCGGTCGGCATCTCCGATTTCCAGATCCAGCACGTAGCCCCCGCCGTCAAACGACAGGGACGAAGTCGCGTGGGCTGCCAGGCAGAAGGTGGCGATGGCGGTTATCAGAAGGAGTGTGCGTATGAGAAACAGAGCGGCCTCCTGTCCGGCACGTTTACAAACACGACCTGCTAACTTAGAAGTGAGCGGCCTGCGCGGCTTTTTGCGCAGGTCCGCTCGACTGCCGGGTTATGCGCTTGTTTCCGATTTTTGTGCGGGCAAAGACTTTCGAATTTTCTCGATGGTGTTTGCAACCTTCTCAAGGGCTGTGACATCCAGTTGGCTTTCATCAGGTGTAGAAAATGCGTTAGTACCAATGATGTTCCAGTGTTCAAAAGCCTCTTTGATCTGAGTCCACTCCGCAGCTGCTCCATATGACTCTAGATAGAACTTGCCAAAATTAATGGCATGACGACGATCAGCATTTTTTAGGGCTTCACGCATATAGGAGTTGCTGAATAGAAAGGCATATTTCGCTAAGGCGGCAAAAAGCGCTACTGCGATCAAACCTTTGAAAATGGAAAACGTGATGAATTCCCAAGTAACCGGATTCGGAATGCTCGCGAAACTAGAGATAGTGACGTAACCAAAGAAACCTAAACCGCCAGCAAGCGACGCGGCCCCAATTGCGCTCCATATCTTCGAAATTAGATGAAATTGAACTTCTTTCTTGTCTAGGGCACTGAGCGTGTCGGAAACGTAGTCCTTCGATGTGCGCTCAATTTTCTTTCTGCTCTCCTCTGTGTATCGCTCTTTCTCTAGATTGAGCTGTTGCAATGCGTCTTGTAGTTGAGCTTCGCGGGAGATCAGTTCATGTTCAAGCTTTGCCCTTAGGGCTTCTGCTTCTTCTTGACGCTTCATCAAGTGGTGCTCAATGTCCTTTTGGCGAGCAAAAAGCTTTCTTTCACGATCAGCAAAATGTTTTTCGCGCGATTCCAATTCTTTTTGAAGCTCTTGCTCTCGCGCCATCTGCTCGTGCTTAAGGCGGGTTCGGTACTCATCCAACTGTTTTTCTTGTTGTTCAATTAACTCTCGATACTCAAGGAGTTCCCTCTCGCGCGCCTCAAATTGTTGAAAGGCCTTAGACGTAAAACGCTCCTTTTGACGACTTTCATCCATTCTTTCTTGCATGCTAAGGGCCTTTCAGTGGGAGGGCATAACTTTGATGTAGTCGGCAATTCACCGGATATGCCCAGCGGTGGTCAGATAACGTGGTGCCGAGAAAACCGAAATATCTATTGATTTCATGTGCTTACGCTCGCAGGCTCGATACATGAACAGGCATCACAAAACCGACAAAGTCGCCGCAGCGCCGCCCTTGGTGTCCAAGCGTTTGCTGGATCACGTTCGTGAGCGCATCCTCTATCTGCACTATATCCCCAAGACTGGAATAGCCTGTGCGACCCCCCGCGCCAGTTCCGTCGCCATCACCACCGCATTGCTCGGATGCGCCACGCAATCCGTGCTCCAGAACTGGCCCACCCCCGCCGCATGCAGCGCGGCCAGCGCATCGGCGTCGATGAGCGCATGCGTTACCGCCACATCCACCGAGGCGGCGCCCGCCTGCAGCAGCAGGCGCGTGGCCTGGGCCAGGGTGTGGCCGGTGCTGGCCATGTCGTCGAGCAGCACCACCGCCCTGCCCTGCACGTCCATGGGCGGCAGGTGGATGGTGACGCTGCGGTCGCCGTGGCGTTCCTTGGTGCACACGGCGTGATCCAGGCCATGGCGGGCGGCGGCCTGGGCCACCCATTGGGCGGATTCGCCGTCGGGGCCCACCAGCAGCGCACCGGGGCGCTGTTGCACGATCCAGTCGGCCAGCAGCGGGGCGCCGCTGAGTGCCACGGTTTGCGCGGCGGGCACGGCCTCTTGCAGCGTGGCCACGCGGTGCAGATGCGGGTCCACGGTGACCACGGCGTCGAACAGGCTGGCCAGAAAGGGGCCGACGATGCGCTGGCTCACCGCCTCGCCGGGGTGGAAGGCGATGTCCTGGCGCATGTAGGCCAGGTACGGCGCCACCAGCGTGAGGTGCTGCACGCCCAGGCCGCGTGCGGCGCGGGCGGCGAGCAGCAGTTCGATGAGCTTGTCGTTGGGCTGGTGCAGGCTGCGCAGCAGCACGGCGCGCTCGGGCAGGCGGCCGCTGGCGTCCACGGGCAGGGTGAGCTTGAGTTCGCCGTCGGGGAAGCGGTGGCGGGCAATTTCCAGCGCTGGCAGGCCGCAGGCCTGTGCCAGGCGCTGGGCGGCGGCCCGTTCGTCGTCAAAGTGCAGCAGGCAGGCGGCAGGGGCAGTGGGCGACGGAATCATGCTTAGAACTCCACAAAGACGTGGGGCACATCATCAGCGCCGCCAATGCGGTAGCCGTTGGCACGGTGGCAGGCCTGGCGGGCAAATTCCAGGTCGGCGGGGAAGTCGGCGTGCACGCGGTACAGGGGCTGGCCGCTCTGCACGGTGTCGCCCAGCTTGCACAGCAGGTCCACGCCCGCGCCCTGCACCTTGGGCGCACCGGCCAGGCGGGCGATGCGGGCGATCTGCTGGTTGTCGATACCGGCCACCACCCCGGCAGCGGGGGCGCACATTTCAAAATGCAGCGCGCCCAGGCGGGGATTGTTGTGGTCAAAGTCCTTGGAGCCCTGTGCGGCAATGATGGCCTGCATGCGCGCCAGGGCGCGGCCGGAGTCGAGGATGTCACGCGCGATGCCATAGCCGTCGCCGCCGCGCACGTCGGGGTCGCATTCAATCAGGCGGCCCGCCAGGCGCAGGGCCTTTTGGCGCAAATCGTTGGGTGCGCGGAGGTCGTTCTCCAGCACGCGCATCACGTCGCGTGCCTCCAGCACGGGGCCGATGCCGTTGCCAATGGGCTGGCGCCCGTCGGTGATGACCACGTCCAACGACAGCCCCAGGCGGTGCGCCACATATTCAAACAGGCGGCGCAGGCGCTGCGCTTCGGGCATGGAGCGCACCTTGGCCGTGGGGCCGATGGGGATGTCGAGCACCAGGTGGGTCGAGCCTGCGGCCATTTTCTTGGACAGGATGGACGCCACCATCTGCCCCGGCGAATCGATGGACAGGGGCCGCTCCACGGAAATCAGCACGTCGTCGGCGGGCGAGAGTTGCGCCGTGCCGCCCCAGGCCAGGCACCCCCGGTGGTCGCGCACGATGGCCTGCAACTGCTCCAGCGGCAGTTCCACATTGGCCAGCACCTCCATGGTGTCGGCCGTACCTGCGGGCGAGGTGATGGCACGCGACGAGGTTTTGGGGCACAGCATGCCGTGCGCGGCCACGATGGGCACCACCAGCATGGAGGTGCGGTTGCCCGGAATGCCGCCGATGCAGTGCTTGTCCACCACCAGGGGTTCGTGCCAGTCCAGCCGCTGGCCGGTGGCTACCATCGCGTCCGACAGGAAGAACACCTCCTCGCGGTCGAGTTCGTCACGGTTGCAGGCCACGACGAAGGCGGTGAGCTCGATCTTGGAATAGCGGTGGTCGGCAATGTCGCGCACGATGGCGCGGAAGTCCTCGCGCGCCAGGCGCTCGCCTGCAATCTTGCGGAACAGCGCCCCCATGGATTCGGGCGGCTCAGCCTGCGCCATGGCCACCTTGTAGCCCGGCTCCACGCCCAGTTGAGCAAAAGCGTCTTCCGACAGGCCCAGCTCGTGGCAGCCGACGAGGGAAGGGTCGTCCACCACGTTCACCGTGGCCAGGATGCGCCGCCCGTTGGCGCGCACCTCGATCTTGGACAGGGCCTGGAAGCCCTCGGCACGGTACACGGCGCAGTCGCGGTTCAGGTAGGCCACGTTCTCGCGCCAGGTGTCTATGGCCACGCGGCGCACGGCCAGGCGCGAGACGGTGGCACATTCTCCGTTGGAGGGGGCCGCTGGCGGGGGGGAGTTCAGGGGCGTTGTCATACAGCAAGCCTACACCTGAAACACCCCCGAAACACGCCGTGGGTACCCCTCGAAACCCCCAGGCAATGCCGTATTTACTATTGAATTGATAGCTGCCAGCGCAATACCAGCAAGCGATTCATCCAAATTTTTACCACTATGTGTTTACCCTGTCTGGAGCGGCCCCGCAGTCGTGGTACCCTTGCGCCCCATGTCACGCTGGCTTTACATCCTGGTGCTTGCCATCAGCACCTCCGTCCACGCAGCTCCCGGCTCAGCCCCCACAGAGGCACAAGAGCCCTTCCAATGGGACAAGAACCTGCGCAGCCAACTCGCCGAGTTGGGCCACAACGTGGCCGGCCAAGCCTCCGTGGTGGCAGACCGCACCACAGACCTGGTGGCCACGGCCATGGGTTTTCTGGGCGTGCCCTACCGCCGCGGCGGCAACAACGTCGAAACGGGGTTTGACTGCAGCGGCTTTGTACGCAACATCTACCAGCAGACGCTGGGCCTGCTGCTGCCGCGCCAGGCGTCCGAACAGGCCGCCAGCACCGAAAAGATCGACAAGAAAGACCTGCAGCCGGGCGACCTGGTGTTCTTCAACACCATGCGCCGCGCCTTCAGCCATGTCGGCATCTACGTGGGCGACGGCAAGTTCATCCACTCGCCGCGCAGCGGCGGCAAGGTGCGCGTGGAGGACATGCAGGAAAGCTATTGGCAACACCGTTTCAATGGTGCGCGCCGCGTAGCGCCAGCGGCGCAGGCCAACAGCGCCCAGGCCGCCGCGCTGCAAAGCGCCGCCGAAGGCGCCGCCACCACCCCCGCCCCGCGCTGAAGCGCTGCGTGCGCCGCCAACCCGTGGCTCCGCACACCCCCCCTGCCCTGCCCGATGGTGCGCCAGCGCGCGTGCACGACCGCCAGACCCTGCACGCCTTGCTGGCCCAGCGCAACCAGCAGCCCGGCTTGCGCGCACAGATCGACGAAGCCATTACCCAGGCCTTTGTGCGCCCGGTGGCCATGCTGGTGCTGGACATGTGCGGCTTCTCGCGCATCACGGCCAGCCACGGCATCATCCACTTCCTGGCGCTGATCCACCGCATGGAGCAGGCCGCCCGCCCGGCCATTGCCGCCAACGGCGGCGAAGTGGTCAAGCAGGAGGCGGACAACCTGTTTGCCGTGTTCACCCACCCGCAGCACGCCCTGGAGGCGGCACTCGACATCCTGCGCGCGCTGGACGCCATGAACACGGTGCAGCCCCCCGAATCGCAGCTGCTGGCCAGCGTGGGCATTGGCTACGGCCCCACGCTGGTGGTGGCAGGCAAAGACCTGTTCGGCCATGAAATGAACATTGCCTGCAAGCTGGGCGAAGACATTGCCGGCCCCGGCCAGGTGTTGCTGACCCAGGAGGCCTGCACCGCCCTGGAGCCGGGGCGCTACCTGTTGCACCCGCTGCAGGAACGCATAGGCGGCATGGCCCTGCACGCCTTTCGCTTTGTGGCGAGCCTGCACGAACGACCGCTGCCCGGCGCACCACTGAGCAGCGCCTGAGCCATGGCCCGCACACGCAAGCCCACGGCCCGGCAAGGGCCGGACGAAAATCCCCCAAGCGACGACCCCGCCCTGCTGGCAGCCGCCCGCCGCGCCCGCAAGCTGCTGCATCGGCGCGCGCTGGTAGCGGCTGCCGCCAGCGTGGTACCGGTGCCAGGGCTGGACTGGGCAGCAGACGCAGCACTGCTGTCGCGCCTGCTGCCGCGCATCAACGCCGAGTTCGGGCTCACGCCCGAGCAGATCGACCGGCTGGACCCCAGCCAGCGCGAACAGGTACACAAGGCCGTGGCGCTGGTGGGCTCAGCACTGATCGGCAAGCTCATCACGCGCGACATGGCGCTGCGCCTCACCAGCGCCGTGGGCCTGCGCATGACCACCCAGCAAGCCGCCAAATACGTGCCCCTGGCGGGCCAGGCGCTGTCGGCCACGCTGGGTTATGCCACGCTGCGCTACCTGGGCGAGCAGCACATCCGCGACTGCATGGAAGTGGCGCGCAGGGCGCAATTGCAGCTGCCTGCGCCAGATGCTACAAAATAGATAGCATCCAGTGCTTGATATATAAGCGCTGCAGCCATTTTTTGCTCAAGCCCACTCACACTCACAAGTGAAGTGGCGCAGGAACTTGGGCTGCTTGGTGATCTTCACACCGCGGATGCTGGCCGCCTTTTCCTTCACTTCGGCAATCACTTCGGCTGCGTAGTCGAAGTGGCTCTGCGTGTACATGCGCCGCGGGAAGGCCAGGCGCACCAGCTCCATGCTGTGGTAAGTCTCCACGCCGCTCTCCAGGCGCTTACCGAACATCACCGAGCCGATTTCCACGCCGCGGATGCCGCCCTCCAGGTACAGCGCGTTGCACAGCGCCCAGGCCGGGTACTGTTCCACCGGCATGTTCGGCAGCACGGTCTTGGCGTCGATGTAGACCGCGTGGCCGCCCGTGGGCTTGACGAAGCCCACGCCGGCCGCCTCCAGGCGCTCGCCCAGGTACTCGGCGGTGCGCAGGCGGTAGCGCAGGTAGTCTTCCTCCATGCCTTCCTCCAGGCCCACGGCCAGGGCTTCCAGGTCACGCCCAGCCATGCCGCCGTAGGTGGGGAAGCCTTCCATCATGATCAGGCCGTTGCGCACGGCGTCCAGCCATTCCTCGCTGCGCAGCACGATGAAACCGCCGATGTTGACCATGCCGTCCTTCTTGGCGCTCATGGTGGCGCCGTCGGCGTAGGAGAACATTTCCTTGACGATGTCGCGGATGGACGTGTTCTCATACCCAGGCTCGCGCATCTTGATGAACATGGCGTTCTCCGAGAAGCGGCACACGTCCATGATGAAGGGCTTGCCGTACTTCTTCAGCAACGCGGCGTAGGCGCGGATGTTGGCCATGGACACGGGTTGGCCGCCGCCGGTGTTGTTGGTCACGGTGATCATGCCGAACGGAATGCGGTGGCCTTCCTTCTGCAGCACGGCCTCGGCACGTTCCAGGTCGATATTGCCCTTGAACGGGTAGATCAGCGCGGGCTGCAGGCCTTCGGCAATCACCAGGTCCACGGCCTCGACGCCCATGTACTCCAGGTTGCCGCGCGTGGTGTCGAAGTGGCAGTTGTTGGGCACCAGGTCGCCCGCCTTGCAGGTGGCGCCGAACAGCACCTTCTCGGCCGCACGGCCCTGGTGGGTGGGCACGAAATACTGCATGCCGGTGATGTCCTGGATCACCTTTTCCAGGCGGTAGAAGCTGCGCGCGCCGGCGTAGCTTTCGTCGCCCTCCATGATGGCGCCCCACTGCTTGGACGACATGGCGCCGGTGCCGGAGTCGGTCAGCCAGTCGATCAGCACGTCTTCGGCATGCAGCTTGAAGACGTTGAGCTTGGCCTCTTCGAGCAGGCGCTCGCGCTCGGCACGGGTGGTCATGCGGATGGGTTCCACACTTTTGATGCGGAAGGGTTCGATCAGGGTTTTGGGCATGTGTGCTCCTGGGTTGTCTTGGTCAGGGGCGCAAAGTTATCACCGCAAAAAAAACCGTGGTGTCGGTTATTTCCAACGCAAACAAAAAATACCCGATGCTCCGCCACCATATTGGCCAGCGCCAGGATTCCCGACATGGGGCCATGCATAACGCCATGTTTATTGGTCAGTTAGCTATGATATTTGTAGCAAATTGATCCGACTGCCATCGACTTGCGTTATCTGATACGCGCTTGGATCGATACGACTCGCCATCGCCATTAAATTATGGATTGATTCTCATTTACAATGCTGGCTATCTGTATTTTCCCTCCTGGCGAACCTCCGCTTCTTGACCAGCCACAGCAGGACTGAACACCTGCAGATCTCTGGATTCCACCATGCTGCAAGCAACACAACTAGGCAAATGCTTCGGTAGCCACAAGGCCCTCGAATCCTTGTCACTGTCTATCGCACCCGGAGAAGTGTTCTGCTTGCTGGGCCCCAACGGCGCAGGCAAGACGACAACACTGAACCTTTTCCTGGGCTTCTTGACGCCCACCCAGGGCAGCGCCAGGGTCGACGGTCTCGACGTTCAAGCCAGTCCCGATCAGGCCCGTGCCCGCCTGGGATACCTTCCGGAGCAGGTGGCTCTGTACCCCCATCTCACCGGAATGGAGAACCTGCGTTTTTTCGCCAATGTCAGCGGCGCATCCACTGACACGCCAACCCTGCACCAATGCCTGACGGATGCAGGTTTGCAACGCGATGCATTTGATCGACGTGTTTCGGATTACTCCAAGGGCATGCGACAAAAAGTCGCCATCGCCTTGACGCTGCTGCGGGCAAGCAAGGCGCTGTTACTGGACGAACCAACTTCAGGATTGGATCCCCATGCATCGAGTGAATTTGCCGCACTGATCAACCGCTTGCGAGCCCGCGGCCTGGCCGTGCTCATGGCCACCCACGACCTTATCCACGCCAAGGATGTGGCTACGCGCATCGGCATCATGCGGGCCGGCCGTCTGGTGGACGAATTCGCTGCAAATGATGTCAGCCACCAGGATCTGCAGCAGATTTATCTGCGCCAGATTGGTGGTGCCGCATGAGGCGCTCGTGGGTTATTGCCAACAAGGATTGGCGACAGGCGGCCAGCGACGGACGGGTGTGGCTGGCATGGCTGTTGGCGCTGGGTACGCTGGCTGCAGCCGCTTTCCATGGCGCGACAGGTTTGCGCCAAAGCGAAGCAGAGCGCACCATCATCGCCGCACAGGTGCGCATGCAATGGGAGACCCAGGGCGAAAAAAACCCGCACAGTGCTGCACATTTCGGCCAATTTGTGTTCAAGCCGGTGACTGCGCCAGCACTCGTTGATCCCGGGGTCAATGCTGCCACTGGGCAAGCCATTTGGCTGGATCCGCACAGACGCAACCTGGCACGGCACAAGCCGATGGAGGACCAATCCCCCGCCGAGCGCCTGGTGCCTGCAGGTATCGATGGCGTATTGCAATGGGTACTGCCGCTTCTGGTGGTGTTGCAGGGTTTTGGCGCCATCGCCGGTGAGCGAGAAGCAGGCACATGGCGCATGCTGGCCAGCCTGGGCGTCTCCCCCCGCCACCTGCTCATCGGGAAGCTCGCCGGATTGGGATGGATCCTGGCACCCTTGTGTGTTTTTTTCATCGCTGTGCTGGGATGGGTAGCCAAGCACCATGGATTGCAAGACACCGACACCCTGATCCGTGTAGTGGGTCTGGCTCTGCTGTACACGGTCTATCTGGCGATATTTGGCCTGTTGGCTTTGGGCATTTCCGCACGCACAGCCACGGCATCACGGGCGCTGGCCATATTGCTCGTGCTTTGGGGAATCAACGGATTTGTCGCTCCGCGGCTTGGCACAACGCTGGCACAGGCGGCTGTCGAGACTCCATCGACAGAGGCATTTCATGCAGCCATCCAGCGTGATATCCAGTTCGGCATGGACCAGGATGGTGATGCCAACACGCGCCAGCAGCAGTTTCTCAAGACCATCCTGGCCCGATACGGCGTCAGCCGTGCCGAGGACTTGCCAGTAGGACTGCGCGGCCTGCGCCTTCTGGACAATGACGCCTACTCCAGCCGCGTCCATGAAAAGCACTTCCAGGATCTGGAGAACCGTTTCGTAGCACAAACCCACTGGCAATTGTGGGCATCTGCAGCAGGCCCATTGGTTCCAGTGCGCGCGATATCACAAGCGCTGGCAGGAACCGACATACACCACCACCTGCATTTTGCGACTGCCGCAGAAACATATCGCCGCAGCTTCGTCGATGCCACCAGCGAACGCATTCTCCACAGCAACCGCGGCACCGACAACGACGCAACGGCTGACAACGCCTTCTGGGCATCGATTGCTCCTTTTGCCTATCAGGCACCCACCTGGAACTGGGCCTTGCGGCAACAGGGGGCGGCCATTTCTGTGCTGATGCTCTGGCTTCTGGGTGCTGCCATTTTTGCCATCACCGGGCTCCGCGGCCTCACAAAGGGATTGTGAATGCACTACACCTTGCTCATCTCGTGCCTCAAAGCAGAACGGCTGCGAATGGCCAGAGACCGCACCAATCTCCTCATACTCTGCCTATTCGCACTACTGTGTCTATTGGCCACTGCCACAGGCATGCAAGAGGCACGCCAGCGCAGCCAGCAGCAACAGCAGTTCACCCAAACAACACTGCTGCAGCTCTCGAACATGCAGATGGAAGCGGCTGGTATCGCC
This sequence comes from Burkholderiales bacterium, assembly GCA_016192425.1. Taxonomy (GTDB): domain Bacteria; phylum Pseudomonadota; class Gammaproteobacteria; order Burkholderiales; family Burkholderiaceae_C; genus Simplicispira. The sequence continues at coordinate 134,912 of JACPUE010000004.1, forward strand.
CCCGACAGGCCATTGCAGCCTCAGGGCCCGGATCCGGCCAGTCCAGCGAAGCTGGCATATGGAGATGGTGCATTTCGGATCTCACTACCGCCCAGGGCCGGAGCTGCACTGGCGCTGGGCACCACGCTGCAACTGCCCCAGTCCATCGAAGTGAGTTCCCGCTCAAGGCATACACAGGCAGCCGTGCAAACCCTTGCCAATCCTGCCCTGGCCAGCAGTGGCCAATTCGACTTGGCATTCGTCGTCGTGTTGCTGTTGCCGTTGGCAGCCATTGCTTTGGCGTGGCGTGTTCAGGCATACGATCGTGAAGCAGGCACATGGCCACTGATTCAAGCCATCCCTGGCGCTGCGCTTGGCCTTTGGGTTGCTGGGTTGGTGCTGCGTTGGGGCATGCTGTGCATTGCACCTCTGGTGGCCGCAGCAATAGCAGTTTTTGGTTTCGCAGGCTTCGGGCCGGAGTCCTGGCTGGCCTGGGGTGGCTTTGCCTTGGTCGTTCTGCCTTATGGCTTCTTGTGGGTGGCCATGGCATGCCTGCTGAACCTGACGCCTGCACGCTCGCCCACCCTGGCATTGGGATTGATTGGCTTGTGGTTGCTGGCCGTTTTTGGCATTCCTGCTGGTGTCATGACCAATGCACCAGACTTGCCATCGCGCCTGGAAACCATTTCACAACTGCGGGCGCTCGATACCCCCAGTCGGACGGAGGGCCAAGCGCTGGAAGAACGCTACCGAGCCAGCCTCCCAGAGGCTGCATCCAAGGCAGCCACGCCGCAGAAAGGCGATTTCCGCATCCGCCAGTTTTCCGTCCATCAGGCCTTTGATCTGAAAGCCGCTCCCATCGTAGCGCAGGTCGATACAGCAGTCGCACAGGTGCACGGATACGTTGCACGCTGGAGCTGGCTCTCGCCAGCATTGGCTGCCCAACTGGCGCTGGAGCAGATTGCCGGCAGCGACCTGCCCCGCCATCACAACTTCATGGCCCAGGTAGATGGCTATCAGGCCCTTTGGCGTAGCTTCTTTCGCCCCCTAGTGCTGTCGATGCGCAACATGACAGCAGCCGACTACGACGGAATACCTCGCTTTGTTTACACAGAGTCCACAGCAGAAGAACACGCACCCATGCGATGGCAAAGGCAAGTTGCAACCGCCGACCTCTTTTGGCTGCTCATCGTCCTTGGCGTCGTCATCTGGGCGACTCGCCAGCGCCAGGTCGGCCCGCCCGCACACCAGCCCGATCAATCCCTGTAACTTGAAGTTCGCAACCATGACTCCCCCTGCACTTCCCCAGACTATTCGGCCAACCCTGATCGCAGCAGCATTGGCTCTTCTCGCCCATGGCGCCCAGGCGCAAACTGCATCGTCCAACGCCACAAGCCAGGCACCAGCAAACCAACAAGCGGACAGCACGCCCCAGCTGCCTTCCGTGGGCGTGAAGGCAAAGGCTGGCAACGGCGTGACGCCAGGGAAGATCACGGCAACCACCAAAGGCGAATCCAACCCATTGACCACACCACAATCGATCACGGTGATCACCCGCGAATTGATGGAATCACGCCAAGACAAGACACTGGTCGACGCCGTCAGCGGGGTCGCTGGCGTGGTGGCAGGCGAGCGCGGCAACCGGGGCTTCGACGATATCGGCATCCGAGGCCAGGTATTTGGACAGGAGAAGTATGTCGACGGCTTGAACACCGTGCGCCAGGGCTATGTACCTGCAGAAGAGATTTTTGGTGCCGAACGCATCGAAATACTCAAGGGGCCGGCCTCATTGCTCTATGGCAATGTGCGCCCTGGCGGCATGGTCAACGTGGTCAGCAAGCGCCCCAAAGCAGAGGCCTTCAGCGAACTGGGAGCCACGGTGGGCAGCTATGGATACCGCCAGCTCACCGCCGATCTCAGCCGACCGTTGTCAGACGATGCCCGTTCGGCCTTCCGGGTCGTCGCACTGACCAACGATAGCGACGACGTGGTTGACCATGTTTTCTTCAAAACCTCCTACATTGCTCCATCCTTGCGCCTCGCCTTGGGCGATCGCACCGATCTCACGCTCCTGACCAGCTACCAGGAGCGCGAATGGGTACGCCTGCAGGGCTTGCCGCCCAAAGGAACCGTGCTGCCCAACATCAACGGCCGTGTGGCCCGCAGCTTTTTTGCTGGAGAACCAGGGTTTGGAAACAACGAGTTTTCCCGCACCCGTATTGGCTACGAACTGAGCCACCGCTTCAACGATACATGGTCTCTGCAACAGAACTTTCGCTGGGATGACTACGTGCTCAAGCAACGTGCATCGGCGTTTCTGGAATCACTCGGTACTGACGAGCGAACGCAATCACGCACCGGCAACATCCAGAACGATGACTACCGCACGGTTGCACTGGACACCTACGTCAATGGAAAAATCGACTCTGCCCTTGGTCGGCACGACCTGACCGTGGGACTGGACTTGAACGACAAAAGCGGGCGTCTCACATCCCAGTCATGCACCACCGCCGACATGGGCGCAATCGACTTGTTCAAACCGGTATACGGCCGCTCCATTCAATGCACAGGATCCCTGGCCGACAATACCCAGGACATCCAGGCCACAGGCTTGTATGCCCGTGATCGGCTCAGCCTGGGCAACGACATGCACCTGAGCGCAGGCCTGCGCCACGACCGCGTGAGCACACGCACTTTCAATAACATCACCAGCCGCGTCGGCGGCGACTCCAAGGACAGTGCGACCACAGGCATGCTGGGGCTGAGCTGGGAAGTGGCGAAAGGCATTGCTCCCTACGCCAGTTGGGCGAACTCCTTTGTACCCGTCAGCGGCACCGATTTCAGCGGCAACGCCTTCAAGCCGGAAACAGGCCAACAACTGGAAGCCGGTGTCAAATTCGAGCGTGATGGCGGGCGCCAGGTCGCCAGCATTGCGGTGTATGACCTCAAGCGCCAAAACGTGACCACCAATGACCCCGCGCACAGCGGCTTCAACCTGCAACAAGGCGAACACCACAGCCAAGGCCTGGAACTGGAATTGGCAGCCGAATTGCGCAGTGGCTGGAGCATGACTGCAGCCTATGCTTACACCGATGCAGTGGTCTCCAAGAGCAATGCCAGCCGGCGTGTCAACGGCATCACGCTGTACGAACAGGGGAGCACCGTCGTCAACGTGCCGCGGCACAGCGCAAATCTCTGGGGGGTGTACAAAATCAAGTCTGGTTCGTTGTCCGGGCTGGGTTTTGGCCTGGGCCTGCGGCACATGAGCGAGCGCACAGGCTACGCCTATGATTTCACCATTCCCGGATACACGGTTTTCGATGCGGCCATCATGTACCAAGGCAATGGCTGGCGCGCCGCCCTGAATGTACGCAACCTGGCCGACAAAACCATCTATGGCGGAGCCCTCAGCAACAACGTTGTGACCTTGGGCGAAGTGAGGCAGGTCAGGCTCAACGTGGTGTACGAGTTCTGAGCATCCAGCCAGGATCGGCCACCACCTCAGGCCAGCATGGGTGGCGGCGCCCCTGTCAGGCGCCGCACCAGGCCCTGCGCCAGCCGGTTGACGATGCCGTAGATGGACAACTGCGGGTTGGCGCCCACGCTGGTGGGGAACAGCGAACCGTCGTGCACCGAGAGGTTCTCCACCTGCCAGTGCACACCGTCGGGCCGCACCACGCCCAGTTTCTCGTCGGCCGCCAGGCCGCAGCCCCCCATCACATGGGCGCTGACCACCTTGGTGAGCAAAGGCTTCATGGGCAGTTGCGCAATGGCAGCCTTGGCCTGCGCCCAGCTGGCGTAGGGCGTGGCCATTTCGTGCACCGGCAGCACCTGCTTTGCCCCGGCAGCAAACTGGATTTCGGCCATGGCCAGCATGGCGCGGCGGGCGCCATCCATCACATAGTCGGTCAGCGGATAGTCCAGCAGCGGCGAGCCGTCGCCGCGCAGCTTGACGCGCCCGCCCTGGGCCTGGCCGTGGAAGCCGTCGCGCAGCAGCGCCAGCAGCACATGGGTGTGCGGGAACTGGCGCAGCAGATCGGCCTGGGACGGCCCCATACCGGGCATGGTCGTGGCCAGGATCAAGGGGTGCAGCGGCGGCGTCTCGATCTTGAAGCCCATGGGCCCGTCGATGGCCTGGGTTTCCAGGAAATGGTCGGTGCACAGCGACTGCGGGGCACCGGCCCAGCCCTGCACAGGCTGCTCCTGCAGCGCTGCGGTCATCACCACCGGGTGCAAAAAGGTGCGCTGGCCCACACGGCCATGCGGGTCAGGCGCCTGGGAGCGCAGCAGCACGGCGGGCGAGTTGATGGCACCGCCCGACAGCACGTAGTGCTTGGCCGTGATGCGCGTGCGCGCTGCATCGCCAGCCACGGCACCGTTGAGCTGCACGCCCACGCAATGCAGGGCCTGCACCTTGCCCGAGGCCATCTCCAGGCGCTCGGCCCGCGTCTGCACCAGCAGGGTGGCGCCCTGCTCCAGCGCCACCGGCAGCGTGGTGACCAGCATGGACTGCTTGGCGTTGGTGGGGCACCCCATGCCGCAGGAGCCCAGGTTCCAGCAGCCCTGCACGTTGCGCCGGATCGATTCGACCGGAATGCCCAGCTTGACCGCCCCGGCGCGCAGCAGTTCGTTGTTCTCGTTGGGCGGCATCTGCCACGAGGACACGTTGAGCCTGCGCTCGGCCTGTTCGAAATACGGCTCCAGCGCCTGCGGGTTGTAGTCCTTGAGCCCGAAATGCTGCGCCCAATAGCCCAGGGTGGAAGTCGGTGTGCGGAAGGAGCTGGTCCAGTTCACCGTGGTGGAGCCGCCCACGCAGCGCCCTTGCAGGATGGAGATGGCCTTGTCCTCGGTCTTGCGGCTGGCGCTTTCCTGGTAGAGCTGCGGGTAGGCCTCGGACTCGCGCTGGCGGAAGTCGCTGCTGCTGCGCAGCGGGCCTTCTTCGACGATGACCACGGACAGCCCGGCACGCGCCAGCAGCTCGGCCGTGATGCCCGCACCCGCACCGGAGCCGATGATGGCCACGTCGCAGCTCAGCGTTTCAGGCACCGCGCCATGCGGGCCGCCGCGCACTTTCCAGCCGCGCTGCAGCCCTTCGCGGATGGGATCAGGTAGTTTGCTCATGGGGATCAGGGATTCAGATGTCCTGCGGGCCGGGGTAGCCCACCACGGCCCAGGTGGATTCGTCGGAGAAATACGCGCCGCCCACAATCTCGTGCAGCGCCTGGTAGGCCTGTTGGCGCAAGGCCAGGCGCGAGTAGCGCATGTCGTTGAGTGCCGCAGCCACCTGCTCGGGCGTGGCCTCCAGCCAGCCTGTGGAGAGCCCGGCCAGCGCCACGCGCCCGGCGCTGGTGCCCAGCAGGCCCACCAGTTGCGACAGCTCGGCCACCACATGCGGGGGCAGGTTCTGCGCCAGGATGTCGACGCGGTCGGCCATGGCTTGCAGGGCCTGCCGCTGCGCCGCGGCGTCCTGCGGCAGCGTGCCCTGCAAAATGGCACGCCCCACGCCGATGAACAGCGCGCGCCCCGCATCCGTGAGGCGCCCCTGCACCAGGCCCGGCTGCAGCAGCATGGCCGCGCCACCCGCCAGCGCCAGCACCGTACCCGATACCAGGCCCAGCTTCAAAAGAGTTCGTCTTTGCATCGTTCGACTATCGCACGCACCAACGCCTTGCCTCTAGACGCAACCGCCTAGAGGGTGTTGGGGTTTTCATTGATGACGCAAGTGCGGTGCAGGGCAGCCCGTCACCGCGGATCTACGCCATTTGCCGCCGGGAAAGCTGCGGTTTACCCTTGCTGCGCAACCCGGTACGTCATGCACAATGGGTGCATGCTCTACTACCGGGACTGGAACACCATCACGGCCCTGGAAGACCATGGCTAAAATCCTGCTCATCGTCTACCACTCGATGACCGGCGGCACCCGCCAGATGGCCCAGGCTGTGCACGACGGCGCCGCGCAGGACAGCGCCGTGGCCGTGCGCCTGCTGCATGCCTCGCAGGCCCATGCGGCAGACGTGCTGGCCGCCGACGCGCTGGTGTTTGCCACACCGGAAAACCTGGCAGCCATGAGCGGCCAGCTCAAGGATTTTTTCGACCGCTGCTACTACGACGTGCTCGACCAGGTGAACGGCCGCCCCTACGCGGCCCTGGTATGCGCGGGCAGCGACGGCCAGGGCGCCGTGCGCCAGATCGAGCGCATTGCCACCGGCTGGCGCTTGCGTGCGGTGGCCCCGGCGCTGGTGGTGTGTACGCACGCGCAGACCCGCGAAGCCATTACAGCCCCCAAGCACATCGGGCCGGACGACCTGGCACGCTGCCATGCGCTGGGCGAAGCCCTGGCGGCGGGGCTGGCGCTGGGCGTGTTCTGACTGCTCCAAAACCTGTCAGGAACTGGCGCGCAGGTGTTCCACCAGCGCACTGGCAAAGCCCGACAGCTCCACCCCCTTGCGCACGCAAACCTGCAGGTCGCGCTGGGCCCAGGCCTCGTCCAGCGCCACCACCACGGGCGGCTCGCTCAGGCCTGCACGCGGCACGGCGCTGCGCGGCACCAGGCCAATGCCCACGCCTGCGCCCACCATGCGGCACACCGCCTCGAAGCTGCGCACCTGGATACGCACGTCCAGGTGCCGCCCCAGCGCTGCCGCCGCATTCATGGTGAAGGTGTGGATGGCCGAGCCCGAATGCAGCATCACAAAGGCCTGGTCCAGCACCTCGGCAAAGGCCACGCTGGCACGCTGCGCCAGGGCGTGGCCCTGCGGCACGATGAGCACCAGCCGGTCCTGCCGGTAAGGCCACAGCAGCACGCCCGTGCCTTGGCCGCCCGCATCGGCCAGCACGCCCACGTCAATCTCGCCATGCGCCACGGCCATGGCAATCTCGGTGCTGGTGCGCTCCTCCAGGCTCACGCTGACCTGGGGGTGGCGTTTGAGAAAGCCCGCCAGGTCGTCGGGCAGGTAGCTGTGCGTGGCATGCGTGTTGGCCCACAGGCTCACCTGGCCGCGGATGCCGCTGGCATAGGGCGACAGCTCGGCATGCATTTGTTCGATGCAGGCAAACACCTGGCGCGCATGGCGCAAGAGCGCCTCGCCCGCGCGCGTGGGCTCCAGCCCGCGCGGCTGGCGGTCGAACAAGGGGGTTTGCAGCGCGTCTTCCAGCCGCCGCAGGCGGTGGCTGGCCGACGAAGGCGCCAAAAACGCCCGCGCCGCGCCGCGCGTGAGGTTGCGCTCCTCGGCCATGGCCACAAACAGGCGCAGGTCGGTCAGGTCATAGCCCATGGCAAATCATTCGAATTACACGAACACAGGCTTGCATTATGAGCGATGGTGCACAGCCACAAAACCCGTCATGATTGCGCCCACAGCCTAATTGCCTGGGCACACCGCACCAAAGCGTTCGCATAAACCGCACACCACACCCCCACATGCCCTGGAAACACTGGTCTTCTGAACGCATCGGCTTTGCACTGGCCCTGCTGGCGGCGGCGGGCTTTTCGTTCAAGGCCATTTTTGTGAAGCTGGCCTACGCCGTGCCGCAGGCTCAACCGGTCGATTCGGTCACCCTGCTGGCGCTGCGCATGCTGCTGGCCTTGCCCGCCTTTGTGTGGGTGGGCTGGCGCTCCAGCCGGGGGCTGGCGCCGCTGACGCGCCGGGACTGGGCGCTGCTGGTGGCGCTGGGGCTGCTGGGCTACTACGGGGCCAGCATTCTGGACTTCATGGGGCTGCAGTACATCAGCGCCAGCCTGGAGCGGCTGATTCTGTTCACCTACCCCACCATCACGCTGCTGATCGGCGTGCTGTTCATGGGCAAGACCGCCTCGCGGCGCGAGATAGGCGCGCTGCTGCTGTCCTACGCAGGCATTGGCCTGGCGTTCACGCACGACCTGCAACTGGCCCGCGACATGGGCCCGGTGCTGCTGGGCGGCGCATTTGTGCTGGGGTCTGCCATGTCGTATGCGTTTTACCAGGCGGGCAGCGAGCCCGTGATCCGCCGCCTGGGCGCGGCCCGCTTCACCGCGCTGGCCATGCTGGTGTCCACCGTGGCCACGCTGGCGCACTTTGCCGCCACCCAGCCGCTGCAGGCCCTGGTGCAGCCCACGGCGGTGTACGGCCACGCGCTGGGCATGGCCCTGCTGTCCACCGTGCTGCCGGTGTTCATGACATCGGTCGCCATCCGCCGCATTGGCGCGGCGCCCACCGTGCTGATTGGCACCCTGGGCCCCATGCTGACCATTGTGTTCAGCTACTGGCTGCTGGGCGAGCCGCTCTCGCTGCCCCAAATGGCGGGCGCCGGGCTGGTGCTGGCGGGGGTGCTGCTGGTGGGGCGGCGCTAGCGCTCTCGCCCACCCACCTCACAGCCAGTGCTGTCCAATCCAGTGAGCTACCGCATCCAGCGGGTGGGCCTGGGCCAGTGCTTCCATACGGCCAAGCTTGCCCACGGCGTCCAGCGCGATGGTTTCAGTGGGCGGAAACACCAGTTGCAGCCGGTGGTAGCGCTGGCCCAGCAACTGGCGCGCCTGGTAGTCGGCAATGCCTGCTGTGCCGTCCATCAGCACATTGATGAGCGGCTGCGCCCACTGGGCGTAGCCCCAGTCCAGGGTCTGGCCCTTGATGTAGGTGAGGCTCACGCCCGTGCCCACCGACAGCAGAACCACATCATCCAGCGCCGCCCGCTCATGCGCCGCGTTGCGCGTTGAAATCGCCTGCACCAGCGCCACGATGCTGGGGTTGTTGGCAAACACGCCGCCGTCAATGTAGCCATCAGCCGACGGAAAGTACGTGGGCGCCGCACTGGTGTACAGGGCCACATCGGCCACGCGTTGCGCGCCGTCGGAATCGGTCCCGCTGAAGTTGTGAAAGATCTTGGGCTTCCAGGTGCGCTCGGCGGGGCCGGCCTCGTTGTCCAGATCGAAGGCTGGAATGGCCACCTTGCGGCCCAGATCCTGCAGGCGCTGGTCGCCAAACACGCGGCGCAGCTCCGCCTTGAGCCCCTTGGCCGAATAGTCGGCCCCCACGGTCTTGCCCAGGTCGCGCAGGTTGTCCCAAATGCTGTCGTCAAAAATGGCCCCGCCGCGCTGGCTGTAAATATCGCCCATGGCCTGCGGCGACTGCCCCGCCGCCAGCCCCAGCGCCAAAATGCCGCCCGTGGAAGTACCCACCAGCAAATCGGCCTTCCCCAGCCAGCCTGCAATGCCGGGCATGGCATCGAGCCGCTGCAACAACCGCGCCGTGATCAGGCCACGCAGGCCCCCGCCATCGAGGCTGAGAATGCGATATGTCGGCATGGGAGCCCTCCGGCGGCTGTGTGGGAACGCAGCATGCTAGGGGCAAGCGCTTGTCAGGTGTGTAAGCAATGGATTCGCGCCTCTGCGAAACCCAGGGTGGTTCATGCGCGCTGGCGAACAAGCTGGCGCGCATTTGCTATGCGACGCTGCGCGATCACGAGCCATTCGATGAAGCAGCCCGGTTGAACAGAAAAGAGAATCGCCAGAGCTTTGCGATGCCCGACTGAACCGGTACAGCCAGTCAGCACGCCAGACCAGTAATTCCTTCACCACTTGCGACGGGTTTGATCGACCATCATGGCCCATCGGGTTCCTCCCACACCGCACGACGCCGATAACTCTTCCGGCAGCTTGCCTGCCGCTTGTAACGTGTGGCGACGCGGTGACGCAGATTCCATGTCGGCACGGACCACCACAGAGTCCACAACAGATGCCGGATATACGACTGCAGGTTCTTTACCCCTTGGTCCCCAATCGGTCAGGCTCTTGCTGTTGTGGGGGAGTCCATATACGAATAGTTAGCCACCATAACCTGCAACATTGTTTAGGAGATCCCCAAAACCATTGGCAAGTGTGCCAACAAACACAATTAGTGGGCCAAGCACTCCGACTGCCGTTCGGGATTTTAGATCCTGTGCGACAAAATCAGGCACTGGCTCGCCCGTTTTTTCGTAGTGTTTCGGATCAAGGTCCTCAAATTTGTCTCGGCCATAATTACGTGCATCTTAATGTCTTCTCCTAATATAGAGGGGCGTGCCATTGTTATTATGCCGATGCAAATAATTAGTGAGCCGAAGCGATTTAGCCAAATAAAATTATGCGCTGCAATGCTGGCGATAAATCCTGCTGCAAATAATGCGGCGGCTAATGCTGTCAGCAAAATGTTGTTGGTTAATAGGCGGCGCATATTTTCTATGGGCTAACGAGCTAGTTCAGCGGAATGCCGCGCGAGGCGGTCCGAGGAAACCAAGGCGGGTGTTCGGCAGGTCCGCTGCAACGGATTGTTAGCCGGCCGAGTGGATGAAACAACTTCAGGTAGCACGGCTTGCGATTTCCTTTTTGCATTCATTAAGAGCGGCAAGACTGATTTCTCCGATTTCGTGCGCAAGCGTGTCCAGCTTAGCCATTTCCTCCGGGAGGGACGCTGGATCGGTAGTGCACAACTCACGAAGTCTTTGCCAATTCTCGTGCATAACCCCCAGCGCTCTGCCTATCGTCAATACGTCCAGCGCGAGCAAGCCATCTGGTATCTCGAAGACAGGCAAAGCTTGCAGCGCGAGATGTGTATCTACCATTAGCTCCGGTGAGACTTGGTCGAAATCATCGAACTGAGCGGTGGAAAATGCCTTACATATGTCGTTGCTGAGGCCATGTGCGCGAGCCATGAGTGCCATGACAATCTTGAGCTTCTGTATTTCTGCTGCGGCTTGTTTCTTTGCCTCAAGATCACTCGCTGCGCGTGCTTGGCGACGGCCAATTTCTGCGGCTGCGACTATTGCAGCGATGCTACCAATTGCTTGAATCCAAGCTGGGGCGGCGCTTTCCAACATTCCCTTGAACCATGGCCATCCGCCTGCAGCAATTAGGCCCAAAGACGTGAATAGCAGAAGGATGACAACTGCGCCAATTGCGGACTCAATGGGTTCCGAAGAGGTTGGTTGCGGTTCCTGTTGCATTTTTGAGGTGAGAGGTAGCGATGTCTGGACGGCTAACGTGAAGATGACCGGACCACAACAACCTGCGGCGAAGCCGCCGTCTGCTGTTGTGGGTCCGTGTCGATTGGCATGTTAACCAGCATGATTGTCGGAACAATTGGAGATGGAACGGCGGGCCAGCCACGGTTCGACTATGTGGAGCACCAACAAGTATGGGACAAAGCCGAGCAAGAATAGGCCAACGACGTAAATTTGAGCAGTGCGCGTGAACAAGGCGACGCACAGTCCAGCAATCCAGACAACCCAGCTAAGGACTATGGACAGTCCTCGAATAGCACTTGTGCGTCCTTGTTCAGTCATGCGATTCACTCGACAACGCAGTCATGGTGCTTTGCCCGTTAACGTTCGACGTAAGGGGCGGCCCGCTTGCGGGACGTCCCCTTGACGGAGGGGTTAGGCGGCTCGCTCAGCACAAGCCGCCTTCTCGCCCGCATTGCGCAGCAACGGAACTAAAGCATCGTTGTAGCTTGCGCTGACGCTCAGCATAGAAGCTCTGGCAAGCTGCAACCTTCTCTTCTGTTCGTTCCTTTGATGCGCAGTCCTCAAGCAGTCCCGGTAGATCGGTTTCGCGAAGTGCCGACTCAAGAATTACGTGCTGTTCAACCCAGAAGGATCTAGGCTCCCATGCTCGATGTAGCTTTGCCCGGGCTCCATCGGGTTGACATGAATCGAGCTCGATGGCAACGCCGGGCCATGGGCGCTGAAACCAGGCCGCCAAAAGCAAGATGCTGACCACCACCGTGAACCCGAAGACAGCATTCTTCATCGTTCGAGCGAGGTGGCTAGCTTGCGAGTGAGTGAACTGGATTGCATCTGCCTCATGACGCCTAACGTTCAAAATCACCGGCCTTGCGCGGCTTTATGCGCAAGGTCCGGTGCATTGCAGGGTTGGGCGTCACTGTGGAAACCCTCCAATGAGATCTCCGTATGCCCAGACCACGGTTCCGACTAGGGCCATGTAAACGCCGACGTGCGAAGCTGTAGCGTCCAGCCTCGATTGTCGTTCTGCCTCGATTTCTTCCGGTGTGAGTTCGAAGTGACCACCGTCGATAACGTTCAGTGAGCGAAACCATTCTGAGAAGCCCATTCGAACCAACGGCCGAACGCTAAGAATGACACCTGCCATTGTGAGGACGGCACCAGACCGCCCGAACCAATGCCACTTCGATGTGACGAAACTCGTGGCAAATGAAATGGCAACAGCTAGCACCGCCGCGCCGACAAGAAGCCGAATATTGGATAGGAGCTTAGCCATGGATGGATTGTGACGCCCAACGGACAAGGTAAGCGGCCCGCAGAATGCGGGTCCGCTTGAGCGCAGAGTTAGGCGCTTGTTGAGGGAGCCGTTTGATAGGGAAGGTGCGTTTCAATTGCTGTATAGGTAGAACGCGTTCATCAATAAAACAGCTGTAAGCGTAGCGAATATTAAAAATGAAAATCTTCGCGCTTTTATTGTTTTTAATTGCTCTTCCGGTTCTTGGTACTGCTCTTCGAAGCCAGCACGAAGTAGGTGTTGAAACGCAAAAACCCCGATAGGAATTGCCAATGAGAAGTTTATTGCTATAAGAAAAATTTTCATAATTCTATTGTCAGCACCTAACTTGTGGTTTATCTGACCAAACACCGGATACCCACAACCGTGGTCGTTAAACAAAGTCGCACGGCACCCAAAAAAAGTGTTTGAAATCAATCCTGTAAAGCATCATACTGGATGCATGAACAGGTATAACAGATCTGACAAACCTGACTGGGTCCCTCCCCGATCCATCAAGCTGCTCGATCAGGTGCGTGAACGGGTTCGCTACCTGCACTACAGCCTACAGACCGAGAAGGCTTATGTCTACTGGGCCAAGGCATTTGTGTTGTGGACGGCCCGCAGCCATGGTGGGTTTCGACATCCGCGCGAAATGGGGCAAGCTGAGGTCGAGGGTTTTCTGACCATGCTCGCCACCGAGAAGCAAGTGGCGCCAGCCACCCACCGGCAGGCACTCAACGCACTGCTGTTCTTATACCGGCAGGTGCTGGGCATGGAGTTGCCCTGGATGCAGCAGATTGGCCGCCCGCCAGAACGCAAGCGGATTCCGGCGGTGCTGACGGTGCAGGAGGTTCGGACGTTGCTTTCGCACATGGCGGGCACCGAGGCGCTGTTGGCCGCCCTGCTTTACGGCCGTGGTTTGCGCCTGGGGCATTCGGACGTGTCCACGACGATGATCTACACCCATGTCCTGAAAGTCGCTGCCGGAGGCACCTCCAGCCCGTTGGACTCTTTGGCCTTGCACTTGCCGCCTGGCTGAATGACGGTTGTGGTGCTTTCATCTGGATGGCGGATCAGGGTTGATTCCACCAACTGACATCGCAAAAAAAGCACCGACAGGCAGAATATGAAAGAAATCTACCCCCAGCGCCCACCCATCAAGCGCAAGCAGCTATCAATTCAATAGCAATTTACCCTGGATTCAACACCCCCTGCCGCTGCCCCACGGCCTCGCGCAGGTAGGCCCAGGTGGCCTGCATGCGGGCCATGTGCTTGTTTTCGGCGGGCATGCTCATCCAGAAGGTGCGCGTGAAGCGCGCCTGGCCGGGCAGTACGGGTTGCAGGGCGGGGTCTTGCGCGGCTACGAAGGCGGGCAGCACGGCCAGGCCGGCACCGGCGCGCACGGCTTCGAACTGGGCCAGCACGCTGGTGCTGCGCAACGCGAAGTGCCCTGGGCGGTGCAGTTCGTCCAGGATTTGCAGTTCCTTGCTGAACAGCAGGTCGTCCACGTAGCTCACAAAGCTGTGGCCGCGCAGGTCTTCGGGGGTGGTGATGGGGGCGTGCTGGGCCAGGTAGCTGCGGGCGGCGTAGAGCTGCAGCACGTAGTCGGTGAGCTTGACGACGATGACGGCGCCGCGCGCGGGGCGCTCCAGCGAGATGACGATGTCGGCCTCTCGGCGCGACAGGTGCACCAGGCGCGGCAGGGCCAGCAGGTCCACCACCAGGCCGGGGTGCGACTGGGCAAACCGCGCCAGCGGCGCCGCCAGCACCAGGTTGCCAAAGCCTTCGGTGGTGCCGATGCGCACCACGCCGTGCAGGCCGGTGCCCACGCCGGGGGCGGCGCTTTGCACGGCGAGGAAGGCGGCTTCCATGGCCTCTATCCTGGGCAGCAGGGCGCGCCCGGCTTCGGTCAGGCGGTGGCCGCCGGCCTCGCGGGCAAAGAGTGCGGCGTCCACCTGCTTTTCCAGGCCCTGGATGCGGCGGGCCACGGTGGTGTGGTCCACCCCCAGGCGGCGGGCTGCGCCCACCAGCGTGCCGGCGCGGGCCAGTTCCAGAAAAAAGCGCAGGTTGTCCCAGTCCATGGTGCAGTTTCTGATGAGGTGCGCGTTGTGCGTTTATGCAAATCTTGTGCGCGGGTTTGTCTATTGTGCTCACAATTTCGCACAGCTACCATGGCGCAGATTGCCGGGCATGGTGCCCTGGCACCTCAGGAGACACACCCATGGATGCTGCCGTCAAAGTTGCCACCGTCAAACTGCTGATCAACGGCCAGTTTGTTGAATCCAAGACCACCGAATGGCGCGACGTGGTCAACCCCGCCACGCAGCAGGTGCTGGCGCGCGTGCCGTTTGCCACGCAGGACGAGATCAACGCCGCCGTGGCCTCGGCCAAGGAAGCCTTCAAGACCTGGAAGAAGACGCCCATCGGCGCCCGTGCGCGCATCTTCCTCAAGCTCCAGCAGCTCATCCGCGAAAACATGGGCGAACTGGCGGCCATGCTGACCGCCGAACAGGGCAAGACCCTGCCCGACGCCGAGGGCGACGTGTTCCGTGGCCTCGAAGTGGTGGAGCACGCCAGCGCCATCGGCAACCTGCAGCTGGGCGAGCTGGCCAACAACGTGGCCAGCGGCGTGGACACCTACACCGTGCTGCAGCCGCTGGGCGTGTGCGCGGGCATCACGCCGTTCAACTTCCCGGCCATGATTCCGCTGTGGATGTTCCCCATGGCCATTGCCACGGGCAACACGTTTGTGCTCAAGCCCTCTGAGCAGGATCCCATGGTCACCATGCGCCTGTGCGAGCTGGCCCTCGAAGCCGGCGTGCCGCCCGGCGTGCTGAACGTGATCCACGGCGGCGAAATGGCCGTGAACGCCATTTGCGACCACCCCGACATCAAGGCCATCAGCTTCGTGGGCTCCACCAAGGTGGGCACGCATGTGTACAACCGCGCCAGCCTGAACGGCAAGCGCGTGCAGTGCATGATGGGCGCCAAGAACCACGCCATCGTGCTGCCCGACGCCAACAAGGAGCAGACGCTCAACGCCATCGCCGGTGCCTCGTTCGGCGCCGCAGGCCAGCGCTGCATGGCCCTGCCGGTGGTGATGCTGGTGGGCGAAGCGCAAAAGTGGCTGCCCGACCTGGTGGCCAAGGCCCAGACGCTCAAGGTGTCTGGCGGTACCGAAAAGGGTACGGACGTGGGCCCGGTCATCTCGTGCACGGCGCTCTCGCGCATCAAGGGCCTGATCGAGCGCGGCATTGCCGACGGCGCCACGCTGGAACTCGACGGCCGCAAGCCCCAGGTGGCAGGCTACGAGAAGGGCAACTTCGTCGGCCCGACGATCTTCAGCGGCGTCAAGCCCGGCATGGCGATTTACGACCAGGAAATCTTCGGCCCCGTACTGAGCGTTGTGGCCGCCAAGGATCTGGACGAGGCCATCACGTTCATCAACGCCAACCCCAACGGCAACGGCACGGCCATCTTCACGCAGTCGGGCGCTGCAGCGCGCAAGTTCCAGGAAGAAATCGACGTGGGCCAGGTCGGTATCAACGTGCCGGTGCCCGTGCCCGTGCCGCTGTTCTCGTTCTCGGGTTCTCGCGCCTCCAAGCTGGGCGACCTGGGCCCCTACGGCAAGCAGGTCATCCTGTTCTACACCCAGACCAAGACCGTGACGGCGCGCTGGTTCGACGACAGCACCGCGGGCCATGGCGTGAACACCACCATCAGCTTGAAGTAACTCCCCCCTGAGGCGCTGCGCGCCTTCCCCCTCTCTCGCATCGCTGCGCGCTGCGGGAGGGGGGACGCCACCAGTGCGGCGGGGCTGCCCTTGCACGGTGGCCGCTGGCCTGGGGCCGCGCCTGCCTCCACGCCCCGCGCCTTCTTGGCCTTAAAAGAATTTGAGCCAAATCAGGCTCCAGCGCTTGCCAGGCAAGCGCCATCAGCTATAAAAACAAAAGCACACCCGACCCGGAGACCAGCCCATGGACTTTGAACTGACCGAAGACCAGCGCGCCTTTGCCGACACCGCGCGCCAATTCGCCCTGGCCGAGCTGGCCCCGCACGCCGCGCACTGGGACGCCGAGGGCATCTTCCCGCGCGAGGCGATTGGCAAGGCGGGCGAACTGGGCTTTTGTGGCCTGTATGCGCCCGAAGCCGCTGGCGGCCTGGCGCTGCCCCGGCTCGACGCCACGCTGGTGTTCGAGGAAATGGCGGCCGTGGATCCCTCCACCACCGCCTTCATCACCATCCACAACATGGCGACCTGGATGCTCGGCACCTGGGCCCAGCCCGAGGTGCGCGACCACTGGGGCCCGTTGCTGACCAGCGGCACAAAGCTGGCCAGCTATTGCCTGACCGAGCCCGGCGCGGGCTCCGACGCCGCCTCGCTCAAGACGCGCGCCGAGCTGGTGGGCCACGAATACGTCATCAACGGCTCCAAGGCCTTCATCTCCGGCGCCGGCAGCACCGACGTGCTGGTGCTCATGGCCCGCACGGGCGATGCGCATTCGGGCGCCGCAGGTATCAGCGCCTTTGCCGTGCCCGCAGATTTGCCTGGCATCCACTACGGCAAGAAGGAAGAAAAAATGGGCTGGAACAGCCAGCCCACGCGCCAGATCAGCTTTGACAACGTGCGCATCCCCGCCAACCACCTGCTGGGCCGCGAGGGAGAGGGCTTCAAGATCGCCATGAAGGGCCTGGACGGCGGGCGCATCAACATCGCCACCTGCTCGGTGGGCGCAGCGCAGGGCGCGCTGGGGCATGCCCAGCAGTACATGCAGGACCGCAAGCAGTTCGGCAAGCCCATCGCCAGCTTCCAGGCGCTGCAGTTCAAGCTGGCCGACATGGCGACCGAACTCGTGGCCGCGCGCCAGATGGTGCGGCTGGCCGCCAGCAAGCTCGACGCGGGCGCGCCCGACGCCAGCACCTACTGCGCCATGGCCAAGCGCTTCGCCACCGACGCGGGCTTCAATGTCTGCAACGAGGCGCTGCAGCTGCACGGCGGCTACGGCTACATCCGCGAATACCCGCTGGAACGCCTGCTGCGCGATGCGCGCGTGCACCAGATCCTGGAAGGCACGAACGAGATCATGCGCGTCATCATCGCCCGGCGCATGCTCGACGGCGACGCGCCGGATGTGATCCGCTAGCCCCCCCGCCCACCATGCCCGCCCGCCCCCTGGCCGACGAAACCCTGCACCTCATCGCCGCGGTGCGGGACGCACTGGCCGAGCGCCTGGGTGTTGACGCCACGGTAGAGGAACGCCCGCTCTTCGGCTGCCACGCCTTCATGGTGAACGGCAAGCTCTGCCTGGCCGTCAAGGGCGAAGACCTGCTGGTGCGCCTGCCGCCGCAAGAACACAGCGCCACGGCCGAAACGCCCGGCGTGCGCGAGCTGGACCCGCGGGGCGGCATGCCCGGTTACTTCTGGGTGGAGCCCACGGGCTACGCCACGCGGCCGCAGTGGCTGCACTGGGTGGAAACCGCCCTCGCCTACAACCCCCAGGCCAAGGCCTCGCCCCGGCGCGCCAAGGCCCGCACAGCGGTGGCGCCATGAGATTTCAAGCCTTTTCGGCCTCTGGAGCCCATGCAGCAAGCGCCAATAGCTACTGAAACAATAGCAACACCCACCCCCTTTCCCCACCTTTCAAACCGACCAGGAGACAACACCATGCAAATCGCATTCATCGGCCTCGGCAACATGGGCGGCCCCATGGCCATCAACCTGCACAAGGCGGGCCACAGCGTCAAGGCCTTCGACCTGAGCCAGGACGCGCTCGCCAAGGCCAAGGCCGAAGGCCTGCAGGTAGCCGCCAGCGCACAAGACGCCGTGCAGGGCGCCGAGGTTGTCATCACCATGCTGCCCGCCAGCCAGCACGTCGAAGGCCTGTTCCTGGGCAACGGCAACCTGCTCGCCAGCATCGCCAAAGGCACACTGGTGATCGACAGCTCGACCATCGCCGCCGCCACCAGCCAGAAGGTGGCCAAGGCCGCCGAGCAGGCGGGCATCGACTTCATCGACGCCCCCGTTTCCGGCGGCACCGGCGGCGCCATCGCAGGCACGCTGACCTTCATGGTCGGCGGCAGCACCGCCCAACTGGAGCGCGCCCGCCCTGTGCTGGAAAAAATGGGCGCCAACATCTTCCACGCAGGCAGCGTGGGCGCCGGGCAGACCGCCAAGATCTGCAACAACATGCTGCTGGGCATTTTGATGATCGGCACCAGCGAGGCCATCGCCCTGGGCGTGGCCAACGGCCTGGACCCCAAGGTGCTGAGCGAAATCATGCGCCGCAGCTCCGGCGGCAACTGGGCACTGGAAAAGTACAACCCCTTCCCCGGCGTGCACGAGAACGCCCCCGCCAGCAAGGGATATGCGGGCGGCTTCGGCACCGACCTCATGCTCAAGGACCTGAGCCTGGCCCAGGAAAACGCCATGGCCACCAAGGCCAGCACCTCCCTGGGTGGCCTGGCCCGTGCCATCTACGCGGCCCACAGCATCGCGGGGCATGGCGGCGAGGACTTTTCGAGTGTGATCAAGATGCTGCAGAAGAAGGGGTGATCTGCACGGCTGAGGCCTTTACCGGCTGAAACGGGCGCTGCGGCTTGATGCTGCAGCGCCCGATTTTTTGTGTGCTGGGTTTTCGTCACACTGGCGGCAGGTCAACACAAACTTTTACATGCTGGTGTGCAGGGCACGGTGCATGCGCGCCCCTAAACTGCCAGTCGCTTTCTGCGAGCAATTCTGCCTGGGTGGCTCTGTTGAAGTTGGCATCTTTGGCAATTACCGCAAAACGGATCATTTTTCTCTTACCCTCTTTCAAATATCAGAACATGCATAAAAAAATTCTGCTGACTTCCCTGCTTGCCATCGCTGCCGGATGCGGAGCCAAAGAAAAAACCGCCCCCACCCCGGTGCCAGAATCCCAGCCAATACCTGCAATCACAAAATCAAGTGATGGCAAAAAATATCAGAATGAACTATTCAGGCTGAGCGTTGAAAAACCCGAGAGCTGGTACTCACAAAACGTGGAAGAAATGATATCCCTGCAGAAATTTGGGAACAATATGGTTTCTGGCAAAGATAAAAACCTCAAGGCAGCAATCGACGCATCATTGGAAAACAACATTCCATTGTTTAGTTTCTTTGAATTTGCGCCAGGCACTCCTGGAAAGCTCATACCGAGCCTGATTGCAAATGCCGAGAATATTTCCTTGTACCCAGGCATCAAAAATGGATGCGACTACCTGTATCACACCAAAGAGCTGCTTGGCAGATCCCAAGCAAACATCAAGTTCGGGGAGAATTGCAACCAAGCCCAAATCTCAGGCCAAAAGTTCGGCTATTACGATGCGATCATGGAAATAAAAAATATCAAGGTCTATCAAAAATATTATTCCTGCAGAAAAGGCAAGCATGCACTGAATTTCATTGGTACCTACTTCGAAAAGTCTTCCGAAGAGAAAATTGAACAGATACTCAAAACCATCAAAGTGGAATGCGACAAGTAATAACAAGACATCGTGTCAATCACCGGGCTCATGATCGATCATTCTGGCCTCCGAAAAGCCGCGCACATCAGCCTGGCTCTTGGGTTTTTTACGCTGTCCGCGTCGGCCTATGCCCTGTCGTGCCCCGGCGTTGAAGACAGATTTTTTGTACGATGTTCCGATGGGAAATGCGAGATAGCTTTCCGTGCCAGGGATATTCGAGCACCCGGTGCTTGCGTCCGGCGCACCGTGGTTGAGCCGGTTGCTGCGGATGTCGTGAAGGTTGTGCTCGACCAATGCTTGGCAGGCGCTCTGCCTGGCGCATACGAGTTGACATTGGTGCACCGTTACTACGCAGAACCGCCTGCGAGTGCCAGTGAGCTTCAACGCGCATTTGCCGTGGAAGGACAAAATGCACCAAAAGTGATGGTCAAACCACTGTCCGAGGGGACTGACCTTGCTGCCTTGCACAGCGAATGGTCACGGCGCGCCAGCAACTCGCACTTGAAGCTGCTGGCGCACTGGATCGTCAATTTGGCCCTGTCAGGAGCGGTGCTGTACCTCCTGTACCGAGCTTTCGGCTGGCTGCGCAATCGTCGTTCGCCAACAGCACAACACTGATGGCGTGGAGATCACCAAGAGCATGCCCCTTGAGTACGCTCCTTACGTATTTCGGTATGTTTTCGCATTTTTCTGCTTTGTACCGAAACACGTTTATTTTCAACAGCTTGACGTCACCTAATCCTGCATTTCCGGCTCGCGCAGCAGCCACACCGTGAATGTGGCACCCAAGCCCGGCGTGCTGTCGGCGCTGATGCGCCCGCCGTAGCGCTCCACCAGCCCCAGGCTCACCCACAGGCCCAGGCCGGTGCCTTCGGCCTTCTTGGTGGTGAAGAAGGGGTTGAAGATGTGCGCCAGCACCTCGGGTGCCATGCCCGCACCGCTGTCGGCCACGTCGATGCGCACGCCCACGGGGGTGCCGTCTTGCACCCAGTCGTGGGTGGACAGGGTGAGCGTGCCGCCGCCGGGCATGGCCTGCAGCGCGTTGACCATGAGGTTGATGAGCACCTGCTGCAGCTCGCTGGGGTTGATGGTGAGCGGCTGCGTGGCGCGGTACTGCTCCACCACCGCCACGTTGGCCTTCTTCATTTGGTGGCCCACCAGCACCAGGCTGTCCTGCACCACCTGGCTGGCGTCCACCTGTTGCAGGTAGCCGGCAAACTCGGCCGGGCGCGCAAACTGCAGCAGCTTGGTGACGATGAGGCGGATGCGGTGCACCTGGCCACGGATGAGGCGGATTTCCTCGCGCACCGGGTCGGCCTGTGTGCCCAGAATGTCGGCCAGCACCTCGATGTTGCCCTGAATCACAGCGATGGGGTTGTTGATTTCATGGGCCACCCCGGCCGTGAGCTGGCCCACGGCAGCAAGTTTTTCCGAGGTGACCAGTTGGCGCTGCGTGCTGCGCAGATCGTCGAGCGCCTGGGCCAGTTCGCGCGTGCGATCTGCCACGCGCTGGTCCAGTTCTTCGCCCCACTGGCGCAGCGCCAGTTTTTGCGCCTGCAGCTGGTCCAGCAGGCGGTCCAGGTGGGCGGCGAGTTCGCCAATTTCGTCGCCCTGGGGTACGGCACCCACCCGCGCGCGGTCGTCGCCGCCCTCGGCGGCGCTCATGGTGGCGTGCATGCGCTCGATGGGCTTGAAAATGCCGCGCGCCCAGTGCAGCGAAATCAGCGTGGCCCCGCCCATGGCCAACAGGAACACGCCGATGATGATGGCCAGCGTGGTCTGCTTCACAAGGCGAAACGGCTTTTCCAGATAGCCCACATAGAGCATGCCCACGCGCTGGCCGTCGCCGTCCAGCACCGGCTCGTAGGCCGATACGTACCAGTCGTTGACCACAAACGCGCTGTCCAGCCAGGTGCGGCCCTCACCCAGCACGGCCTGGCGCACGGCCTGCGACACGCGCGTGCCGATGGCGCGCGCGCCTTCAAACAGGCGCACGTTGGTGGCCACGCGCACGTCGTCCAGGAACAGCGTGGCCGTGCCCTGGCTGCCAAAGGGCAGCGCACCGTCGGGGTAGACGATTTCGTTGATGCCATCGACAAAATCCAGGTTCTTGTTGAGCAGCGAGCCGCCCACCACCACGGCGCGCACGGCGCCGCTGGCATCGCGCACGGGGGCAGCGGCGTGGATGACCATGCCGCGCGACTCGGCGGCGCGCGTGCTGGGGGTGGCGTTTTCGGTGGCGATGAAGGGCGTGAGCGCGCGCTCGGCCAGTGCGGTGTCAAACTGCGCCAGCTGTTCAGCCGAAAAGATGTCGATGGCCGTGGCGGCCTTGCCGCTGCGGGCCTCGCGCGTGACCTTCCAGTCCAGCAAGCGCTGCGGCGCGCGCGTGCCGCTGCTGGCCAGCAGCTGGCCGCCTGCGTCGTACAGCAGCAGAAAATCCAGTCCCAGGTCGCGCTGGGCATGGGCCAGCAATTGGGCCAGCCCTGCGCCATTCCCCTGGCCGTGCCGGGCGTAGCTGCGCTCCAGTTGCGCCGAATTGGCCAGTGCCTCCACGCCGCGCCCCAGGGCTTCCTTGACGCGCTCGAAGTAGCTGTGCGCCACGGCCAGGTCGCTTTGCACCTTGACGTTGAGCAGCCGGTCGTAGGAATTGCCGCCAAAGTAGACCAGCACCGCGATCGACACCGGCAGCACCGCAAACAGCGGCAGCAAGGCCAGCACCAGCAGCTTGGTGCGGATGGAGTGGGCGCGCCACAGGCGCTGGGCCAGGCTCATTCCATTTCCAAATCAGTCGTGTCCAAGAGCCTGTTTACGATCTTTTCATGGGGTACGCAAGGCAGCAAACCGCCACGATCTAGGCGCCTGCCGCAGCCCATGCTGGCGGCCTGGGCAAGGCGGGCAACAACGACACGGGTGATTTAGAAATGGAATCACACCTGCCACTCGGCGCAGCGCCGCTCCAAGGTCTTGCGCGAAATGCCCAGGCGCCGCGCGGCTTCGGACTTGTTGCCGCGCGCCGCGGCCAGCACCGCCAGCACGTGCTGGCGCTCCATGGCTTGCAGCGAATCGTCGTCTGCAGTAGCTGCCGCAGCCGACGTGCGCGCCGTGGGCGAGCCGTCCCAGCGGAAGGTGCCCAGGATGAGCGAGCGCTCCAGGTAGTTGCGCAGCTCGCGCACGTTGCCCGGCCAGTCGTGTGCCTGCAGCAGGCGCAGCAGCTCGGCGTCCGGCTCGATGCAGGGCACGCCCAGCTGGCGCGTGAGCTGCTGCAGCAGGTGGGCGGTGAGGTCGGGAACGTCGTCGCGGCGCTCGCGCAGGGGCTTGAGGCGCAGCTCCACCACCTGCAAGCGGTAGTACAGGTCCTGGCGGAAGCGTTTTTCGGCCACCTCGGTGGCGAGGTCGCGGTTGGTGGCGGCGACGATGCGCACGTCCACCGGCAGTTCGCTCTCGGTGCCGATGGGGCGCACGCGGCGCTCTTCCAGCACGCGCAGCAGCTTGGCCTGCAGGGCCAGCGGCAGCTCGGAGATTTCGTCGATGAACAGCGTGCCGCCGCGTGCGTAGAAGAACAGGCCTTCGCGGTGCGCGCCCGCGCCGGTGTAGGCGCCTTTGACGTGGCCGAAGAGCTCGCTCTCGATCAGCTCGGGGGCAATGGCGGCGCAGTTGACGGGCACAAACGGCCCTGCGGCGCGGCTGCTCAAGCGGTGCAGCAAGCGCGCCACCACTTCCTTGCCGGTGCCCGATTCGCCCTGCACGAGCACGGTGGACGGCGTGGGTGCAATGCGCCGCACCAGCGCGCACAGCTCTTGCGTGGCGCTCGATCGCCCCACCAGGCGGTCTTCACCCACTGTGAGGCCGCTCATCTCGCGGCGCAGCACAAAGTTCTCGCGCGACAGGCGCGAGCGCTCGAAGCAGCGCTTGACCGCGTTGAGCATCTGCGCCACCGAAAAGGGTTTGAGCAGGAAATCGGACACGCCTGCGCGCAGCGCGTCGATGGCCGTTTCCAGGTCGGCATAGGCGGTGATGAGCACCACGTCGCCCGAAAAGCCGCGCTCGCGCAGCACGTGCAGCCACTCCACCCCCGATTTGCCCGGCAGCGCAATGTCCAGAATGACCAGGTCGAAGTATTGCTGCGCCATCAGCGTTTCGGCTTCTTCCACACTGCCAGCGGTGGCCACGTGGGCGCATCGGCCGGTGAGCGAGCGCTCGATGAAGCGGCGCATGCCTTCTTCGTCGTCCACCACCAGAACGGAAAAAAGTTGCCAGTGGGAGAAATCGTAGGTCGGTGCGGTATCGGTCATTGTTCTGGTCGGGCGTCTGCGCAAGCCGCAGACGCGGCGCGCATCATCGTTGATCCACACACAGTCCGCAAGTCTGGTCTTCCCCGCCTCCAGGAGGCCCAAAACTGCGACATATTGTCCAGTCGGCAACCCTCGATCTGAGACAAATTGTCCCAATCGCACTGGAGCCGCCCCATGAATTGCCGCCCTATGCCTTGCCAGCCCAGGAAAAAATAACCATGGCATAGATGCTGCTTTTCAGACGGGGTTAGTCAGCCCCATCCCACGATGAAAAAGGAGATATATGCACATGAACCGGCGGCAGTTCTTTAAGATCGGCTCCGCCAGCCTTGTGGGTTCGAGCATTGCCGTGCTCGGCTTTTCACCCACAGCGGCCATGGCGGAAGTGCGCGAGTTCAAGCTCGCACGGGCCACGGAGACACGGAACAACTGCCCGTACTGCTCCGTATCCTGCGGCGTCCTGGTGTATTCGGTGGGCGACAAGTCCAAGAACGTCAAGGGCCGCGTCATCCACATCGAGGGCGACCCGGACGATCCGGTCAACCGTGGCAGCCTGTGCCCCAAGGGCGCCGGACTCATGGACATGGTCAACAGCCCCACACGCCTGAAGTTCCCCGAAGTGCGCGAACCCGGCAGCAACGAGTGGAAGCGCATTTCCTGGCATGACGCGTTCGAGCGCATCGCCAAGCACATGAAGGCCGACCGCGACGCCAACTTCATCGCCCAAAACGCCGCAGGCGTGACGGTGAACCGCTGGAACACCATGGGCTTCCTGGCCAGTTCCTCGGCCAGCAACGAATCCGGTTACCTCACCCACAAGGTCTTGCGCAGCCTAGGCGCGGTCGCTTTCGACACCCAGGCCCGTATTTGACACGCCCCCACGGTGGCCAGTCTGGCTCCGAGTTTTGGGCGTGGCGCGATGACCAACCATTGGGTGGACATCAAGAATGCCGATTTGGTTTTTGTGATGGGTGGCAACCCGGCTGAAGCGCACCCGTGCGGCTTCAAGTGGGTGATCGAGGCGAAGAAACAGCGCAAGGCCAAGCTGGTCGTGGTCGACCCGCGCTTCAACCGCACCGCGTCGGTGGCGGACTACTATGCGCCGATCCGATCAGGCTCTGACATCGCTTTCCTGAGCGGCGTCATCAATTTCCTGCTGACGAGCGACAAGATCCACCACGAGTACGTCAAGCACTTCACCAACGCCAGTTTCCTGATCGACGAGCGCTTTGCGCTGGAAGACGGCCTGTTCTCCGGCTACAACGCCGACAAGCGCAGCTACGACAAGGAGTCCTGGAAGTACCAGATGGGCGAAGACGGTTACGCCAAGGTCGATCCGACTCTGCAGGATCCGCACTGCGTGTTCCAGATCATGAAGAAGCACTACGCCCGCTACACGCCGGATGTGGTGTCCAAGGTCACGGGCACGCCCAAGGAAGCCTTCCTCAAGGTCTGCGAATACATCGCCGAAACGGCGGCGCCCAACAAGACCATGACCAACCTGTATGCGCTGGGCTGGACCGAGCACTCGGTAGGCACCCAGAACATCCGCAGCATGGCCATCATCCAGCAATTGCTGGGCAATATGGGCATGGCCGGGGGCGGCATCAACGCGCTGCGCGGGCACTCCAACGTGCAGGGCATCACCGACATGTGCCTGTACTCGGACACGCTGCCCGGCTACCTGGGCGCGCCGCTCGATTCGGACCTGGACCGCAAGAGCTATCTGGAAAAACGCACGCCCAAGGCGCTGCGTCCCAACCAGATGAACTTCCCGCAGAACTTCCCGAAGTGGTGGACCAGCCTGATGAAGTCCTTCTACGGCAAGGAAGCCACGGCCGAGAACGACTTCTGCTACGACTGGCTGCCCAAGAAGGATGCGTCCTACGACGTGCTGGCCATGTTCGACCGCATGTACCAGGGCAAGATGACCGGCTTTGTCTGCCAGGGCTTCAACCCGCTGGCCTCGGTGGCCAACAAGAAGAAGGTGGGCGATGCGCTGGCCAAGCTCAAGTACCTGGTCATCATGGATCCGCTGGTGACGGAAACCTCGGAATTCTGGAAGGACTACGGCGAGGTCAACCCGGCCAATCCATCCAGCATCCAGACCGAGGTGTTCCGCCTGCCGGTGGCCTTCTTTGCCGAAGAAGCCGGCACCTGCACCAACTCAGGCCGCGTGGTGCGCTGGCACTGGAAGGCCGTGGACGGCCCCGGCGAATCCAAGAGCGATGCCGACATCATGGCGCACCTGTACCTGACCCTCAAGGCCATGTACGCCAAGGACGGTGGCGCCTTCCCGGACCCGGTGCTCAAGCTGTCCTGGCCCTACCGCATGCCCGCCGAACCTTCGCCCGAAGAGCTGCTGATGGAAATTTCCGGCAAGGCGCTGGCCGATCTGGCCGACCCCAAGGACGCCACCAAGACCGTCGCCAAGGCGGGCGAGCAGCTGGCCAGCTTCGGCTTTCTGCGCGACGACGGCAGCACCGCCTGCGGCAACTGGATCTACAGCGGCTGCTGGTCGCAAGCGGGCAACCTGACCGCACGGCGCGACAGCAGCGACCCCTCGGGCCTGGGCCAGACCCTGAACTGGGGCTTCGCCTGGCCGGTGAACCGCCGCATCATCTACAACCGCGCCTCCTGCGACCCTGCGGGCAAGCCCTGGGATGCATCGCGCACGGTCATCAAGTGGCTGGGCGACAAGTGGGGCGGCAACGATGTGCCCGACATGCGCCCGGACGCCAAGCCGGAAGAAGGGGTCATGCCCTTCATCATGAACCCGGAAGGCGTGGCACGCCTGTTTGCCCGCGACCTGGTGGTGGACGGCCCGCTGCCCGAGCACTACGAGCCCTTCGAGTCGCCGTTGGATACCAACCCCATGCACCCGCAGAATGCCAAGGCCAAGAGCAATCCGGTCTCGCGCATCTTCAAGGGCGACCTGGAGGTGTTCGGCACACCCAAGGACTTCCCCTACGTGGCCACCACCTACCGGCTCACCGAGCATTTCCACTTCTGGACGCAGCACAGCAAGATCAATGCGATTTTGCAGCCCGAACACTTTGTGGAAATCGGCGAGGAGCTGGCCAAGGAGAAAGGCATCAAGGCGGGCGACAAGGTCAAGGTGCGCTCCAACCGGGGCTACATCAAGGCCGTAGCGGTGGTGACCAAGCGCATCAAGGCGCTCGATGTGGATGGGCGCAAGGTGCACACCATCGGGGTTCCGCTTAACTCCGGCTTTACCGGCCGGACGAAACCGGGCTTCCTGACCAACACCTTGACTCCTGCCGTGGGCGATGCCAACACCCACACGCCCGAATACAAGGCGTTCCTGGTCAACATCGAGAAAGTGTGAGGGAGAGCTGCCATGCCATTGCAATCGCTAGACATCAAACAGCGCTCCGCCACCACGACCCCGTCCACCCAGGCGCGGGAAACGGTCGAGATCGCCAAGCTCATCGACGTATCCGCCTGTATCGGCTGCAAGGCCTGCACGGCGGCCTGCATCGAATGGAACGACATCCGCGGCGACGTGGGCAACTG
Organism: Burkholderiales bacterium; assembly: GCA_016192425.1. Lineage (GTDB taxonomy): Bacteria > Pseudomonadota > Gammaproteobacteria > Burkholderiales > Burkholderiaceae_C > Simplicispira. Next base: position 162,455 of record JACPUE010000004.1, read on the forward strand.
CGTGGGCATCTACGACAATCCGGTCGATCTTTCGGCCGATGCGTGGACGGTCATGCGCTTCACCGAGACCGAGCAAAACGGCAAGCTCGAATGGCTGATCCGCAAGGACGGCTGCCTGCACTGCGCCGAGCCGGCCTGCCTCAAGGCCTGCCCGGCGCCAGGCGCCATCATCCAGTACAGCAACGGCATTGTGGATTTCCACCAGGAAAACTGCATTGGCTGCGGCTACTGCGTGACGGCCTGCCCGTTCGACGTGCCGCGCATCTCCGAAAAGGACAGCAAGGCCTACAAGTGCACCATGTGTTCGGACCGTGTGGCCGTCAACCAGGCCCCGGCCTGCGCCAAGGCCTGCCCGACAGGCGCCATCCAGTTCGGCGCCAAGGAGGACATGAAGGACTACGCCGACAAGCGCATCGCCGACCTCAAGGAACGCGGCTTCGACAAGGCGGGCCTGTACGACCCCCAAGGCGTGGGGGGCACGCACGTCATGTACGTGCTGCACCATGCCGACCAGCCCAAGCTGTACGCCAACCTGCCAGAGAACCCCGGCATCAGCCCCATGGTGTCGCTGTGGAAAGGGGCCACCAAGCCCCTGGCCACGCTGGCACTGGCCGGGGTGGCGCTGGGCAGCCTGTTCCACTATGTCACCAAGGGCCCGAACGAGGTCTCGAAAGAGATCGAGGACGAGATTGAACGCGAAGACCAGGAGGCCGCCAAATGATCCGAGACCCCAAAGACCTGCAGCGCTACAACGCGTCGGAGCGGGCCAACCACTGGGTGGTGGGCATCAGCTTCATCCTGCTGGCCCTCTCCGGCCTGGCCTTCTTCCACCCGGCATTCTTCCCGCTGGCGCAACTGTTTGGCGGAGCGGTCTGGGCGCGCATCCTGCACCCCTTCATCGGGGTGCTGATGGCGCTGTCCTTTCTGGGGCTGTTCCTGCGCTTTCGGCATCTGAACAAGATGACGGCGGCCGACAAGGAATGGCTGGCCCGCGCGGGCGAAATGGTCAACGGCAACGACCACAACATGCCCGAGCAAGGCAAGTACAACGGTGGCCAGAAAGCCATGTTCTGGGGTGCCGCCCTGTGCATGCTGCTGCTCACGGTGTCGGGTGTCTTGATCTGGCGCGCCTACTTCGGCTTTGACGTCAACCTGGTGCGCCTGGCCGTGGTGGTGCATGCCGCTGTGGCCGCCTTGATGATTGCCCTCATCATGGTGCACGTGTACGCCGCCATCTGGGTCAAGGGGACGATCCGCGCCATGTGGTACGGCACCGTCACCCGCGCCTGGGCCAAGCAGCACCACCGCGCGTGGTACCGTGAGGTTTCCGGCAAGTAGCCCGCACCGGCCGCAGCGTTGTCCCGCAGCGCTGCGGCCCTTTTATTCTTCGCACCATGCAAGCCACCATCCCGATTGCCGCCAGCGCCAGCCAGCCGCCCACGCTGATCCTGCCCAGCCCGGCCAGCCACTTCAGCCAACGCGCACAGCGGCTGGAGCAGCTGGCCCAGGGCCATGCGCTGGGCGATTTCCTGCAGTTCATGGCCGCACTGGCCCGCGCGCAACACGCGGCGCTGCAACAGCTCGCCCCCCCGGGGCTGCCCGACGCCGCCAGCCTGGAGCGTGCCCGCGCCCACGGCATGCCGCCGCTGGCCGCGCAGTCCCTGCCGCGCGATGCGGCCTGGCACAGCGCCTTGCATTGGATGCTCGACGCCCTGGCACCTACCACCAACGCTGCCAGCGCAGCCCTGCTGGCGGAGCTGCGCGCACTGCCCGCCGAGCGGCTGGAGGCCATGGCCGCACGCATCCTCGATACCGATTTGTCGGGCCCCGACGCGCGCTACTACCCGCTGCTGGCAGCAGCGCTGCAGGTCTACTGGGTCAAGCTCGTCACCAGCCTGCCGCTGCCGACCTACGCGCCGCTGGACGTGCACAACATCTGCCCGGCCTGCGGCTGCCTGCCCCTGGGCAGCGTGATCGGTGCCCATGCCGACGTGAGCGGCCTGCGCTACGCCCAGTGTGCGCTGTGCGGCACGCAATGGAACGTCACGCGCGCCAGCTGCCTGGCCTGCGGCGCGGGCGAAGACCGCGTGGGCTACCACAGCATCGAAGGCAGCAAGGGCCCGATGCAGGCCGAGAGCTGCGACGAATGCCACAGCTATTTCAAGCTGCTGCGCCGCGACCAGGACGCCAGCGCCGACCTGACCGCCGACGACCTGGCCAGCCTGACGCTGGACATGCTGCTTGATGATGCAGGCTTTGCGCGCGGCGGGCCGAACCTGCTGTTTGTGCCGGGCGAATCCTGAAACCCTGCACCCGCCACATGCAACGCTCCCTTTCCCTCCACTTTCTGCCCGGTCCGGGTGAAAGCCATGCACGATATTCGCCGCCTTCCCGCCGTTGACCGCGTCCTGCAGCAACTCCCCGGCCTGATCGACGCCCACGGCCGCCAGTTGGTGACCGCCTGCGTGCGTGCCGAGCTGGCCGCAGCGCGCGAGGGCTTCCAGCACGGCCTGCCCTTGCCGGACGAAGCCACCCTGCTCGCCGCCATCAGCCGCCGTGCCGATGCGGCGGGCCGCTCCAATCTGCGCCCGGTCTTCAACCTCACCGGCACCGTGCTGCACACCAACCTGGGCCGCGCGCAACTGGCCGAAGCCGCCATCGAAGCCATGGTGGCGGCGGCGCGTGCGCCCTGCGCGCTGGAATACGACCTTGCCAGCGGCGGGCGCGGCGACCGCGACGACCTGGTGTCCTCCCTGCTGGCCGAGCTGGTGGCGGGGGGTGATGCGAACATCGCCGCCACCATCGTCAACAACAACGCCGCCGCCGTGCTGCTGACGCTGAACGCACTGGCCCAGGGCAAGGAGGCCGTGGTGTCGCGCGGCGAACTGGTCGAGATTGGCGGGGCCTTTCGGGTGCCCGACGTCATGCGCCGCGCCCAGGTCAAGCTGGTCGAAATCGGCACCACCAACCGCACCCACGCCAAGGACTACCAGGAGGCCATCGGCCCCAAGACCGCGCTCTTGATGAAGGTGCACACCAGCAACTACGCCGTGGTGGGCTTTACCAAGGTGGTGGAGGAAAAGGCCATCGCCGACATCTCCCACGCGGCGGGGCTGCCCTTTGTCGTGGATCTGGGCAGCGGCACGCTGACCGACTTTGCCGCCCTGGGGCTGCCCGCAGAGCCCACGCCCCAGCAGGCCCTGGCCGCCGGGGCCGATATCGTCACCTTCTCGGGCGACAAGCTGCTAGGCGGCCCGCAGGCCGGGCTGATCGTCGGACGCAAGGACCTGATTGCCAAGATCAAGAAAAACCCGCTCAAGCGCGCCCTGCGCGTGGGCAAGACCACGCTGGCCGCGCTGGAAGCCACGCTGCGCCTGTACCGCGACCCGGATCGCCTGTGCCAACGCCTGCCCACCTTGCGCTTGCTGACCCGGCCCGTAGCCGACATTGCTGCACTGGCCGAGCGCATCGCCCCGGCCGTGCAGGAGGCCGTGGGAAGCGTCGCCAGCGTCAGCGTGCAGCCGTGCAGCAGCCAGATTGGCAGCGGTGCCTTGCCGGTGGAGCGCCTGCCTTCTGCGGCGCTGGTGCTGCGCCCCGCTGGCAAGAAACCAGGCAAAGTTTTGCTGGCGCTGGAAGCAGCGTTTCGCGCCCTGCCCACACCCGTCATCGGCTACGTACGCGACGACGCCTACCACCTCGACCTGCGCTGCCTGGAGGCGCAGGACGAAGCCCGTTTTGTCGCCCAGCTGGACGCACTGAAAGTGGCCAACGCATGATCGTCGGCACCGCAGGCCATATCGACCACGGCAAGACCACGCTGGTCAAGGCGCTGACCGGGGTGGACTGCGACCGCCTCAAGGAAGAAAAAGTGCGCGGCATCACGCTCGACCTGGGCTACGCCTACCATGCCGACGGCCAGCTGGGTTTTGTGGACGTGCCCGGCCACGAACGCCTGGTGCACAACATGCTGGCCGGGGCCACCGGCATCGACTACGTGCTGCTGGTGATTGCCGCCGACGATGGCCCCATGCCGCAAACCCGCGAGCACCTGGCCATCGTCGACCTGCTGGGCCTGGCCCACGGCGCGGTGGCGCTCACCAAGGTCGATTGCATCGATGCCGCGCAGTTGGCCGCCGTGCAGCGCGACATTGCCGCGCTGCTGGCCCCTACCGGCCTGGCGGGCGCGCCCGTGTTCCCGGTGTCGGCCAAGACCGGCCAGTGCCTGGCCGAGCTGTCTGCCGCCCTGCACGCCGCAGCACACACCACGCGCCCGCGCAGCACGCAAGGCGGCTTTCGCCTGGCCATCGACCGCGCGTTTCATCTGGCCGGAGCCGGCCTCATCGTCACCGGCACCGCGTTTGCCGGGGCTGTGCGCGTGGGCGACACGGTCTGCGTCTCGCCCCCTGGCTGGCGCGCCCGCGTACGCAGCCTGCACGCGCAAGACCGCGCCAGCGAGACGGGGCAGGTGGGCCAGCGCATTGCCCTGAACCTGGTGGGCGACTTTGGCAAGGACGACATGGCGCGCGGCATGTGGGTGCTGGCCCCGCAGCTGCACAGCCCCGTGCAGCGCCTGCACGCGCGCATCCGCCTGCTGCCGGGCGAAGCGGCCCTTGCGCACTGGACGCAGGCGCACCTGCACCTGGGCACCGAAGACGTGGTGGCGCGCATCGCCCTGCTCGAAGGCGATGTGCTGGCGCCGGGCGAAACCATGCTGGCCGAGCTGCTGCTGGACCGCCCCATCGGCGCGCTGCATGGCGACCGCTTCATCCTGCGCGACATCTCGGCCCAGCGCAGCCTGGGCGGCGGGCGTGTGCTCGACATCTTCCCGCCCACGCGCCACAAGCGCGCCGCCGAACACCTGGCCTATTTGCGGGCGCTGGAGGCCGACGACCCGCGCGATGCACTGGCCTTGGCCCTGGCGCGCCACCCTGCCGGGTTGGCCCTGGCGCGCTTTGCGCTGAACCGCAACCTGGACACCACGCAGGCGCACGCGCTGTGGCAGACCTGTGCCCTGGTGATCGTGGGCGAGGGCGAGCAGGCCGTGGGCTTTGCCCCCGCGCAGTGGCAGGCGCTGATTGATCGCGTGCTGCAAGCCGCAGCCGCCGAGCATGCACGCGCACCCGACATGGTGGGTGTGGAGCGCGACCGCCTGCGCCGCCTCACCCTGGCCGCACTGGCGCGCCCGGTGTTTGACCGACTGGTGGCGGAACTGCTGGCCGATGGCCGCCTGCAAGCCCAGGGCAGCTGGCTGCACTTGCCCGCGCACCGCGCCGAACTCAGCGCCAGCGACGCCGACCTGTGGCGCACGCTGCAGCCGTTGCTGGACGCCGCACCCCACAACCCGCCACGCGTGCGCGACATTGCCAACGCCAGCGGCGTGGGCGAAGGCCGCGTGCGCGAACTGCTCAAGCGCGTGGCGCGCGTGGGCGCGGTGTACCCGGTGGCGCATGACCACTATTTCAGCGCTTCGGCGGTGGCCGCCTTGGCCGCCACCGTGGCCGACCTGGCCGGTCGCACCGGCCCCGTGCACGCCGCCGACCTGCGCGACGCCATTGGCGGCGGGCGCAAGGTGGCCATCCACATCCTCGAATTCTTCGACCGCGTGGGCTACACTCGCCGCGTGCGCGATGCACACTGCCTGCGCCAAAACGTGGGCGAACGATCATGGACGCCATGAATGGAAGAGATCGCACCCCGGTGGGGCGCTCGGACTTCAAATTCGGGAGGGGTCGCCATGCGATCCTTGGTGGGTTCGACTCCCGCTCTCTTCCGCCATTCTTTGCGCAACGTTTGGTAGCCCATGTCTGAGCTGATCTTTCGCGGCCGCATTCCGGACGGCCTTCTGTACGATGCCGACTACAACATGTGGCTGCAGCGCGCGGGCGACGAGGTGGTGGTCGGCGCCACCAGCTTCGGCCTGTTCCTGGCCGGCACCGTGATTGCCTTCACCCCCAAACCCCTGGGCGCCCAGGTGGCGTGCACGCGCGGCTTTGGCACCGTGGAATGCGCCAAGACCGTGCTGGCGCTGCACGCGCCCGTGGCCCTGCAGCTCACCGCCAGCAACGAAGCTGCCGAGGCCGACCCGCGCACCCTGCTGCGCGACCCCTATGGAGAAGGCTGGATGGTGCGCGGCACCGCGCTGGACTGGGCCACGGATCACCCCCGCTTGCTGGACGCGAACGCCTACCGCGCCCACATCCTGGCCGCCATGCCCGGCGCGGTGATCGAACCATGACACCCAAGCACAAACTGGCCCTGCTGCTGTGGTCGGTGTCGCCCGAGCAGCCCGCGCTGTGCGCCGCACCCTTCGTCTACGCCAGCGCGGCGGCGGCCATGGACTGCGAGGTGGAAATCCATTTCGCCGCCGACGCCGTGCGCCTGCTGGCGCCCGGCGTGGCCGCGTACACCTTCCCCAGCGCCAACGCCAACGCCCCGCGCAGCGTGCTCGACCACATGCAGGACGCGGCCCAGCTGGGCGCACGCTTTCTGGCCTGCTCCATGGCGCTGCACGAGCGCGCGCTGGCGCTGGAAGAACTCATCCCGGAGTGCACGGGCGCGGCCGGGGCGACCGCCTTTGTGGTGCGAACCCTGGACCCGGAGTGGGCGACACTGGTGTTCTGAGAGCCCACAAAAAAGCCCTGCCACTCAAAGAGCGCAGGGCCTGTACGCTGCCCGGCAACGCCGGGCAAGGCGTGGTCACATGTTGTCGATCATGACCTGACCGAAGCCAGAGCAGCTCACTTGCGTGGCGCCGTCCATCAGGCGGGCGAAGTCGTAGGTGACCTTCTTGGACTTGATGGATTTTTCCATGGAGCTGATGATGAGGTCGGCAGCTTCGATCCAGCCCATGTGGCGCAGCATCATTTCGGCGGAGAGGATTTCGGAACCAGGGTTCACGTAGTCCTTGCCAGCGTACTTGGGAGCCGTGCCGTGGGTGGCTTCGAACATGGCGACCGAGTCGCTCAGGTTGGCGCCGGGGGCGATGCCGATGCCGCCGACCTGGGCCGCCAGGGCGTCGGAGATGTAGTCGCCGTTGAGGTTGAGCGTGGCGATCACCGAGTATTCGGCGGGGCGCAGCAGGATCTGCTGCAGGAAGGCGTCGGCAATGCTGTCCTTGACGACGATGTCCTTGCCCGTCTTCGGGTTCTTGAACTTGCACCATGGGCCGCCGTCGATCAGTTCGGCGCCGAATTCCTTCTGTGCCAGGGCGTAGGCCCAGTCGCGGAAGCCGCCTTCGGTGTACTTCATGATGTTGCCCTTGTGCACGATGGTGACGCTGGGCTTGTCGTTGTCGATGGCGTACTGGATGGCCTTGCGCACCAGGCGCTCGGTGCCTTCACGCGAGACGGGCTTGATGCCGATGCCGGAGGTGCCGGGGAAGCGGATCTTCTTGACGCCGAATTCGTCTTGCAGGATCTTGATGAGCTTCTTGGCCTTGTCGGACTCGGCTTCGAATTCGATACCGGCATAGATGTCTTCGGAGTTCTCGCGGAAGATCACCATGTCGGTCTTGTGGGGCTCCTTGACGGGCGAAGGCACGCCGTCGAAGTACTGCACGGGGCGCAGGCAGACGTACAGATCCAGTTCCTGGCGCAGGGCCACGTTCAGCGAACGGATGCCGCCGCCCACGGGCGTGGTCAGCGGGCCCTTGATGGAAACCACGTAGTCCTTGAGCACCTGCAGCGTTTCCTCTGGCAGCCACACGTCGGGGCCATAGACCTTGGTGGACTTCTCGCCAGCGTACACCTCCATCCAGTGGATCTTGCGCTTGCCGCCGTAGGCCTTGGCCACGGCGGCATCGACCACCTTGAGCATCACGGGCGTGATGTCGAAGCCCGTGCCGTCACCCTCGATGTAAGGGACGATGGGCTGATCCGGCACATTGAGAGACATGTCGGCGTTGACGGTGATTTTCTGGCCTTCGGCGGGCACCTTGATGTGCTGGTAGCTGGTCATGGACGGGAAGTCTCCGGTGGAATGCTGAAGGGTATTCAGCGGGTTGGGCAAAGCATAGTGATGCCGGAAGATTCTAACGAGAAAAGCCCGACTCAGGCCTTACGGCACCACAGGGCGCACGGCGTTTTCACATACTGCAATCGGGCCGCACGCGGGGGTGTTGCGAGGCACACCCGCACCCTTGCCGCACAATGGAGGTTTGGATGGTACGCAGCACAGTACGCGTGCCGGTTGTTCCGGGGCCGACCCTGCGGCCCTGGCGCGTTTGGACGATTGTTGACCATGGCACTGAATCACTTGTCTTCCCTTGTATCTCGCCCGCTGGCTGTCGCACTGATGGCTCTTGCTGCAGCGGCAGCAGCGCAGGAAGGACCTCAGCACGATTTGCTGCGCGTGGAAATGACCGCAGGGATGTACCGCATTGAAGCCCAGGTGGCACAAACCGACCTGCAACGTGCCGTGGGCCTGATGCGCCGCCAGGACATGCCCGAGCACGAGGGCATGCTATTCGTCTTCGAGCAACCCGCCAAGCAGTGCTTCTGGATGAAGAACACCCTGCTGCCGCTGACCGCAGCCTTTGTCGCAGACGATGGCACCATCGTGAACCTGGCCGACATGAAGCCGCAAACGCTGGACTCGCACTGCTCGGCGAAGCCTGTGCGCTATGTGCTGGAGATGAACCAGGGCTGGTTCAAAAAACGCGGCATCAAGCCAGGTTTCAAGCTGCAAGGCACGCCATTCCGCAAGCCCTGAATTGCTATATTTTTGATAGCTGCTTGCGCTTTATCCATAAGCGCAAGAGTCCAGCCAGTAAAAAGATGGCCCCGGTGGGGCCATCTTTTTTGGTGCGGGCCGGTCAGGCAAAGTTGGCTTCGGCGAACTTCCAGTTCACCAAGTTGGACAGGAAGGTCTCGACGAACTTCTGGCGCAGGTTGCGGTAGTCGATGTAGTAGGCGTGCTCCCACACATCCACCGTGAGCAGCGCCTTGTCGGCGCTGGTCAGGGGCGTGCCGGCGGCGCCGGTGTTGACGATGTCCACCGAGCCGTCGGCCTTCTTCACCAGCCAGGTCCAGCCGGAGCCGAAATTGCCCACGGCGCTTTTGACGAAGGCTTCCTTGAAGGCAGCGTAGCTGCCCCATTTGGCGTTGATGGCAGCCGCCAGCGCGCCCGCAGGCTCACCGCCGCCATTTGGAACCATGCAGTTCCAGAAGAAGGTGTGGTTCCAGATCTGGGCGGCGTTGTTGTAGATGCCGCCGCTGGATTTCTTGATGATGTCTTCGAGGGACATCGATTCGAACTCGGTGCCCTTTTGCAGGTTGTTCAGGTTCACCACGTAGGCGCTGTGGTGCTTGCCGTGGTGGTATTCCAGCGTTTCCTTGCTGTAGTACGGAGCCAGGGCATCAATGGCGTAGGGCAGCGCGGGCAAAGTATGTTCCATGGGGCAGTCCTTTCTTCTGTGGTGGGGTGCGGCACCGGCAAAGGCTGGCGCCGAGGAGGTCAGCGATCCATTGTAGGAACAAGCCTCGATCTTTGCAGGGCCGGGGCTTTGTCCGCGCGGGCTGTGGGGGTCATGCCGATGGCTGCACCGCCTGCACCTGCACTTGCAGGTGCCCATCGGCAAGCTGGGCCTGCAGTGCTTCGCCCTTGCGGGTTTGTTGCACGCTGGTCAGCGCGTGGCCCTGCGCGTTGCGCAGGATGGCGTAGCCGCGCTCCAGCACGCGCTGCGGGGCCAGCAGATCCAGCCGCAGCGCACTGCGCGCCAGGCGCTCGCCGTGCGCCGCCAGGTGTTGTTGCAGGGCTTGAGGAAATTTTGCCTCCAGCGCTTGCTGGGATTGTGTGAGCTGCTGCAATTTTAATAGCACCTCATGGCGCAGGCGCCCTTGCAGGACGGACAGGCGCTGGTGCTCGCGCGTCGCCAGGCCCGAGGGGCGGCCCAGGCGCAGGGCCAGGTGGTCCAGGCGCTGGCCGCGCAGGTCGATCTGGCGCTGCACGCCGTCCTGCAGCCGCTCGCCCAGCAAGTCGAGCGCCCCCAGCCACACCGCACGCGGCTGGGCTACTAGTTCTGCGGCTGCGGTGGGCGTGGGTGCGCGCAGGTCGGCGCAGAAGTCGGCAATGGTGAAGTCCGTTTCGTGCCCCACCCCGCAGACCACGGGCACCGGGCTTTGCACGATGGTGCGCGCAAGCTGCTCGTCATTGAAGGCCCACAGGTCTTCGATGGAGCCGCCTCCGCGCACCAGCAGGATGGCGTCGATGGCCACATCGCCCGCCAGCGCAAGGCGGTACAGGCGCGAGAGTGCCGCACACAGGCTGGCCGGTGCCTGCGCACCCTGCACCTGGGCGGGCACCAGCACCACGGGCAGGTAGGGCGCGCGGCGGCGCAAGGCGGTCACCACGTCGTGCAGCGCCGCCGCACCGGTGGATGTGACCAGCCCTATGCCCCTGGGCATGGCCGACAGGGCGCGCTTGCGGGCCGGGTCGAACAGGCCCTCGGCTTCCAGCCGGGCCTTGAGCCGCAGGAACTGCTCGAACAAAGCGCCCTGCCCTGCGCGGCGCAGTTGTTCGACAACGAGCTGCAGGTCGCCGCGCGCCTCGTACACGCCCAGACGGCCCTGCACCTCGACGAGTTCGCCGTCACGCGGCACAAAATCCAGCGCCTCGGCGGCGCGCCGGAACATCGCACAGCGGATCTGACCCTGGCCGTCCTTGAGCGCGAAGTAGCAATGCCCGCTGGCAGCGCGTGAAAAGCCGGTGATCTCGCCGCGCACGGCCACGGGATTGAAGCGCGCCTGTAGTGCATCTGCCACGGCGCGGCACAGCGCACCAACCTCCCAGATGCGCGGCACTGGCTGTGGGTTTTCAATGCCCATGGCCCGTATCCATGCGCCTTGCCGGGCTTGCTGCGCCGCAGTATTCCACAGAGCACATAAGTGTCATGGTTGTAAGCAATTGCTCCTCACCATGCGCGCCAATACACTGAAATTCGTGCATCTTATTGATTTTGTTGATTTTTTTACCGCTTAAAAAAGCGGCATTTTGTTCCGACCACGGTGTGGCGCCGTTGTGCGGCGTCCGGCACCAGCCTTCTCCACAAAGTTATCCACAGAAACTGTGGGTGAGGCGCACATACAAACAGATGCAATCACAGCCCCCCGCTGGGCGGCGGGATTGCCGCAAAGCTGGGCCATAATCGCTTTTTGCCCACCCCGTGCGGAGACAAGACAATTGCTGTCCATCATACAAGCCGCAGGCTGGCCCATCTGGCCCCTGATCGCCTGCTCGGTTCTGGCCCTTGCGCTGATTTTCGAACGCTTCATCTCCCTCAAATCTGCCCGCATCATCCCGCCCAAGTTGCTGGATGAGGCGATCTCCGTGTCTTCGCAATCCGTGCCCGGCCCGGATGTGGTGGGCAAGCTGGCGCAAAACTCCGCCCTGGGCGAAGTGCTGGCCACGGGGCTGCGCACGCTCAACAGCAACCCGCGCAGCACCGAATCCGACCTGCGCGCCGCCATGGAGGGCGCTGGCCGCATGGTGGCGCACCGCCTTGAAAAATACCTGAATGCGCTGGCCACCATTGCCTCGGCAGCGCCGCTGCTGGGCCTGCTGGGCACGGTGGTGGGCATGATCGAGATCTTCGGCTCCCAGGGCGGCGCAACCGGCGGCATGGGCAGCGGCAACCCTGCGCAGCTGGCGCACGGCATTTCGGTGGCCTTGTACAACACCGCCTTCGGTCTGGTGATCGCCATTCCGACGCTGATCTTCTGGCGCTACTTCCGCAGCCGCGTGGATGCCTACCTGCTGACGCTGGAGCTGTCGTCCGAGCAGTTCGTGCGCCATTTGCTGCGCCACAAGAAGTGAACGCACCGGCAAAGGCTGCCCCATGAACTTTCGCCCCCGCACCAAGGAAGAGCCGGAGATCAACCTGATCCCCTTCATCGACGTGCTGCTGGTGATCCTCATCTTTTTGATGCTGACCACCACCTACAGCAAGTTCACCGAACTGCAGCTCACCCTGCCCGTGGCCGACGCCGAGCAGCAGCGCGACCACCCCAAGGAAGTGGTGGTCGCTGTGGCTGCCGATGGCCGCTACGCCATCAACAAGAACGGCATCGACGGCAAGGGCGTGGATCAACTGGCCGCCGCACTGCGCGACGCCGCCAAGGCAGGCCAGGGCACGGTCGTCATCATCAGTGCGGACGCCATGGCACCGCACCAATCGGTCATCTCGGTGATGGAGGCGGCGCGCCGCGCAGGCCTCACACAGATCACCTTCGCCACCCAGTCCTCCGCCCGGGCGGGCGCAGGCAAGTAGGCGCCCTCATCCACTGCTGCAGCGCCGCAGCCCTTCTCCCGTTCCATGCCCCAGGCCAGCAACGCCAGCCATGCGCTGCAACGCGCATGGCAGCGGCGCGGCGCGCTGGCCTGCCTGCTCTGGCCGCTGTCGCTGCCCATGGGGCTGCTGGTGCGGCTGCGCCGTTGGCTGTACGCGGCGCGCATTCTTCCATCCGGCCACCCTGGCGTGCCTGTGATCGTGGTGGGCAATGTGGTGGCGGGCGGTGCAGGCAAAACCCCGGTGGTGATGGCCGTGGTGCGCCACCTGCAGGCCCGTGGCTGGCAGCCCGGCGTGGTTTCGCGCGGCTACGGGCGCAGCAGCACCGACTGCCGCGAGGTGCTGCCCGACAGCCCGCCCGGCCAGGTGGGCGACGAACCCCTGCTCCTGGCGCGCCGCTGCAAGGTGCCGGTCTTCGTGGCACGCCAGCGTCTGCAGGCCGCGCACGCACTGCGCCAAAACCACCCTGGCACCGACATCATCGTGTGCGACGACGGCCTGCAGCACCTGGCGCTGGCACGCGACATCGAGGTCTGCGTGTTCAACAGCGATGGCACAGGCAACGGCTGGCTGCTGCCCGCAGGCCCCTTGCGCGAACCCTGGCCACGGCCTGTGGATCTGGTGGTGCACGCGGGCGCCGCCCCTGCGGGCGGCGATGCGCCCCGCTTCGCCATGCAACGATGCCTGGCGCCCTGTGCGCTGCGTGCCGACGGCAGCCAGGTGCCCCTGCACGGCCTGCGGGGACAGCCGCTGCTGGCGCTGGCGGGCATTGCCCGGCCCGGCGATTTCTTTGCCCTGCTGCTGCAGGCAGGTCTCACACCCGAGCGCACGCTGGCGCTGCCGGATCACTATGATTTTGATAGCTGGCAGCGCCCGTCAGATAAGCCCTACACCTTGATATGCACTGAAAAGGACGCCGCCAAGCTCTGGCGCAGCCACCCCGATGCACTGGCGGTGCCGCTGCAGGTGGACATTGCCCCAGGCTTTTTCGAGGCGCTCGACGCCCGGCTGGCTGCGCTGGGCTCGCTATCATCCCGCACCTGATTTCCTGTCTTTCCCACACCACACCGCCATGGACTCCAAACTGCTCGAACTGCTGGTCTGCCCTGTCACCAAAGGCCCCCTCACCTATGACCGGGAGCGCCAGGAACTCATCTCGCGCAGCGCCCGCCTGGCCTACCCGGTGCGCGACGGCATTCCCGTCCTGCTGGAAAACGAGGCCCGCCCGCTGACCGACGAGGAACTGGAGCGATGAGCACCAGCGGCTTTGCCGTGCTGATCCCGGCACGCATGGCATCCAGCCGCTTGCCGGACAAACCGCTGGCCGACATTGCAGGCCTGCCCATGGTGGTGCGCGTGGCGCGGCGCGCGGCTGCCAGCGGAGCCCAGCGCACCGTCGTGGCGGCGGACGATGCGCGCATCCTCGACGCCTGCCGCCAGCACGGTGTGGAGGCCATCCTCACCCGCACCGACCACGCCAGCGGCAGCGACCGCCTGGCCGAGGCCTGCACCCTGCTGGGCCTGGACGGCGACGACGTGGTGGTCAACGTGCAGGGCGACGAACCGCTGATCGACCCCGCCCTCATCGGCGCCGTGGCCCAGCTGCTGCAAACGCACCCGCACGCCAGCATGGGCACCGCCGCACATCCGCTGGCCTCGGTGGACGAACTGGGCAACCCCAACATCGTCAAGGTGGTGTGCGATGCGGGCGGCCTGGCCCAGTACTTCAGCCGCGCGCCCATTCCGTTTGCACGGGACCATGCGGGCCAGCCCTGGTGGTGCAACGGCGGCACCCAGCACCCGGCGCTGGCGGGTTTTGCGCCGCTGCGCCATGTCGGCCTCTACAGCTACCGTGCGGGCTTTCTGCGCCGCTTTCCCGAACTGCCGCAGGCCCCCACCGAAGTGATCGAGGCCCTGGAACAACTGCGCGCACTGTGGCATGGCCACCGCATCGCCGTGCATGTGACGCCCACCGCCCCCGGCCCCGGCGTGGACACTCCTGAAGACTTGGCCAGCGTGCGCGCCTTGTGCACCTGAGCAGCACGCCCCGCTTGTAAGCCGGAGCGCAAGCAGCCCATGCTATCCTTGCCCCTCTAAAAAGAGCACCGCATCCGGGGGGCAGCGGTCCCGTGGCCCGCAGTGCCGACAGATTTTCCACACTTCGAGGACTATTCCATGAGACTGATTCTGTTGGGCGCCCCCGGCGCCGGCAAGGGCACGCAAGCCGCCTTCATCTGCAAGAAGTACGGCATTCCGCAAATCTCCACCGGAGACATGCTGCGCGCCGCCGTCAAGGCCGGAACCCCCCTGGGGCTCAAGGCCAAGGCCGTCATGGAATCGGGGGCACTGGTGAGCGACGACATCATCATCGGCCTGGTCAAGGAACGCATCACCGAGGCCGACTGCGCCAACGGCTTTCTGTTCGACGGCTTCCCGCGCACCATCCCCCAGGCAGATGCGATGAAGGAAGCGGGCGTCAAGCTCGACTACGTGCTGGAAATCGACGTGCCCTTCGACGCCATCATCGAGCGCATGAGTGGCCGGCGCTCGCACCCCGGCAGCGGCCGCACCTACCACGTCAAGTTCAACCCGCCCAAGGTGGAAGGCAAGGACGACGTGACCGGCGAACCCCTGATCCAGCGTGACGACGACAAGGAAGAAACCGTCAAGAAGCGCCTGGAGGTGTACAGCCAGCAGACCCGCCCGCTGGTGGACTACTACTCGCAATGGGCCAAGGCAGACGCGGCAGCGGCCCCCCGGTACCGCGCCATCAGCGGCACCGGCAGCGTGGAGGAAATCACCGCTCGCGCTCTCGCAGCCCTGGCTGGCTGATCGAAACGCCTTGCGGGCCTTGGCCCGCTGCCCCGCAACGCGGGGCGTTGGCATTTTCACAGGGCAGGTGCCGATGCGCCCAGCAGTTCCAGCAGCAAGGACACCCTGGCCTTGACCGGAATGAGGCCCGGTGACAGCGGCAGCGCAGCGTGCGCCCAGGGCAAGGACAGCACCTGACCCAAGGGACAGCGCGTGGTCACGCGCACAGCCACGCCTGCTTGCTGTGCGCGCTCCAGCGCGGCTTGCAGCGCATGGTGCAGCGTACCGTTGCCCGTGGCTGCCACCACCAGGCCCCGGACGCCGTCACGCACCAGCGCATCGACCATGGCCCCACCCGCACCAGCGTAGTTCATGACGATCTCGACACGCGGCCAGGGCGCACCGGACGCTACTGTTTCAAGAGCGCCTTGCGCCCACCCCGCGTGCGCTTGAGGCCAATCCTGCGCCAAGCGCACACGCCCTTCCTCCACCCAGCCCATCGGCCCGCCTTCGCCCGAGCTGAACGCATCCACGCGGTACGGATGCACCTTCTGCACCTGCCGCGCGCCATGCACTGCGCCCGCGCATACCGCCAGCACACCCCGTGCCCCCGGCGCATGGGCCACCGCCATGGCATCGAGCAGGTTCTGCGGCCCATCGGGTGCGATGGCCGTGGCCGGCCGCATGGCGCAGGCCAGCACCACGGGCTTGCGCGCATCGAGCACGCTGTGCAGGAACCAGGCCGTTTCTTCCAGCGTGTCCGTGCCATGCGTGATCACCACGGCGCGCACACTGTCGTCCTGCAGGTGCTCGCGACAGCGCTGCGCCAGCGCCGCCCAGACAGCAAACTCCATGTTCTTGCTGTCAATCTGCGCCACCTGCTCGAAAACCAGCGGCCCCTGCGCAGCCTGCGCCAGGCCCGGCACGCCCGCCAGCAAATCCTGCACCCCTACCTGCCCCGCAACATAGCCCACGTTGTCGCCTGCAGCTGCAGCCTTGCCGGCAATCGTTCCCCCCGTGCCCAGCACCACGATTTTTTTTGTTTCCACTTGCATCCCTTGAAAAACTGGTTAAAAATACAGCTACTGTATTAAATAACAGCCCCTTGTCCACCGGGAGCCCGTCATGCAAAGCAGCCCCAAGCTCACAGCCCGCCAACAGCAGATCCTGGATCTCATCCAGAACGCCATTGCCCGCACCGGTGCCCCGCCCACACGTGTCGAAATTGCCACCGAGCTGGGCTTCAAATCCGCCAATGCGGCCGAAGAACACCTGCAGGCCCTGGCCCGCAAAGGCGTCATCGAACTGGTCAGCGGCACCTCGCGCGGCATCCGTCTGCGCGGTGACGCCATTCGCTCCATCAACGCTGCACGCGGCACCCAGTACAACCTGCCCATTCCGGGCCTCAGCCAACTGGTGCTGCCCCTGGTGGGGCGCGTGGCAGCGGGCTCCCCGATTCTCGCCCAGGAACATGTGGAGCAATCCTATTGCGTGGAAGAAAGCCTGTTCCAGCACAAGCCCGATTACCTGCTCAAGGTGCGCGGCATGTCCATGCGCGACGCAGGCATCATGGACGGCGACCTGCTCGCCGTGAAAGCAGGCCATGAGGCGCGCAACGGCCAGATCATCGTCGCGCGCCTGGGGGACGACGTCACCGTCAAGCGCCTGCGGCGCACCGCGCAAGGCATTGAACTGTTGCCCGAAAACCCCGACTACCCCGTGATCGTGGTGCACCCCGGCGAGCCCTTCGCCATCGAAGGCCTGGCCGTCGGCTTGATCCGCAACACCATGCTCATGTAAGCCTTCCTCCTGCACCGCCCCAGGTGGCGGGCGCGCGTGCGGCCCCTGATGGCCCACGGCCCTGCGGCGGTGCTGTCCCTGCAATCCTGCCAGTGTTCAACCTTGACCTCTGGAGTATTCATATGGGAATCGTTCTCTTGGCAACATCCGTCCTGCCCCGCCCCTTCCTGGGCCTGTACCGCTGGTGGAAAAGCCGACCCTCCCGCACCACCCGTTCGGCAGCCCTGCCACCACAGCAAGCCCGGCCTTGTGCGGTCCATCCCATTCAGCGCAATCCGCTTGCACCCCGCACGCTCCGCGTCTGGCAGGGGCCGGTGCAGGCACAGGGCCATGGCGCAGCCTCGCCGCACACCCGGCCCTTGCGCTGCCATACCAGTGCCAATGGCCGCATGGTGATTGCCGGGCGCATGGCCGATGTGTGTGCAGAGCTGGAGCGGCTGGCCGCGTACGAGCAACGACATTGACACTGCACAGCCCGGCGCGCCCGTATGCAGCAGGCGGCTGCTTACCCCTGGTTGCATAGGGCCAGGGCGCACCCAAGGCACAATGTCGGGATGAACATCGTGATCCTCGACGACTACCAGGATGCGGTGCGTAAACTGCACTGCGCGACCCGCCTCGACGCCTTCTCGGCCAAGGTCTATACCAACACCGTCAAGGGCTTGGGGCAGCTTTCGGTGCGGCTCAGGGATGCCGATGTCATCGTGCTGATCCGCGAGCGCACGCACATCACACGCCAGCTGGTCGAAAAACTCCCCCGGCTCAAGCTGATTGCCCAAACCGGCCGCATCGGTCCGCACATTGACGTGGCAGCATGCACCGAACGCGGAATCGCCGTGGCCGAAGGGGTCGGCTCGCCCGTGGCACCTGCCGAACTGACCTGGGCCCTCATCATGGCCGCCGTGCGGCGCCTGCCCCAGTACATCGCCAACCTCAAGCACGGAGCCTGGCAACAGTCAGGCCTCAAGGCTGCCAGCATGCCGCCCAATTTTGGGCTTGGCAGCGTTTTGCGGGGCAAGACGCTGGGAATCTGGGGCTACGGCAACATCGGCCAGATCGTGGCGAACTACGGCAAGGCCTTTGGCATGAACGTGCGCATCTGGGGCAGCGAAGCCTCGCGTGCCAAGGCCTTGACCGACGGCTACCAGGTGGCATCGCAGTGCGAGGAATTCATGGCGCAGTGCGACGTGGTATCGCTGCACCTGCGCCTGTGTGACGCCACGCGCGGCATCGTCACGCTGGAAAGGCTTTCATCCATGAAGCCCACGGCCTTGCTGGTCAACACCTCGCGCGCCGAACTCATCGAGCCCGACGCCCTGATCGCGGCCCTCAACCGGGGTCGCCCGGGCATGGCGGCGGTGGACGTGTTCGAGAGCGAGCCCATCCTGCAGGGCCATGCCCTGCTGCGGCTGGAAAACTGCATTTGCACGCCCCACATCGGCTATGTGGAGCAGGACAACTACGAGCTGTACTTCGGTGCGGCATTCGACAACGTGGTGAACTTCATCAAGGGCACGCCCACCAACATCGTGAACCCTGGCGCGCTCCAGGTGCGGCGCTGAAAGCCGCGCAGCAAGCAGTTGCTGCCCGCCCCACAAAAAAAAACGGCTTGCCGAGCGGGAAGCCGTTTTCATGGCCCGCAGGCGACCAGCCTGCGGGGGTGCACTCAAAACAATCAGTTCAGAGGCGTCTTCTTGCCGTCCACGTACTTGTACAGGGTGATGGCGGGGTTCTTCATTTCGCCGTTGTCTTCGAAGGCGATGGAAGCGGTCACGCCCTTGAAGTTGGACTTGCGGATTTCAGGCGTGTAGACCTTGGGATCGACGGAGTTGGCGCGCTTCATGGCGTCCACGAGCAGCATGGTCGCATCGTAGGTGTAGGGGCTGTACACCTGGAACTGGCCGGGGTACTTGGCGTCGTAGCGCTTCTTCCACTCCAGGCCGCCAGGCATCTTGGCCAGCGATGCACCGCCTTCAGCGCAGACCACGTTGGTCAGGGTCTTGGCGCCAGCAGCCAGCTTGGCGATTTCAGAGGTGCAAACGCCGTCGCCACCGAAGTACTTGACGTCAGCCATGCCCAGTTGCTCCATCTGGCGCAGCATGGGGCCGGCCTGGGGATCCATGCCGCCGAAGAAGATGGCGTCAGGCTTCTTGGCCTTGATGGCCGTGAGGATGGCCATGAAGTCGGTGGCCTTGTCGTGCGTGAACTGCTCGTCCACCACCTTCATGCCCTTGGCCTGCGCCACTTTCTTGAACACGTCAGCCACGCCCTGGCCGTAGGCGGTGCGGTCGTCCACCACGGCAACGGTCTTGAGCTTGAGGGTTTCAGCCGCATAGGCTGCCAGGCCTGCACCCAGGGAGTTGTCGGTGGCGATGATGCGGTGCGTGGTCTTGTAGCCGGGCTTGGTCAGGTTGGGGTTGGTGGCAGCGCCCGTGATCATGGGAATGCCGCAGTCGTTGTACACCTTGGACGCGGGGATGGTGGTGCCCGAGTTCAGGTGGCCGACCACGCCAACAACCTTGGAGTCGCACAGCTTTTGTGCTGCGGCGGTACCTTGCTTGGGATCGGCTGCGTCGTCTTCGCCCTGCAGTTCGAACTTGATCTTCTTGCCACCGATCGTCACACCCTGGGCATTGAGGTCTTCAATGGCCATGCGGGCGCCGTTTTCGTTGTCCTTGCCGTAGTGGGCCTGGGCACCGGAAATCGGGGCCACGTGACCGATCTTGACCACCTGCTCTTGTGCAGAGGCCATGCCAGCGACAGCCGCGATAGCGGCAACTACGGTCAGTTTCAACTTCAATTGCATAGGATTCTCCAGTAAAGAATGGACGCTGAGAGGCTTGTTTTATTCTCAACGGGCGTGAAGGTACATCATTTTTTCAGCCCCAAATACTAGGGAACACGATAGCCATTAGAAAAAATTGGGCACGGCAAGCAAATCAAGCGGAACCGGGGTGGCTGGCCAGCTCATCGGCAACCGCTTCATAGACCGATTGGCGCACCACGGACTCCACTTCCTCGCGCAGCCTGGGCAGCACGGAACGTGTCTGCTCCTGCACCACATGGGCGATGGCTTCGCGCAAGCGCTTCTCCAGCAGCACATCCACCCGCTGCATCACGCGGTGCACCATCATTTCTTCAAATCCGTCGGGCAGGGTCGGCACCGGGGGCTTGCCGGCTGTGACAGCGCGGGCCACGGCCACAGGCGTGGCAGCAGCCGTTGCCGCCTTCACGGGCGCCGGTGCCGACACAACGCCTGCGGGACGCGGCACCGCAGGGGCTACCGGCGGCGGCACAGGGTGTGTGGCCGCAGCCACCGGTGCGCGCGGTGCCGCAGCGGGTGCCACCGGCCGGGCTGGTGTCGAAGCGGCGCTCTCGGGCACGACCTCGGTAAGGGTGGGGACGAAACGCGGCGGAGTGCGCGCAGGTGGGCGGGTGGGAGGCGTGTTCATCTCAAACGGTTTTCTGACCCAGGTCGTGTTGCACGGGCTCGTGCCCAAGTTCGCGGTAACACCGCCAACGCTGGCGGGCCCGCTGCTTATCGTGCTCATCGTCTGCACTGACCACTTCCACCACCTGGGCAAATGCGGCCCAGCCTTCGGGCACATCGTGGCAAAGGTTGAGCAACATGTCGCGGCAGGCAAGGGCCTGCCCCGGCAAGGCCAGGACGATGCGCGAGGCCTGCAGCAGCGCAGGGTCTGCGCTGTCTGCACGGCAATGGGCGACAAAGTCCTGCGGCGCCATGTTCCAGAGCATGGAATCCACCTGCTCCAGCACCTCTGCAGGCCCGACGATGGCCAGATGGCGCTGCGCCCGCAGGGCTTTGCGGGCGACCCGGCAGGCATGCGCCAGCCGGTCGGGCACCTGGGTGTGGAACGTGATGTCAGGCATCTGCGCTTTCAGGCGGCAGTTGCCGAGGGGCTTTTCCTGCGGCGTGCCGTGGATGGCGCACTGGCGCTGGATGCGCCGGCCGTGGCGCGCTCCAGCAGGTAATGCACCAGCAGGCCCACCGGGCGCCCGGTGGCGCCCTTGGCGGCCCCGCTCTTCCAGGCGGTGCCTGCAATGTCCAGGTGGGCCCAGGGCTGTTCTCCCGCAAAGCGCTGCAGGAATTTGGCCGCGGTGACCGACCCCGCAGGCCGGCCTGCCACGTTGGCCACGTCGGCAAAGTTGGTCTTGAGCCCGTCGGCGTAATCCTCATCCAGCGGCATGCGCCAGCAGGGGTCGTCGCTCGCCTCGCCCGCCGATTGCAGCGCTGCCGCCAGAGCGTCGTCGCTGGCAAACAGGCCGCTGCGTACGCCGCCCAGCGCAATCACGCAGGCGCCCGTGAGCGTGGCGATGTCGATCATGGCCGCAGGCTTGAAGCGCTGCGCATAGGTCAGCGCGTCGCACAGCACCAGCCGGCCTTCGGCGTCGGTGTTGAGAATTTCGATGGTCTGCCCGCTCATGCTGGTGACCACATCGCCCGGTTTGATGGCGCGGCCATCGGGCATGTTCTCGCAGGCGGGAATCAAACCCACCACGTTGATGGCGGGCTGCAGCTCGGCCAGCGCTCTGAACACGCCCAGCACGCTGGCCGCGCCGCACATGTCGAACTTCATTTCGTCCATCTCGGGCGCGGGCTTGATGGAAATGCCGCCGGTGTCAAAGGTGATGCCCTTGCCCACCAGCACCACCGGCGCCTGGGTCTTGGCGGCACCCTGGTAGCGCAGTTCGATGAAGCGCAAGGGCTCCTCGGCGCCCCGCGCCACCGCCATGAAAGCACCCATGCCCAGGCGCGCCACCTCGGCAGGCCCCAGCACCTTGCACTGGATGCCTGGGTGCTTGGCCAGCGCCTTGGCCGCCTGTGCCAGCAAGCTGGGCGTGGCGTGGTTGGCGGGACGGTTGCCCCATTCACGGGCCAATTCCACCCCCAGGGACACCGCCGCCGCCCGCTCGAACGGCACAGCCAGCGCACGCGCATCGTGCACGCCCACCACCACCCGCGCCAGGGTACGCGCCTCGACCTTGGGTTTGGTGGCGGTGTACACATAGCTGGCCTGCGCCACGCCGCGCACCACGGCTTCGACAGCGGCCGCGCTGGACTCCCCCGCCAGGCAGACCACGGCGCGTTTGGGCGCTCCCAGTTTGAGTGCAGGGGCCACAGCGGCCCAGGCCTGGCGCACGGCGCGCGCGTCGCCCGCACCCACGCCTGCCAGCACCACACGCCGCGCGGCCACGCCAGCGGCCTGGTACAGCTGCAGGCTCTTGCCGGGCTTGGTGTCCAGATCCTTGGCCTTGAGCGCCTGGGCCACCACAGCGCCCAGCGCGTCCTTGCCTGGCGCAAACCCCTCGGGCACCAGCAGCACCAGCAGGTCACACTTCTCGGCGGCGGCCTGCGCCACATTCATGGTCTTGAGTTCAAAGTTCATAATCACCCTTTTCCTTCGAACCAATGTTATTCGATTCATCCATCCGCAAGGAGTTGGCGCGCAGCTTTGGCGCCACCCTGGTGGTGCTGGTCACCGTGGTCATGACCATGATGCTGATCCGCACACTGGGCCAGGCAGCACGCGGCAATGTCAATCCCTCCGATGTGATGCTGGTCATGGGCTTCACGGTGCTGGGCCAGTTGCCCACCATCCTGAGCCTGAGCCTGTTCATTGCCATTGTGGGCACGCTCTCGCGCATGTACCGCGAGAGTGAAATGGTCATCTGGTTTGCCAGCGGCAGGGGGCTGTCCAGCCTGCTGCGCCCGCTGTTGCGTTTTGCCTGGCCGGTCATGCTGGCGGTGGGCGTGCTGTCGCTGGGGGTGTGGCCCTGGGCCAACCGGCAGATCCAGGATCTGCGCGTCCAGTACGAGCAGCGCAGCGACATCGACCGCATTGCACCGGGGGAGTTCCAGGAGTCCGCCAATGGCCGCCGGGTTTTCTTCATCGACAAGGACAGCCCCGATCCGCAGTCGGCCAGCAATGTGTTCATCGTGACCAATGACGCCAAGGGCGAGGCCGTCACCTCGGCACGCAGCGCACGCATGGAAGTGCGCAACGGCGAACGCGTGGTGGTGCTCAACCAGGGCCAGCGCCTGGAAACCCCTGCCGACCAGTCCGGCACGCGCATCAGCCAGTTCGAGGAGTACAGCACCCGCATCGGCCAGGCGCCGCCCAGCACGCCCGACGAAACGCAGGCCAAGTCGCGCACCACGCTGCGCCTGATCGAAGACCCCCAGCCCGTGTACCTGGCAGAGCTTGGCTGGCGCCTGGGGCTGGCACTGGCCGCCTTCAACCTGGTGCTGCTGGCCCTGGGCCTGGCCAGCGTGAACCCCCGGGCCAGCCGCAGCGGCAACCTCATGCTGGCGCTGTTCACCTTCATCGTGTACTACAACTTCATGACGCTGGGCCAGAGCTGGGTGGCCGCAGGCAAACTGGGCCTGCCCACCTACATGGCCTTGTTGCACGGCGGAACCTTCGCCCTGGCCGCCCTGGTGCTGGCCGTGCGCCACAACCACTGGAGCCCGGCATTTCTCTGGACACGGAGGGCCCAGGCATGAAAACCATCCGCAAACTGATCCACCGCGAGGTGATCGGTGCCGTCGCATTCGTCACCTTCGGTTTTCTGGCGCTGTTCTTCTTTTTCGACCTGGTGGACGAGTTGCGCTGGGTCAACCACAGTGCCACACCGGGGTACGACATCTCGCTCGCCGTGCTGTACGTGGCACTGAGCATCCCCAGCCACCTGTACGAACTGCTGCCCATCACCGTGCTGATCGGCACGATTTTCGTGATGGCACGGCTGGCGCAAAGTTCGGAATTCACCATCATGCGCACCAGCGGCCTGGGGCCGGGCCGCGCGCTGCGTGCCCTGCTGAGCCTGGGCCTGGGCTTTGTGCTGGTCACGTTTGCGGTGGGCGACTATCTGGCGCCGCTGAGCGACAAGGCCTCGCAGCTTGTCAAGGCACGCGCCCAGGGCCGCCTGAGCACCGGCGCCACCGGCGCCTGGCTCAAGGAACGCCAGGGCGACCGCTCTTTTGCCGTGAATGTGCGTGCATTGGACGGGGACGGCAACATGCAAGGCGTGCGCATTTTCGAATTCGATGCCCAGGGCCTCATGGCCGCGCAGATCACCGCACCCAGCGCCCGTTTCGCCGCAGGAGCCTGGATGCTCCAGCAAGCGCGCCGCAGCGAATTCAAGGCCCAGCAGTCGCCCCAGGCCCACGTCACCCAGGAGCCCTCCCCCGAGCTGCGCTGGAACACCACCATCACCGCCGACATGGTGGCTGCCGCCGTGCTCAAGCCCGACCGCATGGCCACCATCGACCTGTTCCAGTACATCAGCCACCTCAAGGACAACAGCCAGTCTGCCCAGCGCTACGAGATCGAGTTCTGGCGCAAGGTGTTCTACCCGCTGTCCTGCCTGGTGATGGTGGTGCTGGCCCTGCCCTTTGCCTACCTGCACTTTCGCTCCGGCTCGATTGCGGGCTATGTGTTCGGTGGCGTGATGGCGGGCATCAGCTTCTTCCTGCTCAACAACCTGTTCGGCTTTGCCGGCAACCTGCAGAACTGGTCGCCCTGGCTCACGGCTGCGGCGCCGGGCATCATTTATTCGCTGGCGTCGCTGGCAGCCTTTGGCTGGCTGGTGCTGCGGCGCTGACCCTCCCATGACCACATCCACCCACGGCATCGTCCTGTTCGCGCATGGCTCGCGCGACCCGCTCTGGCGCGCGCCCATCGAGGCGGTGCAAGAGCACATCCGCACCCACTACCCCGGCGTGGCCGTGCGCTGCGCGTACCTGGAACTTTCCACCCCCGACCTGCCCCAGGCCGTGGAGGACCTGGCCGACCAGGGTGCCACGGCCATCACCATCGTTCCCATGTTCCTGGGCACCGGCAAGCACGCGCGCGAAGACCTGCCGGTGCTGGTGGCCGGCCTGCGCCAACGCCACCCCCAGGTGCAAGTGCATGTCCAAGCCGCCATTGGCGAAGACCCGCGCATGACGGCGCTCATGGCCCGCATTGCCTGCACACCGCCCGCGCAATAGACGATTGCAGCATAATGATGCGACTTTTTAGCTGCATCTGGATATGAACCTGCACCAATTCCGCTTCGTCCAGGAAGCCGCGCGCCGCAACCTGAACCTGACCGAAGCCGCCAAGGCGCTGCACACCTCGCAGCCGGGGGTCTCCAAGGCCATCATCGAGCTGGAGGGCGAGTTGGGCGTGGAGATTTTTGCGCGCCATGGCAAGCGGCTGCGGCGCATTACCGAACCCGGCCAGCATGTGCTGCGCAGCATCGAGCTCATCATGCGCGAGGTGGGCAACCTCAAGCGCATTGGCGAGCAGTACAGCGCCCAGGACAGCGGCACGCTCTCCATCGCCACCACCCACACCCAGGCGCGCTACGTGCTGCCCGTGCCCGTGGCCAGGCTGCGCGAGGCCTACCCCAAGGTCAACATCAGCCTGCACCAGGCCACGCCGCACGAGGTGGCGCGCATGGTGATCGACGAGGTGGCCGAAATCGGCATGGCCACCGAATCGCTGGCCGACTACCCCGAACTCGTCACCCTGCCCTGCTACGAATGGCAGCACGTGCTGGTGCTGCCCCACGGGCACCCGCTGGCACAGAAAGAGCGCATCGGCATCGACGACATTGCGCACGAGCCGCTCATCACCTACCACCCCTCGTTCACCGGGCGCGGCAAGATCGACGCCGCCTTTGCCGCACGCCGCCTGCAGCCGCGCATCGTGCTCGAAGCCATCGACTCCGACGTGATCAAGACCTACGTGCGCCTGGGGCTGGGCATAGGCATCGTGGCCGAAATGGCCGTGCGCGACGACCCGCTGGGCGACCTGGCCGTGCGCCCCATGGGCCATTTGTTTGGCCAGAGCGTGGCGCGCGTGGCCTTCAAGCGCGGCGCCTACCTGCGCAACTTTGTCTACAAGTTTGCCGAACTGCTGAGCGATCGCCTGAGCCGCGAACTCGTGGCCCGCGCCATGAGCGGGCAAGTGAATGACTACGAGCTTTGATCTGTGCACACGCCATGACCGAACGTACCCCCGCCCTCGCCAGCCGCCTGCCCCAGGTGGGCACCACCATCTTCAGCGTCATGTCGGCGCTGGCCGCCGAACACGGCGCCGTGAACCTGGGCCAGGGCTTTCCTGACTTCGACTGCGACCCGGCCCTCATCGACGCCGTGCACCAGGCCATGCGCGCAGGCCACAACCAGTACCCGCCCATGCCCGGCGTGCCTGCCCTGCGCCAGGCGGTTGCTACCAAAATAATAGCTACCAGCGCACGCCAGTATTGCCCTGATGCCGAAATAACCATCACAGCCGGTGCCACCCAGGCCATTCTCACGGCCATCCTGGCCATCGTGCACCCGGGCGACGAGGTGATCGTGCTCGACCCCTGCTACGACAGCTACGTGCCCAACATCGCGCTGGCCGGTGGCAAGGCCGTGCGCGTGCCGCTCACGCCGGGGAGCTTCCGGCCCGACTTTGACCGCATCGCCGCAGCGCTCACACCGCGCACCCGCGCCCTCATCATCAACAGCCCGCACAACCCCAGCGCCACCGTCTGGAGCGCGCAGGACATGCTGGCGCTGCAGGAGCTGCTGGCCCCCACCGACGTGCTGCTCATCAGCGACGAGGTGTACGAGCACATGGTGTTCGACGGCGCAGAGCACCAGAGCGCAGCGCGCTTTCCCGGCCTGGCGGCGCGCGCCTTCATCGTGTCGAGCTTTGGCAAGACCTTCCACGTCACCGGCTGGAAGGTCGGCACCGTGGCCGCGCCCGCACCGCTCATGGCCGAATTCCGCAAGGTGCACCAGTTCAACGTGTTCACCGTGAACACGCCCATGCAGCACGGCATTGCCGCCTACCTGCGCGACCCGGCGCCCTGGCAGCAACTGCCCGCCTTCTACCAGGCCAAGCGCGACCTGTTCCGCCAGGGGCTGGAGGGCTCGCGCCTGCGCCTGCTGCCCAGCACGGGCAGCTACTTCCAGTGCGTGGACATCTCCGCCGTGAGCGGCCTGAGCGAAGCCGACTTCTGCCAGTGGCTGACGCGCGAGATCGGCGTAGCGGCCATCCCGCTGTCGGCCTTTTATGGCGACGGCTTCGACCAGCGCGTGGTGCGCTTTTGCTTCGCCAAGAAGGACGAGACGCTGCGCGAGGCCATTGCGCGGCTGCGCAAGCTCTGACCTGGCTCCAAGGTCACAGCGCCCGCTGCATGGTGATGTGGGGAATGCCCGCCTCCATCCACGGCTCGCCGTGGACGTGGTAGCCCGCGCGCTCGTAGAAGGCCCGCGCCTGCACCTGCGCATGCAGCAGCACCCGCTGGTCGCCGCGCGCGCGGGCGGCGTCTTCCAGGGCGCGCAGCACCTGCAGGCCCCAGCCGCCGCCGCGCAGGGCGCGCTCCACTGCCATGCGGCCGATGCGCCCTTCCCCCGGCGCATGCAGCAGCAGGCGCCCCGTAGCCACGGGCATGCCCAGGCGGTTGCGCAAGACCGCGTGCACGGCGGTGGCGTCGAGTTCATCGACCTCGATGTCTGCAGGAATGCCCTGCTCCTGGATGAACACGGCGTGGCGCACACGCGCGGCATCCGGGCCCAGGGCATCCCAGGTGCCGCAGTGGGCGTGGGCCATGGCGTCGCCCGCCTTGTAGGCCGCAAAAATGGCGCGCAAGGCATCCGGCACAGGGCGCGAAGTCTGCGTGGCCGGGTCGGCAAACACGTACACCAGCTCGACCGACACCAACAACTGCTCGCCACGGAAAATGCCCGCCTGCATGCACAGCGATGACCGGCCCACGCGCTCGCAGCGCAGGCCCACATCCAGCAGGTCTTCGAACTGTGCCGAGGCGTGGTATTCGAGCGTGGCCTTCTTGACGTAGATGTCGCCACCCAGCACCGCCATGCTGGCCTCGTAGGGCAAGGCCAGCGCCCGCCAGTAGTCCGTCATGGCGGTGTCGATGTACATCAGGTAGTGGGCGTTGAAGACGATTTTCTGCATGTCCACCTCGGCCCAGCGCACGCGCAGGCGGTGAAAGCAGCGGAAATCGGTGCGTTGCATGGTGTTCACTCCAAGTCCAAACCAAAGGCCCGGCGCAGCGCTGCTGCAGCGTCGGCATGGGCCTGGCGCGCTTCGGGGATGGCGCGGCCCATCTTGATGAATTCGTGCGTGACGCCACGGTAGATTTCCAAGTCCACCGCCACCCCGGCCGCACGCAGCTTGTCGGCATAGTCAATGCCCTCGTCCACCAGCGGGTCGCATTCGGCCAGGCCCACCCAGGCGGGGGCCACGCCCTCCACATCGGGTGCGTGCAGCGGGGCAAAGCGCCAGTCCTCGCGCTGGTTGCGCGTGGGCACGTAGTGGCCAAAGAACCAGTCAATGGCCTGCGCTTCCAGCACCAGGCCGTGCGCAAAGGTGGTGTGCGAAGGGGTGTCCTGGTGCGCCGTGGTGCCGGGGTAGATCAGCAGTTGCAGCGCCAGCGGCAGGCCCGCATCGCGCGCCTCGATGGCGCTGACCGCCGCCAGGGTGCCCCCTGCACTGTCGCCACCCACAGCCAGCCGGGTGCGGTCTGCGCCCAGACGGTCGGCCTGCGCGGCCAGCCAGGCCAGGGCGTCCCAGGCGTCGTGCACTGCGGTGGGAAAGCGATGCTCCGGTGCCAGCCGGTAGCCCAGCGACACCACCATGGCACCCGACAGGCGTGCCAGCTCGCGGCACAGCACATCGTGCGTCTCTATGCTGCCCACCGTGAAGCCGCCGCCGTGCAGGTACAGCAGCACGGGCAGGCCCTGCCCCGCGCTCGGGGCATACAGGCGGGCGGGCAAGGCATGGCCGTCGCGCGTGGGAATGCGCAGGTCTTCAATCCTGGGCAGCTCGGCACGCGGCACTTCGAGCACGCCCGCACCCGCCTCGTAGGCGGCACGCGCCTGCGCAGGGGTCAGGGTGTGCAGCGCCGGGCGCCGGGCACGGTGCATGCGCTCCAGCACGCCGCGCATCTGCGGCGTGAGGCGGCCATGGTGGAGGTGCAGGTGTGCGTGGGTGTACAAGGTGGAATCCACTGCCGCAAGCCCTTCACTTGAACTGCACGCGCACCGGCGCAGCACCGGGCAGGCCGTGGTAGGTGGCCGTCACGGCCAGCCCCGGCTTGGGCGGCAGCAGCGGCGAGAACGAGCCCAGGCTGATGAGGTCGCCCGGCTGCATGGCCAGCCCCTCTTGCGCCAGGGCACCGGCCAGCCACACCACGGCGTTGAGCGGGTGCTCCAGAATGTCGCTGCCCTTGCCGCCGCCCAGCACCGTGCCGCTACCGTCCTGCAGGCGCACCTGCATGTCGCGCAGCGCATCCAGCAGCGCGTAGCGCTCGGCGCGCAGCACGGGCACGGCCAGGGGCGCACCGGCCACGCCCAGGCGGGCGCCTACGTTGATGGCGCTGATGGCCGCGCCGTTGAGCTTGGGCGGCGCCTGCACCACCAGGTCGGGCAGCTCGATGAAGGGGATGACCTGATCGATGGCTTCGAGCACCTCCATCGGCGTGCGCGCCTGGTTGATGGCCGCGCTCTTGACGCGCACCAGCATGTCCGCCTCGTACAAGGGGCGCGCGCCAAAGGCCGCCTCCACCGTGGCGCCGCTCTCCAGCACCATGCCTTCGTAGAGCTTGCCCCACACCGGCTTGTCGGTGTTGAAGCGCTTTTGCACCGCCGGGTTGGTCAGGCCCGCCTTGTAGCCCACCACCTTGCCCAGGCGCGGCGCCAGCAGCGCGTTGACCTTGGCGCGCGTGCAGGCGCCATCGGCATCGCTCAGCCCCTCGGGGTTGGCCGCGGGCTGGCGCGACAGGTAATGCGCCGCCAGATCAGCCGCCTGCGCATCGCTCAGGCAGGCAGCATTCGCGTTTGTCGCAAAAGCGACGGCCAGCGCCAGGGGGACAAGGGTGCGGGTCTTGGTCATGCAGGTCTCCGGGTTTACAGTTGTTTGCATCCATCCTAAACGCAAGCGGACAGCGGTTGCTGTCTCCCCCACGCCATGGCCTTCATTTACTACGTTACCCAGATCCAGTTCGAATACGGCGCCATCCAGCTGCTCAAGCAGGAGTGCGAGCGCGTGGGCATCACCCGCCCGCTGGTGGTCACCGACCCCGGCGTGAAGGCGGCCGGCGTGCTGCAAAAAGCGCTGGACGCCCTGCCCGGCATGCCCGTGGCCGTGTTCGACCAAACGCCATCCAACCCCACCGAGGCCGCCGTGCGCGCCGCCGTGGAGGTGTACAAGGCGCAGGGCTGCGACGGCCTCATCGCCGTGGGCGGCGGCAGCGCTATCGACTGCGCCAAAGGCATCGCCATTGCGGCTACGCACGAAGGCCCGCTCACGCACTACGCTACCATCGAAGGCGGCTCGCCACGCATCACCGACCGCGCGGCGCCGCTGATCGCCGTGCCCACCACCAGCGGCACGGGCAGCGAAGTGGCGCGCGGCGCCATCATCATCGTGGATGACCACCGCAAGCTGGGCTTCCATTCCTGGAACCTCGTGCCCAAGACCGCCATCTGCGACCCCGAGCTGACGCTGGGCCTGCCCCCGCTGCTGACCGCCGCCACCGGCATGGACGCCATTGCGCACTGCATGGAGACTTTCATGTCCGCCGCCTTCAACCCACCGGCCGACGGCATCGCGCTCGACGGGCTGGAACGCGGCTGGGCCGCCATCGAGCGCGCCACGCGCGACGGCTCCGACCGCGAGGCGCGCCTGAACATGATGAGCGCCAGCATGCAGGGCGCCATGGCCTTCCAAAAAGGCCTGGGCGCCGTGCACAGCCTGAGCCACAGCCTGGGGGGCGTGAACCCGCGCCTGCACCACGGCACCCTCAACGCCATGTTCCTGCCCGCCGTGGTGCGCTTCAACGCACAGGCCCCATCGGTGCAAAAGGACAGGCGCCTGGAGCGCATGGCCCACGCCATGGGTCTGAACAGCGCGACAGACATCCCCGACGCCATCCGCGACATGAACGCCCGCCTGGGCCTACCCACCGGCCTGGCCGCCATGGGCGTGACCGATGCGCTGTTCGACGACGTCATCAAGGGCGCGCTGGCCGACCACTGCCACAAAACCAACCCGCGCGTAGCCACGGCGGATGAGTACCGGGAGTTGCTGGTTGCGTCGATGTAGCCATCGACCCCACAAAGACGTCGCACAAAGCACGGTGAAAAATCTCGGGCTCTGTTGTCGCCGCAGTTGACCCAGAACCTACAGCGCCCCCACCTCCCCCATATCCGGCCGATCCAGCCACGCACTGAACTCCTGCGCCAGTTGCTCGCTGGCCGATACTGCGGTGCGCCACAGGCGCATGCGTTGGGCGGGGTCGTGGGCGTAGTGGATGAAGTCGTTGCGGTCGGGCAGCTTGGCGTGGGGCAGGCTGCGCACCCAGTCAGGGTGGGGGCTCAGCAGCACCATGGTGTCCAGCGCGGGGGTGGCGTGGTGGCGCCAGCGCAGGTGTTTGTCCAGCCAGCCGGGTACCACGGTCTGTTGGAAGTGGGGGTACAGCACCAGCCCGGCAGGGCTTGAATCGTTTTGGCCTTCAGCACCCGTATCCATTGCGCTAGAAGCTATTGTTTTAATAGCATTTTGCGGGCAGCGGTAGTGCAGGTGCATGTGGTAGTCGGCCAGGCCGCCGTCCCAGTAGGCGCCGCTGGGGGCGCCTGCAATGCGCGGCACGGCCT
This sequence comes from Burkholderiales bacterium, assembly GCA_016192425.1. Taxonomy (GTDB): domain Bacteria; phylum Pseudomonadota; class Gammaproteobacteria; order Burkholderiales; family Burkholderiaceae_C; genus Simplicispira. Next base: position 194,032 of record JACPUE010000004.1, read on the forward strand.
GGAGAACGAAGGGGATGGAGCAACTGGCCTGCATGGCGGCCAGAAAGTTGGCTTCGGTCAGCGGCAGTTGGCGCGTGCGCAGGTCGTGCGTGGCAAAGGGCAGCGGCGCGCAGACGGCGCCCGGTGCACCATCGGGCGCGGAGAACACCACGCGTTCCAGCCAGGCGCCCAGGGCCTTGCGCCGGGCCATGTTGGACACAAAGGCGCCCAGGTAGCCCAGCGGCGTGGCCCAGGGGTGCTCGCGGGCCAGCAGGTGGCGGCCGCGGGCCGCCACGATGTGCAGGCGGTAGCGCGGGTGTTGCAGCACGGAATCGATCTGCCCGCCGTAAAACGCCTGCAGCGTCTGGCCGAAACGGGCGCTCACCTGCTGCGGCGTGGGGCGGCGGGCGCCGGGCTCAGGGTCGTACTGCTGGGCGATGTAGTCGTGCTCCAGCCGCTGCAGGGCGGCCACCGGGTCGGGCAGGCATGCCGTGGCCATGCGCCACGCGCCGATGGAGGCGCCCACCAGGTGCACGGGTTGCGTTGAGCGCGGCAGCCAGGTGCCGAACAGAAAGCGGTCCAGCGGCCCCAGCACCAGGCCCTTGGGGCCGCCAGCGGCGGCGGGAATGGTGCACACGTCCTGCGGCTGCAGGCCGTGGCAACGCAGGTGGGCCAGCGCCTTTGCACCTGCATGGATGCGCAGCGCCCTCATGCCTGGGCGCTGCAGGCCTCGGCCCTAGACCAGGTAGAGGTCGGGGTCGGCGGCATCGGCGGGCTCTTCGGGCTTGGGGTTCCAGTCGATGGGGTCCTGGCGCAGCACCATGTCGATGTCCAGCCCCAGGGGTAGGCCGACCTGGTCGGGGAAGGTGACGACCATTTCTTTTTCGTCCATGCCCGCCTCGTGCACACGCACGCGCCACACGGCCAGGTGCACCACGCCGGCCAGGGGTTCGTAGGCGCGGTTGTCGAACGGTGCGTGCTGGTATTTGAGGGCATCGACCACCGCCTCGGGCAGTTGCCAGCGGTGGGCCAGGGCTGCGCTGACCTGGTTGTAGCAGTAGCCAAAGATGCGCCCTTCCAGCTTGCCGCGGCGCAGGTCCAGCGGCGCCACCAGGGTGTTGAGCGACTGCACGCGCTCGGGGTCGGCCTGCTGGATGAGCAGTTCGCCCACCGCGTGCAGCAGCCCTGCGGTGTAGGCTGCTGCCTGGCTGTGGTGCACGCTGCCAGCGAGCGAGCGGGCAAACTTGGCCACCGCCAGGCTGTAGCGCCAGAACTGCTGCAGGTTCAGGCCCGGCACAGAGCGCGAGGCCGTGCCCAGGGGCGCGGTGCTGACCAGTTCGCGCAGGTGCGCCGTGCCCAGCAGGGCCAGTGCTTCGGAGATGCCTGCCACTGTGCGCGGGCCTGCAAAGGCGTCGGAATTGGCTTTTTCGAGCAGCCGGGCGGCCAGGGCCGGGTCGGTGCCGAACAACTGGTTCACGCGCCGCAGGTTGGGTTCCTCGTGGGCCAGTTCGCTCATGAGCAGGGCCACCGCCCTGGGCAGGCTGGGCAGGAGGGCGGGCGTGGCCAACAGGGCGCTCAATTCCATGGGAGGCACGGCGGTGGATGGGTTCGGTTGATTATGTACCCGGCCGGTTCTTTCCCTGCTGCAGCTTGGCAAACGCCGAGGCCATGGCGCCCTGGGGCGCGGGTTCGTTGTATCGGCGCGACTGGGCCTGGCCCCGGCCTGCGCTTTCAAAGCGGTTCTCGCGCGGCCCGTCGCGGCGCGCGGGGGCGGCGTCCAGCTTCATGGTCAGGCTGATGCGTTTGCGCGGCGCGTCTACCTCCAGCACCTTGACCTTGACGATGTCGCCGGTCTTGACGACCTCGCGCGCATCGCCCACAAACTTGTGCGCCAGCTGGCTGACGTGCACCAGCCCGTCCTGGTGCACGCCCAGATCCACAAAGGCGCCGAACTGGGCGACGTTGCTCACCGTGCCCTCCAGCACCATGCCTTCCTTGAGGTCGGCAATGTCTTCCACGCCTTCGTTGAAGCGCGCCACCTTGAAGTCGGGGCGCGGGTCGCGGCCGGGTTTTTCCAGCTCGCCGAGGATGTCCTTGACCGTGATGGTGCCGAACTTCTCGTTGGCGAACAGTTCGGGCTTGAGGGTCTTGAGCATCTCGGCGCGGCCCATCAGTTCGGCCACGGGCTTGCCGGTCTTGGCGATGATCTGCTCCACCACCGCGTAGGTTTCGGGGTGCACGCCGGTCATGTCCAGCGGGTTGTCGCCGCCGCGGATGCGCAGAAAGCCCGCCGCCTGCTCGAAGGTCTTGGCGCCCAGGCCTGACACGTCCATGAGCTGCTTGCGGTTTTTGAATGCGCCGTTCTGCTCGCGCCAGCGCACCACGGCCTTGGCCACGCTGGGCGAGAGGCCCGACACGCGCGAGAGCAGCGGCGCGCTGGCGGTGTTCAGGTCTACGCCCACGGAGTTGACGCAGTCTTCGACCACCGCGTCCAGCGTGCGCGCCAGTTCGCTCTGGTTTACGTCGTGCTGGTACTGGCCCACGCCAATGCTCTTGGGGTCGATCTTGACCAGCTCGGCCAGCGGGTCCTGCAGGCGCCGCGCAATGCTGGCGGCGCCGCGCAGGCTCACGTCCACGTCGGGCATTTCCTGGCTGGCGTATTCGCTGGCCGAATAGACCGAGGCGCCGGCTTCGCTGACCACTATCTTTTCGATAGCTGCTTGCGCTTGCCCCGCCTGCCCTTGGGCCGCTTTTTGCCATAACTTGATGAGCTCGGCGGCGAGCTTGTCGGTCTCGCGGCTGGCGGTGCCGTTGCCGATGGCGATGAGCTGCACGCCGTGCTTTTCGACCAGGCGCGCCAGCGTGTGCAGGCTGCCGTCCCAGTCGCGGCGCGGCTCGTGGGGGTAGATGGTGGCGGTTTCGACGAGCTTGCCGGTGGCGTCCACCACGGCCACCTTCACGCCGGTGCGGATGCCGGGGTCCAGCCCCATCACCGCCTTGGTGCCCGCCGGGGCGGCCAGCAGCAGGTCGCGCAGGTTGTCGGCAAACACCTTGATGGCGACTTTCTCGGCCTCTTCGCGCAGGCGCGAGAACAGGTCGCGCTCGGTCGAGAGGCTGAGCTTGACGCGCCAGGTCCAGGCCACGCATTTGCGGATCAGGTCGTCGGCCTTGCGGCCTGCGTGGCTCCAGCCCAGGTGCAGGGCAATCTTGCCTTCGGCCAGGCTGGGCTGGCGCGGGTCGGGCTGGGATGCGGAATTCGCCTGCGGCTCAGGCAGCACCAGCTTGGCTTCCAGAATCTCCAGCGCCCGGCCCCGGAATACCGCCAGCGCCCGGTGCGAGGGCACGCGGCCAATGGGCTCGTCGTAGTCGAAGTAATCACGGAACTTGGCGACCTCGGGGTCGGCCTCGTTCTTGGACTCCACCTTCTTGCTGCGCAGCAGGCCCTCGGCCCACAGCCATTCGCGCAGCGCCTGCACGAGCTGCGGGTCTTCGGCCCAGCGCTCGGAGAGGATGTCGCGCACCCCGTCCAGCACGGCCAGGGGGGTGGAGAAGTCCGGCCCCGGCTTGCCGTCGTCCAGCAGCGTGGCGGGCTTGCAATAGGCCTGCGCCTCGGCCACCGGGTCCAGCGTGGGGTCGGCAAACAGCTTGTCGGCCAGCGGCTCGATGCCGAACTCGCGCGCAATCTGGCCCTTGGTGCGGCGCTTTTGCTTGAAGGGCAGGTAGAGGTCTTCCAGCTCCTGCTTGGTGGGCGCGGCGGCAATCGCGGCGCGCAAGGCGTCGGTAAGCTTGCCCTGCTCGTCAATCGCCTTGAGCACGGCGGCGCGGCGCTCGTCCAACTCGCGCAGGTAGGACAGGCGCGCTTCGAGCTCGCGCAACTGGATGTCGTCCAGCCCGCCGGTTGCCTCCTTGCGGTAGCGCGCGATGAAGGGCACGGTGGCCCCGCCGTCCAGCAAATCCACCGCAGCGCGGACCTGCGATTCCCCAATTTTGATTTCTGCGGCCAATTGCCGGATGATGCTCTGCATGAACCAAGGTCTGAAACACGAAGCGCGCGAGTTTGCCACAGCCGCGCCGCTGCCCTGCGTCACCTGGGCGCCCTGCCCTGCGGCCCACACCTGGCGCGCATGGCACATGGCCCAAGCGTGCGTGCTGGCACTGGCGGCCCTGGCCAGCGGCGCAGCCTGCGCGCAGCAAGACGAGGACAGCGACAGCCCGGACCCCGCCTCCACCGCTGCGCAAGCCCCGGTGCGCATGGAGGTGTCTGCCGACGGCACGCTGGTCATCGACCCACGCTCCAAGGTCGCCTGGTCGCGCTGCCTGGAAGGCACGCGCTGGAACGGCAGCACCTGCGCCGGGCTGCCGCGCCTGCTCACCCGCGCCGAGGCCCAGGCCGTAGCGCAGGAACGCAGCCAGGCCGAGGGCGTGGCCTGGCGCCTGCCCCGCGCCACCGAGCTGCGCCACCTGGTGCAGCGCCGCGCCGTGCCGCCGGGGGTGGATTCGGCGCTGTTCCCTGCCTCGCCCGGCACCTGGCACTGGTCGGGCACCTCGCGCATCCACACCGGCGGCGTCAACATGTACAACTATGGCAACGTGATGCAGGGCAGCACCGGCGGCATGGCCAACCGCATTGCCACGCGCCAGGGCTGGGCAGTGGACATGGGCAACGGCGACTCCGCCCCGGTGCACAAGGACAGCACCCTGCCGGTGCGGCTGGTGCGGCCTTACCCCTGATGCAGCAGATGCGGGCCAGGGTTTGATCAGCCTGCCCCGCCCACGGACGACAGCGCCAGGCCTTGCGCCAGCAGCACCTCCAGGTCGGGCACGGGCACCGGGCGGCTGAACAGGTAGCCCTGCGCCTCATCGCACCCGGCACGGGCCAGAAAGGCGTGCTGCTCGGGCGTTTCCACGCCTTCGGCAATCACGGTGAGCTGCAGGCCGTGGCCCAGCTGGATGATGGCGCGCACGATGGATTCCCCGTCTGCCGAGCCCAGCATGTCGCGCACAAAGGACTGGTCGATCTTGAGCTTGTCCACCGCCAACTGCTTGAGGTAGGACAGGCTGGAATAGCCGGTTCCAAAGTCGTCGATGGAGAGCTTGACCCCCAGCGCCTTGAGGCCCTGCAGGGTCTTGATGGTTTCCTGCACATCCTGCAGCAGGATGGATTCGGTGAGTTCCAGCTCCAGCAGCGGCGGGCGCAGGCCGCTGCGCGCAAGCGCCTGCTGCACCAGCTCCAGCACATTGCCCCGCTTGAACTGCAGTGCAGACAGGTTGACTGCCACCACAGGCGGCGCGGGCAGGCGGTCCTGCCAGATCCGGCCCTGGCGGCAGGCCTCGTGCAGCACCCATTGGCCCAGCTCCACGATGTGGCCGCTGCGCTCCGCCAGGGGGATGAAGCGCCCTGGGGGAATCAGCCCATCGGTGGGGTGCAGCCAGCGCACCAGGGCCTCCACCCCCACCAGGCGCCCGCTGCGCAGATCCAGCTGCGGCTGGTAGTGCAGCAAAAACTGCTGCTGCCGGATGGCATGGGACAGCGCCGCCGTCAGCTGCATCTGCTCCAGCATGCCGGCGTTCATGTCGCGTGCAAAAAACCGGTAGGTGTTGCGCCCTGCGTCCTTGGCGCTGACCAGCGCAGCATGGGCGTTCTTGAGCAAGGTTTCGAAATCGGCCCCATCCTCCGGATGCAGGCCTATGCCGATGGAGCACGACAGGCTGGCCGAGTGCCCGTCGACCTGCACGGGCTCGACCAGCGCCTCGCGAATGGTGTTGCCCACCACGACCACGGCAGCAGCGTCGTAGGCGCCCTTCAGCAGCACGACGAACTCGTCTCCGCTCAGGCGCGAAATGGTGGTGGACGGCGGCAGGCAGCGCTGCAGCCGCTCCACCATGCACAGGATGACCTGGTCGCCCACGCTGTAGCCCAAGGTGTCGTTGATCTGCTTGAAGAAGTCCAGGTCGATGTAGAGCAGCACCACTTGTTCATGGTCGGCGCTGGCCAGTTGGGTGGCGTGCTCGAAACGGTCGCGCAGCAGCAGCCGGTTGGGCAGGTGCGTGAGCGGATCGAAGTTGGAGAGGAACTCCAGCCGCTGCTGCGCCGCTGCATGGGCCGTGCGCGTGCGCAGGGTGGTGATGCCAAAGGCCAGGTCATTGACCAGCTCCAGCAACAGTTCGATCTCGGCAGTATCGAACGCATTGCTCTGGCCTGCATACAGCGCCAGCGCCCCCATCACCTGGGCATCGCAGATCAGGGGCAGCGCCAGCATGGATCGGTAACCGCATTCCAGGGCCAGCGCTCTGCGGGTTGCAATGCGCGCGTCGGTGGCAATGTCCTGTACCGCGCTGGGCTGGCCTGTGCGTATGCAGGTGCCCACCGGCCCCTGGGCGCTGGGTTCGTTGCCCCAGCTCAGGTGGATGCGGTCGAGGTAGCCTTGGTCGTCGCCATGCCGCGCCATGAGCTGCACCGACTTGGCCGCATCGTGCTGCACGTAGCAGACCCAGGCCAGCAGGTAGCCTCCGCGCTCCACGCACAGGCGGCAAATTTCCTGCAGCAGCGCATCCTCTTTCTCGGCATGGACCAGCGCCATGTTGCAGGCGCTGAGCAGCCGCAGGTCTCGGTTGGCACGCTCCAGCGCCTGCCGATCCAGCCATTGGCGGGTGATGTCCTGGATTGTTCCCAGGCTGCGCACAGGCCGCCCCTGCCCGTCGTAAAAGGTGCGGGCGCGTGCCAACACATGGCGTACGGTGCCGTCAGGCTGGCACACACGGTGGTGCATTTCGTAGGGCTTCTGGCGCTGCACGGCGCGGCGGAGGGCGTCGATCACGCTGGCGCGGTCGTCGGGGTGGAGGGCCGCCACAAACGCCTCATAGGTCAGGCCGCTCCATCGCGCGGGGAGCCCGAAGATGTGCAGCGCTTCATCGGACCACACCAGCCGCTGCGTGGCATGGTCGTACTCCCAGTTGCCCAGCAGGGCGAGACGCTCGGCGTCTTCCAGGCGGTCGGTGCTCTTGCGCAGCTGCGCCTGTGTCTGCTGCTGGTCCTGGGCCATGCGCTGCAGCTTGGCCTGCGTTTCTGCCAGCCGCGCCAGCACGGTGCCCTGGGCGGCAGGCACGGCCTGGGCCGGCGCGCTGAAATCGCCCCGGCCCAGGCGGGTGATGCGGGCGTGCACTTCATCCACCCGCCCGCCCAAGACGGCGTCCAGCGCCCGGCTGGTGCGGTACAGCATGAACACCAGCGCCAGCCCCAGGGCCACACACAACCAGCGCAGCCACCGGGCCTGGCGCCGCGCCAGGGCAACGTTCTGGTTGATGCGCTCCATCACCCGCGCCTGGAACTGGTCGATCGGCTCCATGATGGCTGCCTTGGCCGCGAGGTAGGCATCGTCGAACAGCACGGCCTGCGCACGGGCCTGCAGTTCTGCGGCGCCGGGCCCTTGCGCCTGGCGCCATTGCATGGCCTGGCGCTCGGTGCGGGTCAATTGGTCCGAAAGCGCCTTGGCGCGCGCAACCAAGGCAAATTCTTCGTCGGTGAAGCCTGCGGCGCTCATCAGCTCCAGCAAAGCCACTACGGGGCGCTGTTCCTGCGCCAGACGCTCTCCCAGAATCTGGCGGGTGAACGCGCGCGAGGTGTGCCGATCCTGCCAGGGCCTGAGCCCGTCGCGCACATCCAGCAGTTCCTCATAGGTGGCGGCATATTCGGGCTTGCCGGTGACCACGTACAGGCGTACGGCCTGCGTCAACGCATCGGACGAATGGCGCAGCTCATCGGCCAGCAAAATAGAGTGGTAGCGCTGGTCTGCCGCGGCGTCGGCGGCAGATTCCATGTGCACATAGGCCACAAACGCCCCCAGCATGCACGCGAGCACCAGCAAGGTGGCGGACACGTTGCGTTGGAATGGGGAGGATGTGTCGGCCATGGGCACGCAGGGTTGCCGCCCATTCTAGGGCGTGTCATCATTCAATTCGCGTGGGGGAATTGAATGATGACACGCCCTACCCTGCACACCAGCGCGGACTGTGCACAGTGCGCCAACTGCGTGCCCCAAATGCAACACCGGGGGGCGCGGACTCTACGCAGGTCAAGGCCCCGGCGATGCAGCGGCACCGGCCTGAGGCATATTTGCCATTTGATTTTCAGCCCGCCCGCAATTGCGCGCGCAGTTGTTCCCCCAGCTCGGGCTTGTCGGCAAAGGGGTCGGTGGGGTTGCGCGCCTGCACGATGTCTTCCATGCGCGTGCGCACCGCGCCCAGGGCCTGGGGGTGGCTGAAGATGTAGAACTGCCCGGCGGCCACGGCGTCGAAGACTTTTTGCGCCACTTCGGCGGCGGTGACCTTGCCGCTGCTGACGGCCTTGGCGATCATGGCCTGGCCGATGAGCTGGCTGCGGGTGGGCTTGTCGGCTGCCAGGGCGCCGGGGCGGTTGCGGTGGCTGTCGTTGATGCCGGTGGGCACAAAGTACGGGCACAGCACGCTGGCGCCGACCTGGTCGCTCACGAGCGAGAGGTCCTGGTACAGCGTTTCGCTCAGGCTCACCACGGCGTGCTTGCTGACGTTGTACACGCCCATGTTGGGCGGGGTGAGCAGGCCGGCCATGCTGGCGGTGTTAACGATGTGGCCGTGCCAGGCGGGGTCTTTGCGGGCGGCCTCCAGCATCATGGGGGTGAACACGCGCACGCCGTGCACCACGCCCATGAGGTTGACGCCCAGCACCCATTCCCAGTCCTGCACGGAGTTTTCCCAGATCAGGCCGCCCGAGCCCACGCCCGCGTTGTTGAACACCAGGTGCGGCGCCCCAAAGCGCGCCAGCACGTCGGCGCCCAATTGCTCCATTTGCGCGGCGTTGGACACGTCCGCGCGGCAGGCCAGCACCTGGCTGCCCGCGGCGCGCATTTCGGCGGCGGCGGCGTCCAGGGCGTCCTGCTGCACATCGACCAGCACCAGGTTCATGCCCAGCCGTGCGCCAATGCGCGCGCATTCCAGCCCGAAGCCCGAGCCCGCGCCGGTGAGAACGGCGGTCTTGCCTGCAAAGTTGTCGATCATGTGGGGGGGACTCCTTCAAATGTTTATCGGGGTGTTGCATCAAACCAGCTTGACGAGCTGCTTGCCGAAGTTTTTGCCCTTGAGCATGCCCAGGAAGGCCTCGGGCGCAGCCGCCAGGCCCTGGGCCACGCTCTCGCGCGGGCGCAGCGTGCCGCTGCCCACGAGCTGGCCCAGCTCCTTGAGCGCATCGGGCCAGACCTCCATGTGCTCGCTGACGATGAAGCCTTCGACCTTCATGCGGTTGATGAGGATGAGCGCCGGGTTGGCCATGGACAGGGGCTGTCCGTCGTAGCCCGCGATCATTCCGCACACGGCGATGCGGCCAAACGCGTTCATGCGCAGCATCACGGCGTCCATGATCCAGCCGCCGACGTTTTCAAAGTAGCCGTCGATGCCGTCGGGGCAGGCGTCCTTGAGCGCCTTGGCCAGCGAGCGCGTGTCGCCGTTGTGCGCCTTGTAATCGATGCAGGCGTCAAAGCCCAGCTCCTCGGTGGCGTAGCGGCATTTGTCGGCGCCGCCCGCAATGCCTACTGCGCGGCAGCCCCGGGCCTTGGCCAGCGCGGCAAAGGCGCTGCCCACGGCGCCGGTGGCGGCGCTCACCACCACGGTGTCGCCCGCCTTGGGCGCGATGATCTTGACCAGCCCGTACCAGGCCGTGACGCCGGGCATGCCCACGGCGCCCAGGTAGTGCGACAGGGGCACATGGGTGGTGTCCACCTTGCGCAGCATGCCGGGCGTGTTGGCATCGACCACGCTGTACTCTTGCCAGCCGCCCATGCCCACCACCTTGTCGCCCACGGCGTATTGGGGGTGGCGGCTCTCGGCCACCTCGCCCACGGTGCCGCCGATCATCACTGCATCGAGCGGCTGGGCAGCGGCGTAGCTCTTGCTCTCGTTCATGCGGCCGCGCATGTAGGGGTCCAGGCTCAGGTAGTGGTGGCGCACCAGCACCTGGCCGTCCTGCAGCGCAGGCGTGTCGGTGCTGACGAGGCGGAAGTTCTCCGCCGTGGCTTCGCCCTGGGGGCGGCTGACAAGCAGAATCTGCTGGTTGTGCGGCATGGCATTTCTCCTTTTGCTACTGTTTTGATAGCTGGCAGCGCTTTATCTACGGGCGCTGCAGCATTATTTTGTTTGAAACCCGTCAATCGGTGGGCACGGCCTTGAGCGCATGCACCTGGCGCCCATCCACCGGCAGGCGGCGCACCACCTTGAAGGTGCCCGTGGCCTGGCAGCACAGGCGCCCCTGCGCGTCGTGCACGGTGGCCTCGGTGAAGGCCAGCGTGGCCGTGCGGTGCAGCAGGCGCCCGCGCGCCACCAGCGGGCCCCGGGCGGGCTGCATGAAGCTGGTTTTCATCTCGACGGTGACCACGCCCATCTCGGGCGCATGGCTGCGCGCAGCGGTGGCCATGGCCACGTCCAGCAGCGTCATCAGCGCGCCGCCATGGGTCACGTCAAACGAGTTGTGGTGCTCCGGCCGCGCCGCGTAGCGCAGCTCGGACTCCCCCGCCTCCATGCGGTGCAGGGTGAAGCCCAGGTGCTCCACAAACGGAATGTGTACGCCAAAGCCGATGGTTTCTGTCATTTCCGGTTTTCCACTGCGTCAAGCCCAACCCACACTGTGTGCAACTGGCGCGCCCCAGGGCCGCCCCGCCCATGCCGTATGACATGGGCGCACCCCAGACCAGGGCTCCCGCGCAAGGGCCGCCCCGCCGCGCCGGGAGCGTCCCCCTGCCCGCAGCGCGCAGCGCTGCGAGAGCGGGGGGAAGGCGCAAAGCGCCACAGGGGGGTGCACCGAATCACCCCCCAACCAGAGCGCTCACGCCCCCATCCACCGCCACACACTGGCCGGTGATGTGCTTGCCCGCATCCGACGCCAGCAGCACGCTCAGGCCCTTGAGGTCTTCGTCGTCGCCCAGGCGGTTCAGCGGTGCGTGCGCGCGCAGGTTTTCTTCGCCCAGCGCCTGCAGCAGGCCCTTGGTCATCTTGCTGGGGAAAAAGCCCGGGCAGATGGCGTTGACGCGGATACCGTAGCGCCCCCACTCGCCCGCCAGGGCGCGCGTGAAGTTGATGACCGCGCCCTTGGAGGTGTTGTACGCAATGGTCTGCATGCCCACCGGGTTGCCCCCCAGCCCGGCAATGGAGGCCACGTTCAGGATGCTGCCGCGCTTGCGCGCAATCATGCTGTGCTTGGCCACGTACTGGCTCAGCAGGAAGTAGCCGCGCACGTTGAGGTTCATCACCTTGTCCCAGGCCTCCAGCGGGTGGTCTTCGGCCGGCGCGCCCCAGGTGGCGCCCGCGTTGTTGACGAGGATGTCGATGTCGCCCATGCGCTCCATGGTCTCGCGCGCGAGGCGCTCGATGTCGGCCTCCTGGGCGCAGTCGGCGGCGATCCAGCGGGCGTCAATGCCCGCAGCCTGCAGTTCGGCCACGGCCTGCTCCAGGTCGCCTGCCTTGCGCGAGCTGACCATGATGCGCGCGCCCGCCTCGCCCAGCGCATGGGCCATCTGCAGGCCCAGGCCGCGTGAGCCGCCGGTGACGAGAGCCGTCTTGCCCTTGAGGTCGAACAGTTGTTGGATGGTACGGTGACTCATGCATGTGTCTCCTGACAATCTTTAAGAGACCCAATTCTGTAGCCCGCTCAAGCAATTCCCCTGTCACCTCCGCGATTGCCGACACCCCAAGGGCTGCGCAGGCGCCGGGCCGGCACTCCGCCCCACACTTCGCCAGCAGGGATAACTGTCCCTGCCAAAACGACAGAGTGCATAGCGACCACCGCATCATTGCCGATGCACGCGCCCGCCATCACCGTAGCATTGGCACCCACCGTGACACGGTCTCCGATGGAAATACGATGGTGCTCCAACCGTCGGCCCTCAATGATATGCGGCACAAGCAAGCTGCCCATTCCTAGCAAAGTGTCACGCCCGATACTGACAAGAGGAGGGTCCAGAATCAAACCGCCGGTGTAACTGTTCGGCCCCATGCATGCACCAAGCCCGAGGTACATGAGCCGGTTCAACGGAACGGGCAACAGTTGGCAACGCATGACCGGATAGAAAACAATAAGGTAAAACAAAATGTAGACGTGGTACGTAAACTCGCCCGCGCTCCCGGGCTCAATCACGCCAAGCGGCAGCGGACACCACCGCCACCACAGCCGGAACACCGCCACCATACAGCCGATGAATGCAACCACGAAAATCACCGGCATGACCCAGCTCCAATCCCCGCCCGGCCCTGCAGCAGGCCACAGCACGCATGCCAATGCCAGCAGCCCCATCGAGGCCACCATGCCTGCCGCCAGCAATCCCAGAAAGCACAGAATCTGTGATGGTTCAATAGCTCTCATTGCATGACCCTGCGGCAGGCGCCCGAATGCGCTGTCTCCAGCAAAACTTGCAGCCGCTCATCCAGCCCTTCGGATTGCGCTAGAAAGGCTATCTGCCTTGCTGCATTACGCCATCGCGGATCGTCGATCAGTTCCCTGGCAACAAGCTCCACACGCCGCGCAAATCCGGCTCCGGTACGGATGACTCGAACCGCGCCTGTACTCTCCAGCACTGCGGCATTGAGGCATTGGTCCAAGTTGGCTGGAATGGCCAGCACCGGCACGCCATGCATAAGCGCCTGATGGCATCCCAAGCTTCCGCCGTTGCAGACAACGAGGCTGGAGCGCCGCACCACCTCATCTCCGGGTGCATAGTCCACCAGCCGGACGTTCTCGGGCAACCTGCGTGGCCGCCAAGCCCCCCGACCCGCAGTCACGGCCACGATCTGCACATCCAGCCGCATGAGCGCATGAACCACCTTGGGCAGACACTCCACGGCACCAGAACTGCCCAAGCTCACATACACCAGTGGCCGCACACCCGCGTCCCAGCCGCGCATCCAGTCCGGACATGGCAGCCGGGGCTGCCAATGGACCGGTCCAAGAAAGCATCGGCGGGCAATGTGGGGAAACAGCTGAGGTATGTCGGGGTGCGCCAGCACATCCCCCTGGCAATAGGCGGCCTGAAGATCCAATGCCCCCCCTTTGAACCCCAAGTGCCCATAGGCCTCCACGATGGGCTGCGCATGCGCCCTCGAGGCATGGGGATACCGCCACGTGAAAACCCTCTGCGCCACATGCAGGCCAAGCCAGCGCTTGGCTGGAACATCGGGCACCTGCGATGGACGCGGAGACCAGGGACTCCAATAGGCGTTGACAACATTGATGCAGGGTATCTTCTGGCGACGCGCACTAGCAGCCAACGAAAGACGAAAATCCCCCACCACCACATCCGGCTGGAATTCTTGCAGCAGGCCCTCTGTCACTGACCGCCGTAATGGAGCCACCGATGTTCGCCGTAATGGCGCCAGCAACAGGTGAGTAAAACGACGCCCCGAGGGGGTTATGACTGGGCTGATTTTGCAGCCTTTTGAGGGCTGGATTTGACAGGGTTTTCGAG
>JACPUE010000008.1 GCA_016192425.1 Burkholderiales bacterium
CGGTCATGGTGCCGCCCGTGGCGTAGTTCAGCCCCATCATCAGGCCCGTCTGCGTCTGCTTGCCATAGGCCTCCAGCGGGCCGGTCTTGCTGTACACGTGGGCAATGCGGATTTCGCCCGTCTGCGCCAGGGCAGCGGTGGCAGCGGGCAAGCCTGTGGCCAGGGCGGCCAGGGCCACCAGGGTTCTGCGGTGCATGGGGGGGATCTCCTGCAAATGGTTTGTCACCAAATGTTGCAGCATTCGTGCCAACCCATGCGCAGCGTCACATCCCCGTCACAGCAGTGTCAAACCACAGGATTTGGCTGGACTTCAGACAGTGCACTTGTCTGGAATCCAGTCATTTGTTCATATTTTCGTCAGGGTTTTCCAGCCTCTGGTAGAGCGTAGCGCGCGAAATCCCCAACTGCCGGGCCGTTGCCAGCTTGTTGCCGCCGGTGGCGGCCAGGGAGGCTGCGATGGCGCGCCGCTCCAGCTCGGCCACCTGCATGGCCAGGGGGCGCAACAGGCTGTCGGGCGCGGCAGGTCCGGCCGCCAGCGCCGCCTGGTTGACAGGGGCAGCAGGCTCCACCCCGGCTTCGCGCAGCAGGGCGCGCAGCATGTCGGCGTCGATGGACTGGGCGTCGCTGCGCATCGCAGCCTGCTCCAGCACGTTGCGTAGCTCGCGGATGTTGCCGCGCCAGGGCTGCGCCGCCAGCAGTGCCATGGCATCGGGCAGCAGTTCGGGCGGGGCAATGCCGTTGCGCAGGGCGATTTCCTCGCCCAGCACTTCCACCAGCGCCGGGATGTCGCCAGGGCGCTCGCGCAGCGGCGGCACGCGCACGGGCAGCACATGCAGGCGGTAGAACAGGTCTTCGCGGAAGCGCCCCTCGCGCACCAGCGCAGGCAGGTCGCGCGAGGTGGCGGCAATCACGCGCACATCGAAGGGCACCAGCTGGTTGGAGCCCAGGGGCTCGATCTCCCCTTCCTGCAGCGCGCGCAGCAGCTTGGCCTGCAGGCTGGGGGGCATGTCGCCGATTTCATCGAGAAACAGCGTGCCGCCGTCGGCCAGCTTGAACTTGCCGTCACGCCCCTTGCGGTCGGCCCCCGTGTAGGCGCCGGGGGCCACGCCAAAGAACTCGGCCTCCAGCAAGGTGTCGGGCACGGCGGCAATGTTGACGCCCACAAAAGGACCACTGGCTCTCTGAGATGCAGCGTGGATGGCATGGGCCAGCAGTTCCTTGCCGGTGCCCGTTTCGCCCAGCAACAGCACCGGGCTGGCCGACTGCGCCGCACGCCGCGCCTGGCGCTTGACCTCCGTGGCCGCAGGGCTGGAGCCCACGAAGCTGGCAAAGGTGTACTTGGTGCGCCGGTCGCCCGAGCCCGCACCGCGCAACTGCTGGCTGCGCTGCGCCGCCAGTTCGCGGCGGGCTTCGTCCAGGTCGCGCTGCAGCAGCGCAAACTTGCTGATGAGCGGCTGCAAGGTGGTCTCTGGGTGGTCGAACAGCACAATGCCGATGGCGCCGATGACCTTGCCCGCATCGTCGCGCAGCGGAATGCGGCTGACCACGAAGGTGCCCGCCTTGTTGGTGAGCAGGTCGATGAGAACAGCCTGCCCCGTTTCCAATACCCGGCGCATGCCGGTGTTGGGAATCACCTCCTCCACCGTGTGCCCCACAAACTGCTCCACGGAAGTAATGCCCAGATTGGGGAAAAAGCGCTGGTAGCCCTCGTTCACCCAGACAACGCGCCCGAGCAGATCCACCAGGATCATGCCCTGGCTGACGCTGGAAAAAAGCTGGAACATCGACCGCGCTGCCAGCTCCAGAATGCCCTGGGCATCCAGCGGCAACGCAGGAATGGTGTCGGAGGTGTCTGGCATGGGCACCGATGGTAGCGCGCACGCCGCGGCGCCACGCGGCACAATCCCTCCATGAATACCCTGGATTCCATGCGCATCGACAAGTGGCTGTGGTGCGCACGCTTTTTCAAGACCCGTAGCATCGCCGCCGAAGAAATCGGTAAGGGCCGGGTCATGGTCAACGGCCAAACGGCCAAGTCCTCACGCGAGGTGCGCCCCGGCGACACGGTGGTGCTGCGCCAGGGCACGGTGCAACGCACCGTGGCCGTGCGCGCCCTCAGCCCGCAGCGCGGGCCTGCGCCAGTAGCCCAGCAACTGTACGAAGAAACGGCCGACAGCATCGCGGCTCGCGAACACCAGCAGGAACTGCGCCGCCTGGCCCCCGAACCTGCCCTGGCCCTGACCGAAGGCCGCCCCACCAAGCGCGACCGCCGCCAACTGGAACGCGAGCGCAGCGGCGGCTGGGGGGATCGCTGGAGCGCGTCGGTGGATGGCTAGCCCACAGCGGCACACCAACAAAAAAGCCCTGCGCCAGAACTGGCGCAGGGCTTTGGATGCTTGGCGGAAACGGAGGGATTCGAACCCTCGATGAGGCTCTACACCCCATACTCCCTTAGCAGGGGAGCACCTTCGGCCACTCGGTCACGTTTCCAGGCAATCCCGCTATTATGCCTCAGTTTGAGGCTGTTTTCACTCGGCTGGCTTGTCCAGGCCAAATGCCGTGTGCAGCGAACGCACGGCCAGTTCGAGGTATTTCTCGTCGATGACGACGGAGGTCTTGATCTCGCTGGTGGAGATCATCTGGATGTTGATGCCCTCTTCGCTGAGCGTGCGGAACATGGTGCTGGCCACGCCCACATGGCTGCGCATGCCGATGCCGACGATGCTGACCTTGCAGATCTTGGTGTCGCCCACCACTTCCTGCGCGCCCAGAGCGGGCACGATCTTCTCTTTCAGCAGATCGACGGTGCGCGCGTAGTCGTTGCGGTGCACGGTGAAGCTGAAGTCGGTCTTGCCGTCCTTGCTGAGGTTCTGGATGATGACGTCCACCTCGATGTTGGCATCGGCCACGGGGCCCAGGATGCGGTAGGCCACGCCGGGGGTGTCGGGCACGCCGAGCACGGAGATCTTGGCTTCATCGCGGTTGAAGGCGATGCCGGATACGACGGCTTGTTCCATTTTTTCGTCTTCCTCAAAAGTGATCAAGGTGCCGGAGCGGGCTTCCTCGTTGATGTCGATGTCCCAGGGCGTGAAGCTGGAGAGCACGCGCACGGGCACCTTGTACTTGCCTGCAAATTCGACCGAGCGGATCTGCAGCACCTTGCTGCCCAGGCTGGCCATTTCGAGCATTTCTTCAAAGCTCACGGTGGACAGGCGCCGTGCGGCCGGGGCCACGCGCGGGTCGGTGGTGTAGACGCCATCGACGTCGGTGTAGATCAGGCATTCGTCGGCCTTCATGGCGGCTGCCACGGCCACGGCCGAGGTGTCGGAGCCGCCACGGCCCAGTGTGGTGATGTGGCCTTGCTCGTCGATGCCCTGGAAACCGGTGACGATGACCACCTTGCCTGCGGCCAGGTCGGCGCGCACGCGCTGGTCTTCGATGGATTCGATGCGGGCCTTGGTGTAGCTGCTGTCGGTGCGGATGGGCACCTGCCAGCCCGCATAGCTGACGGATTCCATGCCTTCGGACTGCAGGGCAATGGCCAGCAGCGCCGACGAGGCCTGCTCGCCGGTAGAGGCCAGCATGTCCAGTTCGCGGTGGTAGGCCTGGGTGGCGCGCCCGGGGGCCAATTCCTTGGCCAGGCCCAGCAGGCGGTTGGTTTCGCCGCTCATGGCGCTGGGCACCACGACGATCTGGTGGCCGGCACGCGCCCATTTGGCCACGCGTTTGGCAACGTTGCGGATGCGCTCGGTGGACCCCATCGAGGTGCCGCCGTACTTGTGAACGATCAATGCCATGGGAGAGCTGTGTGACGAATCCGGGGGCTGCGGCGCGGGGTGGACACTGTTTTGGTGGGCGCCGCCGGGCTTCGTGCAGTAGGGGCCAAAACTCAGGGATTGTACCAACGCAGCCCGTCGCCCTCGCGCACCACCGTTCCGCGCCCGGCCTTGAGGTGGATCTGGTGCCCGCGCGTGCGGCAGGCGTCGATCTGCACGAGCAGCGCCTGCAGTTGCGCCGCGCTGGGGGTGGTGTGGTGCGCCTGGCGCAGCCAGTGGCGCAGCACGTTGGCCTGGCGCGCACGGCCCAGTTGCTGCAGCGCGGCAATGCGCGGCGGGCTGCCCACCTGGGCCAGGTCTTGCGCTGCCAGTTCCTGCAGCAGCTCGCTGGCCTGCGCTGCGTGTGCGGCGCTGCGGGCAAAGGTGTCGCGGAAGGCGGGGAAGGCTGCTTCCAGCGCAGGCAGCAGTTGCGCCCGGATGCGGTTGCGTGTGTAGTGCGGGTCTTGGTTGCTGGGGTCCTCCACCCAGCTTTGGCCGCGTGTGCGCAGCCAGTTGCGCAACTGCGCGCCGGGCACGCGCAGCAGCGGGCGGTGCCAGTGCAGCCCTGCAGCCTGCCAATGCGTCGGCATGGACGCCAGCCCCGCCACCCCGGCACCGCGCGACAGAGCCAGCAGCAGGGTTTCGATCTGGTCGTCTGCATGCTGCGCCAACGCTATTGATTTGATAGCTAGTCCCGCAATACCAGCAAGCGCTGCAGCCTCCAAACATTGGTAGCGCACAATGCGTGCCGCGTCTTCAGGGCTTTGCCCCGGCGCTGCGCGCGCATCCACACGCTGCACGGCCAGGGGTACGCCCAGGCGCTGGCACAGCGCAGTGCATTGCTGCTCGAAGGCATCGGCCGCATCCTGCAGGCCGTGGTGCACATGGATGGCCGCCACCTGGCCGGGCCAGCGCTCTGCGCAGGCCAGCAGCAAGGCCGTGGAATCGGCACCCCCGCTGAAGGCCACGGCCAAGGGCAGCACGGGGGCGAAACCGGCCATGGCCTGGTCGAGCGCCAAGGTCACGGCAGGGCTCCAAGAATTTGCACGGTACGCATGCGCCGATTGTGCGGCATGCCTTCTTGCACGGACGCATGGCGCCACGGGCACAGCATGGCGCGGCGCGCTTCAGCCACCAGCGCGACGCAAGGAAAGCGGCGTCACGACGCCAGGCGGAAGCTCCCCACCACCTCGGTCAGGCGCACGGACTGGTCCTTGAGGCTTTGCGCCGCGGCGGCGCTTTCTTCGACCAGGGCGGCGTTCTGCTGCGTCATCTGGTCCAGGTGGCCCACGGCCTGGCCCACCTCGGCAATGCTGGTGCTTTGCTCGTTGGTGGAGGCCGCGATCTCGGCCATGATGTCGGTCACGCGCTGCACCGCCTGCACTACCTCAGACATGGTGGCGCCCGCATCGTGCACCAGGCGCGAGCCGTTGGAGACCTGCTCGACCGAGGTGCCAATGAGCTGCTTGATCTCCTTGGCCGCCCCGGCGCTGCGCCCTGCCAGTGCGCGCACTTCGCTGGCCACCACGGCAAAGCCGCGCCCCTGCTCACCCGCACGGGCGGCCTCGACAGCCGCGTTCAGCGCCAGGATGTTGGTCTGGAAGGCAATGCCGTCGATCACCTGGATGATGTCCTCGATCTTGCGCGAGGCGGCGTTGATCTGGTCCATGGTGCGCACCACGTCCCCCACCACCTGCCCGCCGCGCTGCGCCACGGTCGAGGCCTGGGCCACCATCTGGTTGGCCTGGCGTGCGGCATCGGCGTTGTGGCGCACGGTTTCGGTCAGCTGCTGCATCGATGCGGTGGTTTCCTCCAGGCTGGAAGCCGTCAGCTCGGTGCGGCTGCTCAGGTCCTGGTTGCCGGTGGCAATCTCCTCGGCCGCCACGCGCACCGAGCCGCTGGCGTCGCGGATCTGCACCAGCACCCCGGCGAGCTTGCTGGCAAAGCTGTTGAAGCCTTCGGCAATCTGGGCCAGTTCGTCTTCACCCTGGGCGTCGATGCGGCGCGAGAGGTCGCCCTCGCCCGAGCCAATGTTGCGCATGGCGTCGCGCACCTGCGTCAGGCGCCGCAGCCGCTGCGCCAGAATGCCCGCCAGCACCGCACCAGCCACCACCAGCACCACCAGCCCGGTGAGCGCCGACACCTGCAGCATGGTGCCGATGGCCGACAGCGCCTCGGCCTTGTCCAGCGCAATGGCCAGCATCCAGCCCGTGCCCTCCACCGGCGCCACGGCCAGCAGCACCGCACGGCCTTGCAGGTCCATGGCCTGCAGGTCGGCGCTGCGCGCCATTTGCGCCAGCGCAGACGCCGACAACTGCGGCGAAAGTTCGGCCGCAGGCTTGAGGGCGAGCTTCACGTCGGGGTGGGCGATGATGTTGCCGTCACTCCCTACCAGGAAGGCGTAGCTGGAGGGCGTGGGCTTGATCGAGGCCACGTTGGCCACCACCGCCGCCAGCGAAACGTCGCCCGCCAGCACGGCCTTGACGTCGCTGCCCTGGCGCGCTGCCTGGGCAAAGGTCACCACCAGGCCGGCGCCGCCCGCATCGGCATAGGGCGCGGTCAGAATGCCCGCCTGCGCTGCGGCAGCCTGCTGGTACCAGGGGCGGGCCGTGGGGTCGTAGTCCGGCGGCAGGTTCTGCGGCTCGGAGAACACCGTGCGCTTGTCTGCGTAGCCAAAGTAGGTGGTGTGAAAGCTCCCGGCCTTTTGCAGCATGTTGAGGTAGCGCGCGGGGTCGGCCTCGTCCAGCACGGCAGCAGAGGACTGCACGATGGCGGCCTTGGCGCGCACCCAGTCGCGCAGGGCGTCGGTATGGCTCAGGGCCAGCGCGCGCGATTGGGCACTGAGCTGGCTGTAAGCCTGGCTGCGCGCCGTGAGGTAGTTGGCCGTGGCCAGGGCGCCCAGGCCTGCCAGCAGGCAGGCCACGCAAATCAGCAGGATCTGACCGCGCAGGGTCTTGAGGATGGCCATGGTGCTCTCCTTGGGCCGCATGCTGCGGCAGCTTTGGAGGGCATATTACAACCGGACGCATTTTGCCATCCACGGGTTTGCACGCACCCGTGGGACGGGTGCGACACCACCTGCGAGATCAGTTGTCGGCCTTGGTATCGTTGAAGCGCCCGTAGCTCTGCAGGCGCTCGTAGCGGCGATCGAGCAGGTCCTTGGTCTTGAGATCCGCCACCTGGCGGAAGGCGTCGCCCAGGGCGCGCTTGAGCAGCGAGGCCATCTGCTTGGGGTCGCGGTGGGCGCCGCCCACGGGTTCGTTGACGATCTTGTCCACCAGGCCCAGCGCCTTGAGGCGGTGCGCCGTGATGCCCAGGGCCTCGGCGGCTTCCTGGGCTTTGTCGCTGGTCTTCCAGAGAATGGAGGCGCAGCCCTCGGGGCTGATGACGGAGTACACGGAGTACTGCAGCATCAGCACCTGGTCAGCCACGGAGAGCGCCAGCGCGCCGCCCGAGCCGCCCTCGCCGATGATGGTGGTGATGATGGGCACTTCGAGCTGCGCCATCTCGTAGATATTGCGGCCAATGGCTTCGGACTGGCCGCGCTCCTCGGCGTCGATGCCGGGGAAGGCGCCGGGCGTGTCGACAAAGGTGAATACGGGCAGCTTGAACTTCTCGGCCGTCTTCATCAGGCGCAGCGCCTTGCGGTAGCCCTCGGGGCGCGTCATGCCGAAGTTGCGCAGCGCACGCTCCTTGGTGTCGCGCCCTTTCTGGTGGCCCAGCACCAGGCAGGCGTGGCCGTTGAAGCGCGCCAGGCCGCCCACGATGGACAGGTCATCGGCAAAGTGCCGGTCGCCGTGCAGTTCGACAAAGTCGGTGAACAGCTCGCGCACATAGTCCAGCGTGTAGGGCCGCTCGGGGTGGCGCGCTATTTTTGTGATCTGCCAGGGCGAGAGGCTGGAGTAGATGTCCTTGGTGAGCTGCTGGCTCTTCTTGCTGAGCTGCTCGATCTCGTCGGAAATATCGACCGCGCTTTCCGTCTGTACGTAGCGCAGTTCTTCGATCTTGGTTTCGAGCTCTGCGATCGGGGACTCGAAGTCCAGGAAGGTTTTTTTCGCCAAGATGATTCTCCTCTTGTCTTTCAGATATCCAGTGCGCGCTGCCCGCGAAACTGGCGCTGCCCAGGCCAGGGCTCCCGCGCAAGGGCCGCCCCGCAGCGCCGGGAGCGTCCCCCTGCCCGCAGCGCAAAGCGCTGCGAGAGCGGGGGGAAGGCCCGCAGGGCCTCAGGGGGGTGTCCCATATCAATACGTCACCGGCAGCGGATCCAGCGAGCGCCAAATATACCAAGTGGCCACGCTGCACCAGGGCTGCCAGGCCTGGGCGACCTCGCGGGCGTCGCTGCGGCTGACCGGGTCGCCCGAAAAATAGTTCTGGCTGATGCCGTTGATGAGCCCCACGTCGTCCAGCGGCAGCACGTTGGGCCGCAGCAGATGGAAGATGAGGAACATCTCGGCCGTCCAGCGGCCGATGCCGCGGATAGCCACCAGCTCGGCGATGATGGCTTCGTCCTCCATGCCGTGCCAGCCGTCCACATGCAGCTTGCCCGCGTCGAAATGCAGGGCCAGATCCACCAGGTACTCGACCTTGCGCGCCGACAGGCCGGCGGCGCGCATGTCGTCGATCTTGAGCTTGAGCACGGCCGCAGGCGTCATGCGGCGCGGCAGCGCAGCAAAGCGGTCCCACACCGTCTGCGCGGCCTTGACCGAGATCTGCTGGCCCACGATGCTGCGCGCCAGCGTGACGAAGGCATCCCCGCGCGACTGCAGCACGGCGTCGCCGTACTGCGGGATCAGGCGCTTCATCACCCGGTCCTTCTTCATGAGGTGCTTGCACGCCTCGGCCCAATAGCCGGGCGAGGCGGGGCCGGTGGCCTCGATTGCTATCTTTTTAGTAGCTGGCACCGCTTACCCCATAAGCCATGGAAGCCAATTTTTGCATCAAAACCATCACTGCGCCGCTTCCCAGGCCGTGCCCGTGGGCGAATCCTTGAGCACGATGCCCTGCTCCAGCAGTTCTTTGCGGATGCGGTCGGCCTCGGCAAAGTTCTTGGCTGCCTTGGCGGCGGCACGCGCGGCAATCTGGGCCTGGATGGCGGCCTCGTCAAAACCGGCGCCTGCCTGCAGGAAGGCCTGCGGGTCGCCCTGCAGCAAGCCCAGGCAGCCGCCCAGCGCCTTGAGCAGGCCGGCGGCCTGCGCCGACTTGCCACGGTTGACCTCGCCCGCCAGGTCGAACAGCACGGCCACGGCCTCGGGCGTGCCGAAGTCCTCGTCCATGGCGGCCTTGAAGCGCGCGGCATGGGGCTCCTGCCAGTCAATGGCAAGCTCGGCGGGTGCCACGAGCGAGAGCGCGGTGTACAGGCGCTTGAGCGCGGCGCGCGCGTCATCCAGGTGCATGTCGCTGTAGTTCAGCGGGCTGCGGTAGTGGCTGCGCACGACGAAGAAGCGCACGGTTTCGGCGTCGTACTCTTTCAGCACGTCGCGGATGGTGAAGAAGTTGCCCAGGCTCTTGGACATCTTCTCGTTGTCCACGTTGATGAAGCCGTTGTGCATCCAGTAGCGCGCGAGCATCTGGCCGTGCGCGCCTTCGCTCTGGGCGATTTCGTTCTCGTGGTGCGGGAACTGCAGGTCGGCGCCGCCGCCGTGGATGTCGAAGCTCTTGCCCAGCAGTTCGCAGCCCATGGCCGAGCACTCGATGTGCCAGCCCGGGCGGCCCTCGCCCCAGGCGCTTTGCCACTTGACCTCGGCGGGCTCGGTGGGCTTGGCGCTCTTCCAGAGTACGAAGTCCAGCGGATCCTGCTTGCCCTCCTGCACGGCCACGCGCTCGCCGGCCTGCAGCTCGTCGAGCGACTTGCCCGAGAGCTTGCCGTAGCCGGGGAACTTGCGCACGGCATAGTTCACATCGCCATTGCCCGCCTGGTAGGCCAGGCCCTTGCCCTGGAGCTGGCCGATCAGCGACAGCATCTGCGGCACGTAGTCGGTGGCGCGGGGTTCGTGGTCCGGGCGCTGGATGCCCAGGGCATCGGCGTCCT
Organism: Burkholderiales bacterium; assembly: GCA_016192425.1. Classification (GTDB taxonomy): domain Bacteria; phylum Pseudomonadota; class Gammaproteobacteria; order Burkholderiales; family Burkholderiaceae_C; genus Simplicispira. The sequence continues at coordinate 9,844 of JACPUE010000008.1, forward strand.
CGCGCAGCGCAGCGATCATGCGGTCGGTCAGGCTGCGGATGGTTTCGCCGTTCTCCACGGCGCGCTTGATGATCTTGTCGTCAATGTCGGTGATGTTGCGCACATAGGTGACGCGGTAGCCGCTGGCGCGCAGCCAGCGCTGCACCACGTCAAAAGCGATCATCGAGCGCGCATGGCCCAGGTGGCACAGGTCGTACACGGTCATGCCGCACACATACATGCGCACATGGCCGGGTTCAAGCGGGGAAAAATCCTCCAATGCACGCGACAGCGTGTTGTAGATACGCAAGCTCATGGAATGGTGTTCAGGAATCAGGAGGAGGGGGCGGCCGCACCTGCAAGCGGCTGGCAGGGGGCAACGTCGGGGCGGCGCCGGAACGCCATGGGTAATTACCAGTGGCAACAGGATTCGTGCATGAGACCCCCTCAGCTACAATCCGCCGAAGTATAAGCCCGGCCCGGGTTCGGGCGTTTTCACACCCCTGAACAGCACGCCATGACGCACGTTCGCCGCACACTCCCCCGATTCCTGCGCCTGCTGGCCCTGGCAACCCTGGTGGGAACAGGCCTGGCCCACGCCAACGACTACAGCGAAATCACCCAGTTGCTCAAGGCCGGCAAGCCCGCCGACGCCCTGGCCAAGGCCGACCAGCGCCTGGCCGAGACCCCGCGCGACCCGCAGTTGCGCTTTCTGCGCGGCGTGGCCCAGGCCGATGCGGGCAAGCAAAGCGATGCCATCGTCACCTTCACCAAGCTGACCGAGGAATACCCCGAGCTGCCCGAGCCCTACAACAACCTGGCCGTGCTTTACGCGGGCCAGAACCAGCTCGACAAGTCCCGCGCCGCGCTGGAAATGGCCATCCGCACCAACCCCAGCTACGCCACCGCGCACGAAAACCTGGGCGACATCTACGCCAAGCTCGCCAGCCAGGCCTACAGCAAGGCCTTGCAGCTCGACGCCAACACGGCCAACTCGGTCAAGCCCAAGCTGGCCATGATCCGCAGCCTGTTCAGCGCCGACGCAGGCCGTGGCGCACGCACCAGCGCTGCCACGCCCGCTGCACCGGCAGCCCCCCCTGCACCGGCTGCCAAGCCAGCCGCCACGGTGGCCGCCGCCCCTGCCATCGCCCCCGCACCGGTCCAGGCCACCAGCCCGGCGCCCGCCCCCCAGGCCAGCGCCGCGCCCGCTGCACCTGCGCCTGTGGCGGCAGCCAGCCCGGCCCCCACGGCAGCCCCCGCATCGGCCCCCGCGCCCGCTGCGGCCAAGGCAGCAGAAAGCGACACCGCCGCGCGCGATGTGAAAGCAGCCGTCGAAGCCTGGGCCGCAGCCTGGGCCGCCAAGGACATGAAAGCCTACCTGGGCGCCTACGGCAAAGACTTCACCCCGCCCAACCGCCAGAGCCGCGCCGCCTGGGAGAAGGAGCGCGAAGCGCGCATCGTGGGCAAGTCGCGCATCAGCGTCAAGCTCTCGGATCTGCATGTCAGCGTGCAGGGCGACAAGGCCACCGTACGCTTCCAGCAGGCCTACAGCGCCGATGCACTGAACGTCTCCAGCCGCAAGACGCTGGATCTGGTGCAGCACCAGGGCCGCTGGATCATCGTGCGCGAGTCCACCGGCGGCTGATGCGAGGTTTCCCATCCCTCTTGGGCCGCCGCCCGGCGGCACGGTTTTCTTGCTGAGTCTGCGCATGGGGTTTCTGGTGTCTCTGCGCGGCGCACTGGCTGCGCTGCTGTGCCTGCTGCTGTTGCAGCATGGCGCCGCCGTGCAGGCCAAAAACCAGGCCAGCCCCACCAAGGTGCGCGCCGCAGCGCCGCATGGCGCGCATTCCAAGGCTGCGCCACGCAGCACCCAGGCCGCGCGCAAGGCCCAGGCTGCGCAGCACAACAAGAAGCCCCGCCCTGCCACCGTACCCACGCCCCCCGCCCTGCGCGACGGCCAGGCCGAGGAGCGCCTGCTGCAGGTGCTGGAGCTCACGCGCCAGGGCCAGACGCGCGAAGCGCTGGCCAAAGCCGAGCGCCTGGCGCGTGACTACCCCCACTTCCAGCTCGCCCAGCTTGCCCTGGGCGACCTGCTGGCCGCCCGCACCCGCCCGCTGCAGCAGCCAGGCGACGTGCCCATCACCCTGCATGCCGAGGCCCGCACCACGCTGCAAGACCTGCGCACCGAGCTGCAACGCCGCGTGCAAGCCCACGGCGCCCGCCCTGCGCAGCAGAACGTGCCCTCGCAGTTCCTGGAACTGGCCCCGCGCTACCGCCACGCCATTGCGGTGGATACCTCGCGCTCACGCCTGTATCTGTTCGAGAACACGCCGCAGGGCCTGCGCCTGGTGGCCGACTATTACGCCTCGGTAGGCAAGCTGGGCATCGAAAAATCGGTGGAAGGCGACCAGCGCACCCCGCTGGGCGTGTACTTCATCACCAGCCGCCTGGACCCGGCCACACTGCGCGACTTTTACGGCGCCGGGGCCCTGCCGCTGAACTACCCCAACCCGCTGGACCAGCTGCGGGGCAAGACCGGCAGCGGCATCTGGCTGCACGGCACGCCGCCCGAGCAATTCGCCCGCGCACCGCAGGCCACCGACGGCTGCGTGGCCCTGGCCAACCCCGACCTCGAACGCCTGCTGCGCACCGTGGAGCCGCGCACCACACCCGTGGTCATCGCACGCCAGCTCGACTGGGTGGCGCCGCACAGCGTGCAGGCAGAACACAAAGCCTTCGAGGCCGCGCTGGACGGCTGGCGCAATGCCAAGACCGCAGGCGACATGCAGCGCCTGATGACCTTCTATGCCCCCGACTTCCAGGGCCAGCGCAAGGCCACCCTGGCCCAATGGGCCACCGAACTGCACGCCGAAACCCAGGCCCTGCGCGGGCGCGAGATCGAGCTCAAGGACAAGGCCATCCTGCGCTGGACCGACAGCATGGACACCATGGTGGTCACCTTTGGCGAGGTGGCTTCCGGGTCGCGCACCGGCCCCATCAAACGCCAGTTCTGGGCCCGCCGAGGCAAGCACTGGCAGATCATTTATGAAGGAGTGATTGGATGATTTCCAGAAGAAAGACGGCTCTAGCGCTTGCCAGCATTGCCGCAGCAGCTACTATTTTCATAGCACCCGTACATGCCCAGACGGCCCCCCGCGTCAAGCTCGCCACCAGCATGGGCGACATCGTGGTCGAACTCAACCCCGCCAAGGCGCCCAAGACGGTGGAGAACTTCCTGCAGTACGTGGCCGACAAGCACTACGACGGCACTATCTTCCACCGCGTGATCGACGGCTTCATGGTCCAGGGCGGCGGCTTCACGGCCGACATGCAGCAAAAGCCCACCAAGGCGCCGATCCCGCTGGAGGCCGCCAACGGCCTGAAGAACGACACCTACACCATCGCCATGGCACGCACGGGCAACCCCCATTCCGCCACGGCACAGTTCTTCATCAATGTGAAGGACAATGCCATGCTCAACGCGCCCCAGCCTGACGGCCACGGCTACGCCGTGTTCGGCAAGGTGGTCTCGGGCACCGAGGTCGTGGACAAGATCAAGGGCGTGCCCACGGGCAACAAGGGCCCGTTCCAGAACGTGCCCACCACGCCTGTCACCATCACCTCGGCCACGCTGTTGAAGTAAGCCATTTTCTGAAGGAACCTGCCATGAGCAACCCCCAAGTCGAACTGCACATCACCGGCTACGGTGTCATCACCCTCGAACTCGACGCCGAGAAAGCCCCCAAGTCCACGCAGAACTTCCTGTCCTACGTGAACAAGGGCCACTACAACAACACCGTCTTCCACCGCGTGATCCCCGGCTTCATGATCCAGGGCGGCGGCTTCGAGCCCGGCATGAACCAGAAGGGCACCGACGCCCCCATCGAGAACGAAGCCAAGAACGGCCTGAAGAACGCCAACTACACCGTCGCCATGGCCCGCACCAGCGACCCGCACTCGGCCACAGCGCAGTTCTTCATCAACGTGGCCGACAACGGCTTCCTGAACCACACCGCCCCCAGCGCCCAGGGCTGGGGCTACGCCGTGTTCGGCAAGGTGATCTCGGGCACCGAGGTGGTGGACAAGATCAAGGCCGTCAAGACCGGCCGCAAGGGCTTCCACGACGACGTGCCCAAGGACGATGTGGTGATCGAAAAAGCGGTCGCCCTCTGATCTGACAACGATCACCGTGACCCCGACCGTGCCCCGGTTCGAGGAGCTGGCCGCTCCTTCGCACTGGCGCACGGTCGATTTTCTTTCCGACCTGCACCTGCAGGCCAGCGAGCCCGCCACCGTGGCAGCGTGGCAGAACTACCTGCAGACCACGCCGGCCGATGCACTCTTCATCCTGGGCGATCTGTTCGAGGTCTGGGTCGGCGACGACGCCATCGGGGAACCCGGCAGCTTCGAGGCCCAGGCCTGCGCCGCACTGCAGGCCGCCGCACAGCGCATGGACGTGCACTTCATGCACGGCAACCGCGACTTTCTCGCCGGGCCTGCCTTCCTGCGCCACTGCGGCATCACCGGCCTGCAGGACCCCGCCGTGCTCGGCTTCGGTGGCCAGCGCATCGTGCTGAGCCACGGCGACCTGCTGTGCCTGGAGGATGTGGACTACCAGCGTTTCCGCCTGCAGGCCCGCAGCGCGCAGTGGCAAGAGCGCTTCCTCGCGCAGCCCCTGGCGCAGCGCCGCGCGCAGGCACGCGGCATTCGCGCCGAGAGCGAAGCACGCAAGCAGTCCGGCGCGGTGTACGCCGACGTGGACGGCCCCGCCGCCATCGCCTGGCTGCAGGCAGCCCACGCCACCACCCTGGTCCACGGCCACACCCACCGCCCCGCCACGCACACCCTGGCGCCAGGATTGCGCCGCGTGGTGCTGAGCGACTGGGACGCCGCCGCCCACCCGCCGCGCGCCGATGTGCTGCGCCTCACGCCCCAGGGCTTGGAACGCATCGCCATCGCCCCCACCTGACGGCGATGCCCGCCTTTTTGAACCGCCTGCGCAACCGCTTGCGCAGCACCCTCGCCCCCGTACCCGACATCCCGGCCGAACTCTGGCTGGAAACGCTGCGGCGCCACCCCTTCCTCGCCGCCCTGGGCCTGCCCGAACAGGCCAAGCTGCGGGCCTTGAGCGCGCTGTTCCTCGACGGCAAACAGTTCCACGGCGCGCACGGGCTGGAAGTCACCGACGCCATGGCCATCGCCATCGCCGCCCAGGCCTGCCTGCCGCTGCTGCACTGGGGCGAACCGCACGATGCGCTGGGCTGGTACGACGACTTCGTCACCATCGTCGTGCACCCCGGCGAGGCCGTGGCCCGGCGCGAGCACATGGACGAAGCCGGGGTCATGCACCGCTACACCGAAGTGCTGGCGGGTGAAGCCATGGAACGCGGCCCGGTAATGCTGAGCTGGCAGCATGTGGAGGATGCAGCGCACAACGCCCAGCACGGCAGCAACGTGGTGGTGCACGAGTTTGTGCACAAGCTGGACATGCGCAGCGGCCACGCCAACGGCTGCCCGCCCCTACCCGCAGGCTTCCTGGGCACCCACAGCGCCCGCGCCGCGCACGAGGCCTGGTGGGCCGCCTGGGAACCGGCCTACCAGCATTTCCGCGAGACCGTCATCAAGGCCGAGCGTTTTGGCACCGAATGGCCCTGGCTGGATGCCTATGGCGCCACCGCTCCTGCGGAGTTCTTCGCGGTGGCCTGCGAGGCCTACTTTGTGAACCGCGAGCGGTTTGCGCTGGAGTTTCCAGGGTTGGTGCCGGTGCTGGATGCGTTCTTTCGGCCTGGGGGCTGATTTTCGTGTTCTAACTTGGCTCTAACGCTTACTGATATTGCGGTGGTAGCTATGCTTTTTATAGCTGCCGCTGTGCTTTTGGTGAGGGTGGAGGCCGGGTCTCGCCCCGGCGGGCGACTCACTTTCTTTCGCTTCGCCGAAAGAAAGTAAGCAAAGAAAGGGCGACCCTGCAGGCTGCGTCCCTCCGCTTCGCTGCGGGCAACCTGCGGTGCTCGCGGCCAGCGGGGTCTCGCTCGAACTCGCGCCTGCGGCGCTCAGACAATCGCGAGCCCTGATCCGCTGGCCGCTGCGCTCCTCGGCGCATCCTGAAGGGAGGGTGCCAGCCCAACGGGCCATCGCTGCGCTCGGCCCCCAAGGTCGCAGGCGCTGCGCGCCGCGCACGCCAGGCCGAGCGCAGCGATGGCCCGTGTGGATTGCGGCCTTCAAACCCCTTCTGGCTGCGCCTGCGGCGGGGTCGCAGACTGTGGGTCGCCTTTTCTTTGGTGACTTTCTTTTGGCGAAGCAAAAGAAAGTTACTGCGCCGCCGGGCGCACATCCCGGCCAGCCACCCTCAGCAAAAACCTACCAGCAAAGCACCCATCAGCAAGCCGCCAACGCCGCCCGCACCACCGCCGCCGCATCCACCCCAAAAAACGCCCGCAATGCCGCCCGCGTATCGCTGCGCCCAAACCCATCGGTCCCCAGCGTGATGAAGCGACGCCCCGACGGCACGAAGGCACGCACCGTCTCGGGCACCGCGCGCACATAGTCGGTGGCGGCAATCACCGGCCCCTGCGTTCCCGCAAGTTGCTGCGTCAACCAAGGCACGCCAGGCTCGGCCTCGCCCGCCAGCGCGCGCTGCTCGCAGGCCACACCGTCGCGGGCCAGTTCGCTCCAGCTGGTCACGCTGAGCACGGTGACCTCCACACCCTCCGCAGCCAGCAGTTCAGCAGCCTTGACCACCTCGGTGAGGATGGCGCCGGAGCCCAGCAGGGTCACCGATTTTTGGGATGAAATCGGCTCTCCACGCCCGTCCATCAAGCGCGAATAGCTATTGAATTGATAGCATCCACGCAGCACCCCCTCATGCACACCAGGCGGCAGATCGGGCTGGGCGTAGTTCTCGTTCATCAGCGTGACGTAGTAGAAAACGTCGCGCTGCTCGGTCACCATCTCGCGCATGCCGGCGTCCACGATCACGGCCATCTCGCCCGCGTAGGCCGGGTCGTAGGCCTTGCAGTTGGGGATGGTGGCCGCTACCAGGTGGCTGCTGCCGTCCTGGTGCTGCAGGCCTTCGCCGCCCAGCGTGGTGCGGCCCGAGGTAGCGCCCAGCAGGAAGCCGCGCGCGCGCTGGTCGGCGGCGGCCCAGATGGCGTCGCCCACGCGCTGGAAGCCGAACATGGAGTAGTAGATGTAGAACGGCAGCATGGCCAGGCCGTGCACGCTGTAGCTGGTGGCCGCCGCCGTCCAGCTGGCGATGGCCCCGGCCTCGCTGATGCCTTCTTCGAGGATCTGTCCGTCCAGCGCCTCGCGGTAGCTCAGCACCGAGCCAATGTCCTCGGGCGCGTAACGCTGGCCCACGCTGCTGTAGATGCCGACCTGCTTGAACAGGTTGGCCATGCCGAAGGTGCGCGCCTCGTCGGCCACGATGGGCACGATGCGCGGGCCGAGCGCAGTGTCCTTGAGCAGCGTGCCCAGCATGCGCACGAAGGCCATGGTGGTGCTCATCTCCTTGCCATCGGCCGCCAGCGCGAACTGCGCGTAGCTGGCAATGGGCGGCACGGGCAGCGCGTCGCACGCCGTCTCGCGCCGGGGCAGGTAGCCGCCCAGTTGCTGGCGGTGGCGGCGCAGGTACTGCATTTCGGCGCTGTCTTCCTGCGGCTTGTAGAAGGCCAGGCCGGTGGCCTGCGCGTCGCTGAGCGGCAGGTTGAAGCGGTTGCGGAATTCGATGAGGTCACCGTCGTCCAGCTTTTTCTGGCTGTGCGTGGTCATCTTGCCCTGGCCCGCCGCGCCCATGCCGTAGCCCTTCTTGGTGTGGGCCAGGATGACGGTGGGCTGGCCCTTGTGGGCGGCGGCTGCGGCATAGGCGGCGTGGATCTTCACCAGGTCGTGCCCGCCGCGCTTGAGGCGGTCGATCTGCTCGTCCGTCATGCCCTGGGCCAGCGCAGCCAACTCAGGGTTCTGGCCGAAGAAGTTGTCGCGGTTGAAGCGGCCGTCCTTGGCGGCGAAGGTCTGCATCTGGCCGTCCACCGTGCCTTCGAGCGTGCGCACCAGCGCGCCGGTGAGGTCGCGGGCGAACAGGCCGTCCCAGTCGCTGCCCCAGACGAGCTTGACCACGTTCCAGCCCGCGCCAGCGAACAGGCGCTCCAGCTCGTCGATGATGCGGCCGTTGCCGCGCACCGGGCCGTCCAGGCGCTGCAGGTTGCAGTTGACCACCCAGACCAGGTTGTCCAGTCCCTCGCGCGCGGCGAGCGTCAGCGCGCTCATGCTCTCGGGCTCGTCCATCTCGCCATCGCCGAACACGCCCCACACGCGCCGCATCGCGGTGCGTCCTTCTGTGTCTTTGCGGCCAGCGCAGTCCAGCAGTCCGCGGTGCGTGAGGTAGCGCATGAAGCGCGCGTGGTAGATGCTGCTGATGGGACCGATGCCCATGGAGCCCGTGGGGAACTGCCAGAAATCGGGCATGAGCCAGGGATGCGGGTAGCTGCTGAGGCCGCGCGCACCCACGCCAGGCGCGGTGATTTCCTGGCGGTAGTGCATGAGGTCCTGCTCGCTCAAACGCCCTTCAAGGAAGGCGCGCGCGTACACGCCCGGCGCGCTGTGCGGCTGGAAGAACACCAGGTCGCCCCGGTGCTGGCCCGCGCTCAGGCCCTCGCGGGCGTGGAAGAAGTGGTTAAAGCCGGTCTCGAACAGGTCGGCCGCGCTGGCGTAGCTGGCGATGTGGCCGCCCAGTTCGCCATAGGCCTGGTTGGCGCGCACCACCATGGCCAGCGCGTTCCAACGCATGATGGACGCGAGCCGCTCTTCGATGGCCAGGTCGCCGGGGAAAACGCCCTGGTCCTGCACGGCCACGGTGTTCACATACGGCGTGTTCAGGCCCGGCTGCCAGCCCACGCGCTGGGCGCGTGCCATGCGCGCCAGTTCATCGAGCACGAAGCGCGCGCGCTCGGGGCCTTCGGTGGCCACCAGGGCGAGGAAGGCCTCGCGCCACTCGGCGGTTTCCTGGGGGTCGGTGTCCTCGGGCAAGCCTGCGGGGCGCACGAGGGCCTGGGGTGGGATGGGTGCATTCATGGTCGCCACTCTATTCCTTGGCTGGCAAAACAGGGTGCTGATTTGCGGGCAAAATCAACCGCCCGCAGCACAAAATTCCAAATCCAAAATCCAACGCAGCATATGAAGCTGGACGCTATCGATCTGCGCATCCTGGCCGAACTGCAGGCCGATGGCGCGCTCTCCAACGTGGAGCTGGCGCGGCGCGTGCACCTGTCGCCTTCGCCCTGCCTGGCGCGTGTGAAGGCGCTGGAGGCCGCGGGCGTCATCAGCCGCTACGTGGCGCTGGCCAACGCCGCGGCGCTGGGCCTGGGGCTCAATGTGTTCATCAGCATCAGCCTCAAAACCCAGAGCAAAGAGGCCCTGGCCGACTTCGAACGCCGCATCGCCGAGCAGGACGAGGTGATGGAGTGCTACCTCATGACCGGCGACAGCGACTACCTGCTGCGCGTGGCCGTGGCCGACATGGCGGCGCTGGAAAAGCTCATTCTGGAGCGGCTCTCGCCCATCCCGGGGGTGGAGAAGATCCGCTCCAGCTTCGCCCTCAAGCAGGTGCGCTACAAGACGGCGCTGCCGCTGCCCCAGCCGGTTGCGCGCGGCTGAAATCCAGCGCTCGTACAAGATCCAGCGCCTGGCCGATGTCGGCCAGGATGTCCTGCACATCCTCCAGCCCCACCGAGATGCGCACCAGCCCCTCGGAAATACCGTGCGCGGCGCGCTCTTCGGGCGTGTAGGTGGAATGCGTCATGCTGGCCGGGTGCTGGGCCAGCGTTTCGGCGTCGCCCAGGCTCACGGCGCGGGTGACGAGGCGCAGCGCATCCATGAAGCGCACGCCCGCTGGCAGGCCGCCGTGCAGCTCGAAGGCGATCATGCCGCCCATCTGGCGCATCTGCTTCTTGGCCAGCGCGTGCTGGGGAAAGCTGGGCAGGCCGGGGAAGTGCACCACGGCCGTGGCCGGGTGCGCGGCGATGAATTCGGCCACCGTCTGCGCGCTCTGGCAGTGGCGATCCATGCGCAGCGCCAGGGTCTTGAGGCCGCGCATCACCAGGTGGGCATCGTAGGCCGACATCACAGCGCCGGTCATGTCCTTGAGGCCGTACAGGCGCACGCGCTGGGCCAGTTCTGCGTCGGCAAAGATGGCGGCACCGGCGGTCAGGTCGCCATGGCCGCTGAGGTATTTGGTCATGGAGTGCACGCTCACATCGGCGCCCAGCACCAGCGGCTGCTGCAGGTAGGGCGAGCAATAGGTGTTGTCCACCACCACCTTGGCACCCTTGGCATGGGCCAGCGCCGCAATGGCGGCAATGTCGGCCAGGCGCATGTTCGGGTTGGCGGGGGATTCGAGGTACACCACGCGGGTCTTGTCGCCCAGCGCTGCGGCCACATTGGCCGGGTCGGTCATGTCCACATGGCGCACCGTGACGCCAAAGCGCGCCAGGCCATGGTGCAGGAACGAGAAGGTGCAGCCATAGAGCGTGAGGTCGGTCAGCACCTCGTCGCCCGGCTCCAGCATGGACCACAGCGTGGCCGTGATGGCGCCCATGCCCGAGCCGAACACCACCGCGCCCGCGCCCTGCTCCAGGCTGGCCAGGCGCCCTTCCAGCAGTGCCAGCGTGGGGTTGGCAATGCGCGTGTAGATGTAGCCGCTTTCCTCACCCGCGAAGCAGCGCGCACCGTAGCCCACATCGGGAAACGTCCAGGTGGCCGAGGTGTGGATGGGCGGCACCAGCGCGCCCTGGTTCTCGGCCGGGTTGTAGCCAAAGTGGATCGCGCGCGTCGAGAAGCCGCCGCTGTGGTCTGTGGCCTGGGTCATGGCAATGTCTCCGTCAAGGGGTTGTGATGGGCACATTGTTCGCCAGGTGTCCGGGTAATTTTTCGCTCAATCAACCCATAAATAGACAATTTTTGGAAATAATTACCGCACACATCAGCAATAAAGGTTATTCATGCCCAACACCCCCTTCAACCTGGATGCCGTGGACCGCAGCCTGCTCAACGCCCTGCAACAGGACGGCCGCGCCACCGTGGGCGAGCTGGCCGAGCGCGTGGCGCTGTCGCCCTCACCCTGCTGGCGGCGCGTGCGGCAACTGGAAGAGTCGGGGCTGATCAGCGGCTACCACGCCCACCTGGACCGGCAGCGCGCGGGCTGGGGGGTGCTGGGCTTTGTGCAACTGGGCTTGCACAACCACACGGCGGAGGTCACCGCCGCCTTCGAGCGCGAAGTGCAGGCGCTGCCGCAGGTGCTGGCCTGCCACAACCTCTCGGGCCGCTATGACTACCAGTTGGAAGTGGTGGCGCCCAGCCTGGAGGTGTTTGCCGATTTTTTGCGCACCAGCATCCGCAGCCTGCCGGGGGTGCGCGAAATCTCCACCAGCTTCTCGCTCAAGGAGGTCAAGCGCACGGTGGCGCTGCCGGTATAGGGCTCAGAACGCCGTGGGCGTGGTGGACAGGCCTTCGAGCCAGGCCAGTGTTTGCGCCAGTTCGGACGGGCGGATTTCGTGGGCGCTGGAGAATTCGTGGAAGGTGACCGACACCGGCAGCGTGTCGAAATGGTGGGCAATGGCCTGCGCGCTGGAGCGCGGCACCACGTCGTCGTGCACGCCGTGGCTCACCCACAGCTTGTGGCCATGGAAGGCGTCGGGCTTGGCCTCCAGGGCTTGCACCTGCGCCAGCAGCCGCCCGTGCCAGACGATGCAGCCCAGCATCAACTCAGGCCGCGTCAGCAGCATGGACAGCGCCATGGTGCCGCCCTGGCTGAAGCCTCCAACCACCACACGTTCGGGCGGTATTCCGGTTTGGGCAATGGCGGCCTCCAGGGTTTCGGCAATGCGCTGGCGGCTGGTGAGTTCCTGCGCTTCGTCGATGCTGCGTGCACCGCCGGGCTCCAGCGAAAAGTCGTACCACGCAAATGCACCCGGCCCCATGCGGTGCGGCGCGCGCAGGCTCAGGACGTAGTAGCGGTCCGGGAACTGCGAGGCCAGCGAAAACAGGTCCTGCTCGTTGCTGCCCACCCCGTGCATCAGCACCAGCAGCCAGGGCTTGGGCGAGGAAGGCGCCGCGGGGCGCTGCAGAAAAGTGAGCGGCAAATCCAGCATGGTCAGGCCCCCAAAGCAGTGGTGCCTCATGGTACTGCAAGCAGGCGCATTCACACCACGGGCTGCAGCGCAAAAGCGTCCATGGCCAGCATGCGGTACATCACTTTGCGGCTGATGTAGTGGGCCTGCCAGTCCTGCGGCGCCGCACCCAGGGCAAAGAACAAGGGCAGGAAATGCTCGTCCGTGGGGTGCGCGCGCAGGGCGTGGGGCGCCAGGCTCCGGTAGTCCAGCAAGGCGGGCATATCATGGCGCTGCAGGGCCGCTTCCACCCAGCGGCTGAAGGCCTGCACATACGGCGCGGGCTCGCCCTCGGCATCCCCTCCGCCCATGAACTCGGCCAGGTTGTGCGTCATGCTGCCCGTGCCCACCAGCAACACCCCCTGCTGCGCCAGCGGGCGCAGCGCAGCGCCCAGGGCATACACCTGCGTCGGCCCCGCACCTGCGGGCAGCGCCACCTGCACCACGGGCACATCGGCCTGGGGGAACAGGTGCATCAACGGCACCCAGGCGCCGTGGTCAAAGGGGCGCTGCGCATCGCCCTGCGCAGCCACACCCGCAGCGGCCAGCAGGTCCAGCACCTCCTGCGCCAGCCCCGGCGCGCCCGGTGCGGGGTATTGCAAGGCGTACAGCGCGGGCGGAAAGCCGCCAAAGTCGTGCAAGGTGGCGGGCTGGGCGCCCGTGGCAACACGCATGCCGCGCGCCATCCAGTGGGGTGACATCACCACCACGCCGCGCAGTCCTGGGTGCTGCGCCCGTAGCGCCTGCCCATAGCGCGCCAGCGCAGGCCCGGTGTCGCCCGGCTCCACGGCAAACAGCGGCGCACCGTGCGATACAAACAGGCTGGGCAACGGTTGGGAAAGAGGGGTGGCAGGCGTGTGGTTCATGCCTTGCACTGTAGAAGACCTGTGCCCGCAGGCCAAGCCCTGCGCACGGGACACTGCGTTCCATACGGGCGCACAGTTGTGGCGCCCTACTCGCCCCGCACCTTGCCGCGCAGCGCCTTGGTGTGGCTGCGCTGGGTTTTGGTCTGCAGGCGCCGCTGCTGCGAGCCGTAGGTGGGTTGCGTGGGCCGCCGCACCCTGGGCGCGCGGGCCACGCTCTGCACCAGCGCATTGAGCCGCGCCAGCGCATCGGCGCGGTTCAGGTCCTGGCTGCGGTACTGCTGCGCCTTGATGACGACCACGCCCTCCTGCGTGATACGGCTGTCACGCAACGCCAGCAGGCGCGCCTTCACGTCCAGGGGCAGCGCCGAAGCGCCAATGTCGAAGCGCAGGTGCACCGCGCTGGAAACCTTGTTGACGTTCTGCCCGCCCGCGCCCTGGGCGCGCATGGCGGTGAACTCGACCTCGCCCTCAGTGATGGCGGGCAGGGCCGCAGCAGTCATGGTGTCACTGCATCTGCGCCAGCGCGTCGATGGCCAGGCCGTAGCCCGGCACGCCAAAGCCGCACATCACGGCCCGCGCCACGGAAGACAGGTAGGAGTGGTGGCGGAACGGCTCGCGCGCGTGCACGTTGCTGATGTGCAGTTCGATCAGCGCCACCCCTGTGCCCTTGATGGCGTCATGCAGCGCCACGCTGGTGTGGGTGTAGGCTCCGGCATTGAGCACCACGCCCGCCAACTGGCCCTGCGCCTGCAGGCGCCCGGCCTCGTGGATCCAGTCGATCAGTGCGCCCTCGTGGTTGCTTTGATGAAAGCGCAGCGCCAGCCCATGGCGCGCGCAGGCGGCGGCACAAAGCTGCTCCACATCGGCCAGCGTTTGCGCACCATACACGGCGGGCTCGCGCGTGCCCAGCAGGTTCAGGTTGGGGCCATTGAGGACGAAAACGGTTTTCACAGGCAACGATCTCCAGCAACTGGCCCGCCAACGTGGCGGGCAGCCCGCGCCATTATGCGGTCAGGCCTGCTGGGAACATTTGCTCATCGATCCCAGCGGTCATAGTCGCGGTGATGGTGGTGATGGTGGCGACGGTAGTAATAGCCGGGAGGCGGTGCGTAGTACACCGGAGCGGGCGGCGTGTAATACACCGGAGGAGGAGGGGGCGGCGCGTAGTACACCGGGCGAGGAGGCGGTACGTAGTACACCGGTGCGGGTGCCACATACGCCGGGTAGCCCCCGTTGCTGACCCCTACAGCCACGCCAGGGGAATTGACCCCCACAGACCAATACACATCGCGCGCCTGCGCAGGGGCTGCGCCCACAGCCAGCACCAGCGCCACGCCAGCCGCAGCGGCCATGCCCAGGAAAGAACGGTTTGAGGACATCACAGTCTCCTTTACCAGCCACGGCCCGGCACCACGCCAGACCCTGCCCATGTGCAGCTAACGCACGAGGTAGGCAAAAGGATGGCAGAAACCGCCCACTTTTTTGTTTCTGGACGTACACAGACACCGCCCCCACGCCCAATTCCGCACAAAACGCCCACCTAAAATGCCCCCATGAGCACCCCCACCCACCCGCAAGCCGCCGCCAACGCGGCCGAAGCCGCCAAACCCAGCAACTTTTTGCGCCAGATCATCGAAAACGACCTGGCCAAGGGCACCTACGCCAGCCGCCGCTGGGGCGGCAGCCCCGGCGACGCCGCCCACCACGCGGCCGGCCAGCCCGACCCGGCCAAAATCCGCACCCGCTTCCCGCCCGAGCCCAACGGCTACCTGCACGTGGGCCACGCCAAGAGCATCTGCCTGAACTTCGGCCTGGCGCGCGACTACGGCGGCGTGTGCCACCTGCGCTTTGACGACACCAACCCCGAAAAAGAAGACACCGAGTACGTCAACAGCATCATCGACGCCGTCAAATGGCTGGGCTTTGACTGGGCCCAGCCCGGCAACGACCAGCCCTACCAGGCCAGCGACTACTTCGACTTCATGTACCGCGCCGCCGAGCACCTGATCGAAGCCGGCCACGCCTACGTGGACGAACAGACGGCAGAGCAGATGCGTGTGAACCGGGGCGATTTCGGCAAGCCCGGCGTGGACAGCCCCTTCCGCAGCCGCACCCCGGCGGACAACCTGCGCATCTTCCGCGAAATGCGCGACGGCCAGCACGAAGACGGCAGCATGGTGCTGCGCGCCAAGATCGACATGGCCAGCCCCAACATCAACATGCGCGACCCGGCCATCTACCGCATCCGCCGCGCCACGCACCACAACACGGGCGACAAGTGGTGCATCTACCCCATGTACACCTACGCGCACCCCATCGAGGATGCGCTGGAGCAGATCACCCACAGCATCTGCACGCTGGAATTTGAAGACCAGCGCCCCTTCTACGACTGGCTGATGGAGCGCCTGTGCGAAGGTGGCCTGCTCGCCGCCCCCGCGCCGCGCCAGTACGAATTTGCCCGCCTCAACCTCACCTACGTCATCACCAGCAAGCGCAAGCTGGCGCAACTGGTGTACGACCACAAGGTGAGCGGCTGGGACGACCCCCGCATGCCCACCATCGTGGGCCTGCGCCGCCGGGGCTACACCCCCGCCGCGCTGCAGATGTTTGCCGAGCGCATCGGCGTGACCAAGAGCGACAGCTGGATCGACTACGGCACCCTCGAAGGCTGCCTGCGCGAAGACCTCGAAGCCAAGGCCCACCGGGGCATGGCCGTCATCAACCCCGTCAAGCTCGTGCTCACCAACTGGGACGAAGTGATGGGCGCCGGCCACCTGGAGCCCTGCAGCCTGCCCGCCCTGCCCCACCCACCCGAGGGAACGGAAAGCCCCGTGCGCCACTTCACCATCGGCAAGGAAGTGTGGATCGAGCGCGAAGACTTCGAGGAAGTGCCGCCCAAGGGCTACAAACGCCTGTTCCCCGGCAACAAGGTGCGCCTGAAGGGTGGCTACGTCATCGAATGCACCGGCTGCGCCAAGGATGCGGCAGGCAACATCACCGAAGTGCTGGCCACCGTGGTGGGGGGCACCAAGAGCGGCACCCCCGGCGCCGACAGCGTGAAGGTGAAGGCCGCCATCACCTGGGTGGGCGTGGCAGACGGCGTGCAGGCCGAAGTGCGCATGTACGACCGCCTCTTCCTCGACGCCCAGCCCGACGCGGGCGGCAAGGACTTCATCGAAAGCCTGAACCCGAACAGCCTGAAGGTGGTGACGGCCATCGTGGAGCCGTCACTGGCCAATGCCAAGCCGGACGACAAGTTCCAGTTTGAGCGGCACGGGTACTTTGTGGCGGACCGGGTGGATCACCGGGCGGGGAAGCCTGTGTTTAACTTGGCGGTGGGGTTGAAGGACAGTTGGGGGAAGTGAATGCCCCTTGACCAGCCCGCCCCGCGCGTCGTGGTGTTTGCAGGCCCCAACGGGGCAGGCAAATCCACCCACGCCGATGCGATCTTGGCAGCGCTGGGCATTCCCACCTTCGTCAATGCGGACTACATTGCACGCGGCCTGGCCGGGCAGCGCACCGAAACCGTAGCCTTTGCGGCGGGCCGCATCATGCTCAACCGGCTGCACGAGCTGGCCCAGGCGCAAGCCGACTTTGCTTTTGAATCCACCTTGTCCAGCAAGAGCTTTCACCCGTTCTTGCTGCGGCTCAAGGCGCACGGCTACCATGTAGCCATCTACTACTTTGCCCTGAGCAGCAGCCGACTGGCCCAGCGCCGCGTCAAGCACCGCGTGGCCCTGGGCGGCCACGATGTGCCAGCGGATGTGATCAAGCGCCGCTTCGGGCGCAGCCTGCAGAACTTCTTTCAGCTTTACGCAGGCGTGGCAGACGAGTGGATGGTGTTTGACAATTCCAGCGGGCACACCGCCCAAACCGTGGCCCACCTGACCAACGGACAGCAGACCATCGAGGACACCGCACTATGGCGCAAACTGCAAACCATGGCCCGCAACTGACCCCCAGCCCGCGCGCGCTGCAAAAAGCCCTGCTGCAATCCGCCCAGCAGGCCCAAAGGCTGGCCCAGGCCTTTGGCAAGGTGGTACCGACAGAAAAGCGTAAGACCACAGCCCACCCAGAGAAAGCAGCCCCAGCCAGCCCTTGCACGCATTGATTTCAAAGCTACATCACGCTTTCTGCGCAGGCACTTTGCGCCGCACATGCAAATGGGTCTGTGCAGCATCGCCATCCCCGCTTTTCACTTCCTTCACCTCCAAATACGCAGCCTGTTGACGAATCAACTCCCCCAGTTTGGCAACGCCGTAGTTGCGGGGATCGAAAGACGGGTTGCTGCGGTTCAGCTGTCCGCCCAGCGCGGCCAAAGTGGCCCAGCCATCTTCTCGCGCCGTCGCGTTCAGTGCGTTAAGCAGCATGGGTTTGAGTTTGGGCAACTCTGCCACAGGCTCCGGTGAGGCTTTGGCTTCTTCTGCCGGGGAGCGCAGGATTTCCGTGTACACAAACTTGTCGCAGGCGGCCACAAACGGCTCGGGGGTCTTGCGCTCGCCAAAGCCATACACCACCAGCCCTGCCTCGCGGATGCGGGTAGCCAGCCGGGTGAAGTCGCTGTCGCTGCTGACGAGGCAAAAGCCGTCCACCCTGCCACTGTGCAGCACGTCCATGGCATCGATGATGAGAGCCGAATCAGTGGCGTTCTTGCCTGTGGTGTAGCTGAACTGCTGGATGGGCTGGATGGCAAGCGCATGCAGTACCTCCTTCCAGCTTTTGAGGTTGCTGCTGGTCCAGTCGCCATAAGCGCGCTTGATGGTGGCGGTACCGTAGCGCGACACTTCCGCCAGCAGCTCGCGGCTGACGCTGGCCTGCGCGTTGTCCGCGTCAATGAGTACGGCCAGCTTGTGGTTAGTATTGGTTGCCATAGTTCTCCCCTTGATTCGCTGCATGGTAGCGTCAACGCAGTTGCTACATTTCAATAGCTGTCTGCGCACACTCCACCGTGGTCATGTCCCGATTTCGTACCTAGCCGAGGCCTTTCCGTAGACTTCCAACCATGCACCCCGCCATCGCCCAACACCGCCCCGGCATTTCCGCCATCTAACAGCGCTACGGTATTCGATGGCTGGAATTGTTTGGATCGGCGGCACGGGCCACTGACTTTGACCCGGCCCGCAGCGACGCCGATTTTTTGGTGGAGTTTGCGCCGGGCGTTGCGCCTGAGCTCCACACGATTCTTGGCACAAAAGCCGATCTGGAAGCACTGCTGGGCCGGAGCGTGGACTTGGTGGAGCCGGGCTCGGTGCACAACCCCTATGTGTTGGCCAGCATCAACCGCCACCGCGTGATCATCTTTTTGGACGAGCACTCGCTATCGTTTTAGTAGCTGCTGGCGCAATCGCTGAAAGCGCTGGAGGCCAATTTACCTCCTAAAAACGCAGCACCGCTAAACTCCAAACCATGCGCCCCTTCGAAGCCCTTTCCCTACACCGCTCGCAAATCCGCGAGATCGCACTGCGCCACCGCGTGAGCAGCGTGCGGGTGTTTGGTTCGGCGCTGCATGGGGACGATACGGCCGACAGCGACCTCGATCTGTTGGTGGAACCCACTGCCCAAACCACACTGATGGACATTGGCGCGATCCGGTTTGAACTGAAACAGTTGCTGGGTATGGAGGTGGACGTGCTCACCCCCAACAGCCTGCCCGCCAGCTTTCGGGACCAGGTGCTGCGCGAGGCGATGGCCATATGAGCCGGGCGCGCCCGCTGCGGGTGGGAGACTACTCGCAGCACATCCTGGAGGCCATCGGCAGCATTCAGGATCACACGGCTGGTATGGACCTGGGCATCGTCTGGCAAACCGTGCAGAACGATCTACCAACGCTCAAGGCGCAAGTAGCAGCACTCTCGCTTTAGATTGCTACTGTTTCGATAGCTACCTACGCTTATCCATCAAGCTCTAGAGGCCAATTTCATCCAAAGAACTGCAGCACCACCAAAGCCCATCCATGACGCGCCCGTTCACCCCAACCTTCACCCATGTGCCGCCCGGCCCAGTGCCAGGCCCCTTGCAGTTGTTACCCATCAACGCCGAAGTGGTGGCGGTGCACACGGCCACTGGCGCGCATGTGGGCTCGCTCAAGAAGGTGGGCGGGGTCTGGAAGTTCAAGGCCATGGGCTACGGCGCTGACGGTGGCATGGAGCCGGGCCACGGCCCGCTGACGGAGCAGCACAACATGCAGTTCGCCACACCCGATGCCGCCGAGGTGAGCGCGCGGCTGCTGGGGGCGCTGGCGTTGGATATTTCAAAAAGCGTTTCTCATATTTGACAAAATTACGCTTTTGAAAATAATGAGAAACAAATGCCTTCACCAGCACCCCTCACCCCCGAGCAATGCGCCGCCCAACTTCAAGCCTTGGGCGCGCACATTCGCGCCCAGCGCAAGGCGCTGCGGCTGAGTGCGACGGTGACGGCCGAGGCAGCAGGGCTGTCGCGGGTGACGCTGCACCGCATCGAAAAGGGCGAGCCATCGGTCACCATGGGCGCATGGTGCAACGCCTTGGCGGCGCTGGGCATGGGGCTGCAGGCAACACCCAGCACAGCCGATGCAGCCGATGCAGCCGTGCCTGCACCCGACCGCACCGGCTGGATTCCGGCCCGGGTGCCGCTGGCCGACTACCCGCAGTTGCGCGCGCTGGCCTGGCAGGTGCACGGCACCGACACCCTCACGCCCGCAGAGGCCTTGGGCATTTACGAACGCAATGCGCGGCACCTCGACATGCAGGCCATGTCTGCCAACGAACTGGCCCTGCTGCAGGCATTGCGGCTGGCCCTGCCGCCCAGTGCAGAAACCAACACCGGGGCCAGCGATGCAGTTTGAGCGCCCGCACCACCAGCGCATTGCACATGTACTGCAGGCACTGAACGGGGCCACGCTGCGTCAGCATGGCTGCCTGTTTGGCGGCGGCACCTGCATCGCGCTGCGCCATGGCGAATACCGCGAGTCGGTGGACATTGATTTTTTGGTGTCTGACGCGGCGGGTTACCGCGAGTTGCGGCAACTGCTCACCGGCCCGCAGGGGCTGGCCGCCATCACCCACGCGCACGCGCAGCCGCTGGTGGCATTGCGCGAGATACGGGCCGACCAGTACGGCATACGCACCCAGGTGCAGATGGATGGGCAGGCGATCAAACTGGAAATCGTGCGCGAGGCTCGCATTGCTTTGGAGCCCCCGGTGGCCGATGACACGGTGTGCGGCGTGAGCACGCTGACGCGGCTGGACCTGGCCACATCCAAGCTGCTGGCCAACTCCGACCGCCAGGCGGACGACGGCGTGTTCAGCCGCGATGTGATTGACCTGGCCATGATGGATCTGCCCTTGCCCGCGCTACGCGCCGCGCTGGCCAAGGCAGCAGAGGCTTATGGCCCCTCGGTGGCGCGCGACCTGGGCAAGGCGATCGACCGGCTGCAAACGCGCACCGGCTGGCTGGAGCGCTGCATGCAGGCCATGGCGATGCAGATGCCCAAGGCGGTGTTGTGGCAAAAGGTGCGCGCCCTGCGGCGGGTTGTGCCCGAGGTGTGAGAAGGCCCACAACCCCATGCGCCGCCGCAAACCCCACCACCACGTCTACGTGGTCGAACTCTCCAAAGACGTGCTGAACGAACCGCGCTTTCGCAAGTGCAACCCCGGCTACGTGGAAGGCATGCCCTGCGTGTACGTGGGCATGACGGGGCTGGACCCGGACGTGCGCTTCGACAAGCACAAGGCGGGCATCCAGTCCAACCGGTTTGTGCTGCTGTACGGCCTGCGCCTGCTGCCCGATTTGTACGAGGGCTTCAACCCCATGACTTACGACGAGGCGGTGGACCGGGAGATTGAGATCGGCATCGACCTGCGCTCGGCGGGGTTTGGGGTGTGGCAGGCCTGAGGGCCTTTGGCGGCACCCGCTTGCAGCGCTTTGTCCATGCGCCCTGCGGATCACTTTTGACATGCACTATGACCCCACCAACCACTACCGATCCGGCAGCCGTCCTGCACTTCTGGTTTGACGAACTGAGCGCCGCGCAGCATTTCGCCAAAAACGACACGCTCGACGCCGCCATCGCCCGGCGCTTCGGCACCCTGCTTGCGGCTGCCGCGCGCGGCGAGCTGTGGGGCTGGCGTGCCAGCACGCCGGGGCGGCTGGCCGAGATCGTGGTGCTGGATCAGTTCTCGCGCAATGTGTGGCGCGGCACGCTGCGCTCCTTCGCGCAGGACGGCATGGCCCTGGTGCTGGCGCAGGAGCTGGTGGCCAGCGGGCAGGACCGCGCCCTGCCCCCGGCGCAGCGCGCATTTGCCTACATGCCCTACATGCACAGCGAATCGGCCGCCATCCACGCGCAGTCGGTGCAGCTTTTTGCGCAGCCAGGGCTGGAGGGCAACCTGCGCTTCGCGCTGCAGCACCAGGCCATCATCGAGCGCTTTGGCCGCTACCCGCACCGCAATGCCGTGCTGGGGCGTGCGTCCACGGCGGAAGAACTGGCGTTCCTGAGCGGGCCGGGCTCTTCGTTCTGACGCAGCACGGGCAGCGCCGGGCAAGGCCCTGGTGCGAGCGCCATTGGGCGGCCACAAGCCCTCCCTACAATGCAGCGATGCCTTTTCCCTCTCGCTGGCCGACTCGGCTTGTTTTCTCTCTCCTTTGGCTGGCCTACGGCCTGGCCAGTGCCCAGAACCCACCCATCGCTGCGGATGCGCCCGGCGCCTCTGCCTCTGCTGCGCAACCCGCCGCAGCGCAGGAGGCCGCGCTCTCGCGCGATGCCCGGCGCATCCATGCGCTGTCGCGCGACAAGCTGCTGCAGATCCGCACGCTGCTGCGCAGCTCGGCCACCCAGGCGTCGATCGGTTCGGGCTTTTTCGTGTCGCCCGACGGGCTGATCGTGACCAACTTCCATGTGGCCAGCCAATTGGCGCTGGAGCCCGAGCGCTACCGTGGCGTGTACGTCACCATCGACGGGCAGGAGGGCGATGTCGATCTGCTGGCGTTTGATGTGCAGCACGACGTGGCCGTACTGCGCGCGCGCAACCGCACGGCCCCCGCGCCCGTGCTGGAGTTCCGCCCCGCCGCCGAGGCCCTGGCCCAGGGCGAGCGCATCTACTCGCTGGGCAACCCGCTGGACATTGGCTTTGCCGTGACCGAGGGCACCTATAACGGCCTGGTGCGGCGCAGTTTTTACCCGCGCATCTTCTTTGGCGGCACGCTCAACCCCGGCATGAGCGGCGGCCCCGCCGTAGATGACGCAGGGCGCGTGCTGGGCGTGAACGTGGCCAAGCGGCTCGATGGCGAGCAGGTGAGCTTTCTCATCCCGGCCGAGTTTGCCCAGGCCCTGGTGCAGCGCGCAGCCAGCGCCCAGCCCATCACGCAGCCCGCCCACAAGGAGGTGGCGCGGCAACTGTTGGTGCACCAGCAATTGCTGACCGAGCGCTTTTTGCAAACCCCCTTCCAGGAGCAGCGCCACGGCAGCTACCTGGTGCCGGTACCCGACGACGCGCTTGCGCGCTGCTGGGGCGCCGGGCGCGACCCGGACTTTCACGCAATGCACCTGGAGCGCACCACCTGCCAGGCCAACAGCCATGTGATGGCGGGCGACTTCAGCACCGGCACGGTGCAATTGGGCTACGAGGCCTTCAACGCCCCCAGCTCTGGCGCTGCGCGGTTTGCCCACCTGTATGCGCAACACTTCGGCAACGAGCGTTTGCCCAAGCGCGGCAATCGCCACAAGACGGCACCCGAATGCGCCGAGCGCTATGTGAACCCCGGCAAGCTGCCGCTGCGCGCGGTGGTCTGCATGGCGGCCTACCGCAAGCTGCCGGGCCTGTACGACATGACCGTGCTGGCCGCCACGCTCAACCAGCCCACGCAGGGCGTGCTGGGCCGCCTGGAAGTACGCGGCATTGCCTTTGACAACGGCCTGAAGCTGGCGGAGCACTACCTGCAGGCCTTCAAGTGGGAGGCCGCGCCATGATGCCCACACTTGCACTGCTGGAGGCCTTTGACCGCCACGGCGCGCTGCTGGCGCGCGCACCCGTCACGCGCTGGCCCATCACCGTGGGCCGCAGCCTGGAATGCGACCTGGTGCTGGACGACCCGCATGTGGCCCCCACGCACCTGCACATCGACCGGCAGGCCGACGCGCCCCGCACCGTGAGCGTGGAGGTGCAGCACACCCTCAACGGCGCCCTGCTGCAGCGCCAGCGCCACGGCAGCGGCCAGCGCTTCGACTGGCCCGACGGCGCGCCGCTGGAGATCGGCCGCACGCGCATTGCGCTGCGCCTGGCCGATGCGCCCATCGCCAGCGAGCTGGCGCTGCCCCGCTTCCCCTGGCGCACGCTGGCCGCCACCATGGCCCTGCTGGCGCTGATGCTGGCCGCCGCGCTGGGCGCCGAATGGCTGAAGGCCGACGATGCCTCCAAGTTTTTCAAATCGCTGCCCGGCACACTGTTTGGCCTGACGCTGGCAATGGGCGGCTGGGCAGGCCTGTGGGCGATTGCCAACAAAGTGTTCGACGGCCACCTGCAGTTCTGGCGCCACATGCGCATCGCCTGCGCCCTGTACCTGGGGGCCGAAGCCGTGGCGCTGGCGGCCAACCTGGGAGCGTTCGCGCTGTCGTGGGAGGCCCTCTCGCGCTTTGGCTTTGTGCCCATCACCATGGTGACGGCCGCAGGCATCTACGCCCACCTGGCCGCCGTGCTGCCCCGCCGCCGCACCGGCCTGGCCTGGACGGTGGGCACCGTGCTGGCCCTGGGCATACCGGCTTGGCTGGGGGCGCAGTGGCTCAACCACTCGCGGCTGTCGAACGAGCTGTACATGAGCAGCCTGTTCCCACCCAGCCTGCGTGTGGCCCCCGCCGTGCCCGTGCCACAGTTCATGCAGGAAGCCGGTGCGCTGCGCGGGCGGCTCGACCAGCGCATGAACACCGACGGAGAAGGCGAGGAGGAGGAGTGACGGGGACACCGCCGCCTCATCCATGATTCATTTGCTACTATTTTTATAGCTTCCAGCGCTTTATCCTCAGGCCCCAGAGGCCATTTCCATTCAAAAAATTACCCTGCAGGGCCCAACCATCCAGTCCATCGCCATGAACTTTTCTGACCGCCTGAAACAGCTCCCCTCCCCCGCCCACCTTGCCGCCCTACAACTGCTGGGCGCGGACGGGCAGGTGCTTGCCACCATCGAGAACAAACCCGGCCAGGCCGGTTCGCTGGCGGTGTATGCGGCGCTGGCAGCGCTGTATGGCGGCCAGATCACGCCTGCCGCCGCCCGCCTGGGACTGGAGTGGTATGCCGAGCACACGCAGGACGCACGGGCCTACCCCGGCAAGCACCCCAACATCGACCGCCTGCTCGCCTGGGCCGAAGGCAGCGAGAGCTACCGCGCGCAGACCGTTGCGGCCTGACGGGGCGCTGGCACGGTGCCGCTGCCCGGGCGCTGCAGAGAAAGCCTGATCGGCGTACAGTGGGCGCCGGGTCGTGCCGCCCCGGACCTTGTCGGCACCGCTGTTCCCTCGAAAGGAGCCCGCCCATGACCACCACCACCACCACCACCGGCACCGTCACCCTGCACCGCGTGCTGCGCGCACCGCCCGAGCGCGTGTACCGCGCCTTCCTCGACCCCGACGCCATGGCCAAGTGGCTGCCGCCGCACGGCTTCACCGGACGCGTGCTGGAGCAGGACCTGCGCGTGGGCGGCCGCTACCGCATGCAGTTCACCAACCTGGGCAACGGCCAGGTGCATGCCTTCGGCGGCGAGTACCTGGAGCTGGTGCCGGGCGCACGCATCGTGAACACCGACCGCTTCGACACCCCGGACCTCCCGGGCGAGATGCGCACCACGGTCACGCTCCGGGCCGTAGCCGTAGGCACCGAGCTGCGCGTGGTGCAGGAGGGCATTCCCGCCGCCATCTCCCCCACCGAGTGCTACCTGGGCTGGCAGGATTCGCTGCAGCTGCTGACGCTGCTGGTGGAGCCGGAGATTCCAATCGTTTGAATGGATTTCACGCAATGGTGCAGGCACATGGGTTACCCTCGGGCCCCACCCACCATTGGAGCGCACCATGAAAACCCTCAAAGTCACCATCGAACTGGAACTGTCCGTACCGGACGAATGGGAGCTGGTGCAGACCTCCGAAGGCACGCCGGTCATCCGCATGGCCGACGGCGAGTTCCTGGACATGGCCGTGGAGCCCCTGTTTGCCGCCGACCCCGAAGACGTGTGGAGCAGCACCGAGGACGAAGACGAACTCAACGACATCCTCGACATGGTGGACAGCGAGGCGGTGACGTACGAGTTTGTGGCGCAGGAGTAAGCCTCTCAGTCTTCCTGCGGCTCTGCTGGGGCGAGGTAGCTGCGCACCAGGTCAAAAAAGCTGTCGTAAAACGGCTCGCTGGCAATCGTCTCGCTGCCCACCCTGACCAGCGCCTCGCTGCTCGCCGTCAGGGGCACCGACAACGAGCCGATGCCGCCCACGCCCAGGCTCGCGGAGTTGCTCACCTTCTTGACCGTGTAACGGTCTTGCACCGCCGTCACAAAGCCCGTGCTGAGCACGCCTTGCGGCGCATCGGGCACGCAGACCACGCGGATGAGGATTTCCAGATGCGATTCGGCGTCGGGCTGGAAATTCTTGCGCCCCTCCACCTGCTCGGCCGAGGCACCCTGGATCAGGTAGCCCTGGCTCAGCAAGGCACGGCGCGCAGCCTCGCAGGTTTGCGCAGGAGCCGCATCAAACAAGCGCGAGTAAGTGGCCACGGAACTGAAACGCTCTTGCGGCCCGTAGTGTGGTGGCGGGGGTGTTGTGCACCCGGCCAGCAGAGGCACGAGCCACAGGCCACGGCGCAGGGCGGGCCACAGAAAACGCAGGGGCAGAGGCAGGCTTTGCAAGGTACAGGTTCCGGTCATGGTGCACGCCAGGGTGCCCGGCGATAGAGGCGCCTTGTGGGCGCAAGTTCCACGCCATTCTAGAACCAGCCACAGCACGGCTGCGCCACATGATTTGCTATTATTTTTATAGCTATCAACGCTTATTGCACGGGCGCTTTGGGCCAGTTTTCTTCAAAAATCTCAGCGAATGCCCGCCCGCAGAAAGCTCTGCACAAACTGGCGCTGAAAGATCAGGAAAGCCAGCATTCTGACCAGGCCTGTTCAGGCCGTACGCGCCTCCTGCAGTTTCAGCTCAGCCATCATGCGCTCGCGCATGACGAACTTCTGCACCTTGCCGGTGATGGTCATGGGCATGTCTTCCACGAAGCGGATGTAGCGCGGCACCTTGTAGTGCGCAATCTGGTCGCGGCAGAAGTCGCGCACCTCGTCCTCGGTGCAGGTCTGGCCGGGTTTGGGCACGATCCAGGCGCAGATTTCCTCGCCGTACTTGGCGTCGGGCACGCCGAACACCTGCACCGACTGCACCTTGGGGTGGCGGAACAGGAATTCCTCGATCTCGCGCGGGTAGACGTTCTCGCCGCCCCGAATCAGCATGTCCTTGGCGCGGCCGACGATGTTGCAGTAGCCCTCGGCGTCGATGGTGGCCAGGTCGCCCGTGTGCATCCAACCATCCTGCACAGCCTCGCGCGTGCGCGCTTCGTCGCCCCAGTAGCCCTGCATGACGGAATAGCCGCGCACCAGCAGCTCGCCCTTCTCGCCCACGGGCACCACCTGGCCATCGACATCCACCACCTTGGCCTCCAGCATGGGCTGGATGCGGCCCACGGTGGAGACGCGGCGCTCCAGGGGGTCGGTGGTGGCGCTCTGGAAGGACACCGGCGAGGTCTCCGTCATGCCGTAGGCGATGGTGATCTCGGAAAGATGCATCTCGGCGATCACGCGCTTCATGGTCTCGATGGGGCACGGCGAGCCGGCCATGATGCCGGTGCGCAGGCGCGAGAGGTCGAACTCGGCAAAGCGCGGGTGGTCCAGCTCGGCGATGAACATGGTGGGCACGCCGTGCAGCGCGGTGCAGCGCTCCTCGCTCACGGCCTGCAGCGTGGCCACGGGGTCGAACGATTCGCCCGGGAACACCATGGCCGCACCCGTGGACACGCAAGCCAGCACCGCCAGCACCATGCCGAAGCAGTGGTACAGCGGCACGGGAATGCACAGGCTGTCGTTCTCTGAAAACGCCATGGCCTGGGCGATGAAACGCGCGTTGTTCACCACGTTGTGGTGCGTGAGCGTGGCGCCCTTGGGGTTGCCCGTGGTGCCGCTGGTGAACTGGATGTTGATGGCGTCGTGGCACGACAGCCCCAGCCCCAGGCTGTCCAGCGCGTCGAGCGCCGCGCGATCCAGCCCGGCGCGGCCCTGGGCCAGCACATCGTCGTAGTTGAGCATGCCGGGCGTGCGGTCGCTGCCCATGCGGATCACCATCTCCAGCGCGGGCATGCGCGCGGCCTTGAGCGCGCCGGGCGCGCAGGTAGCGAGCTCGGGCGCCAGGCGCTGCAGCATCTCCAGGTATTTCGAGGTCTTGAGCTGCTCGGCCGTGACGATGGCACGGCAGCCCGAGAGGTTGAGCGCGTATTCCAGCTCGGCGATGCGGTAGGCCGGGTTGATGTTCACCAGCACCAGCCCCGCGCGCGCCGTGGCGAACTGCGTCACCAGCCACTCCACGCGGTTGGGCGACCAGATGCCCACGCGGTCGCCCACGCGCAAGCCCAGCGCATTGAAGCCTGCCGCCAGGGCATCGACCTCGGCCTGGAACTGCGCCCAAGTCCAGCGCACGCCCTGCTCACGGAACACCACGGCAGGCCGGTCGGCAAAGCGCTGCACGGTATCCAGCAGGAAGCGGTGGATGGGCGCGTCGGACAGCGTGGCGTCCTGGCGGCCCTTGACCTGCGAGAGGCCATCGAGCGGCGCAATGTTCCAGTCCGGGGTGGCAAAAGCGGTCATGGCAAGGTCTCCTCAGGAATGCGACGGGCCATTGTGCAAAGCCCCCGCCCACCAAAAAAGACAAAATGGTTGCAAAACCAACCACGGCCCATGCTTGCGTGGGCGGGCGACAGGGCGCACCATACACCCTGGGCCGGGCCGAACAAAATTCCACGTGGGTCAACCGCAGGGGCGGCTGGCGCGTCAAGGTTTGGGAAGCCTCGCTTGCCTGGAAAGCATGTACCATGAACCACACCCCCTCATTTGCGCGCTGGCTGGCCCTGGGCTCACTGGCCCTGCTGGCCTCGGGCTGCGTCAGCACCGGCGAGCCCTACTACAGCGACGGCCCGGCCTACCCCACCTACCCCTACCCGCGCGCGGCAGAGCCCATCATCATCCACAACCCCGGCGTACAGCCCGTGTACCCGGCCTACCCTGCGCCCGACTGGCGCCAGTCTGAACGTGAACGCGAGCGCTGGGAACGCGAGCGCCGCGAGCGCGAACGCTGGGAGCGCGAACAACGCGAACGAGAGCGCTGGGCCCATGACCGAGACCGCGAACAACGCGAGCGCGAGGCCCGCGAACGTGAGCGGCGCGAGCGCGAAGCCCGTGACCGCGACCGTGAACGCCGCGAATGGGAGCAGCGCGAGCGCGACCGGCGCGAACGCGAACGCCCGGTACAGCCCAACCAGGGGCGCTGCGCTTACGACCACTACAACCCCAGAACCGGCCAGTGCTTGCCCAATTCCGATCGCTTGCCCTGATGTCCCATCCAGGCCTCGCCATGTCCCTCCCCCGCATCATCGTGCCCTGGATGCTGTGCGCCAGCCTGCTGGCGGCCAGCGCCCAGGCCCAGGTGGTGCGCTGCCAGGACCCGCGCACCGGCCAGGTCACCTACACCGATGGCGAATGCACCAGCGGCGACAAGGCCCGCGAAGTGCAGGCGCGCAAGAGCGCCGAAGAACTGGCCCAGGAACGCGCCCAGGCCGCCGAGGCCCTGGAACGCAAACAGCAGCGCCTGGAACTGGAAAAAGCCCGCCAGGAGGCCGAAACCGCCCGCCTGCAAGCCCAGCGCCAGCGCGAACTGCTGGAGCACCCGCCCACCGCGCGCCCCAACTACGCCCAATCCCCCCAATGCCAGGCCTCGCGCCGCCAATGGCAAGAACTGAACGAAGCCCAGACCCGCGAGCCCATGGTGCTGCAACCCGGCCTGGAAGCCGCCCAGCGCCAGATGGACCTGGACTGCCTGGGCCCCGAGGGCTACGCCGACATGGAGAAAGCCCGCGCCCAGCGCCCGCAGGTCGTGGTTGTGCCCACGGCACGCCCCCGGCCTGGCCCGCCACAGCCCCGGCCCCGGCTCACCCACTGCTCGGAATTCCAGTGCTTTGACGACCAGGGCAAGTCCTACCCCCGTGCAGGCCCAGGGCGCCTGCCCGGCCCTGACGGCACCTGCCGGTCCGCCGGTGGCCGGGCACCGTGCTGATCAGGAGCGCAGCCCCTGCACCACCGTGGGGTAGCGCAAGCGCACGCGCAGTTCTTGGTGCAGGCGGGTGTTGTCCATGCGGCGCGATTCGCTCATGAAACTCAGCAGCATGGGCGCAATATCGGCCTGCGCCTGGGCGCGGGTGATGCGCGGCGGGCGTGGCAGGCCATACAGGCTGGCGGCCAGGTCGAAGTAGTCGCCCATTTTCAGGTCGCTATCGTCGCTGGCGTGGTACACGCGCTGGGGGGCGCCGCGCCACAGCGCCGCCACGCAGGCGCGGGCCAGGTCGTCGGCGTGGATGTGGTTGGTGTACACGTCGTCGGCAGGCACCAGCACGGGCGTGCCCCGGCGCAGGCGCGCTTCGGGCGTGCCGCCCTCGCGGTTGGGGGCGTAGATGCCGGGCACGCGCAGAATGCTGGCGCGCATGCCGCTGCGGCCCGCAAAACGCACCAGGCGCTCGGCATCCACCCGGCGGCGGGCACGGGCGGTGGCGGGGGCCAGGGCGCGGGTCTCCGTCACCCAGGCGCCGCCGCAGTCGCCATACACCCCGCTGGTGGACGCATACACCAGCGCCGCAGGCGGGCAGCGCAGGCGCAGCGCCCGCACCAGGGCCTGGGTGCGCGGGTCACGCTCGCCCTGGCCGGGCGGGGGCGCCAGGTGCAGCACCTGCGTGGCCAGACCAGACAGTCGGCGCAGGCTGGCGGCATGGTCCAGGTTGCCCAGCAGCGGCGTGATGCCCTGGGCACGCAGGGCGGGCGCGCGCTCGGGGCTGGAGGTGAGCGCCAGCACACGCACCGGCGAGCGCCCCGTGGCGCTGGCGCGCATGACCTGCGCCACACGCAGGCCCACGTCGCCACAGCCGACGATGAGCACGCGCGCGCGGCGAAAGCGCGCAGGCAGCGCGCCCAGGTTGCAGGCGGGGGAGGCAGAACTCATGCAAGGGCTCTCAAAGGTGCGCCGCACCAGCCATCGGCCCGGCGCGCAAAAGGGGTAAACACTGCGGGCACAATCCAGGGCATTGCCGTGTTCGACCCCCGCGAGGATAACCAAAACATGACCACCGCAGCGCCCACCCCCGCCCTGCCCCACACCGTCACCGTGCAGCCCAGCGGCCGCAGCTTTGAAGCCCAGCCGGGCGAAACCATCCTGGCTGCCGCCATCCGCGCCGGCGTGGGCCTGCCCTACGGCTGCAAGGACGGCGCCTGTGGCTCGTGCAAGTGCAAGATGCTGGAGGGCACCGTGGTGCACGGCACACACCAGGACAAGGCCCTGAGCGCCGACGAAGAAGCCGCAGGCTGGGTGCTGACCTGCTGCGGCGTGGCACAGACGCCGGTGGTGCTCGAATCGCGCCAGGTCACCGACGAAAGCGCCTTCCCCATCAAGAAGCTGCCCGTGCGCGTGAGCACGCTGCAGCGCCGCTCTGCCGATGTGATGCAACTGCAACTGCAGCTGCCTGCGGCCGATACCTTCCGCTACCACGCGGGGCAGTACGTGGAATTTGTGCTGCGTGACGGCGCGCGCAGGGCCTACTCCATGGCCAACGCACCGCACACGCAGGCGCAGGCCCCCGGCATCGAACTGCACATCCGCCACATGCCCGGCGGGCGCTTTACCGACCATGTGTTCGGCGCCATGAAGGAGAAGGAAATCCTGCGCATCGAAGGCCCGTTTGGCGGCTTTTTCCTGCGCGAAGACTCCGACAAGCCCATCGTGCTGCTGGCCTCGGGCACGGGCTTTGCGCCCATCAAGGCCATCATCGAGCACCTGCGCCACAAGGGCATCACCCGGCCCACACACTTTTACTGGGGTGGCCGCCGCCCAGCCGACCTGTACCTGGACGACTGGGTGCGCGAGCAGGCCGCCCACATGCCCCAACTGCACTACGTGCCCGTGGTGTCCGACGCCCTGCCCGAAGACGCCTGGAACGGCCGCACCGGCTTTGTGCACCAGGCCGTGCTTCAGGATTTTGCCGACCTCTCGGGCCACCAGGTGTACGCCTGCGGCGCCCCCATCGTGGTCGATTCCGCCCGCAGCGCCTACACCACCCAGCGCGGCCTGCCGCC
>JACPUE010000012.1 GCA_016192425.1 Burkholderiales bacterium
GCGGCAGCGGCAGCGGCAGCGGCAGCGGCAGCGGCAGCGGCAGCGGCAGCGGCAGCGGCAGCGGCAGCGGCAGCGGCAGCGGCAGCGGCAGCGGCAGCGGCAGCGGCAGCGGCAGCGCATGCTACTCGTCGGTGATGAATGCGCAATTCATGGTTACTCCTGAAAGGTTGCCGGGCGGAATTGCCTAGCCCTTCCGGGCCACGGGGCAGCGCAAGCAGTCAAGGGTCGCAGATGGCCACAGGCAGCCCGCGTGCAGGGCACGCGCCGCCCGATACGGCGAGCACGCCGTGGCACGATAAAGGGAACAGCAAGCCGGCACACCTCAGCCCCAGCCACACGCGGCTTGGGCAAGCGCAGCGCGCAGACCCTCAAGGGCCGGAGGCGTCAGGGATCAAAGCTGGATGGCCGTGACTCGGCACAAGGCACGGGGCACAGCCCACGAGCCCATGGCAGAACGCTGGGACGCAGATACTCCATTGGAAACAGACGGGCAGTATGGTCTTATCTACTGCGATGGCAACTGCTTGATTTCCGCGATGAGCTGCAGCTGCTGCAGGTACTCGGAATGGGTCTTTGCTAGCCATCGGACCACTGCGGCGTTTTCCAGAAGCGTCTTGCCGATGTAGGTCTTGATGATCTCAAGCTGCAAGTTGGCCGGGCCGTAGCCTTCTTCCAGCAACCGAGTATCCGCCTGCACGGCCGCCAACTCCCGCTCCAGACGCTGCAACGCCTCTGTCGGCCCGCCCCGCTGCGTCTTGGCGGACGCCTCCTCGGTCAACTGGTCAGGCGACGTCGCCTGCAGCATGGCCAGCGCCAGCTTCGCGGAGTAGTTGCCGAGGTTGATCATGGCCTGCGCCACATCGATCTGCCGGAACGGCTTCATTTGCTTCAACGCGCGGAACACGGCATACGTGGCCGGCTTGTCTGCCAGAAGCACAACCGCTTCGCTGCAGATGCCGTCCAGCAGCTTGAATTGCTGGCGGATGGCGCCAGGCGTCACATCCAGAACGTCGGCCAACTGCTGCACCGACACGCCCCGCTCGGCAGCCCGGACGATCATTCGATGCTCCTGCACCACCGAGAGACGGTTGACGCGCTTGTTGTAGGTGTAGCCCTCGTCGTCCGTCGAGATCAGGCACAGCGCTTTCTGCGCACCCCGGTCTCGCAAGGCTTCCAGTCGCATGCGGCCGTCCAGCACGATGAACGAGCCTACGTTCTGCCGGCTGTGGGCCACGACGATGGGCTCAACCAAGCCAATGGCCAGCACCGAGGTGCATACCTGCTTGTACTTGACGGTCTCCTTGATGCCGGTCGGCAACGGTATCTCCACATGGAGCAGGTCCAGTGCGATCTCCATGCAGTCGCGCTCGAACCCGAGCCGCACCGACTTCGGCGGCCTCTGGCTCATCGCGCGAGCCCTCCGCGCGGCGCCAGTTCCGCCAGTGGTTGCGGAACGGTGCCCAGCTTCTCCGTCTTCAGCAGGGCGCAGAAGTCCTTGCTGGCGAACAGCTCCTTGAAAATCTGCCGGGCGAGCAGCAGCGATTTCTGCGTGTATTCGGCCTTCTTCTGGATGCGACGGTGCATGTCCACGTCTCGCTGGTAGAGCTTGGTGAGATCTTCCGGACTCATCTGCCGCCGGGCGGCGCCCTTGGCGAAGGAGGTATTGCCTTTCTTTCCGCTTCGCTCCCGCTGCTCCAGAATCTTGCGGACGACTGTGACCTTGCGTCCTTTCAGTTCGCCGCTCTCGTACGCATCCAGCAGGAGCTGCTGGGCCTCGCTGCCGCTGGCCCGCGAAATGCTGACTGCCAGGTGCAGCGGAATGTGGCCAGCCTCCGCCGCCGCCAGCAGCCGCTTCTCTCCGCGTTCCAGCAGATTGGCCACGTTGTTGACCCAGGACGCTGTGCAGCCGAGTTTGCCCGCGACCTCACCGTCGGTGTAGCCGCGCTCCTTCAGCACGCGGACCTGCTCCAACGTCTCCACCGCCCGAGGCGTTCGGCGCGCGACGTTCTCCACGATGCTCATGACGTGACCTGTCTCTTCGTTCACGTCTACGATCAGTGCGGCGATCTCGGTCTGCCCCAGCATCTTGCAGGACTCCAGCCGCCCCTGTCCGCAGATCAACGCGTAGGGCGTGCTCCCTTGCCCCGGCGAAACCCGGCGTACCGTAATTGGCCGCTTCAGCCCCACCTGGTCGATGCTGTCGGTGATGGTCTTGTGGGTCTTCGCGTTGCGCACACGCGGGTTCGCCACCGCGATGTCGCAGATCGGGATCATCTCGATGCGTGCGGAAGATGACGTCATGCGGCCTCCTGCAGGGGAACGCGCCCCGCCAACTGATAGAAGAAATCCAGGGAATCTGTGCGGTAAGCATCCAGCGTGAAGCCGTTGTCCTCCAGCGTCGGCAGCGTCTCAGCCGAGAAGTCGATGGCCGGGAACACGTAGTAGTCGAAGGCTCGCTGGTTTCCTGGGTCCATGCGCGCCACCACCGTGATGTCGGGCAGGAGGCTGGCATCGAACCGGATTCGCCAGCGGTGCGATCCAGCAGGCGTTGGCTTGCACCGTGCGATGACCAGCGAGACCGTGAACTCGCCGTTGACGGTGAGCAGGTCAGTGCCGGGATCGCGCACCGTCCAACCATCGGCTACCTGGATACTGGCCGCCATCTCTTCGATCAGTTCCGGATGGCGCCGGCGCAGCGAGCGGTTGATCTCCAGGTAGGCGTAGTCACGCCGAGGCGTGTAGCCAATCAAGCTGTAAGCCCGCAGCAGGCTCCCGAAGCGGCTACGGTAGGCAGAGCTGGAAGGGACATCGTCGTCCTCGTCGATGACGATGCCCGACAGCGCACCGTGTTTCTCCAGCGTCTGGCGAAGCAGGTCCAGCAACTGCGCATCATCCAGATGGCGCGAGCGTGCCATGATGATCGCCTGGGCCTGCAGGAACAGGTGCGCAGGAACGATCGCCTCGAACGCACCATCCCTTCGGATCCACTTGTCTGGCGGGTTGCGCACGTGCTTGACCTTGAGCTTGAAGGACGTGCGGTTGTAGACGTTGTTTCCGATGTACTTCTCGTTGGTCAGGATCTGGTGAATCGAGCCGCGCGACCAGAGCGTGCCAGCGTCCGAAAGGATGCCTTCACGGTTCAAGACCGACGCGATGACGCGCTCGGGCATGCATTCTTCCAGGAAGAGCCGATAGATTCGGAGTACCACGGCGATTTCTTCGGGTGGGCCGGGAACCAGCACCACGCGGTCGGTCTGGATGCTCTTCTTCTCACCGCGCGACAGCAGCCCTTTGACGTTGTGCTGCTCGTCGATCAACTGCCGCCGTAGGCCAAAGCCGGGCGCACCTCCCTGGCGGTAGCCGTGCTGAACGATGTTGCAGGCACCGGCAAAGACCTTGACCGACAACTCCCGGCTGTACTCCGCGGCCATGCTGCGCTTGATCCCGATAAACACCGTCGATGGCAGCGAGCCATCGTTGTTGAACGGCTCTGCGCAATAGATCACGCGAATGCCACGGCTCTTGCACGCATGCTCGTAGACCGCCGCCTCGTCGGGATCGGGGAAGCGTCCCCATCGGCTCACGTCATACACCAGAACGGCGCTGAATTCAGGGTTGGGCTGTTTGACGTCGTGCAGCAGCGACTGCAGGCCGCTACGCCCCTTGAGATTCAGACCACTCTTGCCGGAGTCCGTGTAGGTGCGGACGATCTGCATCCCGTGACGAGCGGCGTACTCTGAAATCCGTTCGGCCTGGTTCTCCGTCGAGTACTTCTGGTGTTCGGTGGACATGCGAACGTACTGGGCCACCGGAATACCGGCTTCCCCTGCATCACCATCATGGACCCATCCAGCATGATTCAGCACCGGCGCGCCCAACCTCTTTTTGAGAACTGCTATATCTCCGAATGGTTGGGAAGATACGTGTCGCAGTCATGACAGGCCGCACCAACCCCGTCAGCGCCTTCTATCCAGTTGTTGTTTTCAAGAGGGTGATGTAGTGATCAAAGCAGGCCACCGCCACTGCAAACTGCTGGACATTGGCCTCTCGCACCTGGTTCAGGTCAAGCGGATCCGTTCCACCGAAGCCGTAGCTGATGGAGATCTGACCGGGTACTGGCACGTCGTGAAAGTAGCCGTCTCCCCTCGGCTCCAGCCGGGTTTGCTGCACGACAGTCCGTGTCACCGTCCGGGTGATCCCCCTTGAGAACCTTGGAGCGATGCTGTGGCTGGCAAGATTGCGAAAATCCGATGTCGCTTGACGATTGGCTTGATCGTCCAGTTTCCTCAACATATTGAGTAGAAGCGCCCCTTCCTGCCATCTGGTGACGATGTGCGCGAGTTGCGCCTCCTTCTTTCGACGCGTGGAATAGCTTGGTTTCTCCCACGGCACCTGGTCGAGCGGCAGACGATCCGGATAGGAAGGCTCCACGGACTTCAGAACCTGATGCATGCCGTTCGTGACCACAAAGGTGATCGTGTCGCGCAGAGCGCTCGGCTGAAACAGGCAGTAGGTGGCCAGCGGTGTGACGAACTCATGTTCCAGCTCCCAGCGCTCATCCTCCGAGTGATCGCCCATCACGATCTGCCAGGCGTGCCAACGCCGCAGTGCCCCAAGCCACGCGTTCAGGTTGTTGGTGAGCTCTCGAAGCTCATCCTCGATCAGCATGTCTCCCATGGTGGACCATCGCAAGCCTTTCAAGTCGACTGCGCTATACGGGAGATAGGGTCTGCTCGGGATACAGCCCGGTTGGCCGCACACCAGGAGATAGGCATCAAATGCCTTTTTCAATAGTGATTCGTGTTCTTCTGGGGTCATTGCCAACATCCGTTTCTGCACTGAGCGTAGCGCGCAATGGCTGTGGTGCGGACCGTCTGGGCTCAAAGCCGGATGACCACGATTCGGCAAAAAGCGTGAGGCACAGCCTGCAGCCCGATGGCGCACCACAGCGACGAGTGCAGGGCACGGGGGATTCACTGCACAGCAAACAACAGCTGCCGAGTGAATATGCGTTCCAGAACACGACCGGCTGCGCCCCAGCAGGTTGTAACGATCACCCGCGATAGCCACCATGTGTCACTGACCGCCGTAATGGAGCCACCGATGTTCGCCGTAATGGCGCCAGCAACAGGTGAGTAAAACGACGCCCCGAGGGGGTTATGACTGGGCTGATTTTGCAGCCTTTTGAGGGCTGGATTTGACAGGGTTTTCGA